>JAZKBZ010000153.1:0-16610 GCA_040388315.1 Pseudomonadota bacterium | reverse complement strand
CCTGCGCCAGTGGGCCGGCGCCGCGGCGGGTCCCGAGGCCGTCCGCCGCCGCTCGGCCGCCCGGCTACTGTTCGCCTTGGACGACGCCCCCTGGAACGAGGAGCGGGTGCTGGAGCGCTACGAGTTGCTCTATGAGGCCGGCCTCGCCCCCGAGGCCGCCCGCGACCGGGGCGAGCACGCCCCCTCCCCGGCCCTGGCGGCGGCCATGGGCGAGCCGATGTTCTCCGACCACCGCCGCATCCTGGCCACGGCCCTATCGCGGCTGCGGGGCAAGCTGAAGTACCGCCCGGTGGTGTTCGAGCTGATGCCCGAGGCCTTCACGCTGTCGTCTCTACAGCGGGCGGTGGAGGCCATAGCCGGCGTCCCCCTGCACAAGCAGAACTTCCGCCGCGCCCTGGAGCGGGCCGAGCTGGTGGAGGGCCTGGGCTCGATGGACACCGACACCGGCGGTCGCCCCGCCGAGCTGTTCCGCTTCCGCCGCGAGATTCTGGGCGCGCGCCCTGTCTCGGGTTTGAGCCTGCCGCTGCTGCGGGACTGAGCGGCGGGGAACGCGCACCCAACGTCTTCACCAGCGGTCAGGTGGAAACCACCGCCCTCGCCAGGCTTGGCCGCGGGCCAACAAGAAGGAGCCAGAGGGCCAGGGCCAGCTCACCGAACATAAGCGGCGTCGCCAGATTGAATGCGGTTGCGCGATACTCAGGCGCAACGAGCCCGATCACGCTCAAGGCCACATAGGCCAGTCCGTTCAAGATCAACCAAAGCCCCAACAGCCGCGGCAGGAACCCCGAACGGATCACGAGCACACCGAGCGGGAGCAGCCACAGGCCCCAAAATACCTGGGATATGAGCACGCCCTGATGATCGAGGTTGATCATGAACATGACCAAGGCGTTGCGCTCCGCGGTATCGAAGACCTGGAGAAACTCACCGCCACGAATGAACTGCAAGGTCGCGACCTCATTGCTCATGCCCAGGAAGGCAAGCGGCGCCTGAAGCAGGATGAGCGCGGCCATCAGGACGGCCAGGCGTACATCCACGGCCTTCAGGAGCTGATAGAGCGCGAGGATCACCAACACGAACAAGACTTGGCTCACGAGCCCGACCAGGATGGCGGCGATGAACAACCCCTGATGGGCTGCGATGTTGGCGACCGTGGCCGACGCATCGCCCTGCACATAAAGGCGTCCCGGCACATAGAGCAGCACGAACGGTGTCGTCAGGGCGACGAGAAGATACAAGAATCCGGCCCAGCGCGCCGTGCCTTTGAGCGACTCCATGCTTCCTCCCATCGTCACCGGCGGATGCTTCGCGCAAGTGAGCTTTCACCCTAATCAGAGGCCCATCGTTTTCGACAATCGATGTGAGCGCTATATTCATGCGTTTCGTCGTTGTGATCCCTTGTACCAAGGGGCGACTTGAATGGCCGATCTGACTGTCTCGGCGGGACTTGTTCGTGGCTTGCTTGAGTTTGCCGTTGGTCGGGGCGCCGACCGCCCGACCCTCGTCGCGCAGGCGGGCATAGACGAGCAGGCCCTCGAAGATCCGGACAACCGAGTCCCCTTCGACACCTACACAACGCTGATGCGCCGAGCGTGCGAGTTGTGCGCCGACCCCGCATTGGCGCTGCACTACGGTGAGTGCGTCGACATGTCGGAGGTATCGATTGTCGGACTGATCATGAACGCCTCGGAGACGATGGCCGAGGCCTTCGCGCAACTCCAACGTTTCAACCGTCTGGCGCTGGAAGTTGAGGGCGCCGACGAGCGGTTCGGCATCGCCATTCAAGGCGGCGATCTCTGGATTGTCGATCAGCGCACGAACTCGCAGGAATTCCCGCAGCTGACAGAAGTCACCTTCGCTCGATTGGCGTGCGGGCCCCGCCGATTTCTTCCGCAATCGCACATCCTCGAGGTTCATTTCACCCATTCGCCCCCCTCCTACCGGCAGGCTTATGAGCGGGTGTTCGGCTGCAAGGTCGTTTTCGAGAGCGAGTGGAACGCGATGCTCATGCATCCCGAAGCCGCCGGTTGGCGCGTGGCTCTGCAACCGCGCTATGTGTTCGGCGTCCTGACGGAACGCGCGGACATGCTGCTGAAGACCCTGGACGACAGCCGAACCGTGCGCGCCCAGGTCGAGAACCTGATCTTGCCAATCCTGCACAAGGGGGGCGCCAATGCCGAGACGATCGCCACCGCCATGGGGTTCAGCAGGCAGACCTTGTTTCGCCGGCTGAAGGGTGAAGGCGTGACATTCGAGGCGCTACTCGATGACCTCCGCCATCGCATGGCGATCCACTATCTTCAGGGCGCCCGAGCCTCGGTCAACGAGGTCGCCTACCTTGTCGGCTTCTCCGACCGCGCAGCATTCTCGCGCGCCTTCAAGCGATGGACCGGTCGAAATCCCGGCGAGGTGCGCGCCGGCTTGGCCACAACCAGGTCCCGCCTGCCGCTGCTGCGGGACTGAGCGGCAAGACCGTTATTTCCAGGACGCCGGCGGCTTGACCAGGGTCTGGGCGTGTTCGACGCAGTCGCGCAGGCCGGGCGTCAGGTCCGCCCGCAGGATGGCGGCCTTGTTGGGCTGGCCGTCGCCGTGCTTCAGGGCGGCGTACCAGGCCGGCAGGAGGTCGTCGATGACGCGCTTGTCCGCCTCCGGCCCCACCTGTTTCGCCAGGATCTCGGAGTCGTAGATGATGCGGTCGGCGACCGCGTAGATCTCGCGCATCAGGTCGATATCGGCCGGGGTGGGATTGTTCTCGGGCTTGGTGAGCGCGATGAAGCCCCCAAGGCGCAGTTCGCAGAGGTGGTCCTTGCGCAGATAGTAGAGCCTGGCGTCCTCCACGTGCTGGGTGACCGGCTGGGCCGAGGCCGGCGCACCCGCCGCCAGCAGCAACAGGACGCCTGCGGCAAGGGCCGGCAGGATCGGAATTCTCACCGTCATCACGCACCCCCATCTGCAACAGGCGCACCGACCGCCGCCTGGACCGTCGGGCGGACGATACGCCCTTTGAGCCCGGGGGCCGAATCGGCGGCGTGCGCCTCCCGGAGGCGCCGCCTCAGCTGGCGGTGAAGCCTCCGTCGACCACCACCTCCGAGCCGGTCATGAAGGCCGCCCGGTCGGAGGCCAGGAAGGTGATAGCGTCGGCGATATTGGCGACCTCCCCCAGGTGGCCCAGGGGGTGGCGCTGGGCGATGGCGGTGCGGGCCTCGTTGTCGCCGGCGCCGGTGGCCGCCGAGACCCCCGACAGCACCTCGCGGCCCATGTCGGTCTCGATGACCCCAGGATGGACGGAATTGACCCGGACGTTGAGGGCCGCGAACTCCATGGCCAGGGACTTGGTCAGCAGGCGCACCGCGCCCTTCGAGGCGTTGTAGGCGCTGGTCCCGGCCGAGCCCACCAGGCCGGCGATGGAAGAAAGGTTGATGATGGAGGCCCCGCCGCGCCAGCGTCCCGCGCGTTCGACCAGCAGAGGAACGGCGTGCTTGGCGCCGAGGAACACGCCCTCGACATTGACCGCCTGGAGCCGCCGCCAGTCCTCCAGCGTCGTCTGGGTGACGGGCTTCATCAGGAACAGGCCGGCATTGTTGACCAGG
Source organism: Pseudomonadota bacterium (assembly GCA_040388315.1). GTDB lineage: Bacteria > Pseudomonadota > Alphaproteobacteria > Caulobacterales > Caulobacteraceae > Phenylobacterium. Next base: position 13,020 of record JAZKBZ010000153.1, on the reverse strand, counting down.
ATGTCCAGGCCGCCGGCCCGGGTGCGGGCGAACTCGATGGTCTCGATCCAGCCGGGCTCGTCGGTGACGTCCTGGGCCAGGGCCAGGCCCCCCAGTTCATCGGCCAGGGCCTGAGGCGCCTCCAGGTCGGTGACGATCACCCGCGCGCCCTCCGCGGCCAGGGCTCGGGCCGTGGCCGCCCCGATGCCGCGCCCCGCGCCGGTAACCAGCGCAATCCGGCCTGCAAGATCGTTCATGGCGTGCTCCCCTTTTGGAGAGACGCTAGGGCGGCGCGATGGTGTTGGGAAGCCAGCCCGTCAGTGCCGCGGGTCGAAAACCGAGGAGAAGCGCGAGCCGGGGAAGGCGCGGCGGGCGTACTGGCGGTCGGAGGTCTCCCGGGGCCGGCGCTCCTCGGCGAATTCGGCCAGCACCTGCAGCAGACGCACCATCGGATCGTCGTCGATGAACACGGCCCTGCTGTTCGGATGACGTTCCATGCTTCACCAACGGACCTGGCGTAGTGAAGGTTCCCGTGAGGCGCGAACGCGCGTCAGGGCGCGCGCGCCGAGCGCCCTGACAGCGCCAACCCTAGGCGGCGACGTCAGGGGCCTCGGGCTTGGCCTGGTCGGCCGCCCACTGCGCTTTCAGGGTCGCCGAGGTGTCGCGGGAGCCGTCGGGGCTCCAGCCGGGGGGACCGAACAGGTAGCCTGCGACCTCGCGGGGGGAGCGGGCGCCGGCCAGGTCCTTGGCGATCCCGGCCCATTCGTGAAAGGCCACGCGCAGGATATTGAAGTTGTTCAGGTTCTTGACGATGCCGTAACGGGGCGTCTCCTCGTCCAGCTCGGGCTGGAAGGTGCGAAACAGCTTGTCCCAGACGATCAGGATGCCGGCATAGTTACTGTCGAGATAGCGCGGGTTGCGGGCGTGGTGGACGCGATGATGGGAGGGGGTGTTGAACACCGCCTCGAACCAGCGGGGCATGCGCTTGATGGCCTCGGTATGGATCCAGAACTGGTAGACGAGGCTGATCCCCTTCTGGATGGCCAGCATGGCCGGCGGGAAGCCGAGGAAGGCCAGCGGAAGCCACAGCGCCCAGGTGGCCGCAACGCCGCCAGTCCAGGTCTGCCGCAGGGCCGTCGACAGGTTGTAGTGCTGCGAGGAGTGGTGGTTGACGTGGGCCGCCCACCAGAACCGCCGCTCGTGGCTCAGGCGGTGGAACCAGTAATAGGTCAGGTCCTCCAGGAAGAAGATCGCCACCCAGGCCCAGACCGCGGTCATGGGGATGTCGAAGGCTCGGTGCTTCCAGACCCAGACCGTAGCGGCGAAGGCCAAGCCGCCGGTGATGAGGCCGGCCACGTTGCTGCCCAGACCCATGGCCAGGGAGGCCATGGTGTCGCGGGTCTCGTAGTGGGCCTTCACCGCCTTGAAGCGGGTGAGCGCGATTTCCAGGATGATAGCCAGGACGAAGAAGGGGATCGCCAGGGTCACCGGATCGAAGGGGGCGTGCAACGGATCCATCAGCGGGCTCCCGCCGGGGGCCAGGCGTCGAAGGTCAGGCGGGCGCGGGGCGCGGCGACGTCGGCGAGATCGAGCTTCAGCACCCCGTCGCGGAAGCTGGCGGACAGCGCCTGGGCCCAGGGGATGTGGCGGGCCGCGTAGCCGTCGCCCACTTCGCAGAGGACCAGGGCCGAGGCCCCGGAGCGCGCCAGCGCCCCGCGGCCGTCGGTGGCGATCCACAGGCCGTCCAGGGTCTTGCCGGGGAACTCGTCGGCCAGCAGGGCCCGGGCGCGAGCGTCGCTGAGCGGCGACATCGGCTTGGCGATCTTGGCCCAGGCGGCCACGCCCACCAGCACGGCCACGGCCGCGAACGATCCGGCCAACTGGATCAGCATCGCCTTGTCCAAATCGTTTTCTCCCTGCCCTGAACCTCGGCCGTGGGCGGAGGGGCGTCAAGGGGCGTGGGTGTCGCGCGCGCCGGCGCCCTCAGGGACGCGGCGGATCGAAGGTGTAGGCCCAGGGGTAGTCCGAGACGCTGGCGTCGCCCGCCCGGGCCTGGTCGAGGGCGCGGCGCGAGCGGGCGCTGAGGAACTGGGCGTAGGTGATGATCTCGGCGGTCGGCAGGTCGGCCGCGGGGACCGGGGTGTCGGGAAGCTCGTGTTGCATGGCGTCACCTGGGAGGCGGCGGGGTTCGCCGCCATGCCCGCCATGACGCGCCAACCCGGCTGAATAGAGGCGGAGCGGGCCGTTGGGCGGCGTTCATGTTCGGGGCCCACTCCCCCGCCCCGACCGCTTTCGCGGTCTGCCCTTCCCATGAAGGGGAGGGAGATGGCGGCCCGGAAACGAAAACAGGGCCGCCCCGCGAAGGACGGCCCTGTCTCGAAATCCGTCGGCGGCGGGCGAGAGACCCGCGCCGGAAGTCCTACTTCTTGGCCTTCTTGGGGGCTTCGCCGTTGACGGCGTCCTTGAGGCCCTTGGCGGCGCGGAAGCGCACGGCCTTGGAGGCCGGGATCTTGATCGCTTCGCCGGTGGAGGGGTTGCGACCTTCCCGGGCGGCGCGGTCGCCCACGTCGAACACGCCGAGGCCGGCCAGACGAACGTCGCCGCCCTTGACCAGGGCCGCCGAGACGGTGGCGATCATGGCTTCCAGCACGCGGCCGGTTTCGGCCTGGGTGGTCCCGGCGGCGGCGGCGACCTGTTCGATGAATTCAGATTGGGTCATGTGACCTCCGGTTGTCTTATGGTTGCGCCTCGCGTTGCGACGCAAGGAGGCATGGGTTTGCGCAGATTCGGGGGCCCTGGCGACCTTGACGCAAGGGAAACGGGGCCATTGCGCGGCCTTTTCGGGCAAGATGACGCACGTTCCCTGGAAAACAGGGGCGTGATCCTGCCCCCGGAGGCGGCTAGCGGGCGTCGCGGAGGTAGACGACCTGGCTGCGGCCTGAGCTGATCAGATGGCCCAGCAGGAAGCCGGCGGCCGCGGCGATGCCGAGGGCCAGATAGGGCTTCTCGCGGACCAGGACGTCGGTGTCACCGAACCGCTCGACGGCCTGTTCCTTGACCTTGCCGTAGACCTTCTGGCCCTTGGCCACGACGATCTCGGTCTTGCCCTCCAGCAGGGTCCTGGCGGCGTCCAGCAGGCTGTGGGCGGCGTCGTTGAGGGCCGAGGTCGTGGCCTTGCCGGCGCTGGCGACCTTCTCGGCGTCGGATTCGAACTTGTCGAACTTGGCTGCGCCGGAGGGCAGGCCGGTGGTGGCTCCATTGGCGGGGGCGGTCGTGGGGTCAGCCATGGGATGATCTCTTCTGGATATGGGGAGCGGCCCGCGAGGGGGCCGGGCACGACACCAACGGTGTCGGCCCGGCCAAGGTTCCGAGGCTAGAATTTGCGCGTGTAGCCCACGGCCCAGACGTCGGCGTTCGTGCTGGAGTCCTTGAAGTCGTGGCGGGTGTAGTCCAGCCGCACGCCGTTCTTGTCGTCCAGGAAGTACTGGCCGCCGACGCCGTAGTTCCAGCTGTCGCCGTCATCGGCCGCGGAGGCGCCGGCGGCCGAGGCCTTGATCTTGGAATTGCCGTAGCCGACGCGGGCGAACAGATCAGCCTGGGGCGAGAGCGGCAGGTAGCCGACGCCGTAGATGGCGGCCTGATGCTGCAGCTTCACATTGACCGGCACGCCGGCCACGTTGGTGTCGTCCGACTTGACGCCGCCGGCCAACTCGCCCTCGACGCCGAGGTATTGGCCGAAACGGGCGCCGAGCCGGCCCTGGATGGCGCCCAGGTTCACATCGTCGATATTGGCGTTCGCATAGCCGAGTGAGCCGTAGACGGTGGTGGGCGAGAGGCTCTGGGCCGAGGCGATGGCGGGGATGGACAGGGTAAGGGCGGTCGTTGCCGCAAGCGCGATGAGAGACTTCATTTGATACTCCAACGTCAGGTTCAGCTCCCCAGCACCGCCCAAGTGGGCCTCAAACACGGCGGGGGAAGGTCTGTTCCTCGACATTGGGCGGAAACATTGTGGCGGCGCGCCGCCTGTGACGGATCGGCCACAGATCGGGCGCTCGGGTGGCCCAGCGGCGGACCGGCGTTCGGCCCGCGCGGCCCGGGTCGCCCTCCCCCGTCGCCGGGGAAGGGCTGTTCAGGCTTTAGAACTTGCGGGTGTAGGCGACGGCCCAGACGTCAGCGTTGTCGCTGGAGTCCTTGAAGTCGTGACGCGTGTAGTCGACGCGCACGCCGTTCTTGTCGTCGAAGAAGTACTGGCCGCCGACGCCATAGTTCCAGCTGTCGCCGTCGTCGGCGGCGGTGGAGCCGAGGGCCGAGGCTTCGATCTCGGAATTGCCGTAGCCGACGCGGGCCAGCAGGTCGAACTGCGGGTTCAGGGGCAGGTAGCCGACGGCGTAGATGGCGACCTGGTGCTTCAGCTTCAGGTCGACATTGATCCCCGTGATGGTGACGCTGTCTTCCTTGACGCCGGCGGCGACTTCGCCTTCGACGCCGACATACTGGCCGAAGCGGGCGCCCAGGCGACCCTGGATCGCGCCGAGGTTCAGCTCGTCGATGTTGGCGTTGGCGTAGCCGAGCGAGCCGTAGAAGGTGGTGGGCGACAGGCTCTGGGCCGAGGCGGCGGCCGGGATGGCGAGCACGGCGGCGGTGGCGGCGAGCGCGATGAGAGACTTCATTTTTTTGGAACTCCAACTCTGGGTTTCATTGCCCAGCTCCGCCCAAATGGCATGCACCGGCCGCCGAACAAGCCCGCCAACTGGGCAAATCCGGGAAATCATAAGGTATGACGCCGGCTGTGTCTGAGCGGCCACAGGCGCGCGCCGGGGCGAGACGCCGCCGCCGGCTCTGTCGGATAGGCAACCTAGGGGCGAAGAAGACTCCCCGATTCAAAAGCTTAGGCTTGGCGTAACGGCGTGATCTTCGCCGCCTGTCGGCCCTGGGCCGCGCGCGTGCTATCAACAGCGCCTGACTCCCCCTGACGGGGGCCAAGTATCGGGAGACGACCGCTTTGGAATCAGCCGTGATCGCGGCCACCGGCCTCTACACCCCGCCCCAGAGCGTCTCGAACGCCGAGCTGGTGGAGGCCTTCAACACCTATGTGGCCAATTTCAACGCCGAGCACGCCGACGCCATCGCGGCCGGCCAGGCAGAGGCCCTGACCCCCTCCTCCGTGGAGTTCATCGAGAAGGCCTCGGGGATCAAGTCTCGCCATGTGGTGGACAAGGCCGGGGTGATCGACCCGGCGGTGATGACCCCGCGCATCCCCGAGCGCCCCAATGACGAGCTGTCCATCATGGCCGAGATCGGCGTGGCGGCGGCCCGCGACGCCATCGCCCGCTGGGGCAAGGACGCCAGCCAGATCGACGCGGTGATCTGCGCGGCCTCCAACATGCAGCGGGCCTATCCGGCCATGGCCATCGAGATCCAGCAGGCGCTGGGGATCGAGGGCTTCGGCTTCGACATGAACGTGGCCTGCTCCTCGGCCACCTTCGGGATCAAGACGGCGGCCGACTACATCGCCACGGGCTCGGCCCGGGCGGTGCTGGTGGTCAATCCGGAGATCACCTCGGGGCACCTGAACTTCCGCGACCGCGACAGCCACTTCATCTTCGGCGACGTGGCCACCGCGGTGATCGTCGAGCGGGCGGACCTGGCCAAGCCCGACCAGGGCTGGGAGATCCTCGGCACGCGGCTGAAGACCCAGTTCTCCAACAATATCCGCAACAATTTCGGCTTCCTGAACCGCGCGGCGCCGGAAGGGATCGGGGCGCCCGACAAGCTGTTCGTGCAGGAGGGCCGCAAGGTGTTCCGCGAGGTGGTGCCGATGGTGTCGGAGATGATCGTCGACCACGCCGCCGACCTGGGGCTCGATCCCACCGGACTGAAGCGCCTGTGGCTGCACCAGGCCAACATCAACATGAACCTGATGATCGGCAAGAAGGTGCTGGGCCGCGACCCGGAGCCCGGCGAGAACGTCATCATCCTCGACACCTACGCCAACACCTCCTCGGCCGGCTCGATCATCGCCTTCCACAGCGCCAATGAGGACTTCAAGGCCGGGGACACCGGCCTGATCTGCTCCTTCGGGGCGGGCTATTCCGCCGGCACGGTGTTCGTCAGGAAGCGGTAGGCCGCAGGGCCTTGGTGCGGAACCACTTGGAGATGACCCACTTCTCGCCGGAGGTGGGGGGCGAGCCCTCGTGCAGGGTGCGCGGGTCCATGGCGCCGTCGTCGGTGACGCTGTCGAAGATCAGCGCCCCGCCCGCCGCCGGCCGGTAGGCGGCGTCCAGGCGCGGGAACAGGGTCGCCCCGCCCTCGAAGCCGTCGTTGAGATAGACCAGCAGGGTGCGCACCCTCTGACCCATGACCTCGAGCTGGCGGGCGTTCTCCGGGGTCTCGGGGATGTAGTCCATGTGCGGGCGATAGCGCTCGCCCGGCGCATAGTGCAGCACCCCCAGGCCCTCGGCGTTCTCCGGCGGCATGCCGGCGGCCTGGCTGATGCGCAGGTTCACCAGTTCCAGGATCACGTCGGAGTCCACCAGGCCGAAGTGCATGACCCGGTTGGAGCGCTCGTCCTTGACCCGCTCGGCGCCGTCCTCATCCACCACCATGCCGCGGTCCAGGGCCGGTTCGGCCAGCGCCATGACATAGCCGCAGACCCAGGCGGGCAGCAGGTCGGGGATCGACAGGATGCGCGGGCTCTCGGTCTCCACGTTGCGGACCACCGGGGCGGCGAAGGCCGAGAGATCGGCGGCCGCGGCGATGACGTCCCAGTCAAAGGCCGGGGCGACCGGGGCGCGGTCGGCCAGGGCCGCCAGGGCCGGCTCGAAGCCGGTGGCCGCCGCCGCCGACAGGGCCGCCAGGGCGAGGTCGGGGTCGCCGCAGAGCAGGCCGAGCTGGCAGGCGGCGCGGCCGTCGCCGGCCTCGGCGGCCCGGGCCAGCCAGTAGAGGGCCCGGCCGAGGTTGCGCGGCGTGCCCACAGCGCCAGAGTCGAGGATGGCCGCCAGGTGCAGGGCGAAGGGATCGCCGGCCTGGGCGGCCTGGACGATGCGCGCGACGCCGAGGGCCGGCGCCTTGGGGGTGATGTGCCCCACCAGCTGCCAGAGCCCCAGGCGCGATACGGCGGGCATCCAGCCGCCCTGGGCGGCGCGGACCATCCAGTCCAGGGCGGCCTTGGACTGGCCCTGGGTGTCCAGGGCCTCGGCCAGGGCCATCTGGGCCTCGCTGTCGCCGGCCAGGGCCGCGCGGTTGGCTTCGTCGAAGGTCAGGATGCGTTGGGTCAGGGAACCATCTCGGGCTTGGGGTGGGCGGCCTTCCAGTCCATGGCCATGCGCACGCGGTTCCCCACGGCCGGGTGATCATAGAACAGGATCTCCTCCAGCTTGGAGGGGGTGGCGGCGCGGTACTCGATGGTCTTGACCAGGGCCTTGGCCAGGCCGTCGGGCTCGTTGACCCGCTCCAGAGAGAACTTGTCGGCGTCGGTCTCGGCCAGCCGGATCATCGAGGAGGTGATGGGCGTCCCCGCCAGGGCCAGGACGGCGATGATGATGGAGATCACCGGGAACCCGGCCGGATCGGAAATCCCCTGCACGCCCTTGGCGCCCGCCAGGGCGGCCACGGGGGCGAACAGCCGGTCCACCAGGAAGAAGCTGACCAGGGCCAGCAGGCCGAAGCCCAAGGCCAGCCAGATGGAGTGCATGTGGACATAGTGGCCCATCTCGTGCCCCACGACGCCACGCACCTCGGAGATGTCGGCGCCCTGCTTGAACATGGTGTCGCTCATCGCCACCCGGGCGGTGCCGAACAGGCCAGAGACATTGGCGGTGTAGCGGTTGGACTGCTTGGAGCCGTTGTAGACATAGATCTTGTCAGACGGCACGCCGTTGGCCTTGGCCATCTCCACCACGGTGTCGCGCACCGCGCCGGGCGGCGCCGGGGTGTAGGTGTTGAACAGCGGCTCGATGAAGACCGGCGACAGCACCATCAGCACCATGAAGGCCACGGCCACCAGGCCACCGCCCCACAGCCACCAGGTCTTCGGCGCGCGGCGGATCAGGGCGTAGACCGCCGCGGCCAGGACCACCGACAGCACCAGGGAGATGGCCATCATCATCAGGTGCTCGGTCATCCAGCCCGCCAAGGGCTGGCTGGTGAGGCCGTAGCCCTTCTCCCGCCACCAGTCCTCGTAGACCGCCCAGGGCAGGCCCAGCACGCCCTCGATCACGCCGTCCACCAGCAGGACCAGCAGGGCGGCCAGCCACGGCCGGCTCTTCTTGGCCTCGACCCAGGCGCGGACCTTCACCAGGACGCCGGAGCGCAGCACCAGCCAGGCGATGACCACCGCCACCACCGCGCTCCAGAGCAGGACCCAGTGGCCGCCCTGGGTGTAGGCCGTGGCCTTGGCGTGGGCCTCCGGCGGCAGCACCGCGAGATAGGCCTGCGTCGCCGCAGCCGGATCGAATTGGGCCATGCCCCGTCCCTCCCCTTTGTGGGGTGGAAAAAGCCAGATAACCCCCGGCTTGTCAGGTGAAATTTGTCTCATGCGGGGCCGGGGCTATCCCCGCCGTGACCGCCGGGAGATAAAGGGTGATGACCGTGATCCTGGCCATCCACGCCCATCCCGACGACATCGAGACCCTGGGGGCCGGGACGCTGGCTCTGCTGGCGGCCAAGGGCCACACCGTCAGGATCGTCACGGTGACGGCCGGCGACTGCGGGTCAGCCGAGATGGACCTGGCCACCACGGCCCAGGTCCGCCGGGGCGAGGCCGCCGCGGCCGCGGCCCTGATCGGCGCCGACTACCGCTGCGCCGACATCCCCGACCTGTCGGTGTTCAACGACGATCCCTGCCGGCGGCGCGTGACGGAGATGGTCCGCTGGGCGGCGCCCGACATCGTCATCACCGCCTCGCCGGCCGACTACCACCCCGACCATGAGGCCGTGAGCGTCCTGGTGCGCGACGCCTGCTTCGCCGCCTCCGTCCCCAACTACAAGACGGGCGAGGCCAAGGTGCTGGCCGGGATCCCGCACCTCTATTTCATGGACCCCATCGGCGGCCGCGACCGCGAGGGGGCCCGGGTGGCGCCCGACTTCGGCGCCGAGGTGGGCGACCACTTCGCCGCCAAGCAGGCCATGCTGGCGGCCCACAAGAGCCAGGACAGCTGGGTCTCCCAGCAGCACGACATCAGCGACCACCAGGCCTCGATGGAGGCCTGGACCCGCCGGCGGGGCCGCGACTTCGGCGTTCCCCTGGCCGAGGGCTTCCGCCAGTACCGCCACCACCCCTACCCCCGCACGCCCCTGCTGCAGGAGCTGCTGGGGGAGGCCCTGGTCGCCCCCCTCGCCTGAAAACATTTGCGTCCGCTTGTCGGGCGTCGACTCCCCGCTTCGTCCTTGGGGAAACGCGTAAGGAATCCCGCCATGTCGAACCTGATGAAGACCCTGCTGGCCGCCGCCGCCGGCCTCGCCCTCTCCCAGGCCGCGCCGGCCTCCGCCCTGGCGGCGGGCGGCGCCTGTCCGCCCGGCGTGCCCCAGGGGATCTTCTGCGGCGAGAAGGACGCCAGCCTGGCGCCGGCCGGGACCTACGCCATGGACACCCAGCACGCCGCCGTCGTCGCCCGGGTGTCGCACATCGGCTATTCCATCAGCGTCTTCCGCTTCGACAAGGCCAAGGCGACCCTGAGCTGGGACCCGGTCGTCCCGGCCAGGTCGTCGGTCACCGCCACGGTGGAGACCGCCTCGATCACCAGCAATGTCCCCGGCTTCGCCGCAGACATCGCCGACAAGTACCTGATGTCCAAGGCCAATCCGACGGCCACCTTCGTCTCCACCGCCTTCCGCCAGACCGACTCCACCCACGGCCAGGTGGAGGGCCAACTCACCCTGATGGGCAAGACCGCGCCCCTGACCTTCGACGTCGTCCTGGTGGGCGCCGGCAAGGCCTTCGGCGCCCCGCGCATCGGCATGACCGCCCGCGGCTGGATCAAGCCCGGCGACTACGGCATGCCCGCGGTGTTCGCCGACCCCATCGAGCTGGTGATCGACGCGGAGTTCGAGAAGCAGGGGTGAGGGTGGGCTGACACCGGAGACCCACGGGAGAGCGGGGGGCCGCCCGAGTCGGAGGTGTGGATACGGGCTGGGGATCAAGGGTTGCTCGCGACCCAAGGCTGCCATGACGGCCCGGCGAAGGTGCGGCCGATCCGCTCGGCGCAGATGCGATAGGCTGGAAAATAGGGCTTGAGCCGGAACCTGGGTCCGGCCTCATAGGTGGGGCCGTCCCATGGAGACGCCAAACAGGATGAGCGAACGCTTCTTGAGTCCCATCGAGACCGCGCGCCGCCTCGGCGTCGGTGTGCGGGCCTTGCGCCTGTACGAGCGGAGAGGGCTGGTCCGCCCGGGGCGGACACAGGCCGGTTGGCGCGTCTACGGCCCAGACGAGATCGAGCGTCTGCACCAGGTGCTGACGCTGAAGTCGCTCGGCCTGTCCCTCGCCCGCATCACCCAGCTTCTTGCCGGCCGGGACGCGGACCTGCCAGCCCTCCTCGCCCTGCAGGAGGATGTGCTCACCACGCGCATCAACGACCTGCAGCGCGCGCGTAGGTCGGTTCAAGCCGCCCGCACGAAGGTCGCGCGCGACAGTCGGCTCTCCCTGGAAGACCTCATTGACCTCGTTCGGGAGACGACCATGTCCAAGATGGATGAAGCCAGGCTGGCGGCCAGCGCCCACCAGGTGCTGCGCGACGCGATCGACCCGCGCCTGCCGGGCCTCTACCGCGGCAAGGTGCGCGACAACTACGACCTGCCGGACGGGCGGCGCGTCCTGGTCACCTCCGACCGCCTGTCGGCCTTCGACCGGGTGCTGTGCTGCATCCCGTTCAAGGGCCAGGTGCTGAACAGCGTCGCCCGCTGGGCCTTCGAGCAGACCGCCGACCTCTGCCCCAACCACGTACTGGACTACCCCGACCCGAACATCATCGTCGGCCGCCGCCTCGAGATCCTGCCGGTGGAGATCGTCGTGCGCGGCTACCTGGCGGGCGCCACCAGCACCTCGATCCTGACCCTGTACCGGGCCGGCCGCCGCGACATGTACGGGCAGCTTCTGCCCGACGGCCTCGCCGACAACCAGGCGCTCGAGACGCCGATCATCACCCCCACCAGCAAGGCCGCCGACGGCGCCCATGACGAGCCGCTGACCGCGGGCGAGATCCTCGCGCGCGGCCTGCTCAGCGAGGACCAGTGGCGGCAGGTGAGCGAAACCGCCCTGGCCCTGTTCGCCCGGGGCCAGGCGCTGGCCGCCGAGCGCGGCCTGATCCTCGCCGACACAAAGTATGAGTTCGGGATCGACGCCGAGGGAACCCTCCGCCTCGCCGACGAGATCCACACCCCCGACTCCAGCCGCTATTGGCGGGCGGACACCTATCGCCAGCGCCTCGCCGCCGGCGAGCCCCCGGACAGCTTCGACAAGGACGTGATCCGCGCCTGGGTCGCCGCGCGATGTGATCCGTACGAGGACGCCATCCCCGACATTCCCCCGGAGCTGATCTGGAAGACCGCGCTGACCTATGTCGAGGCCCACGAGCGGATCACCGGACGCGCGTTCGAGCCGCCCAGGCCCGCGCCGCCGGTGCGCGAGCGCGTCCTGGCGGCTCTGGGGGATTTCCACGGGACGCCATGACCCTGCCATATCGGCCGAGCGCCGTGATCTTCGACATGGACGGCCTGCTGTTCGACACCGAGGCGCTCTGGCAGGCGGCGCTGCTGGCCGCCGCCGCCGAAGCTGGGCATGAGATTCCGGACGCGGTCTACGATGGGTCCATCGGCGTGCGGCGCTCGCAGTGCGGGGGTCTGTTCCGCTCGCACTTCGGCGAGGATTTTCGCTTCGAGGATTTCCACACCGATTGGCGGCGTCATTTCTGGACGATCGCCGAGAAGGACCTGGCCCTGAAGCCCGGCGCGTCTGAGCTGCTGGACGTGCTGGACCAGGTCCGGCTGCCGCGCGCCATCGCCACCTCGTCATCCCGAACGACCGTGGAGCGTCACCTGACCGCGCACGGCCTGAGGGATCGTTTCGACCAGATCGTCTGCCGGGGCGACTACGAGAACGGCAAACCCGCGCCCGATCCCTTCCTGAAAGCCGCCGAACGGCTGGGCGTCGAGCCGCGCTCATGCCTGGCGCTGGAGGATTCCCATGTGGGCGTGAGGTCGGCCGCGGCGGCGGGGATGATGACCGTGATGGTCCCCGATCTGCTTGAACCCACCGAGACGCTTCGGGCTCTGTGCGTCCTTGTCGCCAGGGATCTGCATCAGGTCCGCGATCTGGTCGCGGCCGCGGTCTGATCGCGCCGTGAGCGCGGGCCAGCGACGCCGGTCAGCCGCCCGAGGCGAACGGCCTACACGCCTCCCGACACGGCCTGGCGTTTTCGTCTCGGACCTTCACCCGCCGGGCCCTCCAGAAGCCAGGCCGAAAGGCTGGCGATGGTCGTAAAGCCGAGGCTCTCATAGAGCCGCAGCCCGGCCTCGGTGGCGCCCAGGTGGAAGCGCGTCACGCCCCGCCCCCGATAGTCGGCCATCACCTGGGTCAGCAAGGCGCGGCCCCAGCCCCCGCGCTGGCGGTCCGGCGGCGTGGCCATCAGAGAGATTCCCGCCGTGTTCCCGGTCGGCGTCACCGTGACCGCGCTCATGGCCCTGTCGCCGTCCCAGGCGATCCAGGTCTCGACCCCGGCGGTCTCGGTGACGCAGACATCGATGCAGCGGGCCAGCGCGTCGCGCGGCGAGTCGAAGGCGGCGGCCGCCAGGTCCCCGGCGATCCTCACCAGCTCGGGCCCCAGGGCTCGGGTGACCTTGATCGGCCGGCTCGGCGCGACGGGCGTGTCGGCCCGCAGCACCATCAGCGGCGAGGTGCCCACGGGGGCCAACCCCAGCCGCGTCGCCACCGGCGCCAGCGCGTCGGCCACCCGCGGGGGCATCACGGCGATCATCGGCAGGCCCCGCGCCCTGGCCCGCGCCACCGACGAGATCAGGAACCCCTCGGCCTCGGGCTGGCAGCCG
>JAZKBZ010000152.1:1410-53783 GCA_040388315.1 Pseudomonadota bacterium | reverse complement strand
GGAAGGGGTTGGTGGCCTTCTCCAGGCCGATGGTGGTGGGCACGGTCCATTCGCCGCGCTCGCGGGCGGCGAAGATCGCCTCGGTCCGCGCCTTCAGCGCCGGGTCGCCATCCACCGACAGGGCGAAGCGGGCGTTGGACGCAGTATATTCATGGGCGCAGTAGACGGCGGTGTCGTCGGGCAGGGCGGCCAGCCGCTGCAGGCTCCCCCACATCTGCTCCGCCGTCCCCTCGAAGAGGCGGCCGCAGCCGAGCGCGAACAGGGTGTCGCCGACGAAGGCCACGTGGTCGGCGGCGTCATGATAGGCGATGTGGCCCAGCGTATGGCCGCCGGACTCGAGAACCTCGAAGGTCGTCTCCCCCAACTTCACGCTGTCGCCGCCGGCTGCCTGGCGGTCCACCGGCGTCAGACGCTCCACCTCGGCGGGGCCCACCACCGTGCATCCGGTGGCGGCCTTGATCGCCGCGTTGCCGCCGGCGTGGTCGGGGTGCCAGTGGGTGTTGAGGATCAGGTCCAGTTTCCAGCCCAGCTTGGCCAGTTCGCCCAGGATCGCCTCGGCGTCGGGGGTGTCGATACAGGCGGCCAGGCCGGTGGCGTCGTCGCGCACCAGGAAGCCGTAATTGTCCGACAGGCAGGGGAACTGGTGGATGGTGACCGACATGGGCTTCCTCCGGGTTGGACCCCGCCGATTTAGGTTGGGGCTCGCGATAAGTCGAGGCTGGCCCTAAATCTAGCCCATGCGCCGCGACGTCCTCGAGCTCCGACAGTTCTACGCCTCCAAGCTGGGGCGCGCCGCCCGCGAGATGACGGCGCGCAAGGTGCTGGAGACCTGGGGCGACGGCCACGGCCTGGACATCCTTGGGCTGGGCTACGCCACCCCGTTCCTAGGGCCGCTCGCGCCCTATGCCCGCCGGGTGGTGGCCGCCATGCCCGCCCAGCAGGGGGTGGAGCTGTGGCCCGCCGGCCCGCGCAACCTGGCGGCCCTGACCGCCGAGGACAGCCTGCCGTTCCAGAACGCCCTGTTCGACCGCATCCTGGCGGTCCACGCCATCGAGGAGAGCCCCGACCCCGTGGGCCTGCTGCGGGAGGTCTGGCGGGTGCTGTCGCCCTCGGGGCGGGTGATCCTGGTGGTGGCGGCCCGCAACGGCCTGTGGGCCAACGCCGAGGCCACCCCCTTCGGCCACGGCCGGCCCTATACGCGCGGCCAGCTGGCCGAGCTGCTGCGGGAGGCCGAGCTGGAGCCCTCGGGCTGGACCCGCGCCCTCTATGTCCCCCCCGTGCCCTGGATGGCCGGCTGGGCCGAGGGCTTCGAGCAGGCCGGCTCGCGCCTGTGGCCGGGCTTCGCCGGCCTGGTGCTGATGGAGGCGGTGAAACAGACCTTCGCCGTCAAGCCCCGCGCCCACCGCGCCCGGGTCCGCGTGGCCCGCCCGGCGCTCAATCCCCTGCCGGCGGGACGGGCGCCTGTTTCGCGGGCGCCGAGCGAAACCGACTAGCCCACCCCTTGGAGCCGGCGGCGGATCGCCCTAGCTTGGAGCTTCACGCGGTCGCTCAAGCGGCCCATCCGGAGGTCCGCCCATGAAAATGATCGTCGCGATCATCAAGCCCAGCCGCCTCGACGCCGTGCTCGAGGCCGTCACCGAGGCCGGGGCGTCGGGCCTGACGGTCACCGAGGTGCGCGGCTACGGCCGCCAGCGGGGCAAGACCGAGGTCTATCGCGGCGCCGAATACGAGGTGAAGCTGCTGCCCAAGGTGAAGCTGGAGATCGCCGTCCCCGACGACATCGCCGACACCGTCATCGAGGCCGTGGCCCGCACCGCCAACACCGGCAAGATCGGCGACGGCAAGGTCTTCGTGCTGGACCTCGAACAGGCGCTGCGTATCCGGACGGGTGACCGCGACGCGGCGGCGATCGCGGGGTAGGGGGGCGCCGCTCATCCCGGCGAAGGCTGGGACCCAGGTGAAACCCACGGCGATCTCAGGCGAAGCCGGAATTCGGCTGGTGACCACCTCTTACCGCTCGGGATGAATCTGGGTCCCGGCCTTCGCCGGGATGAGCGGACTTGGATTGACGCCACGCGATCTTCCCGTTCGTGGGCAATCTCGTTCCGCCTCACGGGCGTCGCGGCCGGAAGACTTGGAACCACGAACCTCACGAACCCCACGAACGGTGGGCGGGTCCCGAGGCCTGCCTATTTCATACAGCGTCACCGTAATTCCGATCTGCCGTAGTCGGGGGAATGGTGCTCCTGTCGCCGTATTCTATTACGCGATGTCACCGTAATCGTAATCCAACACGGCTGTTGACCGGCCCTTCGATCCAACATTGCTAAGTTCTGGCGTAGACGTTACGCGACCTAGGGGCGCACTCGGCGGAGGGCGCCGCTTGGGAGTGTGGGGCTAGTGGGCACGATCTGGATCCATGAGGGGGACTATCTGTTCCCGGCGGGCGAGACGATCACGATCCGCAACGAACCGGCCTTCGGGTTCTTAGCACCAAGCGACCGGGCGCATCAGGTCACGGGCAACCTGGTGATCGCGGGGAAAGTTCACGTAACGGCCGGCCCGGGATCGGGTGCCTACGACTGGAGCGGCCTCTACGCCGCGTCCGACAATTCCAGTGACCTCTTCAAGGTGGCGAAGGGCGGGGAGGTTACGGTCAGCACCGAGTTTCTTGGATATGCCTTTGTGCTCAGGCAATCGAACTCTCAACCGCGGAGCATCGTCAATGACGGTTACATCGAACTGACGTCCAAGGACTACGGCTTCGCCTTCGAGGCCTGGGGTGAGCCACGCCTAGAGAATTCTGGGGTGATCAAGGTGACGGCCGAGGCCGGGGCAGCCGCCATCCGGCTGGTCAATGGCGGGACGGTTATCAACACCGGCTCCATCGAGGTCTTCAGCTCTGGCGCCCGCTCGGACCAGTACGCCTTCCATGCCGGCATCCAGATGCTTGGGTTCGGCGGGGATTTCTACAACTACGGGAGCATCGTGGCCCACGTGGCCGCGGCGGGGCGCGAATCCACCGCGGTGATTTGGTCCATCTATCAAGGTGACAGCCATTGGCCTGAGCCGTTCCGTCCGGCTGCCTTCGTCAACGCCGGGCGGCTGGAGGGCGACTACGCCCTGAAGGCCACCAGCGAGGTCTATGGGCCGGACTACAGTCGCGAGCCGTGGACCGAGACCTTCACCAACACGGGCGTCATGGCGGGCAAGGTCTCCCTGGGCGGCTCGTACGCCACCCTGGCCAATTCGGGCCGTATCACCGGCGCCATCGATCTCGGCGCGGGGAGTGACCTTTATGACGGCGTCCGTGGCCAGGCCGACAGCCCGGTTTCCGGCGCCAACGGCGACGACACCTTGCTGGGCGGCGCCTACTCGGACACCCTGTTTGGCGACGCCGGCAACGACAAGATCGAGGGCGGCGGTGGGGCCGACCAATTGCGCGGCGGCGAAAGCGACGACCTGATCCGCGGCGGCGACGGCTTTGACGACACCCACGGCAATCAGGGAAACGACTCCGTCTACGGAGAGGGTGGCCCTGATTGGGTCGTCGGCGGTCAGGGCAGTGACATGCTCTTCGGCGGCGAGGGCGACGACGTCGTCTACGGCAACCTCGGCGCTGACACTCAAGAGGGCGGTGACGGCCGCGACTGGGTGCGCGGCGGCCAGGGCGACGACTCCCTCTCCGGCGGCGACGGCGACGACTTCATGTCCGGCGACCGAGGAAACGACACCCTCTACGGCGGCCAGGGCGCGGATCGGTTCAACACCTTCGCGGACTCGGGCATCGACCGGATCATGGACTTCAACAGCGCCCAGGGTGATCGCGTCCAGTTCGAGGGCGCGCCCGCCTACAGCCTGCGCTTCGAGGGCGGCGACACCATCATCGACATGGGCGGCGGAAACCAGACGATCCTGGTGGGGGTGACCGAGGCCAGCCTCGGCCTCTGGCTGGCCTGAGGCGCCCTTGCGGGGCGCCCGACTGGGAATAAAATCCCGCCCGCGCCGGTTAGAGGGGCTCCCGCAACTGGTCACCCGCCATGGCCCGCACCCCGTCCCTCCGTCTCTGGCTCGCCGGACTGGCCCGGGCCCTCTTGCCCAACGCCAAGTGAGTCGGGACGACCGGCCGCCGAGCCTCATCGCAATTCAATTACGCGATGCCACCGTAATTCTCCCCGTATCTCCCGCTGCGCCCTGCAGTCAGTGCGACAGAAGGAGCGGCGCCTTCGGATCGTGGAGCATGTGCTCCGTGGCGCCTCCGAGGATGAACTCGCGCAGGCGGGAGCGACCATAGGCGCCCATGACCAGCAGATCAGACCGATGCTCCACGACGTAGTCGGAGAAGACCTGTCCGACCTTGCGGCCCGCCGCGTCGACTTCGTCGGCGACGGCGTCAATGCCATGGACCCTGAGATGGCGGACCGCCTCATCGGCGAGGCCAGGGTGCGCTTCGGCCTTTTCGTTGATGACCGTAAGCACGCGAACTTGCCTGGCCTTCGGTAACAGCGGAAGCGCGTCGGCGAGCGCCCGTGCGGCGGCTCGGCTGCCGTCCCAGGCGACCACGACCGTGCTTAGGCCGCCGCCCAGCAAGTCGGCCACGCCGGGCCGGAAAAGCAGCACCGGTCGCCCTGAGCCGAACACCACGGCCTCGGCGACCGAGCGTTGGCCGTCCCGGCTTTCCACCATCGGGACGAGGCAGAGGTCCCGAGTGCGGGCGTGCAGGGCCACATGTTCGCCGACAGAGTAGAGATCGGCCTTGGTCAGCAGGCTGCCGCCGCTCACTTGGTAGGCGGCGAGCTTCTCCTCGACGATCCTCATCGCCTCCTGGCATGAGGCGAGGCTCTTGGCCTCCTGCTCCGCGATAACGCCGCCGAGGTTGATCAGCCGGCTTGCGAGATAGTTGCTGGGGGCTCTCAGGTCGACCTGGACGGCGAGCGCCGTCAGGACGCCGCCCGCCGCCGCGGCGAACCGCACGGCCTGGTCGATGGCCTCGGGGGGCGTCGCGTCCGGATAGCTGTCGATGTGGAGGAGGATGTCTTTCATCGGCGGGCGCCCTTCCCCGGCTTGAGGTCCGAGACGATCAGAGGGCCGCGCTCCGGTTGTCGCCGCGCTTCGCGGAGCGACGGCGTCAGCCTGGGGTGGAGGTTGCGCAGCCGCCAGACGCGATGATGGTTCATTTGATCCTCCGCTATGGAGGCGCGCCCGGGAGCCTGCTGGACTCGCTTGGGGGAGAGGCAATCACAACCGGACCCCAGGCGCACCTGTGCGGTCCGACATCACGATCGCCGTCGATCGTCAGAGGGGCCCGGTCCCGCAAACACTGAGATTGGAGGGCGCGCGGAGCTTTTCAAGGGCCCGCCGCGTCAATCGCCGCGGGGTCAGGAATTACGGGACGCAGTACGAAACAGCTCGTCACCAGCGGCGGCGCGCGCCGGCCAGCGCGGCCCCACGCCGACGGCCTATCCCGTCACGTCGTCGATCTGACCGATCCGCCGCGCGTGGCGGGCGTCGCCGGGGAAGGGGGCGGCCAGCCAGTGGGTGATGGCGGCCTTGGCCTGGTCGAGGGTCAGGAACCGCAGGCCGAGGGAGAGCGCGTTGGCGTCGTTGTGTTCGCGGGTCGAGGTCAGGATATCCAGCTGCTTGCCCGAGGCGTCCACCTGGGCGTTCCCCGGGTCGCCGTAGTAGAGGGCGCAGCGGACGCCCTTGAATCGGTTGGCGACGATGGCCTCGCCCTGTCCGGAGCCGCCGGCGACGATGGCGCGGCTGTCCTTCCCCGCCGCCACGTCGTCGGAGAGTTTCCGGGCGGCGAGCGCGATGATCGCCGGGTAGTCGTCCTGCGGGTCGTCCACCAGGGCGCCGCAGTCCTCGACCTCGTATCCGAGCTGGTCGCGGACGTAGTCCACGAGCCGGTTCTTGGCGTCGAAGCCGGCATGGTCGGCGGCGAAATAGACTTTCATGGCCGTCCCCTACATGCCGGGACTCGGACGGTCTAGAGCGTGATCCGCTCCGAATCGGAGCGGCGCTCTAGCTTCCTGTCTTGTCGCGCAATTCTCCGACGAACCGGTGTCCACTTCGTCGGATTGCGCTCTAGAGCTTGCGCGGGATGATCACCTGCATGGACTTGTAGCCCTTGACGAAGGTCGAGGGGACCCGCTGGGGCTCCTCCAGCACCTTGATCTCGGGGAAGCGCGCCAGGATCTCCTCCCAGATGATCTTCAGCTGCAGCTCGGCCAGGCGGTTGCCGACGCAGCGGTGGACGCCGAAGCCGAAGGAGAGGTGCTGGCGGGGGCGCTCGCGGTCGATGAGGTAGTCGTTGGGCCGCTCGATGACGCTGTCGTCGCGGTTGCCCGAGACGTACCACATGACGACATTGTCGCCCTTCTTGATGGTCTTGCCGCCCAGTTCATGGTCGCGGGTCGCCACGCGCTTCATGTGGGCCAGCGGGGTCTGCCAGCGGATGGTTTCCGACACCATGGAAGGGATCAGGTCGGGATTGGCGCGCAGCTTGTCGTACTGCTCAGGGAACTTGTTCAGCGCGTAGACCGAGCCGGAGATGGTGTTGCGGGTGGTGTCATTGCCGCCGATGGTCAGCAGGATGATGTTCCCGAGGTACTCGAACTGGTCCATGTCCTTGGTGGCCTCGCCGTGGGCCAGCATGGAGACCAGATCGCCCTGGACCGGCTTGGCCTTGCGATCGGCCCACAGGTTCAGGAAGTAGCTGGCATAGGCGGCCATCTCGGCGCGCTTCTCCTCCCAGCTGTCGACGACGCCGTCGCCGGGGCGCGACATCACCGTGTCCGACCAGCGGGTCAGCTTGCGGCGATCCTCCTGCGGCATGCCGAACAGGGTGGCGAGCGTCATGGCGGTCAGCTCCATCGACACCTTGTCGACCCAGTCGAAGGGCTCGCCGATCGGCAGGCTGTCGAGGATCAGGCCGGCGCGCTCGCGGATCAGCGGCTCCATGATCTTCAGGTTGTGCGGCGAGACCGCCGGGCTGACCGTCTTGCGCTGCTCGTCGTGCTTGGGCGGGTCCATGGCGATGAACATGGTCGGCCCGCCGGTGGGGCCGCCGAAGGGGCCGCCGGTCATCTGCGCGCCGCTGGCCACCAGCTTGGCGATCATCTCCTCGCTGGGGCCCAGGCTGATGCCGGACGCCGAGGAGAACACCTCGTGATTGGTGTCGACCGCCATGATGTCGTTGTAGCGGGTGACCGCCCAGTGGGGTTCGAAGTCGCTAGCCGGGGTCCAGTGGACGGGGTCCTCGGCGCGCAGGCGCTCGAAATAGGGCCACATGGCGTCGTCCTGGAACAGCGCCGACTGGGCCACGTTCAGGGATTCGATCGGCTGGGCGTAGACCGCGTCCCGGGCGGCGTCGGCCTTGGGGTGGGTGGCGCTCTGGCTCATCGGGGCGTTCCTCGCTTGGGTCAGGCCTTTGACGGCCCGTTGAGCCCACATTTCGTCGCTTGAACCGCGTTCGACAAGACCTAACCTGACGGGGGCGTCATTTTCGCGGTCAAGTTTCCGTGGCGCGGGGGGTTTGGAATTGTGGCGGCGGCGCCCTTAGACTGCGGCGACGGCGGCTTGCGGCCGCGCAACGCTCTCAGGAACCCTCCATGCAGTTTGACGACGTCATCCTCGGTCGCCGCAGCATCCGCGGCTACAAGCCCGATCCGGTTCCCCGGGCGCTGATCGAGGAGATCATCGGCCTGGCCATGCGGGCGCCGTCCTCGATGAACACCCAGCCGTGGAATTTCTACATCATCACCGGCGAGCCGCTGGATCGGATCCGCGCGGGCAATACCGAGCGGATGGTGGCCGGCGTGCCGCAGTCGCGGGAGTTCCGCCAGGGACAGGCCTTCGCCGGTCCGCACCGCGACCGGCAGGTGGTGGTGGCCAAGCAGCTGTTCGCCGCCATGGGGATCGCCCGCGAGGACAAGGAGATGCGCCAGGACTGGGTGCTGCGCGGCTTCCGCCAGTTCGACGCGCCGGTCTGCGTGATCGTCACCTATGACAAGGTGCTGGACGGCAGCGACGACACCCCCTTCGACTGCGGCGCTGTGACCACGGCCCTGGTCAACGCCGCCTGGTCTCGCGGCCTGGGCGCGGTGATCAACAGCCAGGGCATCATGCAGTCGCCGGTGGTGCGCGAGCACGCCGGCATCGCCGACGACCAGGTGATCATGAAGTCCATCGCCCTGGGCTGGCCCGATGACGACTTCCCGGCCAATGCGGTGGTCTCGGAACGCAAGGCGGTGGAAGAGGCCACGGTGTTCGTGGGGTTCGAGGACTAGGGTCCCGCTGGAGCTGATCCAAACCCCGCTCATCCCGGCGAAGGCCGGGACCCAGGTGAAACCCATTTCGCTCTCCTGGGAAGCCCGGGCTCGGTTGGGGATCAGTTCTGAGCGCCCTGGATGAATCTGGGTCCCGGCCTTCGCCGGGATGAGCGGTGGGGCGAGAGGTGCGCCGCCGCCCCAGAACCGCTAGAGAACCGCCATGTTGCGGATCTCGGAACTCAAGCTGCCCCTCGACCATGCGCCGGGCGCCCTGCCGGCGGCGATCGCCGCGCGGCTGGGGCTGGGGGCCGACGAGATCCTGGGGTGGTCGGTCTGGAAGCGGGCGCATGACGCGCGCAAGAAGGCCGCCATCCTCAAGGTCTATATCGTCGATGTGGCGGTGAAGGACGAGGCCGCCGTGCTGGCGCGGATGGCCGGCGACCCGCACCTGAGGGTGACGCCGGACACCGCCTACAAGCCGGTGGCGCGCGCGCCGGCCGGGGCGGCGCGGCCGGTGGTGATCGGGGCGGGGCCCTGCGGCCTGTTCGCCGGGCTGATCCTGGCGGAGATGGGCTTCAACCCCATCATCCTCGATCGCGGAAAGGCCGTCCGTGAACGGACCAAGGACACCTGGGGCCTGTGGCGGCGGGGCGAGCTGGACCCGGAGTCCAACGTCCAGTTCGGCGAGGGCGGGGCCGGGACCTTCTCCGACGGCAAGCTCTACAGCCAGGTCAAGGACCCGCGCTTCCTGGGCCGCAAGGTGCTGACCGAGTTCGTGGAAGCCGGCGCGCCAGCCGAGATCCTCACCGAGGCCCACCCCCATATCGGCACCTTCCGCCTGGTGACCATGGTGGAGGCCCTGCGCGCCAAGATCGAGGCCCTGGGCGGCGAGTACCGGTTCGGCTGTCAGGTGACCGACCTGGAGATCGAGGCCGGCGCGGACGGCGTCCGGCGGCTGCGCGGGCTTCGCCTGAAGAGCGGCGAGGTCATCGCGGCCGACCAGGTGGTGCTGGCCGTCGGCCATTCGTCCCGCGACACCTTCGAGGCGCTGCATGCGCGCGGCGTCCACATCGAGGCCAAGCCCTTCTCCATCGGCTTCCGCATCGAGCACCCGCAGTCCTGGATCGACAAGGCGCTGTTCGGGCCCTGCGCGGGGCATCCGGACCTGGGCGCGGCGGCCTATTCCCTGTCCCACCACTGCGCCAATGGCCGGACGGTCTACAGCTTCTGCATGTGCCCGGGCGGGACGGTGGTGGCGGCGGCCTCGGAGCCCGGCCGCGTGGTCACCAACGGCATGAGCCAGTACTCACGCAATGAGCGGAACGCCAATTCCGGCTTCGTGGTGGGGATATCGCCGGAGGACTATGGCGGCGACCATCCCCTGGCCGGGATCGAGCTGCAGCGGACCCTGGAGAGCGCGGCCTTCGTCGCCGGCGGTTCGGACTATCACGCCCCCGGGCAGACGGTCGGCGACTTCCTGGCGGGGCGGGCCTCGACAGCGCTCGGCGAGGTGGTCCCGAGCTACAAGCCGGGTGTGCGGCCCACGGATCTCGCCGCCCTGATGCCCGACTATGTGAGCGCGGCGATGCGCGAGGCCCTGCCGGTCTTCGGCCGCAAGATCCCGCGCTATGACGATCCCGACGCGGTGCTGACCGGGGTGGAGACGCGGACCTCCTCGCCGATCCGCATCACGCGGGGGGCCGACTTCCAGAGCCTGAACGTGGCGGGCCTGTTCCCGGCCGGCGAGGGCGCAGGCTATGCCGGCGGCATCCTCTCGGCCGCCATCGACGGCGTCAAGGTCGCCGAGGCGGTGGCCCGGGCGATGGTGGGGGAGGGGGCCTAGCCCCGCCAGGCCTGGACCTGGGCGACCAGGGCGCCGACGTGTTCGGGCGGGGTGGTCTTGGGGATGCCGTGGCCGAGGTTGAAGACGAAGGGGCCGCCGGCAGCCGCGCGCAGGATGCGCTCGGTTTCGGCGGTGAGCGCCGGGCCGCCGGCCACCAGCAGCTGGGGGTCGAGATTGCCCTGGATGCAGCGGCCCTCGCCCTGGATGCGCTGGGCGGCCCAGGCTAGCGGAACCGTGGTGTCGAGACCGATGCAGTCGGCGGGGACCTCGGCGACATAGGCCTCGTAGAGCAGGCCGGCGGCGCGGGGGAAGGCGATCACCGGCACGTCGGGGTGTCTGGCCTTCAGGGCGGCGGTGATGGCGGCGACGGGCTCGACGCACCAGCGCCGGAAGAAGGGCTCGGGCAGCAGGCCCGCCCAGCTCTCGAACAGCTGGACCGCCTGCGCGCCGCATTGGATCTGGCGGTCCAGGAAGGCGATCACCGACCGGGTCAGCAGGTCGATCAGGGGCTGGAAGCTGTCGGGATCGGAAAGCGCCCACTGGCGGATGATGGCGTGGTCGGTGGCGCCGCCGCCGCGGCCCTCGACCATATAGGTGGCGATGGTCCAGGGGGCGCCGGCATAGCCGATCAGGGTGACGTCGGCCGGCAGTTCGACGGTGAGCCTGCGCACCGTCTCATAGATCGGGGCCAGGTTCTCATGCAGGCGCTCGGCGCTGAGATGGCGGTCGATGTCTTCGGCGCAGCGAATCGGCGGGCTGAGGGTCGGGCCCTCGCCCTCGACATAGTCCAGGGTCTGGCCAAGCGCGGCGGCGAGCTGGGGTAGGTCGGCGAACAGGATGGCGCCGTCGAGGCCGAAGCGGCGGATCGGCTGCAGGGTCACCTCGACGGCGTGGTCGGGGGAATTGCAGAGCTCCAGCATGCCGCCGGCCGCGGCCCGGGTGTCATGATATTCCGGCAGGTAGCGGCCGGCCTGGCGCATCAGCCAGATCGGAGGGCGCTCGGTGCGCTCGCCCTTGAGCGCGCGCAGCAGCAACTTCTCCTGGACCATGTCATCTCCGCCTTGGGTGGAAGCTTCGCCGTATTGCTAACGGGTCGGGTGGGAGTCGCCAATGGCGCCGCTCAGCCCAGGAAGTCGCCGTCGGGGATGGGCGGGTGGGCCGGGAGGGCGATGGGCGCGCTGTCGGGGGCGGTGGGCGGATGGGCGCCGCCGGCGAGGAAATGGTTCACCAAATTGGCGGCGCCGGTTCCGGCGACCATGACGAAGCCGTCGGCCTGGTTGTCGCCGTTGACGTCCACCTCGACCCGGAAGCCGGGGAGGGCGGGGGTTGGCAGGTGGCCGGTGAAGCCGCGCACGCCGCTCAGCACGTCGTCCTGGCGGATGGCGTTCAGGATATGGACCAGGCGCCCAGCGCCGTCGGCGAGGCGGTCGCCGGCGGAAAAGTCGAGGATCACCCCCAGGGCGTGCTGCGGGGGCGGGGTCTGGTCGTGGGCTGGCGGGGCGATGACGAAGGTGTCGTCCCCGGCGCCGCCGGCGGCCACCACGTTCTGGCCCAGCTCCAGGCGGTCGTTTCCGGCCCCGCCCTCCAGCAGGTCGACCTGGGTGGAGCCCGCCCCGCCGCCGGAGAGCGTGTCGTTCCCGTCGCCCCCGATCAGGTGGTCGGCGCCCGCGCCGCCGTTCAGGCTGTCATTCCCCGCGCCGCCCAGCAGCAGATCGTCGCCGTCGCCGCCGCGCAGGGTCTGGCCGCCCTGCGCGCCCTGGAGCGGGTCAGTCTCCGGCGCCCGGACCGCGTCGGAGTCCGCCGGGCCGGCGGCCGCCTCGGCCGGGGGCTCGGCCCTGGGGGCAGGGACCTCGTCCGGGACGTGGGCCGGCGGGGCGTCGGTCAGGTCCGCCGAGGCGCCGCGCGGGCCGTCGGTCTCGGCGGGGGCGGCGTTGCGTTCGAAGCGCTGGTGCTCCTCGGCCGAGGCCGAGGGGGCGGCCAGGGTCGCGGCGGCGGCGAAGGCGGCCAGGATCTCGGCGGGGGTGTCGTGATGGCCGTCGAAGTCGGGCGCGTCGTGCGCCTGGGCGGTCATGTCGAAGAAGGCGGCGGCCACCACCAGGGCCATCAGGGTCTGGGCCTGACGGGCGGCCATCGGCACCACCACCTCGCCCTGCGCCTCGCGCCAGCCCTCGCCCAGCAGGCGGTCGAAGGCGGTCCAGAGGGTGTCGCCCGCCTCCACCGCGTCGGCGGCGGCGTCATGGATCACGAACTGGCCGTCGATACGGGCGACGTGGACCAAAACCTCGTCGTTCTCGTCGGTGATCACGCACCAGGGGTCGCCCGCGTCGGTGGACCCGTAGACCACCCGCACATGGATACCCTCGGCGGCCAGGCGATCGGCCAGGTCCGACAGCTTGGCGCGCTCGCCGGCGGTCCAGCCGCCGGTGTCGGGTCTTTGGGTGAATGGGAAGACGTTGCTCATCGGGCCAGGGCGGTCCTTCAGGTCCCGAAGGCGCGCTGGGCGTCGGGGGTGATCTGGGCGGCGTCCCCGAACAGCAGCCGGTTCAGCTCGGGCTCGTAATAGGCGAGCAGGGTGCGGGCGAACTGGGCGGGATCAAGGCCGACCGCAAGGGCCCAGGCCCGCTGCATCTCGATGGGGACGCGGCCCAGGCCGCTCTCCACCTGGGAGACGAAGGTGTAGTAGCGCATGCCCACCTGCTCGGCCAATTGCGCCTGGGTGAGGCCCGCGGCCTCGCGCCCGGCCTTCAGCCAGCGGCCGGCCTCCTGGCGCAGGGCCTTGGTGGCGGCGGCGCGAACGGGGTCGACGGCGGGGCGGGGCATCGGGCTCTCAACTCCTGGATTACGCCATCTTGCCGCCGTAATCGGCGCAATATACAGTTCTTACGAAACACATTCATACGCGACGGATAACGCCTCGTCGTCCGCACCATAGACGACCTCCCTTCGTCCCGCCACCACCTGGATCGCCCATGTCGCCTCGCCACCTCCTGCTCGCCGCGGCCTCCCCCCTGTGCCTGATGGCCGCGCCCGCCTGGGCCGAGACCGCCATCTCCACCGCGGTGACCACGCCGGTGGCCACGGCCACGGCCGCCAGCGGGGCCCGCGACGATGTCCGCGTCACCTCGGCGGGCTCCGTCAAGCCCACCGGCGGGACCGCGATCACGCTCAACAGCGACAACAACGTCACCCTGGAGGGCGTGGTGGCCATCGCCGACGCCAACAACGCCGTCGGCCTGGCGGTGGTGGGAGGAAACACCGGCGAGGTGAAGCTGTCGGGCTCGATCACGCTCGATGAGTCCACCGAGATCAAGGACACCGACTCCGACGGCGACAATGACGGCCAGTTCGCTGTCGGCTCGGGCCGGTTCGGGATCCGGGTGACGGGTCCGGACGCCTTCCACGGGTCGATCACCCAGACCGGCGGGGCGATCGTGGTGGAGGGCAATGAGTCAGCCGGCGTCGCGTTGGAGAGCGCCATCGACGGATCGCTGCAGACGGCCGGCGCGATCTCGGTGGTCGGCGACCGCGCCTTCGGGATCCATACCGGGGGCACGGTCGGCGGCGACGTGGCGGTGACCGGGAGCGTCACCGCCCAAGGCCTGGACTCCATCGCCGTGGCGGTGGACGACAATGTCGGCGGCAAGCTCTCCCTCAACGCGACGGTCTCGGCCACCGGCTTGCGGTCCACCACGCGGGGGACCGACGCCGTCGTGGCCAAACTGGACGCCGACGACCTGCTGCTGGGCGGGCCGGCGGTGCGGGTGCGCGGCGACCTGTTCGGCGGCCTGCTGGTGGGGTCCTCCGGGGCCGTCACCTCCTACGGTTCGGCGCCCGGCATGGTGATCGGCTCGGCCAGCCGCGGCGTGCGGCTCGGCGTCCTGGGGACCGGGGCCGACGCCTATGGCCTGATGAACAAGGGGGTGATCCAGGCCGCCGGGATCTATGACGGGATCACGGCCACGGCCCTGCAGCTGGGCGGCCAGGGCGGGGCGGTGACCGTGGACGGCGGGATCTGGAACGCCGGGTCGATCCTGGCCACCGGCGTCAAGGCCTCCGCCACGGCGGTCCGGGTCGGATCGGGGACCCAGAGCCCCAGCCTGACCAATGTCGGGATCGTCCGGGCCACCACCACCGCCACCGACGTCGCCGACGCCACGGCCCTGCGCCTCGACGCTGGCGCGAGCCTGTCCTATCTGGCCAATGGCGGGGTGATCGACGCGGTGGTCAACGGCTCGAAGGCCTCGGCCACCGCCATCCTGGACGCCTCGGGGTCGCTGCGGGCCATCGAGACCACCAATTCCATCACCGCCACGGTGACCGCCACCGACTCCACGATCGCCGTCACCGGCCGGGCGATCGCCCTGGACCTGCGGGCCAATACCGCGGGCGTATTGCTGCGCCAGTACGCCAACACCGACACCGCCATCACCCCCACCATCACCGGCGACGTGCTGTTCGGCTCCGGGGCGGCGCGGCTGGAGCTGCTGGCCGGCGTGCTGAATGGGGCGGTGGCCTTCGGCTCGGGCGACGACAGCCTCAAGATCGACGGCGGGGCCAGGCTGACCGGCGCGCTGACCGACGCCGGCGGCGGCCTTGCCCTCGACATCGTCAAGGGCCGGCTGACCGATACGAGCACGCAGGCCGTCAACCTCACCAGCCTGAACGTCGGCGCGAGCGGCGAGCTGGTGTTCACCGCCGATCCCAAGGCCGGCCTGGCCACGACCTTCAACGTGGCCGGCGCCGCGACCCTGGCCACCGGCGCCAAGGTGGGCCTGGCCTTCGCCTCCAAGCTGGAGGCGCCGGCGAGCTTCACCCTGATCAAGGCCGGCGCGCTCACCACCGGCGCCCTGGACGAGAGCCTGCTGGGGGAGACCCCCTTCCTCTACAAGACCACCCTGCGGGTCGACACCCCCACCGCCAGCCTGATCGCCGAGGTGCGCCGCCGCACCGCCGCCGAGGCCGGGCTGACCACGGCGGAGGGGGCGGCCTATGACGCGGTGTTCGCCGCCTTCGACAAGGACGCCTCGGTGCGCGACGCCCTGCTGTCCAAGACCACGGCGGCGGGCTTCCAGGCGCTCTATGATCAGTTCCTGCCCGACCATTCCGGCGGCCTGTTCCACACCCTGGCGGCGGCCTCGGACGCGGCGGGCCGGGGCCCGGAGGCCGACGCCTCGATGGCGGCCGGGGACGGGGTGCGGGCCTGGACCCAGGAGATCGCGGTGATGGTCAAGCGCGACCTCGACCGGGCGTCCTCCTACGACGCCGGGGGCTTTGGCCTGGCCGCGGGGATCGAGGTTCCCGACACCGCCTTCGGCACGCTGGGCCTGCAGACCAGCTTCCTCAATGTGGATGTCGACGAGGCCGGCTCGGTGGGATCGGAATCCCTCACCGGCTCGGTGCTGTCGGCTGGGGTCTACTGGCGCGAGAGCCTCGGCGACCTGACGGTGGGGGCCGGGATCACCGGCGGCTACGCATCGCTGAAGAGCGAGCGGGTGCTGACCGACTCCGGGTTCACCCGCACGGCCTCGGCCGACTGGAACGGCGCCACGGTGGCCGCCCACGCCCACCTGAACTGGAACCTGGAGGGCGACACCTTCTACGCCCGTCCCCAGGCCAGCTTCGATTACTTCCTGCTGAAGGAGGGCGATCGCACCGAGACCGGGGGCGGGGACGCCATGAACCTGGCGATCGACGAACGGTCCTCCAGCCAGATGGCGGCCTTCGCCGGGGTCAGCGTCGGGGCCCGCTTCGGGCTGAAGGGCGATTTCCGCTGGGGGCCG
This sequence comes from Pseudomonadota bacterium, assembly GCA_040388315.1. Taxonomy (GTDB): domain Bacteria; phylum Pseudomonadota; class Alphaproteobacteria; order Caulobacterales; family Caulobacteraceae; genus Phenylobacterium. Next base: position 37,887 of record JAZKBZ010000152.1, on the reverse strand, counting down.
GAGCTCACCGCCGGCTGGCGCCAGGTGGCCGGCGACGGGGCGGATTCCACCACCGCGCGGTTCGTCAGCGGGGGATCGGCCTTCACCATCGCCGCCCCGGAACTCTCGGGCGGCGGGGCGGTTGTAAGGGTGGCCCTTCGCGGCCAGGGCGCGTATCTTGACTTCGCCCTGGAAGGCGGGGGCGAATTACGTGACGACTACGAGGCCTATGACGCCCGCATCGCCGCGCGAATGCTGTTCTAGACCGTCGCCCCGGCTAGGCCGGGACAACCGTCTAGGTTTTTGTTGATCGCGCTTCCTGATCGGCTAACCGATTTCACTTAGCCGGGAAGCGCTCTGGGGGCTTATTCCCATGATTCACTTGGCCGGAGGACTTCTGGCGCTCGCCGCCGTCCTCGTCTGCATCGCCCGACGGACGGCGGGGAAGCCGCCGCTGTGGCGCTCCAAGGCGGCCTTCGCCGGCTCGGCCCTCTGTCTGGCGGGCGCGGCGGTCATGGTGGCGGCGGACCCCAGGGCGCTCGGCGAGACCCCGGTGCTGATCGTCGCGGCCCTCTGCCTGTTCGAGGGCGCCATGGCCGCCATCAGCCTGATGGCCGCCGCCGGCCTGCGCCAGCCGAGGTGGCTGGCCTGAGGCCCCCGGGACCGGCGCCTCTATTTCGGGAACAGTTCGCCTGGCGGGATCGCCGCGGGTTCCGCCTGGCCCTTACGGCTGAGCAGGAACAGCGCGGTCTCCGAGCGCCAGTTCTCCAGGGCCCGGGTCGGGTCGATGGGCCGCGCCGGCTTGCCGTTGTTCAGCGCCGCGCAGGCCTCGATCCGCAAATCCAGGTCGTCGCACAGGGCGGTGAAGTCGTGCAGGGTGCAGAGGTGGATGTTGGGGGTCGACCACCAGGGCTCGGGCAGGGCCTTGGTCTCGGGCATGCGGCCGCGCACCATCAGCGACCAGCGCACCCGCCACTGGCCGAAATTGGGCAGGGAGACCACCGCCCGGTCGGCGATGCGCAGCAGTTCGTTGAGCACGTGCCTGGGCTCGCGCATCTGCTGTAGGGTCTTGGACAGGATCGCGTAGTCGAAGGCCTTGGTGGGGAAGTGATCGAGGTCGCGATCGCCGTCCCCCTGCACCACCGCCAGGCCGCGGGCCAGGCAGGCCGAGACCCCCTCGCTGGAGATCTCCAGGCCCTGGCCGTCGACGTTCTTCTCGCGGGTCAGCAGCTCCAGCAGCTCGCCCTCGCCGCAGCCGACGTCCAGCACCCGCGAGCCGGGGCGGACCAGGCGCAGGATCTCCTTGAAGTCCTCCCGCTGGGTCCTCACGCGAAAATCCCCACTAGGCGAGCCCCCGCTTCTCGGCGGCCGAGGCCAGGAAGCCGCGCAGGGCGCTATCCAGGGCCGGCTCCTCCAGGAAGATGGCGTCGTGGCCCTTGTCGGTGGTGATCTCGGCGAAGCTCGCCCGGCAGCCGGCGGCGTTCAGGGCGCGGACGATGTCGCGGCTCTCGGCGGTGGCGTAGAGCCAGTCCGAGGAGAAGGAGAGCACGCAGAATCGCACCCTGCGGGCCTGCAGGAAGGCGTTGGCCAGCACCCCGCCGTGGCTGGCGGCCAGGTCGAAATAGTCGAGCGCCCGGGTGATGTAGAGATAGGAGTTGGCGTCGAAGCGGTCGACGAAGCTGGCGCCCTGGTGGCGCAGATAACTCTCCACCTGGAAGTCGGCGTCGAAGCCCCAGGACAGGCCGTCGCGCTGCAGCTCGCGGCCGAACTTCCGCTGCAGGGCGGTCTCCGACAGATAGGTGATGTGGGCGGCCATGCGGGCCACGGCCAGGCCCTTCTCGGGACGCACGCCCTCGAGCTCGTAGGCGCCGCCGCGCCAGTCGGGGTCGGCCATGATCGCCTGGCGGCCCACCTCGTGGAAGGCGATGTTCTGGGCCGAGTGGCGGGCGGCGGCGGCCACCACGATGGCCGAGAACAGCCGCTCGGGATAGTCGGCCGCCCACTGCAGGACCTGCATCCCGCCCATGGAGGTTCCGACGACGGAGAACAGGGTCTCGATGCCGAAGGATTCCACCAGCATGGCCTGGGCGCGAACCATGTCGGCGATGGTGATCATCGGGAAGGCGAGACCATAGGGCTTGCCGGTGGTGGGGTCGGGCGAGGCTGGGCCCGTGGAGCCCATGCAGCCGCCGATCACGTTGGGACAGATGATGAAGTGGCGCTCGGGGTCGAGGGGCAGGCCGGGGCCTACCACCGTGGTCCACCAGCCGGGCTTGCCGGTGACCGGATGGGTGGAGGCCACATACTGGTCGCCGGTGAGGGCGTGGCAGATCAGGACGGCGTTGGACTTGTCGGCATTGAGGGTCCCGTAGGTGTTGTAGGCCATCTCCAGGGGGGCGAGGATGGCGCCGGAATCCAGGCGCAGCGGCCGGTCGGCGGGCGAGCGCCAGATCCCGCCGTGGGTCGGGGTCGCGAGGGGGGCGTGGCCGACGTCGCTCATGGGCCCGCTTGGACCGCCAACCTCTTTCGCTGTCAACCGCTTCGCGTCGGAGCGCAGGCCCGCTATGAACCGATCGACTCCCAGCATGGCGGGGTGACGGAGAGACCATGGACCGGCTGATACTCCTGCGGCACGGCGAGGCCGAGCGCGACGCCCCCAGCGGCGACGACTTCGACCGCCGCCTGGCGAGCCGGGGCGCGGCCGAATCGGCGGCCATGGGCGAGACCCTGGCGGAGCTGGGCCTGTCGCCGGACCTGGCCCTGGTCTCGGCCGCCGCCCGCACGCGGGGCACCTGGGCCGCGGTGGCCCCGGCCTTCCCCAAGGCGCTGGCCCGCTTCGAGGACAGCCTCTACCTGGCCGAGGCCGAGACCATCCGGGTGCTGGCCGAGGCGGCCGGGGCCACGGCGGGCACGGTGATGGTGGTGGGGCACAATCCGGGCCTGCAGGAGCTGGCGGTGCAGATGCTGGTCCAGGGCGGCGCGCCGCCGGCCCTGGTGGCCCGCGCCCAGAACGGCTTCCCGACGGCGGCGGCGGCGGTCTTCCTCTTCGACCATGCGGGGCGCCCGTCCTATGACGGGCTCTTCTTCCCGCGCGACCGGCGATGACCCCGCCTCTCCCCCCGAAGAGACGGGGGGAGATGACGACAGACTCAGAGACAGGGACGCCATGACCCGCATCTACAAGATCCTGCCCAGGTCCGAATGGACCGCCGCCCAGGGCTCCGGCCGGTTCGCCGGTTCGGGGATCGATCTGGCCGACGGCTATATCCACTTGTCCACCGGTCTTCAGGCCGCCGAGACGGCGCGGCGCTATTTCAAGGACATCGCCGACTTGGTGGTGCTGGAGGTTGAGACCGAGGGGCTCAGCCAGGCGGTGCGCTGGGAGCCCTCGCGGGGCGGCGACCTCTTTCCCCATCTCTATGCGCCCTTGCCGGTGAGCGAGGTCGCGGCGGTTCGCGAGGCGCCCCTGGGACCTGACGGCGTCCCGGTGCTGGGAGACCTGGCGTGATCCACGACCTGGCGGCCCGCGCCCTTCGCCTGCTCGATCCCGAGGACGCCCACGGGGTGACGATCAAGGCCCTGGAGCTGGGGCTGGGCCCGCGCGCGGGCGCCGACGATCCGATCCTGGCCACCCGCGTCGCGGGGCTCTCCCTGCCCAACTGCGTGGGGCTGGCGCCGGGGTTCGACAAGAACGCCCAGGTGTTCGGCCCCATGCTGGCGGCGGGCTTCGGCTTCGTGGAGTGCGGCACGGTCACGCCCCTGCCCCAGGCGGGCAATCCGCGGCCGCGGCTGTTCCGGCTGACGGAAGACCATGGCGTCATCAACCGGATGGGCTTCAATAATTCGGGGCTGGAGGCCTTCGCCGCCCGCCTGGCGCGTCGCGGTCCTGGGGTGATCGGGGCCAATATCGGCGCCAACAAAGAGGCCGCCGACCGCATCGGCGACTATGTGACGGGGCTCACGCGCCTGTGGGGCCTGGCCTCCTATTTCACCATCAACATCTCCTCGCCCAACACGCCGGGCCTGCGCGCCCTGCAGACCAGGGCGGCGCTGGAGGAGTTGTTGGGACGGCTGGCGGAGGCGCGCGACCGGCTACCGGCCAGCGGCCTGGTCCCCATGTTCCTGAAGGTGGCGCCCGACCTGGAGGCGGGCGAGGTGGAGGCCATCGTCGAGACGGTGATCGCCAACGGGCTGTCGGGGATCATCGTCTCCAACACCACCATCAGCCGCCCACCCCTGCGCTCGCCCCAGGCCGGCGAATCGGGGGGGCTGTCGGGCGCGCCGCTCAAGGCGCTGGCCCAGCAGATGATGGGGGAGTTCCACGCCGCCGCGGCGGGGCGGACCGTCTTGATCGGGGCCGGGGGCGTCGCCTCGGGCGCCGACGCCTATGACCGCATCCGGGCCGGCGCGGCCGCCGTGCAGCTCTATTCGGCCATGGTGTTCGGCGGACCGGGCCTGGTGACCCGGATCAAGGCCGACCTGGCGCGGCGCCTGCGGGCCGACGGCTTCGCCCAGGTCGCCGACGCGGTGGGGGTCAACTGACAAGATTCCCCTCACACGCGAACAGACGTCGCGTTGCCGAAAGCGCCACGGTGAAGTAGGGGGAAGGCTCATGGCGGACGCCCCTCAGCCTCAGGCGCCCCCGAGGCGGACCAGACGGCGGTTCTTCTGGCCGGGCGGCCTCTCCGCGCGTCTGCTGATCCTCACCATCCTGTTCGTCTCCGCCGCGGGCGGCACCATCCTGCCCCCGGCGCTGGCGGCCTTCGAGGAGCAGTGGTTGCTGGACCGGGTCCGCGCCGCCGAACTGGCCACCATCGCCCCCGACGTCGCCCCCGACCGGGTGGTGAGCGAGGCGCTGGCCGCCCAGCTGCTGGAGGGCGCCGGGGTGCAGCGGGTGGCGATCCAGACCGAGGGCATGCGCCGCCTGGTGCTGCAGGGCCCCAAGCTGGAGCGCGCGCCCTATCTGGTGGACCTGCGCGACCAGGCGCCGATCTCCTGGCTGGCGGCCCCCTTCCAGACCCTGATGGGCGGCGGCGAGGGCCGCATGGTCCGGGTGATCGCCGAGCCCCGCATCCGCAAGGCCGACTTCATCGAGATCGTCGCCCCCGACGCGGCCCTGAAACGCGAGCTGACCCGCTATCTGTGGCAGCTGCTGCTGGTGATGGCCTTCGTGGCCACCATGGCCGGCATCCTGGTCTATCTGTCGCTCGCCTTCTTCCTGGTGCGGCCCATGCAGCGGATCACCCATGCCATGGAGCGGTTCCGCGCCGACCCCGACGACCCGGCCTCGCACCTGGAGCCCTCGGGCCGCCGCGACGAGATCGGCCGCGCCGAGGTGGAGCTCGACCTGATGCAGGCCGACCTGCGGGTGGCGCTCAACTCCCGCGCCCGCTTGGCCCAGCTCGGCGAGGCGGTGGCCAAGATCAACCACGACCTGCGCAACATGCTCACCAGCGCCCAGATCGCCTCCGAGCGCCTGGCGGCCTCACGGGACCCGAAGGTGGCCCAGGCCCTGCCGCGCCTGGAGCGGGCCCTGGACCGCGCGGTGAAGCTGGCCACCGACGTCCTGGTCTATGGTAAGACCCAGGAGGCCGCCCCCGACGCGCGGCCCATGCCGCTGGCCGCCGCCCTGGAAATGGCCGCCGAGGAGGCCCGCCTCTCGCCGGAAACCGTGCGCCTGGAGGCGCAGGTCGATCCCGCCGACCAGGTGGTGGCCGACCCCGACCAGCTGCACCGCATCGTCGTCAACCTGCTGCGCAACGCCCGCGAGGCCGTCGAGCAGCAGGAGGGGCGCGAGGCGCCCGGGGTGGTCACCGTGGCGCTCGCCCAGGCCGAGGGCGCGACCCTGATCCGCTTCTCCGACAATGGCCCCGGCGTCTCGGCCCGCGCGCGGGAGAAGATCTTCCAGCCCTTCGCGGGCTCCAGCCGGCCGGGCGGGGCGGGCCTGGGCCTGGCCATCGCCCGCGAGCTGGCCCAGGGCCACGGCGGCGACCTGGTGCTGGCGGAGACCAGCGAGACCGGCTCGGTGTTCGAACTGCGCCTGCCGGGGACCCCGCCGCGGTTGAAGGCCAAGCGGACGCGGGCGAAGAGCTCTTAAGCCGCTCATCTTCCTATCGTCATGGCCGGGCTTGTCCCGGCCACCCATGATCTCCGCTTCTCCATAGATCGCGCGGCAGCCGCCTCAGGTCCTTGCGGAATCACGGAGATCATGGGTCCCCGGGACAAGCCCGGGGATGACGATTGTTATGGCATGATCGCAGCCCCTACGGCGCTTTCGCCACGCCCTCGCGGCGGGGGTCGGCGGCGCCGACCAGGCCGTTCGGGGTCATGACGATGCCGTGCAGGCCGGAATCCTCGCCGCCGCCGGGGCGCAGGGTGATCCCCTTGGCGGCCAGGCCCTCGACGACGCCGGCCGGGAACTTGGCCGGTTCGGCGGCGTAGGTCTCGCCGCGCGCGATCAGGTTGGGCAGGGCGATGGCCTGGTCGATGGGCAGCTTCCAGTCCAGCAGGGCCACCAGGGCCTTGAGGTTGTAGGCCAGGATGGCCGAGCCCCCCGGCGAGCCCACGGCGGCCACGAAGCGGTGGTCCTTGTCCAGGACGACAGCGGGCGCCATGGACGACCGCGGCCGCTTGCCCCCGGCCACCGCGTTGGCGGCGGCGACCCCGTCCTTCTCGGTGGGCGAGAAGGAGAAGTCGGTGAGCTGGTTGTTGAGGAAGAAGCCGCCGACCATGCGGCCGTTGCCGAAGATGCTCTCCACCGTGGTGGTCATGGAGACCGCGTTCCCCCAGGCGTCGACGATGACCATGTGCGAGGTGCCGCCGGGCTCCAGGGTGGCGTCGGGGGCGCGGACGCCGGCGCCCTTGGGCTTGCCCGGGGCCGGGGCGGGACCGGCCTTGTCGGGGTTGATCAGGGCCGCGCGGCTGGCCGCATAGGCCGGGTCCAGCAGGCCCGCGGTGGGGACGTCCACGAAGTCGGGGTCGCCCATATAGCGGTCGCGGTCGGCGTACATCAGGCGGCTGGCCTGGGAGAACAGGTACCAGCCCTGGACGTCGTTCGGATGGGCCGCGACGTCGGTGTGCTCCAGGATCGCCAGGCCCTCCAGCAGGGCCGGGCCGCCCGAGGGGGCCGGCGGCGTGCAGACCAGGTAGACCCGGAAGGTGCGGCAGGTGGCGGGCCCGACCTTGGGCTTGTAGGCCGCCAGGTCGGCCAGGGTCATGGCGCTGGGCCGGTCGCCCTGATGCAGGCGGGCCACGATGGCCTCGGCGATCGGGCCCTGCAGGATGGCCCTGGGGCCCTCGGCGGCGATCTTGCGCACCGAGGCGGCGTAGGCGGGGTTCTTCAGGGTGTCGCCGGCCACATAGCGGGCGCCGTCCGGCTTGGTGAAATAGGCGACCACATCCGGGGCGCTGGTCTGGGGGAAGCGGCCCGCGATCATGTAGGCCAGGCGCGGGCTGACCTTGAAGCCCTCGTCGGCCAGGGTCTCGGCGTCGCCGAACAGGGTGTTCCAGGCCAGCTTGCCGTGCTGGGATTGCGCCAGGGACAGCATGGCCACGGCGCCGGGGACGCCGCTGGACCGCCCGCTGAGCACGGCGACGGGGAAGGGCAGGGGCTTGCCCGTCGCCTCGTCGAGGAACAGGGCCGGGGTGGCGGCGGCCGGCGCGGTCTCGCGGCCATTATAGGCGGTCACCTTGCGGGTCGCGGCGTCGTAATAGGTCATGAAGGCGCCGCCCCCGAGACCCGAGCTCTGCGGCTCCACCAGGCCCAGCACCGCCTGGACGGCGACGGCGGCGTCCACCGCCGAACCGCCGCGGGCCAGCACCTTGACGCCCGCCTCGACCGCCAGGGGATTGGCCGCGGCCACCATGCCCTTGCCGTCGCCCTGGGGTGCGGCGGGCGGGCTGAGGGGGAGGCTGGCGCAGGCGCTGGCGAGACAGGCCAGCAGGACGATGCTCAGACGCTTGAAATGCGACACGGACGGACCACGCGAAAAAAAAGGGAGCGACGGAAATGCGAGGCGCCACCTTAACCAGCCGCGCGTGGACAACAAACCTCAAGCCATGCTCTTCGTGCCTGCCATGACCCAAAAGCCCGCCGCCGCCCCCGGAACGCGCAATCTGATCACCGATGTGCCCGGTCTCACCGTGGGCCAGGCCCAGGACGTCGCCGCGCGCACCGGGGTTAGCGTCATCCTGCCCGACGAGCGGGCCGTGGCGTCCTGCGACGTGCGGGGCGGCGGCCCCGGCACCCGGGAGACCGACGCACTCGCTCCCGAGAACCTGGTGGAGGCCATCGACGCCATCGTCCTCTCCGGAGGTTCGGTCTACGGCCTGGCCGCCGGCGATGGGGTGGTGGGCTGGCTGGGCGCGCGGGGGCGGGGCTATGGCGGCCTGGCGCGGCCCGGCGTGCCACCCTCGCCGGTGGTTCCCGGCGCCATCCTCTTCGACCTGGCCAATGGCGGCGACCGCGACTGGGGGGAGGACCCGCCCTATCGCCGCCTGGGGCGCGAGGCCGTGGCGGCGGCCGGCCTGGACTTCGCGCTCGGCACGGCGGGCGGCGGCTACGGCGCCATGGCCGGATCCCTGAAGGGCGGCACGGGCTCGGCCTCCATCGTCGCCGCCGACGGGATCACGGTGGGCGCCCTGGTCTGCGTCAACAGCTTCGGCTCGGTGGTCGCAGGCGACGACAGGACCTTCTGGGCCGCGCCCTTCGAGATGGAGGCGGAGTTCGGCGGCCTGGGATCGGCGGGGCTGTCGGCCCGGCCCGACGCCTGGGGCCTGGCCAAGGTCGACCCCAAGGCGCGGATGAACACCACCATCGCCTGCGTGGCCACCGACGTGGTCCTGACGCCGGCCCAGGCCAAGCGGGTGGCGGTGATGGCCCAGGACGGGCTGGCCCGCGCCATCCGCCCGATCCACGCCCCCTTCGACGGCGACGTGGTCTTCGCGCTCTCCACCGGCCGCCGGCCCCTGGAGGGCGGCGACTTCACCATCGCCCGCATCGGCGCCCTGGCCGCCGACGTCCTGGCCCGCGCGGTGGCCCGGGCGGTGTTCGAGGCCACCCCCTGGCCGGGGTCGGACGTGCGCTGCTGGCGGGACCTGTAGGGGGCTCCGCCTCCGACCCATTCCCGTCATCCCGGGCGACCCGCAGGGGAGACCCGGGACCCAGGGGGATTGAATGCGGCCCCTGGGTCCCGGCTCTCCGCTTCGCTGCGGCCGGGATGACGCGGTGGGGCGGCATGCTCCCCCCCCGCCCTTGACCCCGATCAATACCGGCGCCGCGCGCCTGGGCTTTGCTGCGGGAACGCAGACCCTCTCTTCGATTTTGCCGAATGCGCTCGGCGGACGTAAAAGCTAAGCCACGCGGCTTTCGGGGTTTCAGGAGACGTCCAATGGCTTGGGTGAAGACAGCGGCGGCGGTCAGTGTGATCGCGCTCACGGCCGGCGCGGCCGACGCGCAGCAGAAGCAGGTCGTGACCGGTCCGGTGGCGGTCTACTGGATGAGCGCCCAGACGATGTCGGGCTTCGGCGCCGGGATGATGGGCGGCGGCGGCGCGGCCGGGGCGCGGCCCTCCATGGGCCAGATGATGGGCATGATGGGCGGTGGCGGCGGGGCCAGCAAGACCCTGACCCTGCAGCTCGGCTCGGCCCGCAAGGCCACGGGCGAGCCCACCGCCGAACACCTGCCGCCCCAGGCGCTCCGGGCCGGCGCGAGCCTGCCCCTGGTGACCCCGCGCGCCGAGCCGACCCAGCGCACGGAGGAGACCCCCTCGATGCCGCGGGACTACCAGAAGCCCAAGGGCCGGATGCTGATCTTCTGGGGCTGCGGCGAGCACGCCAGGCCGGGCCAGCCGATCGTCATCGACTTCGCCCAGATGGCGAACGGCAAAATGCCCGCCGGGATGGAGGCCATGAGCCGCGGCCTGGCCATCACCCCGATGCAGCCGCCCTCTCCCACCCGCAACGCCACCTATGGCGAATGGCCCAACGAGAAGACCCGCACCAGCGTGCCGGGGAACGGCTCCCTGGTGGGGGATCACCTGATCCGCGGGACCTATAGCCCCGACATCCGCTTCAGCCTGAACGCCAACCAGGATTTCCTGGGGCCGCTGAACCTCGTCACCAACGCCGTCGGCGCCAGCGGCTCGGGCCAGCTCGGCTGGGGCGCGGTTCCGGGGGCCCAGGCCTATCTGGCCACCGCCATCGGCGGCGGCGAGAACGACACCATGGTGCTGTGGACCTCCAGCGAGGTCCAGGCCTCGGCCTTCTCCCTGCCCGACTATCTCAGCAATGGCGACATCGCCCGGCTGACAGCGTCGCGCGCCCTGATGGGGCCGCAGACCACGGCCTGCACGATTCCGCAGGAGGTGGTGAAGGCCGCCCCCCAGGCCATGGTGCAGCTGGCGGCCTACGGGAACGAGACCAACCTCTCCTATCCGGCCCGGCCCGCCGATCCCAAGGTCGCCTGGAACATCGAGTGGACGGTGAAGGTCCGCTACAAGTCCCAGACCGGCGCCCTGCTGGGGATGGACATGCCCGGCGGCGGTCTGCGCAGCGAGCAGCGCCAGGCGCCCGGCGCGCCCAAGACGGCGCCCCAGACCCCGGCCGAGGCCGTTGGCGGCGCCTTGCTGCGCGGTCTGGGAGGTCGTATTCCCCGCTTCTGATCGGGCGGGGACACGCCTCTAGACTGTGGGGCGGGCCTTGGCGTCGCGACTGGCGATCTACCATCCCTCGGGCCAGTTCAACCTGGTCAACAATCCGTTCGGCAAGGACGTGGCCAATCTGGAGCTGTTCCGGGCCCTGGCCGCCCACGGGGGCTTCGACCAGGTCAGCTTCCTCAGCCAGGCCAGTATCAGCGACGCCGACCTGCGCCAGGGCCTGCTGGGGGACGCCCCCGGCGGCGCGGCCCTGACCACCGCCAGCCTGCTGGCCCAGGGGCGGGTGGCGGAGGCCGGCGTGATGCTGCGAGGGACCCCGGCGCTGGCCGACATCGCCTGGCTGCGGCGGCGCGCCGTGGGGGACCGCGCCTACAGCCTGATGGGCCTGGTCCATACCCTGGCGCCGCCGGCCCTGCGCCAGGACATGGCCACGGCCGCCATCTCCCCCGTCCAGGCCTGGGACGCGCTGATCTGCACCTCGCCCTCGGTGCAGGAGGCGCTCAACCGCATGTTCGACGAGTGGGCCGACTTCCTCGGCGACCGCTTCGGCGGGACCAGGAACCCCAAGCCGCGCCTGCCCCTGATCCCGCTGGGCGTCGACCAGCCGGCGATCCAGGCCCGCGCCGACCGCCCGGAGGTGCGCAGCCAGCTGCGCCAGGAGCTCGGCCTGGGTCAGGACGACATCCTGGTCCTGTGGCTGGGCCGGCTGTCCTTCTTCGAGAAGGCCGCTCCCCAGCCGATGTTCCGCGCCGTCCAGGAGGCCGCCCAGGCCGGCGGCGCCAAGGTGGCCTTCGCCATGGTCGGCTGGTTCCCCAATGGCGACCAGGACCGGGCGCGCTACCAGCAGGCCGCGCAGGCCTACGCCCCCGGCGTGGCGGTGCATTTCCTGGACGGCAACGACCAGGGCCGGGTGGGGAGCTTCTGGGCCGCCTCGGACATCTTCCTCTCGCTGGTGGACAACATCCAGGAGACCTTCGGCATCACGCCGGTGGAGGCCATGGCCGCGGGCCTGCCGGTGGTGGTGAGCGACTGGGACGGCTACCGCTACACCGTCCAGGATGGCCAGCAGGGCTTCCTGATCCCCACCCTGGGCGGGCCGCCCGCCAGCGCCGGGATCGCGGCGGCCGAGCGGCACGTCCTGGCGATGGACACCTACCAGCTCTATGTCGGGGCGCTGGCCCAGCACACCGCCGTCCATGTGGGGCGCGCGGCCCAGGCCATCGCGGCCCTGATCGCCTCGCCGGATCTGCGCCGCCGCATGGGGGAGGCCGGCCGGGCGAGGGTGCGGGAGCTTTTCGACTGGCCGGTGGTGGCCCGCCAGTACGCGGCGCTCGCCGACGAGCTGAGCGCGATCCGCCTGGCCGCCCCGGCGGACGCCACCCGGGGCGGGCTCAATCCGGTGAAGGGTGATCCGCACCGCGACTTCGCGGGCTTCGCCAGCGAGGTCCAGAGCCTGGAGACCCTGCTCAACGTCCGCCCCGGGGTGACCGCCGCCGACCTCGACCGCGCCCTGGGCCTGGAGCTCGACCGCTTCGCCAGCTCCTGGCGCTGCTCAGGGCAGGAGTGCGCCACGGTGCTGGAGGTGCTGGGGGTGGCCCAGCGCCCGGTGCGGGACATCCTGCTGGCCTTCCCGATCGAACGCCGGCGGCCCGTGCAGATGGGTCTGATGTGGATGTGCAAGCTCGGGATGCTGGACTGGCTGGCGCCGGCCGGGGACGAGAGCGCGACAGCCTGAAATGGCTGCCGGTTCAGGCGCCTGGACTGCACCCCAGATATACGGCGACTGGCCCTAGATTCCTGACTTGTTCGCTCTTCCTGATCGCCTGACTTGATCCAAATCCGGCGGGAAACGCTCTAGGCCCCGATCTTGCGCGCGTAGAGCTGGCCGAGCGGCGCGCCCCGGAAGATGTTCATCTTGCGCTGGAAGATGTTCATGAAGGCGTCGATGGCCGGCTTGGGCATCTTCAGCACGTCCTGGGTCCCGGGCCGGTCCATGGACCACAGGTAGTCGTCGAAGATCATCACCCCGCCGATCTTCAGGACCTGGAAGGCCATCACCGCGTCGGTCAGGACGTCGGGCGCCTGGTGCGAGCCGTCGACATAGATCAGGTCGAAATACTCGGTCTTCCGTTCGGCGATCAGGTCGGCCAGGGCCAGGTGGGAGTAGCTCTTCAGCTTCTTGATCTCGGCCTTGTGGGGGGTCTTGGTCCGGGCGATCTCAGCTGTCGACGCAATAGATCTCGATGTCGGCCTCGGCCGCGGCGGTGCAGTGCTCCACCATCCAGACGGTGGAACGACCCTCGAAGGACCCGATCTCCAGGATCTTGCGCGGCTTGTCGCGGTCGACGATCTGCCGCCAGGTCGGGATGTTGCCCGAGAACCAGTCGGTGGAGAATTCGTAGAAGGCGATTTCGGGCGCGGCTGCGGTGTCGGTCATCTGAGATCGCCTTCCAGGTGCGCGGCCGCCGCCGCCTTCGTTGCGCCTCGGTATGTTGGCTCTCTCCGGATGCGTCAAGTTGGCTGGGTCCGTCGACCCTGGCGGCCGATGCGCGAGATGGTGGTTGAATCGCCGCCAACGAACCGCTAGATACCCGCCCTTCGCCGACAGGCGATGCGCGCCCGTAGCTCAGCTGGATAGAGCATCAGACTACGAATCTGAGGGTCGGACGTTCGAATCGTTCCGGGCGCGCCAAATTTCTCCTTGAAATACAAAGAGATTTCCGCCTCGTGCGGCGCCGGTGACGGCTGGCCTGATGCGTCTGGGGCACGTATGGGGCACAATCAACCGCCTTTTAGGGCTGGTTCCGCAGATCCAGTGTACCGGGCCGCGACTCGTGCATCGCGCCAACTTCTGATGCACACCGAGCGGCGCTAGCGTATCGGTCTTGGCCCAGCCGCCGATTACAGGCCGCCTTGCGCAGCGCGCTCTGCGGACGATTGGGGGCCGACACTGTCGTTCCTATTCTGCGGGGAGCGAGACGAGTTGAGGCGAAGAATGTCTGCCGCCGAAATTGTCAGCGTCTCATTGGGATTGCGTTGCAGGAAGACTTCCTGCCGAGCGCTCGGCTTATATCCCGCGAGCGCGTAGAGCCTTCGGGGGCTGCCGAACTGCCGTGCAAGATTGCGAAAGGCGTGTGCCCCGAGAGCTTGGTTCACGATCGCGCTGGTGAGGCGGCCATTCTGCTGAAGGAGCATGCGGAGTTCAGAGGTTGCTTCCGCATCGCTCCATCGCGGCGATCTATCCGCTCCACTGCGAGGCTTGTGCGGGACAGAGTTCTTCTGATGGGAAGTTGGCTGGTAGCCGATCAACTCATAGGCCTTCATGATCGACCCGAAGCGGCCATAGAGGTGCGGATCAAACTTCTTAGCCGCCCAGATCGCCTTGAGCGTCACCGTGCCGTCGCGCGCGAGGAGTTCGCGGAGGTGGTCAAGAAGTTCCTCGTCAGACTTCCGCTGGTTCCGCCGTTTTCTGCGAGCCTCCGCAGCGTTGAAAAGCGTGCGTGATACAAGGGGGCTGAACGCGCCTTCTGTCCTGATCCAATCGCAGCGTGGGTGACTAGACCAAGCGCCGCCTAACGGCCGAGTGCGCTTCCCGAGGACCATTACCCCGACGTACTTTTCGTTCGTCAGCACCTGCTTAACCCTGGTGAACGACCAGTCCCTGCCGAACTCTGCAGCGACGCTATTCTCGTTCAGAAGACGGGCTATGCCTGTGTAGCTGCGGTGCTCACGGACAAATTCACGATAGATTTGGCGGACAATAGCGACCTCCTCGGGGGGGCCAGGAATAAGGGTCGTGCGCTCCCCGTTGGGGCCCTTATGCTCGCCGTACTCAAGCTGGCGACCCATACTCCCGTCTTTCTTTACTACCCGTCGGCGCAGGCCGTAGCCGGGTGGGCCTCCTTGCCAATAACCCTGCTGGGCGAGACCGCGCTGACCACGGCTAACTTTGATGGCAAGCTCTCGGCTATACTCGGCCGCCATCACCCTCTTCAGTGACTTCATCATGCTGGAGAGGAGGCTGTGGTCGTTCAAAAAGGCCTCGGACGAGTACTCCACGGCGACGCCAGCTTCGCGACACAGAAACTCGTAGTGGGCAGCTTGATCCGGATCCTGAAACCGCCCCCATCGGCTGACGTCGTAGACCAGGATCACTGTGAAGTCCGTGACCCCACCGACCACGTCGGCGAGTAACCTCTTGAGGCCCTCGCGCCCCGCAACTGTGACCCCGCTTATCCCCAGGTCAGCGTAGCGCGCGACGACTTGATAGTTGCGAGCAAGGGCATACTGCAGGTTCGCGGCTTCCTGCATTTCCACCGAGAAGTCCTGCCGGTCGGTGGACATCCGCACATATTGGGCTGCCCGAATGGCGGGAGCTGTTCCCTTCATCTGCCACCTCGATGTGACTGTAGATCATGATCCCAATGGTCTTGACCGCGATGCGTCGGTAGATGGGCGACGATCTTCCGGTTGATCAAGGCCCAGAAGTTGGCGAGCTTCAGGGAAGCGGAGCGCCTTCGCTTCGAAGGGAGTTAGCTGCCAACTTGAGCAATTCCGGCCGATCGCACCGGACTAAGTAGGTTAGTGCGAGCACCTCAACGATCGTGACACTCCCCACATCAAGTCCGTTTCGTCTGGATAGACGAACAAACGGCCACTCCGATCGGTCCATCAAATATAGATTTTCCTCGAGCATCGGTCCCACGGTCAATGTGTGGCTGCTCTCATATCAGGTGAGGTGTTCGACGCTATGGACGAGAACGAGCTCCGCATCCCGCGGCGACGATGCGGGCCGAGATGCGGACAGCCAAAGGCCAGGAGCGCGAGGCCTGTGCCCAAGCCTTGCAGCTACTCACCGATGGCCAGCACCGGTTCGAGCGCCAGCGATGGGGCTGTTCCTAAAAGGGTGCGCGCTAGGTTTATACACGCGAGCGTCGCCTAGTGTCGAAAGAGACCTTTGATGCCTTCATAGGCTTGGCCAATCAGTGGCACCTGTCCGACGACCGCGTCCGCGTCTTTGTGCTCTTCCACGCGTAAGTCAGCGTCCCGCTCTGCGTCGTAATCATGCACGCTGCAGTTTGGGTGGTGCGCGGCCACTTGTATGCGAATGTAGGTTTGGTCTACCCCGGCGATATCCCAGGCCTCAACGTGCTTTGAGCCATCCTCACAAGCAACAAGTACGCGATGCGTTTCAGCGGCAGCGCTTGTGGCGACGGCCATCGCACAGGCGACGACTAGGTTACACAAGAATGTTCTGTTTGCAGAGCTCCGCATGAGCCTTCCTCCGATCCTTAAACCATCCGCTTCCCGTGCGTAGCTCAAGTCAAGCCTCAGGGGGGCTGCAAGCGACCGCCGGTCTACCGCGATCCCTCGCCGTGAGCTTCAGCGCTATTCTATCGATCAGGTCAGCAGTTTCGGCTGGCCTGGGCTGTTACACCGATGGCGTCAGGGTTTTTCCCCGACCGATGATCTTCAGTGAGCCGTCCGGTAGGGGACGCTGCAGCTCCTTCGCGTCTTCCCACGGCGCTGTCAGCCAGGTCCTGACCTCGTCAGCCGTCGTCAGGATCACCGGCATCGCTTTGCTGTGGAACGTCGCGACCTCGGCGTTGGCGTCGGTGGTGAGGAAGCCGTAGAGGTCGCAGGTCTCCCATCCGGTCTTGATCTTCCGGACGCAGCCGTGATCCAGGGTGTGAACTCCGGCAAAATAGGTGAGGGGCTTGTCCTCGCCGCGAGCGAACCAGATCGTTTCCAACGACCCGCCGACCTGGTCAGGCTCGCTGAACGCGGTGAAGGGGACGACGCAGCGGTTGGCGACCCCAAGCCAGGGCGCCCAGTGTCTGCTCTCCGTTCTGCGGATGTTGGTTGTGCCCTTGTCCGGCTCCATCTTCACCAGTTCGGCGAAGGCCGCCTCATCGACGGTCTTACCCTTGGCCCGCATCTTATTGGCTCGGGTGCTCGCGGCGTCGAACAGCGCCTTCTTCGAACTCGGCATTCCCCACCGCGCGAACCCCACCTCACCGCCGCTGTCAGCGGTGTTGCGGAGGATCGGCGCCCGGTAGTCGGGGTAGAGCTGCGGCTTCCAGGTGAGGTCGATGTTCGAGCCGGCAGCCGGCATCGGCAGCGGCTCGCCAAACAGCGCCTCATGAGCCTCGGCCCAGCCATAGAGGTCGATGGGGAGTTCGTAGAGATTGCACATGGCGACGAGCTAAGCCCGAGAGCACCCAGGTCGCAAGGTCAGCCCTTCGACGCCACGATGCGCTTCATTAGGCGTTCCGCGGTGGCCCTCGCGTCCTTGCCGGGCTTAGCGCGGTCGGACCCGTAGGCCGACGAGACCACGAGGTCGCCGGACGCGTCATCAACGTGCCAGCTGCCATTCCAGCGACGGCCGATGGCGGTAATTTCGATGTTCCGAATCTGCATGGCGGACTCAGCGCGCGTTGGCCACCACAGTTCCCACGTCGTCAAATCCACACCCGGCATTTGCCCGCTCGGCTGCAAGCGCTGCAGACGAGGCGGCGTCGGATGTCAGCCGGAGTCGCGTCCGGTCCCAGGCGCTTGAAGGCCTGGGCGGAGGTCCAGGTCGCCTCGTGTCCGCAGGCATCGCAGGCGATCTTCAGCGTGGCAGCGCCCTTCATCATACGATGCAGGTTCTGAAACATCGTCATTGGGTGAGGCTTCAGTTTCGGTAGCGATCGGCGATCCGGCGGACCTCGCTGTCGCGCATGCCAGGCGGCCAGGCGAAATCCGCCCGCCATTTGACCTGCCCGCAGCGGGGGCAGGTCCGTCCGACCCGTCGCGCGATCTCCACGACACGTGTGTCATGACCGCCGACCTTGAGCTGCCGAAGCCGGTCGATGATCCGCTCAGGGTCATAGTCCCTCGACCAGTCGCAGAGGGCGCAGGAGAACAGCAAGCGCGCGCCAGGATAGCGAGGATAGTCTCCCACCTTGGCCGTCTCGCCGGAGGCCGCAGCCCGCCAGTTCATCTGCGGGGGCCGGTTGGCCCCGCCGAGTCCGACTTGGAGCCGAAGAAGCGGGCTTCGCGGGTGAAGTGAAATGCCGCGCTGTCTAGGGTCTCCTGGGCAATCGCGATCGCCATGTAGTCTCGCCCGAAGGGACGACACCCACCCTGCATCAGGCGTAGCGCATTGGCGTACGGCACGAGGGCGTCAAAGGCCGCCGCGGCCTCCTTGGGGTCCTTCAGTCGACCGTTGCCCTCGCGAGCTGCGGGGCGCTCCAGATGCGAGTAGAAGTGCGGACGACGGGTGAAGTGGAAGGCCGCCGTCTCCACGCCGTCGAGGGCAATGCTAATGGCGAGGTAGTCCGGGCTGAACTGCACGCACTCCGCCTGGAGCTCCATCATCTGCAGGACGTAGGGCGACAAGTTGTTGAACTTCGTGACGGCCGCGTCCGGCGGGCCGAGGCCGGCATAGGTGCGCGCCACCATCAGACAGCAGTTCCCGGGTTCGTCGGATTTGCATTAGCCATTGGGAGACCTCCTGGCCGTAGTCGTAAGACCGAGAGCCGGGAGGAGTCGAGGGCAATGTTCCATGTTTGTTCGCGGGTCGAGCTCTGGAGAATTGCAGCTGACGCAGCAGCCGCCAACTGGCCGCAATTCGGATCGGCAGGGCGGCGCTGATTTGGAGATTTCCGACGTTAGGATTGCGGCGGGGGTTTCTGCTTTGGAGGCCTTTGGCGCTTCCCACCCTGAGGGGATGGTGGCGGAGGCGATCTATACAGCCATGGCTCGGCAAGCCGCCGCGTGTAGAGCGCGGCCATCTGCCGACGACTAGGCGACTTCGACGTACGGAACATGCTGGCCGCGAAGTGAAGCTCGATGTCGCGCAGATCGTGCACCATCCGGTTGAGATCATCGAAAGAGACGGACCTGCGCGTGACGCGCTCCGGTAGGTGCTTCTTCACCGCGTTGGAGACGAATAGCAGCCCCCGCTCGTCCTCCTCTGTTCCGTAGTGGAGAATGTCGTCGCGGACGGCGCTGATGTCCGCAAGCTGCTTGAAAGGACGTCTTAGCGCCTCTTGCTCTAGGACCATCCCCTTGGCCTCAAAGAGGCGGTTTAGCGCGTCCATAGCGGGCTTCATACGTACGCCCGAGAAAACCGCGGCGCCTTCGGCGGCGGTAAGGCCCGACTTCTCGACTAGCAGCCGGAACAGCGTGCTTTCAGTGCTGGCGAAGGCGTGGACGAACCAGCCCAGTCCGGCCATGTAGACTTCGTCTAGCGCAGATTCCCGATCAAGCCATTCTGGCGTAGGCTCCCGTTCCATGACGGATGCCTCCTCTTAAGACGACAAGCCCGGCACCGACGCCATCTTTGAGCGGACGCTCCGCAATCTGGTCTACGCCGCACAAGCCCCAGGTGCTGGTGAAGCCCAAGAGGGAAACAAAGTTCTGCTGAAGGGACCTAGACCTCTACCCTATGTTGCCGCCAATTGACTCGCCCTCCCGGCGAGCGTTCAACTCAGCGGCTGGGGGACCAAGATGGCTAGGCGTGAAGAACTCGCGGATACCGCGGAAAGCATACTGGCGTGGGCGCGGACAAATCGAGCGCTGGCGGAAGAGAACCTCATCCCACCGTTGGAGGCGGGCGATCCTGCTGATGTTTTTCCGCTTCTGGCGCCCGGTGCACCAGAATTTGAGACCATACAGAGAGCTGGTCGCACCCTCGAACGACTAAAGATCACTTCGGTTTTTATAGATGTCGAGCGCGACAAATTGGTCGTGCTTACTAAGAACCAAATCACAGCTTCAGCGCTGAAGGCGCTGCCCAACGAAATAGACGGCAAAACAATCGAGTACGTGGGTCATGCTGGAGTGGTGGCAAACCCGCCCGTATTGCCCCAAAGCGCTGCCGGGGCCGCGCCTCGATGCTTCATGCACAATGGTCGTCTGGCATGCGGCACCTCCGTTTCCGCCGCACCGATCACCGGCGCTGGGACCCTGGGTGCTCTGGTGCGATTGGCCGACAACGAACTGTATGGATTAACAAATAATCATGTGACCGGTGACTGCAATCACACGAGGCAGGACATGCACATAATGTGCCCCGCGCCGTTCGATGCCGATCCCGCACACGTTCCGCCGACAGCCATAGGCAAACACCATGGCTTCACACCCCTGTTGAGCGGCGACGTCCGGCAGGTGCAGCCCCAGGAACTCGATGTGGCGCTGTTCCGGATAACGAAACCCGACCTCGTTACCTCAATGCAGGGCAATGGCGAGTATGACACACCGACCGCCACCAAAGCCCCTGCAGGCGGGATGATGGTGAAGAAGGTGGGGCGCACCACCGGGCTAACCGCCGGGCAGATTCTAGGCTCTTCTGCTACGTCGTTCGGCCTTCCCTACAGAAGCGACCACTTCACTTCCACCGTCTACTTCCGGAACGTATGGGCCGTCGTCACGTTAACGGGAGATGCCTTTTCGGAAGGCGGCGACAGCGGATCGTTGGTCGTGACAGAGGACGGAACCGCCGCAGTTGGTTTGATTTTCGCTGGCGGTGAGAACGTCTCGTACATCATTCCGATTGAAGCTGTGCTAACTGAGTGGGGCGCGGCCCTCGTAAGCGGACACGGAACGTGACCAAGGAATGGCTCAGACAAATA
This sequence comes from Pseudomonadota bacterium, assembly GCA_040388315.1. Classification (GTDB taxonomy): domain Bacteria; phylum Pseudomonadota; class Alphaproteobacteria; order Caulobacterales; family Caulobacteraceae; genus Phenylobacterium. The sequence goes on along the minus strand of JAZKBZ010000152.1, from coordinate 17,633 downwards.
AGTGAGAGCCTATTGGCTCACTTGAGCCTGAGCGCATCTGAAGCTGCCGTTTTTGTGGACCAGCGGACTAGCGAAGACGCATTGGTTGTCTACATTTATGATCGGGCAGCATCCCGCCGAGTGCAGTCCGTCACGAATTGGAACGGCTTTCCAGTCTCAATCGTGAAGAACGTCGATCTTCATACAAGGCAGCGGTCCGCCGCGGGCAATTTCGCGTCGCCTCGTTGAGACTGACGCCTCGCGAGGATGCGCCTCGCCCTCTGCTTACGCGTTCGCGCCTTCACCACGCCGCCGATAGGTGAGGCGCTTGCCGCCGATGCCGACCAGGGTGCGGTCATTTGTGCTCGCGTCTTAGAGGCCGGCCGTCAGCGAGCCGGTCAAATTTTCGCGGCGTCTTCCAGGGCGGTCGTCAAGATTCGGACGATCGCCTCTTGTCGGGTCATCGGCGCGGCTTGTCCCTCAATCCAGCGGTCCAGAGCCGCCAAGGTGGTGTGCTCAAACGGGACTGAGATCCGCTTAGGGCCGGGGGCCTGCGCTAGCCGGGGATCTACCCCCTCTCGGAAGGCGCGTATCTCAGCGACGGCCTTGGGGCCACATCCAGGCGTGTAGCTGAGCTTCCTGGCCAACCCATCGTCACCCGGTGAGCCGTCACCCCATGGGGTCATGCGAAGTTCCTCAAGGCTGCCGATTTCGAGGCGCTGGATCACAGCAATTGTGCGCGTTGAGAACCCGGCATCGTGAAAGGGCTGCTCGTACCTGGTGGGCCGCCGGGACATTCCTAATCCTTTCTCAGACGTACGCCTGGGCCGTCGCCGTTCTGGGCAATGAAGATCACGCCAGCCTCTTCCAGTGCATGTACGATTTGATCGACTGTATCTGGCCGCCCTCCAAGGAGCCCGTCGGCGGCCTCCAAACGCTTGATGGTGGGAATCGAGACTTTTGACGCCATGGCCAAATCATCCTGAGACCATGCGAGAAGCGCGCGGGCCGCCTTCACCTGCCTGATTGATACTTTTAGTATTGACTCACCCTCCGACGAATGATACGGAAGGTATCAGAAAATGGAGGGCGGGCCAATGACCAACGAGCGAAAATCCTTCCTGAGAGGGGTCATGAGGTTGGCCTGGGGCCTCTATCGGGCCGAGCTGTCTGGTCCGTCTCCTCGCACCTTCGCCGACGCCCTGGCCGGTTCCTGGCGGTGGTACAAACGCGGCGCCACCCGCTCGGCGTCCGCGCCGGCCTGGGTAAAGGGTCGCCCGGCTCACGTCTCCTTCGGGTCCATGCTGCAAAGTCCGATCCGGCGCAGCCTGGCCGGCAAGGCCTACGCCAACACCACGGCGGCCCGCCTGGGCTACGTGACTTCCATGGTGGGGCGCTGAGCCATGAGTGAGGCTTTCACCCTCCCCGCCATTCCCGGCGATCGTCAGCGGCATAAGCCCTACGCCCACCTTCGGACCTATAACGTCCCGAAGGCGTGGCGCGCCGTCGCCAACCGCTACAACAAGGCGGCCGGCGCGTGGCATCGCGAATTGGCAGGGATCGCGCCCAGCGGGGATTACCGGGTGCGCGACTTGGCCACTTATCGCCGCCTGCGCCAGGGCCAGCCCTCCACCTTCGCGGAGTATGACGCCGCGCGTCTGGAGGCCCTGGCCACGTCCTCGGGCAATCCCGACGTGCTGGGCGAAAAGCTGCAGCTCGTGGCCGAAATCCTCGGCCTAGCCGATCCGTGGCGCGCGTGGGGCAAGGTCGCCGGCATGTCGTCCACCGATCTACACACCTACACCCGGGCGGAAATCCTGTTCGCCCTCCTGTGGAAAGAGGCCCGCGAAGTGGCCAGGGTTTCCGAGGAACAGCGGGAGGAAATCAAGCGCCTCCGCAAGGCGGCCCGCCGTGCATAGCCCCCGCATGTCCATCCGCTTCGCTGTTGCCGCCGGCGATGGTGATTGGGCCGCAAAGGTCCGGAATTTCAACCGCAGCCGTGACGCCTACCTGGCGGCTCTGCAATCCCCACCGCCGGCCGAGGCCCCGCTTCCGATCAATCCGGACGTGGTGGAACTGGCCGCGTGGCGTCACAACCAGGCGACCCGCAAGGGGCCGCTGGTGGTGGCGTTCGAGGCCTACAGGGCCGCGTCCCTGCGCTTGCTGGACGCCTGGGCGCCCAACTCTGAGCAGCTCCGCGGCCAGATGCGCCTTGCGGCCGAGTTGTCCGGCATGGCCGATCCCGCGCACCGCGAGCGTCCGGAACATGGGCGCGACGAAGACGCGCCCTGTACGCCCTCTGCCTTGCTGGCGGTGGTCTATGAGGCGTCGCTAGGCCTGTGGCAGGCTGAGCAGCGCGCCCGGCGAGCGGCCAAATGAGCCCCTTCCTACCCTTCAACGCCCGGCGGTGGTTGGCCTCCTATGAGGCGGCCGGCGGCCGGTTCTTGATCGTCGGCCGTGGCGCAATCACACAGGCTGCCAGCGCCCGCGCCCTGCGCCTGCAATCCGAGATCCTTTCTCAGCCCCGCCGATGGGTGGCCGTCTATCAGCTGGCCGCGGCCCGCGGCTAGCGCAGCCAATGCCATTCCGAACATCAATCGAGGAGGATCAATTGACCAGGATTGAAGAAGGCAGGACCCCGCTCAGCTCAAGCGCTGAGATCGCATTCGACGCGATTTTCAACATGATCGCCCCCATGTCGAACAAGCGCGCCAAGAAGGCGCTGAAGGCGGCGGCAGCGAGGGTCCGCGCGGACTTCACCCATGTGAGCAACGCAACGAAGCCGCTCGGAGGAAACATCGTCCGGCTTCGCTCCACGGAAGAACAGCGGCGCGCCGATGCTTGGCAGGCCGCGCGCTATGAGCGGGCGATGGCGCAGGCAGCGGCGTTGGGGCGCGCCATGACCTTCATAAAGGAGCGGGGGCAATGAGCAGCGGCGTCCCGTCGCCCAAACGGACATGGGCAGAGGTCCGCGCCAGCGCGACAGCCATGTATGGCGATGAAGCGGCGCGGGCCTGTGACATGGCTGAACAGATGCATCTTGCCCCAGATGATCTAACCGCTATCGGGGGACCGGTAAAAAATAGCCTCGGCTATCGGTTGCCATTCACCCTGTATTTTGGAGCCTGGGATCGGGGCGAGGCGGTGACTCTCGTGACCGCTGAGGGCATCGCAGAACTGCCGGCGATCGAACAACGAGGCGGCCTCTCTGTCCTGAAGACAAAGGCCCAGCACAGGGCCTCCGGGGGATAAGGCGTGCCGCTGCATGACAATCCATAGCTTCGCTAAGAGCCTGGCTCGGTCTCAGGCCTACGCGGACGCGCCATGGTGGGAAGAGACCTACCGGCGAGCCTTTCCGGGCTTTGCCGGTATGGTTTCTGTCCGCGCCGATGGGTGGGCTCAACGCGGAGGCATCGACCGCGTCATCACTCTTCGCTCCGGACGAACGGTCTCCGTCGATGAGAAGGTTCGAGAGGCTAGCTGGGGCGACATCCTGCTTGAGCGGTGGAGTGACGAGGCTCGCCGGGTCCCGGGCTGGGTGCAAAAGGATCTGGCTTGCGACTTCATCGCATACGCCTTCGCGCCGGACCGGACATGCTTTCTGCTGCCGTTCCTTCCATTGAGACGTGCGTGGATCGAGAACGGGCGAGGCTGGTGCAGGCGGCACCAGACTGTGCGAGCCAACAATGGGACGTATGTCACAGCGTCCGTCGCTGTCCCGATTGGCGAACTCCAGGCGGCGCTCACCGCAGCGATGCGGAGCGGCTGGTCGCAATGAAACTTCGGTGGCGCTCAGTTTGAATTGGCGCCCGCTCGGAACTCGCTCCACGCATAGGCGACAAAGATTGTGGCGAAGAGCGCGGCCAGGCCGAAGGCGATCCACCCGAGAAACGGGACGTTGATCAGCCAATGCCAAACTTCGGAAATCGAGCCCATTCCGCTATCCCTCAGATCCGCCGATCTTAGCCTTGAACGGGCCGTCTGTAAGGCGCGATCATGGCCCTCAGCAGTCTGCATGGCCCCAGAGAGCTGCGCTAGCTGATGATGGTGAACGTCCCGGAGGACGTGAACTCGTGCACGGTGTAGCCGCCATCGGTCGTGATCGTGCCGCCCGTAGCGCTCATGACGCCCGTGATGTATCGGACGATGACGACGCCTGAGCCTCCAGCGCCTCCAGTGCCATTCGAGATGACGGTGGCCCCATCGTTGCGATAGCGTCCGCCGCCGCCCCCGCCCCCGCCGAAGTTGGCGCTACCTGCCGTGCCGTCAGTGGCGTAGCCCGTCGTTGCGTCACCAATCGCACCGCCCCCGGTTCCTGCATTCGTGCCGCCGGCCGCGCCTGTGGCGTCGGCGCTGGATCCGAACGCGCCATTGCCCCCACCCGAACCGTAGACCCGCGAGGTTCCACTGATCGAGCTGGTGTAGCCGTTGCCTGCCGCCCCATTCGCGCCCTGATGACGAACGCCACTTGTCGTCCCGCCGCCGACGCCAACCGCCGTAGCAGATCCGTTCCCGCCAGCCGCAGCCGTGTAGAGGCTGCCGAAGGATGACGCGACGCCTTGGCCGCCGATAACGACGGCATAATCCCCGATGGTCAGGAACTCGCCAGGGCTGTCGATGATCTCGCCACCGCCACCGCCCTTGCCCTCGGTTACAGCGCCACTTTCCCCGCCGTTTCCCCCACGGCCCGCGCCGCCGACGATGAGAAGGTCAGCCGCGATCAGGGGCCGCATCATGAGCGCAATGAAGGTCGCCGCCCTCACGAGGTCTGCTCGAGCAAATGGCCATGCCGCACCTGTGCGAGGAGCCTTTGTCCGCGCGTGGCTCGGGAGCGGGTCGATAGGGGATGGAGCTGGAAAAGTCGCATCCCGCCAATGTCCGCGGATGTGGACTTGGAATTGAGGTTACCTGCCATGCTGAAAGGATACCGCTGCTGGAGAGTATCTCAGCAGAGCGCGCGTCTTGGCAGTTCCAGGTCAGTCCGAATGCGTGAGGTGAGGCACCGGCGTGTCAGTTGCCGCCAGAGTTGCCCCTGGCGGCCCTCCTGACGGCTAGAGAGCTTCCGGGCGCCGGTAAGCGTGGCGGACCCGGAAGACGTGGCGGACGCGGCGCGGACGCCGCAGTTTGACCCGAGTGTTCACGGGCATGGTCCTTGCGAAAGTAATTGGCGAAGGGACCGCGCCGTGAGAGGGTTTTGGCATTGAGAGCCTACCTCGCCGCGACGCGGCCCGGTTGGAACGGACGGGCGGACCTCCTGGCAGAGGCCGTCCGTTTCCGTATCTGGCTCTAGGATCATGGCGACATGTCGGGGCTCCTCAGTTCGGTGAGGAGATGATCGGTTGACCGCAAAATCGCCGTCTACCGGCGCGTTGGATGCGCCAGTCCAATTCGCCGTTATTTTCGGCGAAATGCAGGATTTCCTTGGGTTTGCGTATGATTCAATTCGCCGATTGCGTCCCTTAACGGTTGGCGCGTGACCCGCCGGGGGCGGAAGTGCGCTGCTGCGAGGGCCTCAACCTCGTGAAAAGCGAGTCCCGGATTTTCGGCGAATTGGACGCGATACCAGTCGCGCACCTCTTTGGGCGGGACCTTAGGGGGCTTCGCTCCATCCGGCATGCCCTCCGCCTCGCTAGCCATCGGCGGCAGCGATGGCGCTGGGCCGCTCTCGCTGGCAATCGCCGTTTGCGGGGCTTGATTTCCATCTTGGCGCGCTTCCTTGGCTGCGGCCAGAAGCGCCCCGCGATTGTGGTAGGTCGGGGCGGGCATCGCCTCGCGCTCCCTGCGGTCGCTGATCGCCCTCTGGGGGATGGAAAGGCGTTTGTGGACGCCCTCCGGATCAAGTCTGACGCGGTATGCACGGAAGGGCGGGCCGTCGTAGTCGCTATGATCGCTGAATATCTCCCGCTTCCCGGCTGTCCAAAAATCATGGTCGACTTGGCAGGGCCACTTCTCCCAAATCTCCTTCGGAAGCTCGAACCTCTCCACGGGCTTGTCCCATCCACCCATTTCAGCGGCGACTGCCCGGATGAGCCCATCCCGCATTAAATCAGCGACAGTCCTGATTTTCGTGTGCTCGGCCCAGGTTTGAGGAAGTGCCGCGATCACCTCTCGCGGCTCATACCAACGGTCGTACTCTTCCTCGGAAATGTCGTTGCCGTTTTCGACCTCAGGCTCGGGCGTCGGCGCGGCAGGCGCTCTCGCAATGGACCGAGGAGGTATTGGCGACTGCGGAATTTCCGCTACTGCCGGAGCGGGCGGGGGAACTGGAGTCAGTCTGAATTGGGCGGGCGTCGCGTCCCTGATTCCAGCATATTCGAACTTCACGCCGAAGAAATGCACTGTCGTCGCTGGATCGCCGCCTCGCCCAGGTACGATCAGAGTAATGTCGCCGTGGGCCCACAGAAGGTCGTAGTGGCGCTGAAGGCCCCCCTCGACGTTGGCCCACCATGCCGGGTCTATGGACACCCGGTAGAGCGTCTTTTGAACGCCATCCTCTTCGAACTTCACCATGGATGCGGCGCCAAACAGCACGCCGTTCCTGAGGCGATTTTGGAGCGCCGCAGAGAGCGACGGCGTGACGCCCGTTAAGAGGTGCGCGAACGCCTCCTGAGCGGTCACCCACTTGGAAAACTCTTCGTGAGTCGGATCAGGAAGCCGCCCAATAGGTTCGTACCAGCTCATCGAGCGGAATGCTCAAGCACAGCACCCACAGAGTCAAACCAAGCCGTAATCAGCGCCGCTCACGCGCAACGGCGGCCAATGAAGGGCGCGCTTCGCGAGTGGCGCTGCTACCGCCCAGCTACACCACGTCCGGAGACACGACCCCGCAAGCGCACGGAGCTTAAATCGCCTTCGCAATCAGCCACCAGTTGCGGCCCACGTCTATGGGGCGAACCAGCTCGTAGCCGGCGGTACGGAATGCGCGCGCCCAACCTTTCCGGCCCGTGATCAGCGCCGAGATGCAGCCGCGACGTTGGCCCCATGACTCGAAACGCGGGCGCAGCACGTCACGGATTTCGGCCAATTCGCCGCCGGCCAGGTAGAGGTGGGCGTGCGCAGCGTCATCAATGCCCATGACCTCCGCCAAGAGCGCGGATCGTTGGCCCGCGAAAAGCGTGTAGCGCCCTGACCGATAGCCTCGGGAGAGTTCCTTCATCGTGCGTTCGCCGCTGTCCGTCTCCAGGGCGGCAGCAAGCCAGTCCTCACACCGGATCCATTCGCTCCGATCGCCAAACCTCCGCGCCGGTGGGGCGGGGTGAACCGGCAGCGCTGCGACGTCCTCGGCGTAGTGAGGCAACGGTCCCAAGTGCTCAATCAGCACCTTCGCCCCGCGATCGGGGTCGGCGACGATGTGATGGGCCGTCAGGATTCCACCGATGTTGTCACGGTCGCCAGGCGACAGACCGCGGTCGGCGCTCTGCTGTGCAAACACCGTCGCCGCCCAGTCGGCGGAGCCCGGAAGGGGCGAGGCCGGCGGTGGGATCAGCGCCTCGCCGTCGGCGAGCGGCTGGGCAGTGAAACCATTCTCCCACCCGAAGGCGTAGCCGACGACCCGGCATTGCGCCCAGCTCCAGCCAAAGGCGAAAACCGTGCACTCATCCTCGCCCAAGCGGTCCCGGACCTGGGCGTAGGCGGTCTGAAGAATGCCAGGCGCGACCTGTGCCAAGTCTTCGATCGTGCGCGCAGGCTCTCCTGACATGTGGCGGACCCACAAGTCCTGCGCAGGCTTCATGGCGCCCTTCGCGGAAATCAAGGTGAGGAGATGGGCTAGCACCAACACCTTCGGGGCGATGTAAGCTGGTGCGCCAGTAGCGCCATCCGTGACCAGGCTATCGCTCAGGATCATCGCCCGGCCCGGCTCAAGTCGCCAGTTCATGATCGTCATTTGATGGGCCTTATATGGCTCGAAGGGCCTGCCGACTTGACTTCAGGAGGCGTGAGGCCGCGCGGCGCATCTCAATCGCCTCTTTTGTCCAGGCCCCGCCTCGCCAGTTTCCGTTGAGAGGACCGCGAGGGGCGCCGGGGCTCATCCCGCCGTGCCGTTTGCACCGCTTGCGCCCCTTCATCGCCGGCTGCAGGCAGGGCGTCCCCCGCCTGGTCTTCGCTCCACATCGGCATGCCTGGCGCAAACGCCAGACCGGGGACGTGGGGTTGCTTGCGGTTTGTGTTTCCGTCCCGCCCCCCCAGGTCGCTTCCAATGATGTTTTGCCCGCCTCGGGCGTCGACGTAGATATAGCGAACCTCCACTTGCTGCTTTCCGCCGCTCCGCAGTTTCGAGAGCGCCTCGACTTGGGCCGCGAATGTGCGTGCGGCCTTGTTCGCCTGATCGGCGGTGAACTTCTTCCACTCGAAGCCCTCCACGCCTTCAGCTCGCCGGGCCATGCTCATGGCGAGGTTGTGCATGGCGAACATCTGCGCGCCGAGGGCGGCCTCGATCTCGTCGGCTGGAGCCAACCCATTCAGGAAGGCCAGACCAGCATCGACCCCTTCGGCGAGGGGCTCTCCTGACCTGCCCTCAGCGCCAACATTGGCGAGTTGACCCAAGAGGTGCTTTGCCCACGCTGATGACCTCGTGCCGGTCGCTTCGTTGAGGCGTGCGGAATAGATCACATCGAGTGGGTCCTCGACCGTCGCTGCAGTCGTGAAACCGTGATCAGTCGGCCGGCTCTTCAGTGGGACCGGGCGCCTTCGCTGGCCGGCCCGTTCGAGGGCGGCTAGCGCTTCATCTCGTTCGGCTTGTTCGGACGGGAGCAGCTCATCCAAGATGGCGAACGCTAGCGCCGGATGTTCCTTTGAGAGCGCGTTGAACTTCTCCGCAAACTCTAACGCGGTAGGGTCGCCCCCAAGGTCATTGACGCTCGCCACCGGCCTGCCCTCGGCGTTTGCAAGGGCCTGGGCATCGACTTTGGCGCTCGCTTGAGACGGTGACCCCTTACCCCCCCGAACATCGGTAACAAGATCACAAGTCGCTCTTGGCCCGCTCATGAAGCCTGATCCTTCGTTACCTTGTTACCGATGTTCGGGGGGTTGATATCAGGGACAGTGTATTTGCCCCGCCCTTGCTTGATGACTTCGCCATCCTTCGCCATGGAATGGAGAAGCCTCCGCGTGCTTCCGGGCGGGTGTCCGGTAACAACCGAGATCACATTCGGGGACATGGGCTCGCTCTCAGCCCTCAAGGCGTCGATGATCGCCCGGCGCTCCGCAGACAGGCGGACCTCGCTTGCGTCGCCCAGCATCGACCAGCGGCAGGTTTGCTTGTCGAACTGTACGGCGCTCTCGATTTCCTCAATGTCCCGCCCGCGACCGTAGAGGGTGACGCCCTCCGGGCCACGGTTGAGAACCAGGATCGTATCCATTGCCCCGGTCAGGCCGGTTGAGCCGCTCACCATGTCCAGTGGGTCACCATCAGCGGCCATCTTGCGGAGGTGGTGGACGATGACGATTCCGACGCCCGTGTCGTCGGCAAGCTTCTTGAGGGGGGCCGCGGCAAGGTAGTCCGAATCGTACACGCCCTCACTTCCGCCCTTTGCGCGGCGGACCTTGGTGAACACGTCAATGACGATCAGGCGGGGATTTTGAACGCTCTCGATCCAGCTGCGAAGCTGCTCTAGGCCGCCGTCCTCGATGCGCTCCATTTCGGTCCAGAAGGTCAGCCTATCCGGCCAATCCCCCATCGGACGAATCTTCGCCATGCGGCCCTGTAGACGCCGCTGGTTGTCTTCCAAGGCCGCATAAAGAACATCGCCTTGGGCGCAGTGACGATCCAGCACATAGCCACCGCTGGCGACGGCCACGGAACCGTCAAGCATGAGCCAGGATTTCCCCAGTTTCGGCTTGCCAGCCAACATGGTCAGACCATCGGGGATCAGGTCGTTTATCACCCACGAAATGGGCTTGAATGTCTTCGCCTTGAGACTCGCGGCAGTCACTCCGACCGGAGCCGGCGGCTGCTTGGCCGGGCGCAGATGGCGAACCACGTCTTGGGGGTCAATGTAGCTCATGCCGCCACCGTCCGGGGGTTCTGGATCCCCCTGCGAAGGCCGCTCGCGATGGTGGCCCGCACGGCATGGAAACCATCTTCCCGCACCAGTCCGCACTCGGTCGCCGCCCTCTCCAAGGCGTTCACTGCGACCGACTCATCAAGGAGGTTCGCCCCGATCAGCTCGCCGAGGCGCGCAGAGGCGATGAACAGGCGGAAGTTACGTCCGGAACCCGGCAGCATGCCCGCCAAGTCGCCACACTCACCGTCCACCGCCGAGCAGACATAGCGCGCCGTTCGGTCCATGGAGGAGAGCCGCAGAGGAGGGGCCGCGGGGCGGGGCGGGGGCTCCGACAGCATGAGGCTTAGCAGCCATGTCGGAAGGGGCGCCAGTGAGGCTCCCAGCGGCGGGCGGACCCATATGTAGGGTCCATTTATCTTGCGCGACGGAGGCAGGCAGATCGAGCCCCCCTCGCCCCGAACGTCGAGACCTTGGTAGACGCGCCGCGAACCGTCGGCGCCGAACCGCTTGAGCCCCACCCGGTTTGCGGGATCGGCCCCTAGGGGATAGGCGAACAGCAAGTGCCGCCCCCCGCTTGGCGTCTGGCTCTCCACGGTCTCGGGAAGATGGCCGAACTCGTCCTCCAGCTCGGCAAGTGCCGCAAACCCGTCAATCTCTCCCTTGCGGTCGATATCCAGCGCCAGGACGCCAGACACCTTCCCGCAGGCTAGAGCGATGTTCTTGTCGCGCCACCGGGCGACCGCATTTGGATCTGAGGTGGCCGAGTGACACCCTCCGGCGATCAGCGGGGAGCGCCCATCGTTGGCGACCGGAAACAGCCGCCAATGGGAAGGGAGGTTGAACGGACCGCTCATGAGGTCACAGCCGGGGTTTCCCGGTCGACAGCTTGCAGAGCGGCGACAAGAGCCGGGACGCCATCACGCGGGATCAGGAGGGGCGCGCCGAGGCGCTTGAACCCCTTTCCGACCCGGTGATAGCGACGAAGGTCCACAGAGGGGCCAGAGAGGCGCAATCGCACCTCCCCGCCGACAATGGCGACCGATCCAAGGTGACGGCTCATGCCTCACCCCCGATCAGGCCCAACTCGCGGGCCTTGGCTTCGGCGGCTTGGAGCGTCCGCACGAACTCAGGCAGGCGCTCAAAGGAGATCGCGACACCGGCCTTAGTCGGGCCGCGCACGTCCTCAGCCGTGGACAGGAACCCGGCATAGACCCGAACATCGGCGAACCGGGTCCCCTTGAACTCCGTCAGGGTGACGCGGATATCCTCGCGGGTGTTCTTTTCGATGGTCCCGATGGGGACGTTCAGAGGCTTACCCATGGGGGTTCTCCCCATGTTCATCCTCAGCCGCCTTACGGGCCAGGAACAGCGACAGTTCATCCGCCGTGGCGAGACGCCACCGGATGACGCGCACCTTGCCACTTTCGCCGCGAGCGAACGTGCCAGACGGACGAAGCCGGCCCAGGGCATGCAGATCGGAGCACCGAGCACGGACGGTGTTGAGCAACACGCGCTCGCCATGGGCCGCGAACTTGGCTTGAAGCTCTTCGGGTGCCGCTGGCCCAGCACCAAGGAGCGCAATGATCCGGTCCTTCAGCGGGCCGGCATGTACGGCCGCCGCACTGGCGGCTTCTTGAGACGTCGCGCTGTTGGGGCCGGAGCGCCAGCCGGGTTGATGGGGGTACCCGATACGGCGTTGCCCTTCGGGGGCCTTCGGACTATCGTCCCGGTGTTCAGCCGCCAAGCGAACACCATCCGAAAGCCCGTCGAGCCCAGGCTCGGCGGGTTTTTCATGTGAGGCCATAGCTCAAGCCGCTTCCATCTTGGAAACGAACCAGGCGTTGACCGCGGACTCGGGGAAGCCGATGCGGTTCGCCGAGATCCTCACCGGCCGGACGAACTCGCCCTTCTTGATGGCGTCATAGAGCTTGGCGCGAGACCAGCTCGTGCGGTCCAGGATGACCGGGACTGGGAGGAAGCGCTCTGCGGAAATGTCGGTGGTCATTGTCTATTCCTGTCTACCCGCCACCGATCTGACGGGAATGGACAGAGTTTCCACCCACCCGGAGGTTTCTCAGCCAAGCGCTAGATGCTGCCCGAAACTCGTGTTTCGTCCGCCTGTTAGCTATCAACGAGGCGCGGCGTAAAGCTACCTACGGCAGGTGGTCGATGACCCAGGCTTGAGGCATTCGTGGCGATTTTCTGGGCTGCCGACGTTGGAGCGCGCTTTCGCCTGCTCTCGCGCATTCGTCGCGCTGAGATCGGCGTGAATCATCGGATCGCCAGGCCCTGTCTGGCCTCCTACGCGATGGAAATGGCGTGGCGGGAAGATAACCGCCGCGTTTCCAACGGCGAGCAATTCCTGATGGCGACGGGCGCGGCCTTGGCCCATCCGGTGTCGCGTCAGTGGGAGGGGTATTGGCAGCGCTAAACGCCGTTGTTCTCCGCGTAGCGGATGATGCGCAGCCGGGTCTCATCCGACGCGTAGAGGCCATTCACGATCCTCGTAAACACCTCTTCCTCGAAGTCGGGTTTTGCTACGTAATATTTTTGTCCCAACCGGGTTTCGATTTGCGCTGATCGGATGGTTTCAGCCATTCGGTAGAGCAAGTAGCTTGGCCGCTCAATAAACGGGTGATCGCCCTCTTTGAGGACGCAGCTGGGATCGTACTTTTTGCCCTCGTAAATGGTTGTCACCATTACGACTAGGCACTGCTTGTCCTGGCAAGGGTCGTTTAAAATCGCAAACAGGTGAAGCTTGGGATTGAACGGGATCAGCAGTGCGCCCGCGCGGTACGGTAGCGACGCCACTTACTGCTCGAAGCTTGCCACAAGGGCGCGTTCGGCCTGAATTTGCTCAGCCAGATCAATTGGTTCGGGCTTCTCAAGCATCTTATAGACAGTCGCAAAGTCGATTGGGATGGACGACCCGCCGGGGTCTTTCCATTCCGGGCAAAATCTGTGCGTCCACTCCGCCAAGTCGTACTTGTCGATGTCCCCGAACTCTTCCCAGGTCGCTTCGAGAATGCGCAGGTCAGACCTGCTCAATTCATCCAGATCGTCCGGCTTAATAGGCTGCGCGAGGGGAATGTCGTGGCCAGCACGAGGCGCTATAAATTCGGCCCAAACATGAGTGTGTTGCGGCTCTGCCTCACCGTTCATGAGGCTATAGGTGTAGGTATTGACCGGACCAAATGGCATCGCCACGAAGTTATCACCCGTCACCGGATGATCTCTTTCGGCCATGCTCCTCCTGTCCGAAAGATAGACGAGCTTAGTCGCCCTTAGGACGTTGATCCGCCCTCCTGCCTTGTCGGCGAAGAATGCAGTTACCTGAGCCGCGCGGCGGGCAGAGAACCATTCTGGAATGTGAGCGATATAGGCCATGACTCTCCATGCCTCGGCTTATCGCCGGGGCTCCTGGCGGACGAATCGTATCAGACAAACTGTGAACTAACCAGAAACAGTTATGGCCACGCTTGACGCGCAAGCGATTCGGCGCCTGCCGATTCTGTGACCGCCGCTTCAACCTAAGGCTTGCGACGGAACGCCCAAACGAGGGCGGCGAGGGCAAGGATTAGAGCTGGGTCTAGGGAGATCATGGCGCACCTCAAAGGCTTGGGTGCGCCCTATCAATTCCACTCTTCGCGCCATTGGAACGGTAATCTCGGACTCGGCTGATGCGAGACCGAGATTACCGGAATTACCCCGCCCGCTTCCACGTCTTGAACTCCCCCGCCATCGGTCCGTTGGTCGCCAGCCCATCCGCCCGCAGGACGGTGAGGCGCGCCCCTAGGCGCTTGCGGAGGATGACGTAGGTCGCTTCGTCGGCCCGCAGGCGTCGGTCGGCTATCCAAGCCTCTGTGATCTGGCGGGACGTGACGTCTTTCTTGGCGTCCCGGGCGGCGTAGAGCCCACTGAGTGTTCCTTGTCGGAGATCTGAAGGCCTTAGGTGGCTCGCTCATGCCGCGCCACCGCGCAGAGGCTTCACATTGGAAGGGCGGGCCTTCTCTCCGACAACTTCGAGTAGGAGATCTGCCCACGCGGTGAGGGCCAATCGCTTTTCGCTAGCGTAGTCGTGCCGCGCGTAAGTGGTCATCGTGACCATCGCGGCCCCGCCCGTCTCGCTGGTGTGGTTCAGCAGTCGTCCGATCAGGAAGGGCGAGATCCCCAGGCGCTCGCTGGCCATGTTGGTGGCCGCGGTTCGTCGGAGGTCGTGAGGGCTCAATCGCTTAAGTTCCAGAGCCAGGCGGACGTCGCGGAGGGCATGACTGAGGGACGCCGGAGTAATGCCCCGATTGCGGTCACGAGGCGACGGGAACACCATTGGCGACTTCTTCTCGTGGCCATCATCCGCCAGCTTGATCGCTTCCTTGATCAGCTTGATGGCTGCCGGCGCCAGCGGCACCAGATGCGGCAGGCCGTTCTTCGTGCGCTCACCCGGAATGATCCATGAGTCTTGATCGAGGTTCAGTTCTTCCCTCGCCATGCCGGCAACCTCTGCCCGTCGGGTGAGGGTCAGCGCCAGTAGCTTGATTGCGATTCCAACGGCCGCGCTGACGTAAACACGCTCGCCGATCTCGTGCCCGTCCATGACCGGCTTCCGAAGGTTTGCCGGGTCAGATATCGCGATCCAAACGCTCTTGATCTCTTCGTCCCGCAAGACCCTCTCCCGAGGCGTCTCGGCCCCGAGCGCCTTAACCGTCGAGACTGGATTGATCGCCAAGCGCCCTTCAGCGATTGCGAAGTTGAACATCTGCCGGATTTGGCCGCGGATGCGGTTGGAGGTTACCTCGTGCCCCTTGGTCACCAAGCTGCGCAGGAGCTTCTTCACCGCGGCGGGCGTCACATCCTCCAGGCGTAGATCGCCCAGGTCAGGCTTGATGTGCTTGGTCCAGAGCCACTTCTCACCATCGAGCGTGGAGATCCGCTTCTTCTTCCCGCGGGGCTTCCATTCGCCATTCTCGCAGGCTGTGAAGTAGGCCTCGCTCAGGTCCACGAAGGTCTTGATCGGTTGTGCCTTGGCCTCAGCCTTCCGCCTGCGCTTCGCTGCTGCCGGGTCGTTGCCGTCGCGGGCTTGGCCGCGTGCGGCTGAGGCGCGATCGCGAGCGTCGGTGAGGGTGACATCAGGATAGAGGCCGAGGCTGAAGCGCCGCTGCTGACCATCGTCGGTCCGATACCGCACCATCCAGGTCTTCACCCCCGCGTGGGTGACGCGCAGCATCAACCCGGCGCCCTGAGGGTGCTGATCGAAGACCTCAAGCCGCGTCCCAGCCGGAGCTGTGATCGAGGCCACGTATTTGTCCGTGAGCCGTATCTTTGCCATGTCCGCCGCCAAGCGATGTGCCCCAGCCTCCAAGTCGGGGGCACGCTGGGGGCACAGAAAGTGTAGACAGTATGGTATCCGGCTGGACGCGCCTGCACGCAAGCCCCTTGTTCAGCCTCAAATTTACTGACCTGTCTAAACAGCGCTGGACAGTGCTGGATTGCCACATGCTCAGACTACGAATCTGAGGGTCGGACGTTCGAATCGTTCCGGGCGCGCCAAATTCTTCCTTGAAATCGATAGGTCTTACCCTTTCGCCCGTCCCTTGGGCGGGGCGATTTGAATTGGGAAATCGCCTGGGTCGCCAGGTGGCGGGTCGGGGCCAGGTAGGACTCCAGGATCCGAGTGGACGCCGCTACGCAGGCGGTGCGGACGGGGGCGCCGACGCCGGCTTGGAACGACCGTGGGATCGTCCGGCGATCAGCGCCGCATGGGTCCGATTTCGCGCCCCGATCAGCGTCAGGACGGTGTGGACATGGGTCTTCACGGTGCCGACGGAGATTCCCAGGGCTTCGGCGATCTCCTGGTTCGACTTTCCCAAAGCCACCTGCGCCAGGACCTCAAGCTGACGCGCTGACAATCCCCGGGTCGCAGGCTGAGCTTGGCCATTTGACGTCTCGGAGAGTTCGGCGGGGAAATTGCCGCCGCCCTCGATGGCCCAGGTGATCGCTCGCTTGACCCCCTCCGCGTCGACGTCCTTGGTCAGATAGCCGGCCGCTCCCGCCCACTTCGCAAGACTCGCAAAGGCAGGATTTAGCCGATCGTCAATGACGATCACCAGTCCGGGCTTGGTGTGGGCGACGAGCTGCTTGAGCTTCTGAAAATCATAGTTCGCCGTGAAGAGGTCCACCAGCGTCAGGCTCGGCCTGAGGGCGGAGATCTGGCTGATCGCCTCCTCGATCGACGAGGCGAAG
>JAZKBZ010000152.1:0-1280 GCA_040388315.1 Pseudomonadota bacterium | reverse complement strand
GTTGTCCGCCGCCGCGGCATTCGAGGAGGATTTGGCCCAGAGCTGATCGACATAGGGGTTTCTCCTCCACGACCAACGACATATCCGCCTGAACTCCCCTTCCACGCCGCCCCCTCACCAAAGGCGCTGAGATCACAACCTCGGGGCTGTCTTGGCAGCTCAGGCCAGCGGGCGCCGCATTAGTAACCGACATCCCCAGGCATCCGATTGACTATTATCAGGTGAACAACCGATGGTTTTCTGAATATCTCAACACGCCCATAGGAAGTGGGCAGTCTTCTTCATGAAGATCAAGTAATAGTCCGGTATAGGGAGGGAAAATGCATCGAACGATATATGCCTATTGGCCAGGTGGGGTGGGGGTGTGGTGGCAGAGAGGGCGATTACGCCTGGTTATTCTACCGGAGGGATGTTGAGGTGAAGCCGGGTGTCGGCATATCTGTCGACGCTGGGTGGCCATCGTGGCGGAATATCTCTCGGATCGGGGGCCAGCGTGGGCGGCGCGCAATCAGTCCTGAGCATCGCGCTCACCCATCGAGTCGTCGTGGCCTATCTGGGTCACAATCGACTGCCCGCCGGCGAGGTCGAGGGACTTCTGGCGTCGGTCCACGCCGCCTTCGCCGAGATCGAGCAACGGCTCCGGGCGGCTGGCGCCACAGGCCGTCCGCGCCCTCCCACCCCAGATGAGATTTACAGAAGCATCACACCCGAGGCGCTGATCAGTTTCGAGGATGCCAGGCCCTACAAAATGCTGACGCGCCATCTCGCCAGCCGCAACCTGACGCCCGCGGCCTATCGCGCGAAATGGGGACTGCCCCTCAACTATCCGATGACGGCGCCCCGTCTCAGCGCCATACGGACCGCCGTCGCTAAGTCCATGGGGCTGGGACGACTGCGCCGCGCCGGAGGTGAAGGCCCTCCCACCTCGGGGGAACTCTGAGGCGTTTCGGGGCAAGGGGCGTCGTCGGCGAAGGGCGGAGCTCGCAGCATCGAAATGGGTAGCGCGGCAGGTATGGTTTCGATATTCAGGCTCGTTGCAGTGTATCGAAAGATATACATCCCAATATATACCAATCTAAATTCGCAAACATCAGGAGGCGGGCGTGGAGTTGAGGTATTATGTCGCACCCGTAAGTTAGTAACGGCCACTATTAACCCAAAATTATCCCTGAGATTTCAAGTCTCTTCTCAAAGCATTGGGGGAGATCGCGATAATGTCTTTGAGGCTGCGGACGGGCGGACGGCTAGCACTCGGCTTCTCCGCCATCGTTGTGGTGATG
>JAZKBZ010000151.1:0-5636 GCA_040388315.1 Pseudomonadota bacterium | reverse complement strand
TCTGGAAGGCGATCTCGTCGATGACCCCGATGATCTGGCTGATCTGGGTCGAGGACTGCTCGATCTCGCTCATGGCCGAGACGGCCTGCTGAACGACGTCGCCGCTGGTCTGGGCGTCGCCGCGGGCGGCCACCACCACGTCGGCGCAGGCCTTGGCCCCGGTGGCGGTCTTGCGCACCGTGACGGTGATCTCGTCCAGGGCCGCGGCGGTCTCTTCGAGGGTGGCGGCCTGCTGCTCGGTGCGGCGCGACAGGTCATCGGCGGCGCCGGAGATTTCGCCGGCCCCGGCATGGATGCCCGAGACGTTGCCGGCGATAGCGCCCATCACCTCCTCGAGGTGGCCGACGGCCTTGTTGAAGTCGGCGGCGAGCTTGGCGTAGTCGCCGGTGAAGGACGGGGCCATGCGGTGCCGCAGGTCGCCCTGGCTCAGGGCCTCCAGGGCGCCGGCCAAGCCATGGATGGCCTTGCGCTGCTCCCGGTCGGAATCCTCGCGCAGGTGGGCGACCTCGGCGTGGCGGAGATCGGTGATCTCGGTCTGGGCCGACAGCAGCAGGTCCATGTCCAGCAGGCCGGCCTTGATCACCGCGCCGATGGCGTCGGCGGCCTTGTCGCGGGAACCGGTCTTGGCGCCGAAGCCCTTGGGCCAGTGAGCCGCCAGGATCGCGCGGACCATCTCGTCGAGGATGCGGGCGTAGCCGCCGATCGCCCAGTCGGCCTTGAAGCCGATATTGACGTGAGCTTCGCCGATGGCGCGGACGTCCTTCAGATAGGCGGCGTCGTACTGGCCCGAGAGAACCGCACCCCAGCGGCTGATCTGCCGCTGCTGGGCCTTGGCCATGTGCTCCTTGCCGCCGAAGACGCTGCGGGTCTCCTCATGGCGGGCGAGCTGTTCGTAGAAGGCGGCGACGGCGATCGGGAGGGCGCGTTCGACCACCGGACGCGCGTCCATCAGGGCGGCTCGGGCCTTGGCGTCCATTCCGATGAAGTCGAGACGCCGATCCAGTGCGATCGCCTTGGTGTCAGCCATTCTAATGCCTGACCTTGCGCGCTGCTGAGAGCGTTGTCCGGCGAGCGTAGAGTCTGGGCATCGAAAAACGCGGTTCTTCGGCTGACGTGAGACTCGGGGGCCCCGCGCCGATGTTTTCGGAGGGCTGCAAATACTTCGAAATACTATTCGCAATCATCGATGAGCCCCCTTCTTATTTGCCCGTTCAAGGCCAATGTCTTGGCTGCGACGCACGCGCCAAGGCCAGTCCAACCGAACGTCTGATTTGGGTAAGGTGTTTGGCTTGAAGAAATGGTTACCGGAATCTTGGACCGCGCCCGGCGAAGGGGTGGTTCCCCAACGAAAGCCGTGACTTGGGGCCAACCGCGACAATCTGGCACGCTGAAGGTCACCAAGGCTTGAGCGCGCCTGGGTTCCGCGAGGTCAGACTTGCGGGCGAGGCCAGACGGTGGTCGCCTGCGGGACAAGAAGAGACGGCTAGGCAGGAGGACACCATGGACCTGAGGCTCACCCCCGAGATGGAGGCCTTTCGAGACGAGGTGCGCGCCTTCCTCGCCGCCCACCGGGACCGCTATGCGCCCGGCGCCGGGGCCGACCGTCCACGCGAGGCGGCCATGGAATGGCAGGCGCTGCTGATCGGCAACGGCTATGCGGCCCGCACCATCCCCAAGGCCTATGGCGGCTATGGCGCCGAGCCTGACATCCTGAAGTCCCGGATCATCGCCGAGGAGTTCACCGCCGCAGGCGCGCCGCGAGGCTTCGCCAACCAGGGCATCTCCATGCTGGTGCCGACCCTGCTGGAGGTGGGTTCGGAGGAGCAGAAGACCCGCTGGATCGCGCCCACCCTGCGCGGCGAGGTGGTCTGGTGTCAGGGCTATTCCGAGCCCGGCGCGGGGTCGGATCTCGCCAACCTGCAGACCAAGGCCGTCGAGGACGGCGACGATTTCCTGATCTCGGGCCAAAAGATTTGGACGAGCACGGCGGCCCAGGCCGACATGATCTTCTGCCTGGTGCGCACCGAGCCCCAGGCGCCCAAGCATGATGGGATCTCCTACATCCTGTTCCCCATGAGCACGCCGGGGATCGAGGTCAGGCCGCTGAAGACCATGACCGGGTCGGCCGAGTTCAACGAGGTGTTCTTCACCGACGTCCGGGTTCCGCAGAGTGCGGTGGTGGGCGGGCGCGGGCGGGGCTGGTTCGTGGCCAATGCGACCCTGAAGCATGAGCGCGGCATGCTGGGGGACCCCAACGCCACCGAGGCGCGGTTCGCCGCCCTGATCGACCTGATGAAGAGCGAGACGGTGGACGGCCAGAGGTTGATCGACAACCCGGTGATGACCGACCGGCTGATGGCCCTGCAGGCCCGGGTGATGACCATGAAGTTCAACGGCCTGCGCACAATCACCGCCTCCATGACCGGCGAGAGCCCCGGCCTGGCGGGCATGGTGGTCAAGCTGCAAGGCTGCGAGCTGAACCACCAGATCGCCGCCCTCGCCATCGATGCGCTCGGGGAACTTGGCGTGCTCTACGAGGACGGACCGCACCTGCGGGCCAAGGGCAACTGGCAGCGCAATTACATGTTCGACCTCGGCCTGATCATCGGCGGCGGCACCGCCCAGATCCAGAAGAACATCATCTCCGAGCGCGGGCTGGGCATGCCGCGCGAACCCAAGCTGGCGGTGGCCTGATGGATTTCTCCCTGACCGACGACCAGAGGATGATGCAGGAGAGCCTCAGCCGCACCCTGGCCGAGGCGTCCTCCCTGGACCGGGTCCGGAAGTTCGCGGGCGACCCCGCCGACCGGGGCGCCGACGTCTGGGCCGCGCTGACGGATTTCGGCCTGCCGGGGATCGTGATCCCGGAGGAATATGGCGGCCTGGGCCTGACCCTGCTGGACGCCGCCCTGATGGCCGAGGCGCTGGGGCGGGCGGTGGCGCCGGTTCCCTTCCTGGGGGCGGTGCTGGCGCCCCTGGCCCTGCGGCTGGCGGGCTCGAGCGAGCAGCAGGCCAGGTGGCTCCCCAAGCTGGCCTCGGGCGAGGTGACGGCGGCCGCCGCCATCTCCGAGGCGGTGGCCGGGGCCCGCGACGGGGCGGGCGTCACGGCGTCCGGCGGCAAGCTCACCGGCAAGGCGCTGTTCGTGCCGGGCGGGCTCGGCGCGGACCTGCTGATCGTGGCTGACACCGGTGGCGCCCTGCATCTTGTCGACGGGAGAGCGAGTGGGCTGGGTCGCGAGATCATGACCGGCATCGACCTCACCCGGCGGATGGCCGAGCTGACCTTCGACAAGGTCGCCGCCGAGCCGCTCACGGGCGGGCAGGGCGTGCTCGCCCGCCTGCGCGACGCCGGCTGGGTGCTGCTGGCGGCCGATACGCTCGGCGCCTGCGACGTGATGATCGAGAAGGCCGTGGCCTACGCCAAGGAGCGCAAGCAGTTCGGCCGGGTGATCGGCTCCTTCCAGGCGGTCAAGCACCTCTGCGCCGAAATGGCCGCCGAGCTGGAGCCCTGCCGGTCCCTGGTCTGGTACGCCGGCTACGCCTTCGACGCCGCCCCGGAGGAGAGCGCGCTCACCGCCGCCCACGCCAAGGCTCACCTGTCGGAGGTGTCCCGCTTCATCGCCCGCACGTCCACCGAGGTCCATGGCGGCATGGGCATCACCGACCTGCTGGGCCTGCACTTCTGGTTCAAGCGGGTGGGGCTGAGCCGGCAGCTCTTGGGCGGTCCCGAACGCGTCCGCGCCCTGGCCGCCCAGATGCAGGGCCTGACGGCTTAAGGGGTCGCGAGACCTTCGCGCATGTCCGGATGCACCAGCGCGTGCAGCTCCGGCCGCTTGGCGATGTAGGCGTGGAAGAAGGGGCAGGTGGGCCGCACCCACAGCCCGTGCTCCCGGGCATAGGCCAGGCCCGCCTGCACCAGCTTGCCGCCGACGCCCCTGCCGCCGAAGGCCTCGGGCACGACGGTGTGCGGGAAGATGATACTGTCGCCGGCCAGCTTGTACTCAGCGAAGGCGGTCTCTTCGCCGAGCTTGACCTCGAAGCGCGAAGCGCCGGTGTTCATGGTCACCGTGAGGTCGTCGTCGGCCATGGGGCTCTCCCGGCAAGGGTTGTCGGGGACAAACAAACACGGCGGCGCGGGCGAGGGCTAGGGCCGGTCTTTCATTTCAGCTCTGTTTCAATCCCGAGTTTATGACCGACATCAAGGCGCGCGCCGGCTGTGCGAGTTTGGGTGCCAGTCTCCAAGGGAGGAATTCCATGACTAGATACGCAGCCCTCGCGGCCATTGGCCTTTTCGTTCTCGCCAGCCCCGCCGCCGCCCAGCCTCCCGCCCCGCCCGCGGCCGGCATGCACGGCATGGCGGGAATGCCTGACCCCGCCGCCATGAAGGCCCGCATGGCCGAGCACATGGCGCAGATGGACAAGGACATGCACACCATCCTGCGCCTGCGTCCCGACCAGGAGGCCGCCTGGCGCGCCTTCCGCGACGCCATGCACCCGCAGGACAGGCCCGCCATGATGATGGCCGCGCCGAAGATGGGGCAGACCACGCCTCAGCGCCTGGACGAGATAAACAGGATGGCCGCCGAGCGCCAGGCGCGCCATGCGAAGATGGAGACCGCGACGCGGGCTTTCTACGCCGCGCTCTCCCCCGAGCAGCAGGCCGTGTTCGACGCCCTGCACCGGATGCACGGTCCCGGCATGATGATGCACGGGTCCGGTGGCGGGATGATGGGCCAGAAAATGATGATGATGCACGGCGGCCCCGGTGGCGACGGTCCGCACGACTGAGCTTGCACGGCCGGCGGAACCGGGGGCCAATTGTGGCGGGCGTGCGATAGAGCCGCCACTTTTGGCCTGCACTGACGCTTCCATGACCCCGGCCGCCAACGCGTTTCCCGTCCCGCAGATCCTGGTCGTCGACGACGATGGGGAGCTGCGGGCGGGGATCGCCGACTATCTCTCCCAGCACGGCTACGAGGTCGCCCAGGCCGGCGACGCGCTGGCCATGGAGCAGATCCTGGCCGCCGTCCCCATCGACCTCATCGTGCTCGACCTGATGCTGCCGGGAGAGGACGGTCTCTCCATCTGCCGGCGGCTGGCCGACGGAGGCGGCCCGGCGATCATCATGCTCTCGGCCATGGGCGAGGAGATCGACCGCATCCTCGGCCTGGAGCT
The DNA here is from genome assembly GCA_040388315.1 of Pseudomonadota bacterium. Taxonomy (GTDB): domain Bacteria; phylum Pseudomonadota; class Alphaproteobacteria; order Caulobacterales; family Caulobacteraceae; genus Phenylobacterium. The sequence goes on along the minus strand of JAZKBZ010000151.1, from coordinate 461 downwards.
GGGGGCCGACGACTACCTGGCTAAGCCCTGCAGTCCCCGCGAGCTGCTGGCCCGGGTCCGCGCCGTGCTGCGTCGCCGGGAGGACGCACGGGCGCCCGGGCCCCCCAAGGGCAAGGCCTATCACTTCCTGGGCTTCACCCTGGACGGGGTGCGCCGCCAGCTCCGCGCGCCCAGCGGGGTCAATATCCTGCTGACGGCTGGCGAATTCTCCCTGCTCAGCGTCTTCCTCGACAATCCCCAGCGGATCTTGTCGCGGGACGAACTGATCGAGAAGGCGCGGGGAACCGACGCCGACGTCTTCGACCGCGCCATCGACGTGCAGATCAGCCGCCTGCGCCGCAAGCTTCATGATTGCGCGCCGTCCGAAGTGATCAAGACCTATCGCGGCGCCGGCTACCTGTTCGACGCCAAGGTGACCCGCCCGTGAAGCCCCTAGAGCACGATGCGCTCAGGCGGAATCG
>JAZKBZ010000150.1:2453-39287 GCA_040388315.1 Pseudomonadota bacterium | reverse complement strand
AAGCCGGCGGCCCGCCATCCAGAACTAGAGGATTTGCAGCTGAGCCGCGGAATCCTTGCCGCTCTTGCGGTCGCGCTCGACTTCGAAGCTGACCTTGTCACCTTCGTTCAGTCCGCCGAGGCCCGCGCGTTCAACCGCCGAGATGTGGACGAAAACGTCGCCGCCACCGCCCTCAGGAGCGATGAAGCCATAACCCTTGGTCGCGTTGAACCACTTCACAGTACCAGTCGCCATTGTCGTCCCTATCTCAAGTGAGTGAATCCGCAGTGGCAGAGGACGGCCGCCGACGCAAGCGTGCAAAATTTTCGGCTACAGCTCCCAAGCACCGCAAAGCCTTGCGCACAAAGGTCCCGAGCGCTCCCGGCTCCGGTCAAAAAGGTGGCCTCGCTGGCCGCATCTGGCCGCCCCGCTGCGGAGCCCTCCCGGCCCGGCGGAGGGGGCCCGGACCATTTCGCCGGCCTCCCCGCCGGCTGAACTACGCCGCCGCGTCCGGCCGATATTCGAACGCCACCAGATAGACCTGCTCGCCGGGGCCATGCTTGGCGGTCTTCAGCAGGTCGATGACGCCCTCGAAGCCCGAGTCCCGCGCCAGTTTGGGGGTGACGTCGGCCAGATCAATCCGCGCAAGCGCGGTCACCTCCACCGCGCCGGCCCCCAGCCGATAGCGCCCGCCGACCTTCACCCGCGGGCTCTGCCATATCCGGACGCTGCAGGTGATCTCCCCACGCATGATCGGCTCGCGCAGTCTCTTGGTGAAGGTCATGATCGCCTCTCCATCCGGCGGCCGATATCCTGGCGCCGGAGTCAAAAATCGGGAAGCGGCGCCATTGACGTGGTTAATGCCCGCCCCTAGCGTCCCGCCTCTTCTTTGACATCGAAGGCGGCCCCCATGCCCCAGATCCTGGTTCGGGACCTGGCGAAGACCTATCGCGTGGCCGAACGCGACCCCGGCATGTTCGGGGCCGTGAGCGGACTCGTGCGCCGCCGCTGGCGCACGGTCGAGGCCCTGAAGGACGTCAGCTTCTCCCTGGAGCGCGGGGAGCTGCTGGGCTTCATCGGGCCCAACGGCGCGGGCAAGTCCACCACCATCAAGATCCTGTCGGGCATCCTGCGGCCCGATTCCGGCCGCGTGGAGATCGAGGGCCTGGTCCCCTATGCCGACCGCATCAAGCACGTCGCCCGCATCGGGGTGGTGTTCGGCCAGCGCACCCAGCTCTGGTGGGACCTGCCGGTGATCGACGGCTTCGACCTGCTGCGCGACATCTACCGGGTCGATCCCCAGCGCTACAAGGCGACCCGCGACGAACTGGTGGCCATGCTGCGGCTGGAGAAGCTGCTGGACCAGCCGGTGCGCCAGCTTTCCCTGGGCCAGCGCATGCGCGCAGAGATCGGCGCGGCCCTGCTGCACGAGCCCTCCATCCTCTTCCTGGACGAACCCACCATCGGCTTGGACGCCCCCTCCAAGCTGGCGGTGCGCGAATTCGTCAAGAAGCTGAACCGCGAGCGCGGCGTCACCGTCCTGCTCACCACCCACGACATGCACGACATCGAGGCCCTGGCGCAGCGGGTGATCGTCATCGGCCATGGCCGGGTCCTGGCCGACAGCCCCTTCGAGGCCCTGCGCGCCAACGTCCTGGCCGAGCGGCGTCTGTTCGTGGACTTCGCCCATGACGCGCCCGCCCTAGACCTGCCCGGCGTCGAGGTGCGCAATCGGGACGGCAGGTCGCTGGAGCTGGCCTTCGATCCGAGGATCACCAGCGCCCCGACCCTGATCGCCGCCATCACCGCCCGCCACGCGGTGGAGGACATCCATGTGGAGCAGCCGGCGATCGAGGAAGTGATCGCCAAGTTCTACGACCTGCACGGCGCGAACGAGGCGTGATCCGTGGACGCCCTTCGCCCCTATGCCGCGGCCTTCAGCTCGCGCTTCCTGCTGATGATGCAGTACAGGGCCGCCGCCCTGGCCGGCTTCTTCACCCAGTGCTGGTTCGGGGCGGTCCACGTCATGGTGCTGGCCGCCTTCTATCTCGGCGCCCCCGAGGCCGCCGCCGCCAGCCCCATCAGCCTGTCCCAGGCCGTCACCTACACCTGGCTGGCCCAGGGGCTGCTCGCCGTCATGCCGTGGGTGGGAGATCCTGAGATCGCCGACGGCGTTCGCAGCGGGTCCATCAGCTATGACCGCCTGCGCCCAGTGGACGCCTACGCCCTCTGGTATGTCCGCGCCGCCGGCTGGATGACCGCCCGCCTCGCGCCCCGCGTCGCGCTGATGATCCTGGCGGCGGGGATCGTCCTGCCCCTGATCGGCCAGGGCCAATGGGCCTGGCGGCCGCCGGCCAGCCTCTCGGCCGCGCTGCTGTTCGCCGTCTCCGAGACCCTGGCGATCGCGCTCGCCTGTTCGATCATCATGCTGATCAACATCGTCGTGGTGGCCACCCTGAACGCGCGGGGCGTCAACATCCTGATGCAGCCCCTGGTGATCGTCTTCACCGGCAACCTGCTGCCCCTGGCTCTCTATCCGGACGCCCTGCGGGTGTTCCTGTTCGTCCAGCCCTTCGCCGGAACCCTCGATATCCCCAACCGCATCTATTTCGGCGCCCTGAGCGGCCAGATGGCTTGGGCGGGCATCGGACTGCAGCTGTTCTGGATCACCACCCTAGTCACCCTGGGCCGGTGGTGGCTCGGCCGGGTGATGGCCCGCCTCGAAGTGCAGGGAGGCTAGAGCATGTCAGGCGCAAGTGGGAACCGGTTCGCCGCCCGGACATGCTCTAGATTCAAGAAGATAGACCCTTTTTATCCGATCAGGTTGATTCCACCTGATCCGGAAAGGGTCTAGGCCGATGAACGCGCTCGTCCTGCTGGGCCGCTACTTCGCAGCCTCCATGCGCAGCCAGATGCAGTATCCGGCCTCGGCCCTGATGCTGACCATCGGCCAGCTCGCCTCCACCGCCATCGAGATCGTCTCCATCTGGGCCCTGTTCGACCGCTTCGGGGCGATCAGGGGCTGGGAGCTTGGCGAGGTGATGTTCTTCTACGCCTTCGTCGGCGTCAGCTTCGCCTTCGCCGACTTCCTGACCCGGGGCTTCGACGTTTTCGGCAGCGACTTCGTGCGCACCGGCGCCTTTGATCGCCTGCTGCTCCGCCCCCGCTCGGCGGCCCTGCAGCTGGTGGGCCACGACTTCCGCATCAGCCGGTTCGGCCGGTTCTTCCAGGCCGCCATCGTCCTGGCCGTCGCCACCCAGATGCTGCACTTCGTCTGGACACCCCAGGCCATCGCCCTGACGCTGTGGACCGTGGCCGGCGGGGTGGCCCTATTCAGCGCCCTTTTCGTTCTGCAGGCGGTGCTGGCCTTCTGGACGGTGGAGAGCCTTGAGGCGGTCAATGCGCTCACCTATGGCGGGGTCTATGCCGGCCAGCTTCCCATCAGCCTCTATGCCCGCTGGCTACGGACCTTCCTGATCTTCATCGTGCCGCTCGCCTGCGTCGCCTATTTCCCGGTCCTGGCGATACTGGGCCGCAGCGACCCCCTGGGCGCGCCCGACTGGTTCCTGCCGGTCGCGCCTCTGGCGGGCTTCATCTTCCTGGCCCTGTCGTTCCTGGCCTGGCGGTTCGGCGTCTCGAAGTACACCTCGACCGGGAGCTAGGCGCATTGTCGATACAAAGTTGACACCTCGGCCGATCCAGTCGAGTGTCGACATTGTCTATACGCGAGGATGCCATGCGGGTTCAGATCAAGAAGTGGGGCAACAGCGCCTCCGTGCGAATTCCGGCCTCCGTCATGGCTGCGGCGTCGCTATCCCTGGATCAGGCCGTTGATGTGCGCGAGGAGGACGGGCGGGTGGTCATCGAGCCCGTTCAGGCGCCGAAATACGATCTCGATCAGCTCCTCAACGGCATGGCCGAAGACACCTTCCCCGAAGAGGTTGATTTCGGGCGACCCGTTGGCGGCGAGGCCTGGTAGTGCCGAGCTATGTGCCGGACGCCGGCGACGTCGTCTGGTTGGAGTTCGATCCGCAGGCGGGCCACGAACAGGCTGGCCACCGTCCTGCGTTGGTCCTCTCGCCGGCGCGCTACAACGGCATGCGGGGCATGATGATCTGCTGCCCCATGACCTCGCGGATCAAGGGCTATCCTTTTGAAGTCGTCGCAACCCAGGACCCGCCCAGCGTCATCCTCGCCGATCAGGTCAAGAGTCTCGACTGGCGCGCCCGCCGCGCCAAGCGGCACGGCGCTGTCGCGCCGGCCGTCCTGGCGGACGTCAGGGCGAAGATCGCCGCCCTGCTCCAAATCTAGCCCTACTCCGCGGCCATCAGGACGCGGCCGGTGGTCAGCGCGGTCTTGGCGGCGAGTTCGGCCTTGGCCTGCTCGTATTCGGCGGCCAGCCTGTCCACCAGTTCCGCCACCGTCGGGATCGACTTCACCGCGCCGATGCCCTGGCCGCAGCCCCAGATGTCCTTCCAGGCCTTGGCTTCCTGGTTGCCGCCCGAGCCGAAGTTCATCTTCGACGGATCGGCCTGGGGCAGGTTGTCGGGATCGAGGCCGGCGCGCTCGATGGAGGGCCGCAGATAGTTGCCGTGCACCCCGGTGAACAGGTTGGAGTAGACGATGTCCTCGCCGGTGCTCTCGACGATCATGTCCTTGTAGCCCTGGACGGCGCGAGCCTCCTGGGTGGCGATAAAGGCCGAGCCGATATAGGCCAGATCCGCGCCCATGGCCTGGGCGCCCAGGATGGCGCGGCCGTTGGCGATGGCGCCCGAGAGCGCGATCGGACCATCGAACCACTCCCGCAGCTCCTGGATCAGGGCGAAGGGCGACAGGCCGCCAGCGTGGCCGCCGGCGCCGGCGGCCACCGGGATCAGGCCGTCGGCGCCCTTCTCCACGGCCTTGCGGGCGAACTTGTCGTTGATGACGTCGTGCAGGACGATGCCGCCATAGGAATGGATCGCGTCATTGACCGCCTGCTGGGCCCCCAGCGAGGTGATGGTGATCGGCACGCGGTACTTCACCGCCAGCTCCACATCCTCCTCCAGCCGGTTGTTCGTCTTGTGGACGATCTGGTTGACGGCGAAGGGCGCCGACAGGCGGTCGGGGTTCTTGCGGTCCCAGTCGGCTAGTTCCTCGGTGATCTGGGCCAGCCACTCGTCCAGTTGGCTCACCGGCCGCGCGTTCAGCGCCGGGAAGGAGCCCACGACGCCTGCCTTGCACTGGGCGATCACCAGTTCGGGGCCGGAAATGATGAACAGCGGCGAGGCGATCACCGGAATACGCAGACGCTCGGCGAGAATGGGCGGCAGGGCCATGGGCGAGGTTTCCTCTGGAAATGCGTTTTGGATCTTATTTTTACAACGTATAAACAAGACGCGGAAACGTGCAAGCGGCTGACCCGGCGTGAACTTGACGGGGACCGCGCAGGCGGCACATCTGGGGCCCGATGACTGACCTCTCCGCCCTCGCCGCCGCCTTCCCCGCCGTCACCGCCGCCGACTGGCGCGCCCTGGTGGAGAAGACCCTGAAGGACGCCTCCTTCGACAGCCTGACGCGCACCACCGCCGAGGGCCTGCCGATCGCGCCGCTCTATGAGGGCGCCGACCGGTCGCCGGCCTTCCCCCTGCGTCCCTTCGACGCCGAGCGGCCCTGGGACGTCCGCGGCCGCATCACCCATCCCGACCCGGTCCGCGCCAACGCCGACCTGATGACCGACCTGGAGGGCGGCGCGGCCTCGGCCCTGATCCGCCTGGACCCCACCGGGGCGAGCGGCGTCGCCGTCGGCTCGGCCGAGGATCTGGCTCGGGTGCTGGACGGCGTCATGCTGGAGCTGGCGCCGGTGGCCCTCGACGCCGGCTTCCTGGGCCCCAAGGCCGCCGACTGGCTGGCCGCCGCAGCCAAAGGCTCGCCGGCCGCCAAGCTGTTCTTCCACCTCGACCCCCTGAGCGCCTTCGCCGAAGCCGGCGAGAGCCCCGGCCCCATCGAGAGCCACCTGGTCTCGGCCGCCACGGTCGCCCGGCGGCTGGCCGAGTCCTATCCGGACGCCGGCCTGTTCCTGGCCTCGGGCCGGGTGGTCCACGAGGCCGGGGGCGGCGAGGCCGGCGAACTGGCCTTCGCCATGGCCACCGCCGTCGCCTACGCCAAGGCCCTGGTCCGCGCCGGCCTGCCGATGCAGGACGCCTTCGCGCGAACCGTTCTTGGTCTCTCCGCGGACGCCGACTATTTCGCCACCCTGGCCAAGCTGCGCGCCGCCCGGCGCCTCTGGGCGCGGATCACCGCGGCCTGCGGCGTCACCGCCGCCCCGCGCATCGAGGCGCGCTCGTCCCACCGCATGCTGGCCGCCCGCGATCCCTGGACCAACATGCTGCGCCTCACCGCCGCCGCTGTCGGCGCCTCCATCGGTGGGGCCGACAGCATCGTCCTGGGCAGCTTCACCGACGCGCTGGGCCTGCCCACCGCCTTCGCGCGCCGCCAGAGCCGCAACGCCCAGCTGGTCCTGATGGAAGAGGCCCACCTGGGCCGGGTCGCCGACCCCGGGGCGGGCTCCGGCTATGTCGAGGCCCTCACCGACGAGATCGCCCGGGCCGCCTGGGCCGCCTTCCAGGCCATCGAGGCCAAGGGCGGCCTCATCGCGGCCCTGGCCGACGGCCACGTCGCCGCCGAGACCTCCAGGGTTCGCGAGGCCCGCCTCGCCGCCGGCCCCCTGAAGATCGTCGGCGTCACCGCCTTCCCGCAGCCCGGCCAGGCGCCGGTGGAGGTGGAGCGCGCCACGCCCAGGGCCGTCGAGGCCCCCTCGCCCCGCCTGCCCGGCCCCGACGGCCGTTGTCCGCCGCTGAAACCCATCCGTCTCGCCGAACCCTATGAGGTGGCCGCGTGAGCACCTTCCCCGACTTCGCCACCCTGCCCTTCGACGGCGAGACCGCCGCCGCCCCCGGGCCCAGCGCTGCGGCCTGGGAGACTCCTGAAGGCATCGCAGTGAAGCCCGCCTATGGCGCGGCCGATATCGCGGGCCTCGACGACCTGGCCGGCTATCCGGGCCTGGCCCCCTTCGTGCGGGGGCCCTACCCGACCATGTACCTCACCAACCCGTGGACCATCCGCCAGTATGCGGGCTTCTCCACGGCCGAGGATTCCAACGCCTTCTACCGCCGCAACCTGGCGGCCGGTCAGATGGGCCTCTCCATCGCCTTCGACCTGGCCACCCACCGCGGCTACGACTCAGACCATCCTCGCGTGAAGGGGGATGTCGGCATGGCCGGCGTCGCCATCGACTCGATCCTGGACATGCGGACCCTGTTCGACGGCATCCCGCTCGACAAGATGAGCGTGTCGATGACCATGAACGGCGCGGTGCTGCCGATCCTGGCGCTCTACATCGTCGCGGCCGAGGAACAGGGCGTCAGCCACGACAAGCTGTCGGGCACGATCCAGAACGACATCCTCAAGGAGTTCCTGGTCCGGAACACCTACATCTATCCGCCTGCGCCCTCGATGCGGATCATTTCCGACATCTTTTCATATACTTCGCGCGAAATGCCGAAGTTCAACTCGATCTCGATCAGCGGCTATCACATCCAGGAAGCCGGGGCGACGCTGGACCTGGAGCTGGCCTACACCCTGGCCGACGGCATTGAATATGTCCGCGCCGGCGTCGCCGCCGGCATGACCGTCGACCAGTTCGCGCCGCGCCTGTCCTTCTTCTGGAACGCCGGCATGAACGCCTTCATGGAGATCGCCAAGCAGCGGGCCGGACGCCTGCTCTGGGCCAAGCTGATGAAGGACGAGTTCGATCCCAAGGACTCACGCTCCCTCTCCCTGCGCGCCCACACCCAGACCAGCGGCTGGAGCCTGGCGGCCTCCGACGTCTACAACAACGTGCCCCGCACCCTGGTGGAGGCGATGGCGGCGGTCGGCGGCCAGACCCAGAGCCTGCACACCAATTCGCTCGACGAGGCTCTGGCCCTGCCGACGGACTTCTCCGCCCGCATCGCCCGCAACACCCAGCTATTCCTGCAGCTCGAGAGCGGCCAGACCCGGGTCGTCGACCCCTGGGGCGGCTCCTTCTATGTCGAACGCCTGACCGCCGACCTGGCGGCCCGCGCCCTGGAGCACATCGCCGAGGTCGAGGCCCTGGGGGGCATGGCCAAGGCCATCGAGGACGGCCTGCCCAAGCGCCGCATCGAGGAGGCCAGCGCCCGCACCCAGGCCCGCATCGATAGCGGCCGTCAGAGCGTCGTCGGCGTGAACCGCTACCGCTCGGACATCGCCGAGGTGATCCCGATGCTGAAGGTGGACAACTCCGCCGTCCGCGAGCGCCAGCTGGAAAAGCTCACCCGCCTGAAGGCCGAGCGCGACCCCGCCGCCGTCGAGGCCGCGCTCGCCGCCCTCACCGAGGGCGCGCGCGGAACCGCCAACCTGCTGGAGCTGTCGGTCAACGCCGCCCGGGCCAAGGCCACGGTGGGCGAGATCAGCCTGGCCCTGGAGCACGCCTTCCGCCGCCATTCCGCCGAGGCCTTCGCCGTCACCGGGGTCTATCTGCGCGAGGCCGGCCCGACGCCCGCCAGCGACAAGGCCAAGGCGATGACGGAGGCCTTCACCCAGGCCGATGGCCGCAAGCCCCGCATCCTGGTGGCCAAGATGGGCCAGGACGGCCACGACCGCGGCCAGAAGGTGATCGCCTCGGGCTTCGCCGACCTCGGCTTCGACGTCGATATCGGCAACCTCTTCCAGACCCCGGCCGAGGCCGCCGCCAAGGCCGTGGCCGACGGCGCCCACGTGGTGGGCGCCAGCTCGCTCGCCGCCGGCCACCTAACCCTGGTGCCGGAACTGAAGGACGAACTGGCCAAGCTGGGCCGCGCCGACATCCTGGTGGTGGTGGGCGGGGTCATCCCGCCGGAGGACTTCCAGGCCCTGCGCGACGCCGGGGTGGCGGCGATCTTCACCCCCGGCACGGTGGTCCCGGAAGCCGCCATCGAGGTTCTGGACAGACTGAACGAGCAACTCGGCTACGCCCAGTTGGACAAGGCCTAGAGGTCGCCCGAGGCGGCCTGTCGCCGCAGGCGGGTTGCCTCCGATCCCCATTCCGGTGATTGTCGGGGCGATTGTCGGAGGGGAACGCCATGACCCGGAAGAGACTCGCTCTCGCCCTGGCGCAGCTTGGCCTGGTGACGGGCGCGCTCTGCCTGACCCAGGTGGCCAGCGCCAACGCCCCGGTGCGGGAACGCACCCTGGCCGCCCCGATCCCCCTGGCCGCCCCCGTGCCCATGGCTGCCAGCACTGTCGCCCACCGCTACTGGCCGGTGGTGACCAGCCTGGCCCAGGCCACCGTCGCCCCGGCTCACCTGTTCGACGGCAAGGTCCAGGGCGCGCCCTTGCGCAGCTTTGACACACGCCGTCCCGCCGATCCCCGCAAACCCCAGACCCGCCGCCATGTGGGGGTCGACCTGACCGCCGCCGAGGGCGACACGGTGGTGGCGATGGAGGATGGCCAGATCGTCAACTTCTATCCCTTCCTGGCCCGCGCGGCCTCGGTCGGCGGCGAGAACACCTACGCCATCCTGATCCAGCACAAGGACTATGTGGCCCTCTACGGCGAGGTCCGCGCCAGCAGCCTCTCCGCCCGGCGGCTGAAGGTCGGCGACCGCGTCGCCGCCGGCCAGCCGATCGGCGTGGTGAGCGGCACCGCCCAGCTGCACACCGAGACCTATGCCTCCGGCGTCACCCGCAACATCAAGTGGGCGGTGGGGTCTCCGCCGCCGAGAGAGATGCGCAATCCGACCCAGCTGCTGCTGGACACCGCACTCACCGGCGAACGCCTCTATCCGAAAAACATCAGGCTCGCCGGCGCCTGAACCAGGCCTCGGCGGCGAACAGGGTCGCCAGCAGACAGCCGGCCGTGATGCCGGTGATCAGGTCCCGCGCCAGGGTCAGGCCAAAGGTCGCCAGCAGCACCGCGGCCGTCCGCCAGGACAGGCGAGCCAGCCGGGCGAACTCCGCCTTCTCGGCCATGTTCCAGCCCACCACCACCAGCATGCCGGCCAGGGCCGCCAGGGGCACATAGGCCGCCAGCGGCGCGGCCAGCATCATGAAGCCCAACAGGAACAGGCTGTGCAGCATGCCGGCCACCGGGCCCTTGGCGCCGGCCCGGACATTGGTGGCGGTGCGCGCGATGGTGCCGGTGACGCAGATGCCGCCGAACAGGGCCGCGCCCATATTGCCGGCGCCCTGGGCCACCAGTTCGATATTGGAGCGGTGCTGACGGCCGCTCATGCCGTCGGCCACCGTGGCCGAGAGCAGGCTCTCGATGCCTCCCAGCAGGGTGAAGGCCGCCGCGGCCGGCAGGACCGCCAGCAGCTTCTCCATCGTCACCGTCGGCAGATGGGGCATGGGCAGGCCGTTGGGGATGCCGCCGAACCGGCTGCCGATGGTCTCCACGTCCAGGTGCAACAGGGCCGCCGCGGCGGTGGCGATCACCACGCCGATCAGCAGGGCGGGCCAGGTGGGCCGCCAGCGGCGGACGGCGAAGGCGATGAGGATGCAGGCCGCGCCCACCGCCAGGGCTTGGGCGTTGGTGCTGGGCAGGGCGCGGGTCAGGGCCACGATCTTGGGCCCGAACTCCCCCGGCTCCCCGCCGGAGAGCCGCAGGCCGAACAGGTCCTTGAGCTGGCTGGCGGTGATGATGGTGGCGATGGCGGCGGTGAAGCCCACCGTCACGGCGTGGGGCACGTAGCGGATCAGGGCGCCCAGGCGCAGGAACCCGCCCAGGGTCAGCATGAGGCCCGACAGGAAGGTCGCCAGGACCAAGCCGTCGATCCCCTGCTTGGCCACCGTGGCCGCCACCAGGACGATGAAGGCGCCGGCCGGACCGCCGATCTGGAACCGGCTGCCCCCCAGGGCAGAGACCAGGAAGCCGCCGACGATGGCGCTGTAGAGGCCACGATCGGGCGACACCCCCGAAGCGATGGCGATGCCCATGGAGAGCGGCAGGGCGACGATGGCCACGGTCAGGCCCGCGATCGCATCGGCGCGCAGATCCTTGAGGCCATAGCCCTCGGCGAAGATGGTCGCGAGCTTCGGCGTGAAGACGCCCGTGAACCGCGGCTGCGCCGCTTCCGTCATGTTAGTTCCCCGACTCTGCCGAGCATGATGCACAGCGTGAGCGACCATGCCCTTGTCGCGCAAGGGCGACCTTGCGCGAGATCAAGGGCGTCGGCCGGAGCCTGGAGCGTGACAGCCCGAAGTGGACCGGTTCAGGCGCCCGTCACGCTACAAACCTAAACAGGCTCTAATTCAAAAGGATTAGAGCATTTTTCGATCCGATAACCGTTTCACACTTATCGGAAAATGCTCTAGCGCGGCGTGATGTTGCGCAGCTTGCCGCGCGGCTTCTTCTTGCCGCCCCAGCCATGGGGCATCTCGGCGGGGCCGTGGCGGGCCTCGATGTCCTTCTGCAGGGCCGTGGCGGCCATCAGGTGGCCTGGAAACAGGGTGTCGACCGCCCAGCCGACGATCGGCACCGCCGAGCTGGCCGAGTCGGCGGCGAGATAGACCCCCATGCGCAGCAGGGTCGGCAGGGAGGCGCCGGCGGCCAGGCCTTCGATGACCAGCAGGCCGCCCGCCGCGATGCTGTAGATGCTGTTGGCGCCCGGCACCCAGGCCAGGATGCCGTCGAGGCCAAGGCCAAAGGGCCCGATCCCCACCAGACGGTCGGAGAGGCGCTTGACCCGCTCGGCCGTGCGCCACGACTGGTGCGCTCTATCTCTGGATACCGCCATCCGGCCTCAACGCGCCCCTTCCCCGAAAGCTCCACCCTAGCCCAGGAAGACGACCCGGCGCTTTTCCTTGCCCGCCCGGATGCGGGACAGAACATCCTTGTATTCCGGGCTGTTGGCGGCTTCTTTTCGGGTTCCCTCGAAATAGATGGTGTCCTCCATGTGCTTGAGCAGCATGTCGGCGGCCCATTTGTGGCCCGTGAACAGGACATCGGCGATCTTGCCAATGCTCCCCGCCGCGCCGGCCAGCGTATCGATCGCGAGGATGGCGAACATTTGAAGCAGGACCATCGGCGCCGCGCGCGCCCGCACGCCGTCGAAGAGCAGGAGACATCCCGCGCCGACGCTGTAGAGCTCGCCGGCCCCAGGGATCCAGGTCAGCAGGCCGTCCAGGCCGATGCCCAGCGGTCCGATCCCCACCACGTTGTCGGACAGCTTCTTCGTCCGCTCGATGCTGTTGCGGATGTTGTGCAGGTCGATATGCGACTGCGCGACTAGCATTCACCGCTCCCAGGCCTCAGGCGGGCGCACTCTGCCGCAAGCGCGCGCCGGCTCAAAGCCCGCCCCGCGCATTTTCGCGCCTCAGGGGAAACCGAGGCGGGGCATTGCGCATATCACGGGAGGGCGCCTCGCGAAGGGTCCGGATTCACCCTATGTTTGCGCCATGGCCAAGAACGACCCGCCTCTGCTGATCGTCACCACCCACTTCATCGAGGGCCGCCCCGTGCGTCAGCACCTGGGCATGGTGTCGTCCCAGGCGATCCTCGGGGCCAATGTGGTGCTGGACCTGATGAACGCCATCCGCGACTTCATCGGCGGCCGTTCCAAGGGCTATGAGCGAGTCCTGGCCCAGGCCCGGGCCGACGCCCTGAGGGGTCTGGAGGCCGAGGCCCGCGCGCTCGGCGCCAACGCCATCGTCGGCGTCGACCTCGACTACAACACCGTGGGCCCCAACGGCTCGATGCTGATGGTCTCGGTCAACGGTTCGGCGGTGATCCTCTAGCTAGACTAAATCCCCCGCCGCAGCGTCGAACAGCAGGTAGGTGCGGCCGGCGTCGCTGCCCAGCAGCTGACCGACCTCGAAGCCCTGGGGATCGCGGGCCGCGGCGTCGTCCAGCAGGTCCTGGAAGCCGTTGAGATAGGTCACCACCTGGCGGCGCAGGGTCTGATCGGTGAACAGCCGCCGCGACAGGCGACGGGTGGCGGCCGGTGCGAGCTTGCGCACCACCTCGCGGGCGCCGTCGACGTCCTCGGTCTGGATGGCCGCGGCGATCTCGTCGATGCGGCCGCGGGGCAGCAGGGCCGCGGGATCGATGCCCATGGCCGCCACCTCGGCGGCGAGAACGGCCTCCAGGCCGGGCTTGCCCGCCTGGGCGGGACCGCCTTCGTCGATGGAGGACAGCAGATCCTTCCAGGTCCATTCGTCCGCCGGTTCGGCGGCGGCGGACTCCCGGGGCGCCGAGCGGCCGGCGGCCTGCTCGAAGACGTTGGAGAACTCCTCGTCGGTGGCCGTCGGCGTCAGCCGCAGGCGGCGGCGCGTGGGTTCGGCGGGTTCGAGGGGCTCCGGCGCGGCGACGCGGGAGCGGCGAACGGGAGCCGGCGGCTCGACCGGCTGGGTCAGCTCCAGCGCCTCGTCGTCCTCTTCCTCCAGCTCCTGGTACTCGGGTTCCGGCTCGGGCTCCGGCGCGCGGCGGCTGCGGGGCCGCGGCGGCGGGGCGACGATGCGCTCGCGCATCTGGGCGGGCTGGGGCGGCTCCAGGCTGGCGGCGCCGCCGGCCACCGTGCCCATCAGCCGCACGGCCTCGCTGAGCATCTCGTAGTTGCGGCGGACGCGCTCCTGGAAGGCCGCGTCGATGGCCTGGGTCTCGTCGGAGGTCCGGCGGGCGTGATCCATCAGGTCGTCGATACTGTCGGCCACGGCCTGGCGCACCTCCTCGGCCTGACCGCGGGCGGCGGCCGGCAGGCGGGTGGCTCGGGCTTCGATGTCGGCCATCATGCCGGCCAGCTCGTCGAGGGTGGCGCGGGCAGCGACCGCCCCTTCCTCCAGCTTGCGGGCGGTGGCGGCCCCGGCCTGCTCCACCATCTGGGCGGAGCGCTCGATCAGGTCCCTGGCCTCGGCCAACCGCTGCTCGAACACCTGGTTGGCCTTCTGGCCGGCGCTGAAGGCGGCCTCGGACAGCTGGTCGACCTGTTCGCGGGCGGTGACGGCATGGGCCTCGGCGGCCTTGCGGGTCTCCTCGGCGGCCTGGCCCAGGCCCTGGATCGCCGCGCGGGTCTGCTCCTCTAGCTTGCGGCGTTCCTCGGCGGCGGCCTTGGAGACCGCCTCCATGGAATGCAGGGTCGACTGGCCGAACTCGTCGCGCTCGGCCTTGGCCGACTCCGCCAACTCGCGGAACTGCTCGGCGGCCTCGGCGATCAGCTCGCGCAGGGCTTCGCCGCCCTTGACGGCGCGATCGCCCATCTCGGCGGTGGAGAGCCGGGCCTGGCTGATGAATTCCGAAAGCTGGGCGGCGTGGGTCTCCGACTGGGCGCCGAAGGCCTCCTGGTCGGCGCGCAGGGCGTGGGCCACGGTCACCAGGCCGGCGCGCTGCTCGGTCAGGCCCTGTTCGACCCCGCGGATCTGGTCGGTGACCCCGATGCCGGCGGTCTCCAGGCGGGCGATGTGGCGGGTCAGGTCCTCGCCGGCGGTGCGGGCGGCGTCGCTGGCCTCGCCGGCGGCGGCGGCCAGGTCGGCGGCCCGGGCGGCGAGCGCGGCCTCGGCCTCGCGCAGCTGGGTCTCAGCAAGGTCCGAGGCCTCGGCCACCATGCGGGCCTGCTGGGTAATGGCGTCGGCGACGGCGGAGGCCTGGGCGTCCAGGGTCTGGGTCAGCCCCGCCATCTCGGTGCGCTCGCGGCCGAGCACGCTGGTGAGTTCGGTGGCGGTGCGGGCGCTGGCGCCGGTCGCCTCGATCAGGCGCTCGCTCTCCGAGGCCAGGGCCTGGCGCAGGGCCAGCAGGGTCTCGCGAGCTTCGTCGGCGGCGGTTCCGGCGCGGACGATCTCCTCGCGCACCGCTTGGACCACGTTGCTGGCCTGGGCGCCGGCGGCCATGGCCGGGGTCACCATCTCGTCAGCGAGCTGTTTGGCCCGACGAGCCTCCGCGCCGAGCATCTGGCCCTGGCGGATCATGTAGGCCGCGATCCAGACGAAGGCGGCCGGCCCGATCGCCATGGCGGCCAGGACGGTGATCGCGAAGGGGTCGAAGTCGAAGGGCGACACCGCCCGACGATAGCCGAAAGCAAACGCGATGGGCGCCAGGGCCCAGAGCACCGAGACCACCAGGGCGGCGAGATAGATCGGCCAGGCCGAGGGCAGTTCCGAGGTCTTGGTCGCCTTGGCGGGCGACGGCGGCTCGGGTCGCGGCGCGGGTGTCTGGAGCGGGGCCGGGGTCAGATCCGCGGCGGGGGGGATGGGCGACAGCGGCGCGGCCGCCTGGGGTTCGGCCAGCACGGGGCTGGCGGGCGGTTCGGCGGCGGCGAGGTCGAGATCGGGATGCGCCTCCGGCGCGGTGGCGCTAAGGCGCGACGTCGCGTCCTCGTCGGTCAGGCTCTGGAAATCCACCGGCGGATGCCGCTTCTTGATCTTCATTCGCGGCCTGTCTCAAGCGCCTTCGACCCTGCGACCGGGAAAGGCGCCAATACGCGCGCCGACCCGAATTCGCGCCCCAATGAAACGATTACCGGCGAACCGACCCGGCGGAAAGCGTCATCGGACGGAATCATGCCCGGTGGAGACCGATTGTCGCGGAGTCTCGCAACGGGACGTCAGGTTTTGAGGACCTGGGCCTTCTGGGTCGGGCAATCGACGGTCTTCTGCGCACCCTCGAAAATCTTGACGGCGGGCTTGGGAACCGCGGTGCGGGCCACGGTGCGCTCGGTGTGACTGGGGTGCTCGACCGGGTGCGGGGCCTCCAGGGCGACGCCGAAATGCGAATAGGCGAAGGCGGAGGAATGCACGACCACGGCCGCGACGATCTCGGTCAATGTTTGCACTGGAACACCTCCCCGAGCCCGCTGCGATTCCGTGGACCACGGTTATATGACAAGCGCGGCCTTGCTGCGACGCCATGTAACGTGAAATTTTCGTCATGTAACCTGGGGGCGGGCCAAACGGCCCGCAAACTCAGCGCTTACGACAAAATACGTCCCGGATCACGGGGCTGTCGGCGACGTATCGCCCCTCCCCGTCCAGGGCCAGCCGCGCCCTCTGGCTGGAGTCGTAATAGGCCGAGTAACCCAGCTGCACCGAGCGGCAGAAGGCGTTTGCGCCCGAGCCGTTGGGCGAGATGTCCAGGCCCACGATGTTGGGATAGGGGAACAGCACCCCGGTGGCGCCTTCATAGGGCCCGGGCTGCCCGGGCCGGCCCCAGCCGCCGCCGCGGGACCAGGCGCCCTCGAAATAGGCCTGCAGGGAGGAAATCTTCAGTCCCAGGCCCTGGGTGTTCAGGTCGGGGATGTCGCCCATGATGTCCCGGCATTTGCCGCGATAGCCGGAGTCCTCGCACACCCGCCAGCGGCCCTGCAGCCGTACGCTCTGGGCCATGTCGTTGAAGCCCATCGGCGCCATGTTCTCTGCCGTGGCGGTGACCGTGATCTGCCGGCCCTGGAAGTTGGGCAGCTCATATAGGGTGGCCCTCGGCGCGGCGCCCGGCCCGGGGCCGTTGAAGCCAGCGCCGCCGCCCCAGGCTTGGGCCGCCGCGGCGCCCGCCGACAGGCTGGCCGCCGCAAGCGCCACAGCGCCGATCCAGAGTTTCATGGTCGCCTCCCGAGTTTTCCGTCCGGCAAGCTTAGCCGCGGGCGGGCGTCCCGGGAAAGCGCTTCAGGCGGCAAGCGAGTCCTTGAAGGCCGCCCCCTCATGGGCCAGCAGCCAGCGCTTGCGCGGCAGGCCGCCGCCATAGCCGGTCAGACTCCCATTGGCGCCGATCACCCGGTGGCAGGGCACCACCACGGCCACCGGGTTGGAGCCGTTGGCCAGGCCCACGGCGCGCATGGCGCTGGGCGAACCGATCCGCTCGGCCAGGCCCTTGTAGCTGAGGGTCTCGCCGGCCGGGATCGTGCAGAGCGCGTCCCAGACCCTGCGCTGGAAGGCCGTGCCGTTGGTGGCCCAGGCGATCTCGGCCAGGGCGTCGAGGTCGCCCCCGAAATAGCGGCCCACGGCCGCCCGCAGCGCGTCCGGCGCCCGGCCCGGAGTCAGCGCCATCCCCGGATAGTGACGGCCCATCAGGGTGCGCATGCGCGGCTCGTAGTCGGCGAAGTCGAAGGCGCGCAGCACGCCGGCTTCGTCCACCACCAGCAGGGCCTCCCCCACCGGGGTGGCGACGCGGTCGAGGATCAGGGTTTCAGGCAGCGACTTGGTCATGGGTCTTGTCCTTGGTGATCTTGGGATCGAGCGCCGCGTCGGACGCCCACAGGTGGGAGGCGGCGTAGGCCCGCCAGGGCCGCCACCGCTCGGCCCGCGCCAGCAGCTCGGCCGGCGTCGGGCGAAGGCCGTTCTCGTCCTCCAGGGCCCGTAGCAGGCCGAGGTCGGCGTGGGGGAAGGCGTCGGGCTCCCGCAGGGCCCGCATGGCGATGTATTGGGCGGTCCACTCCCCGATCCCCGGCAGGGCGCGGAGTTGGGCGACGGCCTCCTCCAGGCTGCGCTTCATCCCGAACAGGTCCGGGTCGGCGGCGGCGACCTCGGCAAGGGAGACCAGGGCCCGGCCCCGGGCGCGGGGCATGCCCAGGGTCTCGACATCGGCCTTCGCCAGTTGCTGCGGCGTCGGAAACAGGTGGGTGAGGCCGAGCGCGTTCGCCGCCTCGTCCTGGACCGGAGAGCCGTGGGCCGCGGTGATCTTGCCCGCGAGGTTGCGGGCGGCGACCACGGTGATCTGCTGGCCCAACACCGCGCGGACCGCCAGCTCGAAGCCGTCCCAGGCGCCCGGCGCCCTCAGGCCCGGCCGCCGGGCCACCAGGGCCGCCAGTTCCGGATCTTCGGAGAGATGCCCGCCGATCAGGGCGGGATCGGCGGCCAGATCGAAGACCCGGCGCAGCTTGGCGATCACGGCCGGCCAGGCCTGGACCTTCGGGAAGCGCAGGGTGACGTCCAGCCAGTCCCCCTCCCCCTGGGCCACGATCACCAGCCCGTGGGCCTCGCCCACCTGCAGCAGGCGGGCGTAGCGGCGACCGGTCACCGTCTCGACCCCCGGAATGGCCCGCAGGGTCCAGAAGGTCAGCATGGCGTCCCAGTCATAGGGGGCGCGATAGGGCAGCCGAATCGTGGTCCCGGCCCCGTCGCTGGCGGCGATATCGGCCCCGCCGGAGCGCCGCAGAGCGCCGGGCGGACGGTCGAAAAGCTGCTGGAAGGTCTCGTTGAAGCGCCGGACGCTGCCGAAGCCCGAGGCCATGGCCACCTCGGCCATGGGCAGGCGGGTCTGGTGGATCAGCTGCTTGGCCAGCAGCACCCGCCGGGTCTGGGCGACGGCTACCGGTGAGGCGCCCAGGTGCTGGCGGAACAGGCGGCGCAGCTGGCGCTCGCCGACGCCGAGCCGTTCGGCCAGGCCGTCGACATCGCCCTCGTCCAGCGCCCCCTGCTCGATCAGGGACAGCGCCCGGGAGACGGTGTTGGAGGTGCCCTTCCAGGACCCCAGGTCCGGCGAGGTCTCCGGCCGGCAGCGCAGGCAGGGTCGGAACCCGGCCTCCTGCGCCGCCGCGGCCGAGGGGTAGAAGCTGATGTTCTCGCGCTTGGGCGTGCGGGCGGGACAGACCGGACGGCAGTAGATGCCGGTGGTCTTCACGGCGCCGAAGATGCGGCCGTCGAAACGGGCGTCTCGCATCGAGAAGGCGCGGTAGCAGGCGTCGTCGTTCATATCCATGAACTGATAGTCTGCCGCTCAAGGGATGAAGTCTCGCGGTTTTCGGACATCGCCACCATATAGGTAGCGGCTTTCGGACACCAAAGACGGTGGCCCTTTCCTCGACACGCTGTCAGGAATTCTCTGTCGTAACCCGGACGGGCCTCTCGTAAGTCAGCCGCCGGGCCAAGGTATGGCCGATGTTGAACTGCAAGGTTTCCTGATGGCGGTCCCCGCTCTCGCTCCGACCCCGGCCCTAACGCCCCAGGCGCTGACCCATCTTCAGCGGCTGGAGGCCGAGAGCATCCACATCTTCCGGGAGGTGGTGGCCGAGTGCGAGAACCCGGTAATGCTCTATTCGGTGGGCAAGGATAGCGCGGTGATGCTGCGCCTGGCCCAGAAGGCCTTCTTCCCCGGCAAGCTGCCCTTCCCGCTGCTGCACGTCGACACCACCTGGAAGTTCCAGGCCATGTACGAGATGCGCGCGCGGATGGCCGCCGAGCTGGGCGCCGACCTGCTGGTCTACAAGAACCCCGAGGCCGTGGAGCGCGGGATCAACCCCTTCGACCACGGGTCCCTGCACACCGACATGTGGAAGACCGAGGGCCTGAAGCAGGCGCTGGACAAGTACGGCTTCGACGCGGCCTTCGGCGGCGGCCGCCGCGACGAGGAGAAGAGCCGGGCCAAGGAGCGGGTGCTGTCCTTCCGCTCGGCCCAGCACCGCTGGGACCCCAAGAACCAGCGCCCCGAGCTCTGGCGCCTCTACAATACGCGCAAGGCCACGGGAGAGAACTTCCGGGCCTTCCCGATCTCCAACTGGACCGAGCTGGACATCTGGCAATACATCCACCTGGAGAACATCCCCATCGTGCCGCTCTACTTCTCGGCGGAGCGCCCGGTGGTGGAGCGTGACGGCATGCTGATCATGGTCGACGACGACCGCATGCCGCTGCGCGACGGCGAGACCCCGATGATGAAGTCGGTGCGGTTCCGCACCCTGGGCTGCTACCCGCTGACCGGCGCCGTCGAGAGCACGGCCTCGACCCTGCCGGCCATCATCCAGGAGATGCTGCTCACCACCACCTCGGAGCGCCAGGGCCGGGCCATCGACCACGACCAGGCCGCCTCCATGGAGAAGAAGAAGCAGGAAGGGTACTTCTGATGACCGCCCAAGCCAGTTCCCAGGCCGGGGCCCACCAGTCGTCCCTGATCGCGCAGGACATCGACGCCTATCTCCACGCCCACGAGCACAAGAGCCTGCTGCGCTTCATCACCTGCGGCTCGGTGGACGACGGCAAGTCGACCCTGATTGGCCGGCTGCTCTACGACTCCAAGATGATCCTCGACGACCAGATGGCCGCCCTGGAGGCCGACTCCAAGCGGGTGGGCACGCAGGGCGGCGACATCGACTTCGCCCTGCTGGTGGATGGTCTCGCCGCCGAGCGCGAGCAGGGCATCACCATCGACGTCGCCTACCGGTTCTTCTCCACCGACAAGCGCAAGTTCATCGTCGCCGACACCCCGGGCCACGAGCAGTACACCCGCAACATGGTCACCGGCGCCTCGACCGCCGACGCCGCGGTGATCCTGATCGACGCCCGCCGCGGGGTCCTGACCCAGACCCGGCGCCACTCCTATCTCGTGAGCTTGCTGGGCATCCGCCACGTGATCCTGGCCATCAACAAGATGGACCTCGTGGGCTGGAGCCAGGACACCTACGACACCATCCTGGCCGAGTACCGCGCCTTCGCCGCCCAGATCGGGATCACCGACTTCACCGCCATCCCGATGTCGGCCCTGAAGGGCGACAACATCACCGAGCATTCGGCCGCCGCGCCCTGGTACGACGGCCCGCCGCTGATGGCCCTGCTGGAGAGCCTGCCGGTCGAGGATGATCTGCAGAGCCGGCCCTTCCGCATGCCGGTCCAGTGGGTCAACCGCCCCAATCTCGACTTCCGCGGCTTCTCAGGCCTGGTCTCCACCGGGGCCATCCGCCCCGGCGACAAGATCAAGGCTCTGCCCTCGGGCCGCGAGAGCACCGTCGAGCGCATCGTCACCTTCAACGGCGACCTGGAACAGGCCGTGGCCGGCCAGTCGGTGACGCTGACCCTGACGACCGAGATCGACATCAGCCGCGGCGACGTCATCGCCATCGCCGGCGATCCGCCGCCGGTGGCCGACCAGTTCGAGGCCACGCTCGTCTGGATGGACGACGAGGCCATGCTGCCTGGCCGCCCCTACCTGCTGAAGATCGGGACGCGCACGGTCGGCGCCTCGATCACCGAGCCCAAGTACAAGGTCAACGTCAACACCATGGAGCACCTGGCCGCCAAGCGGCTGGAACTCAACGAGATCGGGATCTGCAATCTCAGCCTCGACGCCCCCATCGCCTTCGACCCCTACAAGGACAACCGCGACCTCGGCGGCTTCATCCTCATCGACCGGATCTCCAACCGGACCGTCGCCGCCGGCATGATCCACTTCGCCCTGCGGCGGTCCCAGAACGTCCACTGGCAGGCCCTCGACGTCGACAAGGCCGCCCGCGCCGCCCTCAAGGGCCAGCGTGGCCGCGTGGTCTGGCTGACCGGCCTCTCGGGCTCGGGCAAGTCCACCATCGCCAACCTGGTGGAGAAGAAGCTGCACGCCAACGGCCGCCACACCTACCTGCTGGACGGCGACAATGTCCGCCATGGCCTCAACAAGGACCTGGGCTTCACCGACGAGGACCGGGTGGAGAACATCCGCCGCGTCGCCGAGGTGGCCAAACTGATGGTTGACGCCGGCCTCATCGTGCTGGTGAGCTTCATCTCGCCCTTCCGGGCCGAGCGGCGGCTGGCCCGCGACCTGATGGACAAGGGCGACTTCGTCGAGGTCTTCATCGACACCCCGCTCGCCGTCGCCGAGGCCCGCGACGTCAAGGGCCTCTACAAGAAGGCCCGCGCCGGCGAACTGAAGAACTTCACCGGCATCGACAGCCCCTATGAAGCCCCCGAGGCTCCCGAGATCCGCATCGACACCACCAAGACCTCCCCCACCGAGGCCGCCGAGATGATCACCGCATGGCTCGAGGGCGAGCTGGACTACTCGATCTAGGTTGCTGGCGGCCGACCGGCATCCAGGAAGTCTCGCGCCCACGGTCTCACCCATGTCGCGGCAGACGAGCGCCCGGTGATTGATACCCTGGGCTCGCATCCTGTTGCTCCTCAGAACTGCAGGACGATCTTTCCGAAGTGCTCGCCGGCGGCCATGGCGGCGAAGGCCGCCCCGGCTTCCGTGAACGGGAACACCTTGTCGACCACCGGCTGGATACGATGCAGCTCCAGGGCCCGGCACATGGCCTCGAACATTTCTCGCGACCCCACCGTCACGCCTTGGAGGCGGGCCGAATTGGCGACCAGGCTCCCAGGATTGACCCCCTCGCCCGCCCCGGCCACCACCCCGATGATGGCGATATGGCCGTTGATGCGGATGGCCTTCAGGCTCTGGTGGATGGTGCCCGCGCCGCCGACCTCCATGATGAAGTCGGCCCCCACCCCGCCGGTGGCCGCGCGCACGGCCTTGGCCCATTCCGGATCGGTCTTGTAGTTGTGCAGGTGGTCGGCCCCCATAGCCTTTGCCCGCGCCAGCTTCTCGTCGGAGGACGAGGTGATCAGCGTCCGGTAGCCCGCCGCGTGGGCGAACTGCAGGCCGAAGATCGAGACCCCGCCGGTGCCTTGCAGGACCACCGTGTCGCCCGGTTCGAGGCGCGCGTCCTCGAACAGGCCGCGCCAGGCCGTCAGGGCCGCGCAGGGCAAGGTCGCCACCTGCTGGTCGGTGAGATAGGCCGGGACCTTGGCGACCCCCTCCTGGCTGAACAGCTGCAGTTCCGAGCCGGCGCCCGGGATCGGGAAACCGAGGGAGGAGGACAGCTTCTCCCGGGTCGGACGGCCCGACTGCCAGGCCTGGAAGAACAGGGTCGCGATCCGGTCGCCCACCGCCACCCGCGTGACGCCTGAACCGACCGCCTCCACCACGCCGCACCCGTCCGAGAAGGGCGTGATGGTCCCCGCCTGGCCCGAACCGCGGCTGTACATACCGTTGATCATCAGGAGGTCGCGATAGTTCAGCGACACCGCCTTCATGCGCACCAAGACCTGGCCGTGACCCGGGGTCGGATCATCGCGCTCGACCACCCGAATCTGCTCGGCGCCCCAGGGCTGGGTCACCTCCAACGCGCGCATCGGCGGTTCCTCCTGTCGGTGTCTTGCCGCCATAGTCGCCCCATCCGGGCGGCCTGCAAGGTTGTCGTTGGGTCACCCGCCATCCCGTCGCCACATCGTCGGGCCAGAGTCGCCTGCATGACTCATCCCCGCCTGCTGGTCTGCGGCTTCGGATCCTTCCCGGCCGCCCCGCGCAATCCCGCCGCCGTTGTCGTCGAGGCCCTGGCGCAGGAGGCCTGGTCGCCCCGAGGAGTCGAGATGGACTATCTCAGCCTGTCGGTGGCCTGGACCGGATCGGTGGAGGCGATCCAGGCCGCCCTGGCCGAGCGGCCCGCCGACGCGGTGCTGGTGGTGGGGGTCGCCACCGACTCCGACGCCTTCCGGGTGGAGACGGTGGGCCGCAACCGCGCCGCCCGCGCCAAGCCCGACCATGCGGGCGCGACCTGGGAGGGCTCGGTGATCAGGTCCGACGGGCCGGGCGCCCTGGCGGCGACCGCGCCGACCGACGAGATGCTGGGCGCCCTGATCGGCTCCAATCTCGCCGCGCGCCTGTCCGACGACGCCGGCGACTATCTCTGCAACTTCACCCTCTACCGGCTGTTGGCGGAGGCCGCGGCGCCGTCGGTGGGCTTCCTGCACGTGCCCCAGGCCCGCGAGTTCGCCGACCGGGCCAGCAGCTGCCTCGCAGAGATCGATCAGGCGGTGCGCGCCAGCGTCCGCGCCATGGCCGACGCCCTCAGTCGTCCAGTCGCCGAACGCCGTAGAGCCTGACCGCCCCGGCCAGGCCGGCCAGCGACATGGCGGCCATGACGAAATAGCCCTTGGCCCCGATGGTGTCGAAGAGCGCGCCCGAGACGATGGTGGCCACCCCGCTCAGCACCCCGCCCGATAGGGCCGAATTGATGGTCTGGGCCGCCGAGGCGTTGGCGGGCTTGGAGAGCCTGTCCACCAATTGCAGGGCGCCTATGAAGGTGGCCGCATAGGTGAAGGTGTGCAGCATCTGGATCGGGAAGACGATCCAAAGCGGCGGCGACAGGGCCAAGGCCCCCCAGCGGACCACCGCGGCCACCCCGCCCAGGACCAGCAGGTTGCGCGCGCCGAACCGACGCCGCCAAGGCTCCATGAACCACAGGAAGGCCACCTCGACCCCGACCCCCACGGCCCACAGGACGCCGGTCATGTCCTCCGGAATCCCCTGGTTGCGCCAGGCAAGCGTGGAGAAGGAATAGTAGAAGGCATGGGCCGACTGGATCAGGCCCGCCGAGACCACGACGAGCATGAAGTCCTTGTCGCCGAACAGGTCGCCCAGTCCGGCCATCCGCTCCGACAGGGCCGCGACCCCTCCCCCCTCCCGCACGGGGTCGGGTGGCAACAGGTACTGGACGCCGACGCCGGTCATAAGGGCGGCCGCGGTGATCCAGACCAGGACCAGCTCTGGTGAGCCTCGGGCCAGCAGCAAGCCCATGCCGATATTGGCGACCACGAAGGCGGCCGAGCCGATGCCCCGGGGCCAGCCATAGTTGAAGCCATCGGCTTGCGACCGGGCCAGGACGATGACGTCGGTCAGGGGCACGATCGTCGCATAGAGGGTCGAGCCGATGAACCAGAGGCCAAACCACCAGGCGAAGCCGAAGGGCGCCGCCAGCAGACCGTAGGACAGGGCCAGGGCCAGGCCCATCAGGATCAGGGGTGTGCGGCGCAGGGAGAAACTGTCGGCCCACATGGCCAGCAAGGGCGCGGTCACCACCCGCGCCAGCATCGGCGCGGAGAGAATGATCCCGATCTGCGCCCCGCTCAGGCCCCGGTGGTCGAACCAGACCGGGATATAGGGCGAGGCGGCGCCCGACCCCAGGAACAGGGTTCCGTAGAACAGACCAAGGCGCACCGTCGATGACATGGTCGACCACGCCTAGCGCGAGTCGGGCGGGGTTTTCCCCATTGCGCAATCGGTAGCGCGAAGTGATCGCGTCAGCCCTTCCGCGACGCCCCGCAAGCGTGTAGCCGCAGGGAACGATGACCGACAAACTCCGCGCCGCCAGCGTCTCCGAACTGCTCGAACTGATCGGCCAGGGTAAGTCACGCAAGGTGTCGGTGGCCGACATCCTGGAGACCTTCGGCGACCGCGCCTTCGGGGCCTTGATCTTCGTCTTCGCCGCCCCCCTGATCCTGCCCATGCCCCCCGGCGTCTCCGCCATCCTCGGCGCGCCGCTGGCCTTCATCACCGCCCAGTGGATGCTCGGCCGCCGGACCCTTTGGCTGCCCAAGGCCCTGCTGGCGCGGACCATGAGCATGAGCGACTTCCGCGGCCTCTGCGCGAAGCTGACTCCGCATCTGGAGAAGATCGAGCGGCGGCTGAAGCCCCGATTGACCTTCATGTACAACCGCTTCGGCGACCGGCTGATGGGGGCGATCTGCTTCTCGCTGTCCATCGTCGTCTTCCTGCCGATCCCCTTCGGCAACATGCTGCCCTCCTTCGCCATCGCCGCCTTCGCCATCGGCGCCGCCGAACGGGACGGCTATGCGGCGATCATCGGCTGGGTAATGGCCGCGGTGAGCATCATCGTGCTGGGGGTGCTGTCCAAGGCGATCATCGCCGCCGTCGTGGCCTTCTTCGCCACCCTGCTGGGGATGTTCTGACCGCCTACTTCCGGCGCGAGCGGAACAGCACCGGCCATTCCTCCCCCGGCAGGCCCCGGCACTCGGGCATTTCGATCTGCTCGGAGACGCGGAAGGCCCGGCCGTCCCAGACCCAGGCGTACATCCCGCCGCAGTCGGCGATCCCCCGGCCCTTCTCGAAGTTGCTCAGGGTCTGGGTCTCGGGGTCGAAGTCGACATTCATCAGCAAGTGGGTCGTCGAGCCGTCCAGGTTGGGGATCTGGGCGCGGCGGGCGTGGCCGCCCTGCTCGTCGGCCAGCAGGAAGCCGTAGATCTCGTTATAGGCGCCGCGGTAGCAGAGCTCCCCGAACAGCACCACGCCAGGGGACAGCCGCGCGATGATCGGGGCGTAGTCTTCCGCGCCGAGGCTCGCATCGCAGTCCTCCCCCAGCAGGGTCCGCATGCCGGGCAGGAGCTTGTCGGGCAGATTGGCCTGCGACACCACCGGACCCGGCCGAACCAAGGGCATGGGCGGCGGGGCTGGCACGGCCGAGGCGGGCTTGGGGCCCACCGCCACCAGGGCGGTGACGGTTCCCGCCCGCCGCTGCTGGTCGTCCATCCAGCGCAGGGCCGCCGCCGCGCCGCTCAGCATCACCTCGCCCCGCCCCGGCGCCAGGCTCAGGCGTTGGCCATTGCGGATCGCCGCCAGCAGGCTGCGGGTCTGGGCCGGCGTCAAGGTCACCTCGGCGTCCCCCTTGGCCTTGGGCGCCAGGCCCGCGACCGGCGCCCCATCCACCCGCACGGCCCAGGCCGTCTTCGGATGTGTCTCGCCCGCCAGCACCAGCTTGATGGTGGGCGCCGCCCGCGCGTCGGCCAAGCGGTCCAGCCGCAGGAAGGGGCGGTCCTCGAAGCTGTCCTCCGAGAAGCCGAAGGCCGTGCAGTTGCGGGTGTTGTCGCAGACCGCTGTCCAATCCTGGAAGCTCTTGCTCGCCGCCTGGGCCGTCGTCGCCACCAATGCGCCCAGCAGGGCCGCGATCATCGCCTTCATCGTCCGCTCCCGGTTGCCGAGTCCCGCGCGGAGCGTAAGGTCTGACCAAGCCATGGCAATTGGCGAACTGAGGGACACCGATGAGCCGACCCAACAGTCGAGACCGCGCCCTGCGCGAGCGCGCCGCCGCGGTGATCCCCGGCGGCATGTACGGCCACCAGGCGGTGGGTCTGCTCCCCGACGACTATCCGCAGTTCTTCGCCCGCGGCGAGGGCGCCCACCTCTGGGACGTGGATGGGAACCGCTACCTCGACTTCATGTGCGCCTACGGACCCAACCTGTTCGGCTACGCCCATCCGGAGATCGACGCGGCCTATGTCCGCCAGCTCGGCCTCGGCGACACCCTGACCGGCCCCACCGAGCTGATGGTGCGCCTGGCCGAGGAGATGGTCGCCCTGGTGAGCCACGCCGACTGGGCGATCTTCTGCAAGAACGGCACGGACGCCACATCCATGGCGCTCTCCACCGCCCGCCAGCACACCCGACGCAAGACCATCATCCGGGCCAAGGGCGCCTATCACGGCGCGGCGACCTGGTGCGTCAACCGCCCCGCCGGCACCATCGAGAGCGACCAGGCTCACCAGATCTTCTGCGACTACAATGACGTCGCCAGCCTGGAGGCCGCCGCCGCCAAGGCCGGCGATGATCTGGCGGCGATCTTCGCCGCCCCCTTCAAGCATGACGCCTTCATCGACCAGGCCGAGCCTGACCTGGCCTATGCCCGCAAGGCCCGCGAGATCTGCGACCGCACCGGGGCCCTGCTGATCGTCGATGAGGTCCGCGCGGGCCTGCGGCTGGCCCGCGACCTCTCCTGGTCGCGGATCGGGGTGGCGCCGGACCTGTCGACCTGGGGCAAGTGTCTAGCCAACGGCCACCCGATCTCGATGATGCTAGGCGCCGACAAGGCCCGGAAGGCCGCGACCCAGATCTACGTCACCGGCTCCTTCTGGTTCCAGGCCGCCCCCATGGCCGCGGCCCTGGAGACCCTGCGCCTGGTGCGCGACACCGACTATCTCGAACGGCTCCAGACCCTGGGCGACCGGCTGGCGGACGGCCTGCGCGAGCGAGCCCGCGCGGCGGGCTTCGGCTTCCGGGTCTCGGGGCCCGTGCAGATGCCGCTCTTCCTGTTCGACGACGACCCGGACCTGCGCAAGGGTTTCTGCTGGTCGAGCGAGATGCTGAACCGAGGCGTCTATGTCCACCCCTGGCACAACATGTTCATGTGCGCGGCGATGACGCAGGCCGATATCGACGCCGCCCTGGACGCCGCCGAGGGGGCCTTCGCGGTGCTGAAGCGCCAGGCGCCCAGCCTCGAACCCGTCGCCAAGATGAGCTTCCTCATGCCCGCAGGCCAAAGGTAGGACCATGCCGTTTCCCGAGTACTCCGACTTCGACGGCCTGGGCCTGGCCGCCCTGGTGGCCAAGGGCGAGGTGAGCCCCCTGGAACTGGTGGACGCCGCCATCGAGCGGATCGAGCGGCACAATGGTTCGCTCAACGCGGTGGTCCACACCGCCTATGACGAGGCCCGCGCGAGGGCCAAGGGCCCTCTCCCCGACGGCCCCTTCAAGGGCGTGCCCTTCCTGATCAAGGACCTGGCGATGCCCGTGGCCGGTTGGCCCCGGACCTCGGGCAGCCGGTTCGCCGCCGATATCGTCGACGCCGAGGACGGCGGCCTGACCCGCCGGTATCGCGAGACGGGCGTCATCCCGCTCGGCAAGAGCAACACGCCGGAATACGGCATCACCGGGACGACGGAGTCGGCCCTGCTGGGGCCCTGCCGCAATCCCTGGAACCCCCACCACATCTCCGGCGGCTCCTCGGGCGGGTCGGCCTCGGCGGTGGCGGCCGGCATGGTGCCCATGGCCCACGCCAGCGACGGCCTGGGGTCGATCCGTATCCCCGCGGCCTGCTGCGGCCTGGTGGGCCTGAAGGTCACCCGGGACCGTAATCCCAACCTGCCCGACGGCTTCGACTATGCGGCCGGCTTCGTGGTGGACCATGTGGTGACGCGCACGGTGCGCGACTCCGCGGCCATGCTGGACGCAACCGGCCGGCCCGAGCCCGGCGCCCCCTATCCCGCCCCGCCCAAGGCCCGGCCCTATATGGAGGAGGTGGAGACCCACCCGGGCCGGCTGCGCATCGCTTGGTCCTCGGAGACCGCCTCGGGCCGGCCCATCGATCCGGAGATCCAGGCGGCCCTCGAACGCACCGCCGCCCAGCTCAAGGCCCTGGGCCACGACGTCTTCCCGCGCGGGCTCGGCATCGACTACCGCGCCCTCTACGCCGCCCGCGGACCGGTGAGCGGCGCCAACTTCGCCGCCGGCATGGCCCGGCTGATCGACGAGATCGGCCGCGAGCCCGAACCCCACGAACTGGAACCCCTGACCTGGGCCTCGCTGAAGGGCGGCCGCAAGGTCACCGGCGCCGACGCCTTCCGCGCCCTGCAGGAACTGCGCATGCTCAATCGCAAAACCCTGGCGGCCTTCGAGGACATCGACGTCTATCTCTGCCCGGTGATGGGAACCCCGGTTCCGGAGATCGGCTTCATCGATCCGGTCAATCTGGAGCCCAAGGAGGTGAACCGCCGCCAGGGCGCGGCCTTCCCCTTCACCCCGCCGATGAATTTCTCCGGCCAGCCGTCGATCTCCCTGCCCCTGGAGATGTCGGCGAGCGGCCTGCCCATCGGCATGATGTTCAGTTCCCGCTACGCCGACGAAGCCACCCTCTTCCGCCTGGCCGCGCAACTTGAGAAGGAAGTCCCCTGGAAGGGCCGCCGTCCCGCGGTCTGGGGGTAGATCACATGGGTCCCTGGTTTCGTCTGGCCGCCATCGGCGGCTTCCTCTGCGTGGGCTTCGGCGCCTTCGCCGCCCACGGGATCACCGACCCCAAGGCCCAGGAGTGGCTGAGGACCGGCGCCCTCTATGGCTTTGTCCATATGCTGGCGCTGTTCGCCGCGGCGCAGAGGCGCGGCCGTGGCGCGGCCCTGGCGCCGCCGCTGTTCCTGGCCGGCCTGGTGCTGTTCTCAGGCTCGCTTTGGGCGATGGGCCTGGGCGCGCCGCGGTGGTTTGGAGCGATCACGCCCCTCGGGGGCCTGGCCTTCATGGCCGGCTGGGCGGCGCTCGCCTGGTCTGCGCCGAAGGTCGATCAGGCCTAGAAGAGGTTGTCCAGGAACCTGGCCGCCACCCCTGTGTCGCAGGTTCTTGGTTTCACTTGATAATCTCAGCCCTGCCCCCGCTTCGGCAGGGCCAGAAGCCTCAGCGCCAGGGCCGAGCCGGTGAGGGCCACGAGCATGGTCAAGACCATGGGCCTCGGCGTGCCGTCATGGAGGACGCCGGTGAGGCCGGAGGCCAGCGCGCCAACCCCGAAGGAGGCGCCGCCCATCAGGGCGGAGATCGAACCCGCCCGGCGGATGTCGACACTGAGGGCGCCGGCCATGGCGTTGCCCTGCATGAAGCCATAGACGCTCAAGAGGACGAAGAGCAGCGGCAGCACGGTCCAGGGGCCGCCGATCCCGCTCACCGCCGCCACCGCCAGCAGGGTCGCCGCGGCCACCGAGGCGAGGCTCGCACGGCCGAGGACCTCGTCGGGGGTCCATCGCCGCAGCAGGTAGCGGTTGATCTGGCTCGACGCGATGATCCCGACGGCGTTCAGGCCGAAGATGAACGGGAACTGGGCCACCGAGACGCCGTAGGTTCCCATCAACAGGCCCGGCGCGCTGGAGATATAGGTGAACAGGGTCGCCCCATTGAGCGCCCCCGCCACCGCATATCCCACCAGGCGGGGCTGTCGGATCAGGGCCAGATAGGCGCCGAAGGGACTTTCGGACTGGGCCTGGGCCAGGGTTTCGGCCGAGCGTGATTCTCTCACCCTCCAGAGCGCGGCGGCGCCCACCACCAGGCCGAACGCAGTCATGAACCAGAAGTTCAAGCGCCAGCCCCCCGCCACCAGCAGGGCCGCCCCCAGCATCGGCGCCAGGATCGGCGCCAGCCCCATGATCAGGGTCATCAGCGACAGCATCCGCGCCGTCTCGGTGTGGTCGAAGCGGTCGCGGACCATGGCGCGTGCCACCACACCGCCCGCGCAGCCGCCGAACGCCTGCACGAACCTCGCTCCGATCAGCATCTCCGGCGAGGAGGCCAGGGCGCAGACGATGGAGGCCAGGATGTAGATCGACACCCCGGCGAGGATTGGCGGCCTGCGCCCGTAACGGTCCGAGGCCGGGCCGTAGACGAACTGGCCGACCGCCATGCCGGCGAAGAAGGCCGCGAGCGTCCCCTGGGTCTGGGCCGGCGTTGCGTGCAGATCGAGCCCGATGGCGGGCAAGCTCGACAGATACATATCGGTCGACATCGGCGCGAAGGCGGTCAGCGCGCCCAGCAGGATCACCATTCCCCAGGGGGTCTTGCCTTCGGCCTGGCGGCGGGGGTCGGTCATCGGTCCGTTCTAACCCGGTTCGGCTAGCTGAGAACCGCAAGGCTTGCCTTACGCGGAAGGAAGGTCCGCATGATGGGCGAAACGCTCAAGGAAACGCCGCCATGTCCGCCCTCGCCCGCCAGATGCCGCCCGTGAAGCACGCCAACCTCAATGGCGTCGACATGGCCTATTACGAGGTGGGGCCGCGCGGGCAGGGCGTGCCGATCGTCTTCTGCCACGGCTTCCCGGAGCTGGCCTTCTCCTGGCGCCATCAGCTCCGCGCCTGTGAGGCCGCCGGCCGTTGGGCCATCGCCCCGGACCAGCGCGGCTACGGCCTCACCTCCCGGCCCGAGGCCGTCACCGACTACGACCTGGAGCACCTGACCGGGGATCTGGTCGGCCTGCTGGATCACCTCGGCGTGGAGAAGGCCATCTTCTGCGGTCATGACTGGGGCGGTATCGTCACCTGGCAGATGCCGTTGAGGCATCCTGACCGCTGCGCCGGGATCATCGGGCTCAACACGCCCTTCATGCCGCGAGGCCCCTTCGATCCCATCGCGGCGATGCGCATGGCCTTCGGCGAGGACATGTACATCGTCTGGTTCCAGACGCCTGGCGTGGCCGACGCGGTGCTGGGCGCCGACGTCGACAAGACCATGCGCTTCTTCATGCGCAGGCCCGCCGCCCTGGGCGACGTGGAGGCCGGGGCGGGCCTGGACATGTCGACCCCAGCCGCCGAGGGCCAGTCCACCTTCGCCTTCGGAGACGCCATCGCCGCCTGGGACAAGTCCGACACCGCCAACCAGCTGCTGACCCCCGACGAACTGGCGGCCTTCGTGGAGAGTTTCGAGGCCACGGGCTTCACCGGCGGGATCAACTGGTACCGCAACTTCACCCGCAACTGGGAACGCTCGGCCGACCTGCCGACCCGCGTCGACAACATTCCCTGCCTGATGATCATGGCCGAGAAGGATGTGGTGCTGTCGCCGGCCATGGCCGAGGGCATGGAGGCCTATATCGGCGACCTGGAGAAGGCCCTGGTGAAGGATTCCGGCCACTGGACGCAGCAAGAAAAGCCTAAAGAGGTCAATGACCTCATCCTCGGCTGGATGGACCGCCGCTTCCCGCGCTAGATTGGGGGCGATGGAACGCAACACCCCGCCGCCCGCCCTCTCCTCCTCCGCCAACCGCCGAGGTCTCTTCCCGGAGAGCGAGCCCTATACCTATGGCTGGCTGCCCACCGGCGGGGAGCACGAGATCTTCTACGAGGCCTGCGGCAACCCCGAGGGCAAGCCCTGCGTCATCCTGCACGGCGGTCCGGGCGGGGCCATCAACCCAACGATGCGGCGTTTCTTCAACCCCGCGAAGTGGAACATGGTGCTGTTCGACCAGCGCGGCTGCGGCAAGTCGCGCCCCAACGCCAGCCTGGAGGACAACACCACCTGGTCGCTGATCGACGACATCGAGCGACTGCGCATCCATCTGGGCGTCGAGAAGTGGACGGTGTTCGGCGGCTCCTGGGGCTCGACCCTGGCGCTCGCCTACGCCATCACCCATCCGCAGCGGGTCGAGGCCCTGGTGCTGCGCGGGGTGTTCCTGCTGACCCAAAGGGAGCTGCGCTGGTTCTACCAGGACGGCGCGTCCTTCCTGTTCCCCGACGCCTGGCAGAAGTTCCTGGCCCCGATCCCCGAGGCCGAGCGCGGCGACCTGGTCAGCGCCTATCACCGCCGCCTGACCCACAAGGACCGCCGCGTCCAGGCCGAGGCCGCCGCGGCCTGGAGCCAGTGGGAGGGCGACACCATCTCCATCCGCGGCCCGGAAGCCCGGCCCTCGAAGTTCAACGAGATCGACTTCGCCATCGCCTTCGCCCGGATCGAGTGCCACTTCTTCGCCAACGGCGGCTTCTTCAAGGAAGACGGCTGGATCCTGAACAACATCGGCAAGATCCGCGGCATCCCCGGCTGGATCGTCCAGGGCCGCTTCGACGTGGTCACCCCGATGGAAAGCGCCTGGAACCTGAAGACCGCCTGGCCCGAGGCCCGCTTCGAGGTGGTGTGGGACGCCGGCCACGCCTCCACCGAGCCCGGCATCGTCGACGGCCTGGTGCGGGCCACAGATCAGGCCTTCTCCGTTTGACCTAGTTGGCCACGGGCGCCGGCGCGGCCAGCAGCGGCCCCAACAGGGCGTCCAGCTCGGCCTCGCTGAAGGCGTCGGCCTTGGCGTAGCGCACTACCCCGGCGCGATCGATCACGTAGTTGGTGGGCACGGCGCCCCCCACCGTGCCGTAGCCGCGGCCTGACATCCTCGAAATCAGGGGAAAGCTGAGCAGGCCCTCCAGGGGCTTGAGCTTGGCCGGCGGGACCGAGCCCTCGGTGGTGATGGCCAGAATCTTCAGGCCGCGGGCCGAGTGGCGGCGGTAGTAGGCGTTGAGGATCGGCAGCTCGCGGCGGCAAGGCCCGCACCAGGTCGCCCAATAGTTGAGGACGATCACCTGCCCCTTCAGATCCTCCAGGGCGATCTTCTCGCCGGCGAAGGTGGTCACGGTGAAGGCCGGCGCGACCTGGCCGACCTTGGCCCGGGCGGCCGCGGGGCCGGCGATCAGGATCAGGATCAAGGCGCCCAGGGCGCCGGCTAGGCTTCGCAACATGTCTTGTCCCCCAAGGCCAAGCTGTTGCGCGCCACGGTTGTTGTCAACCGGGCGCTCCGGATGGCGGCCGCAGTTCGTCCATCAGGATGTCGATCAGACGCAGGGCGCTGGCCTGCCAGCCCGAGCTGCTGTCGCCGTAGGCCAAGCCCATCAAGGGCGCACTACAGGAAGCTGCCCTTGCCGCTGGTGACTTCGGAGTAGCGGTGGACACGGACGGCCTGGACCAGGCCAAAGCCGATCATCACCGTAGCCATGACGGTGCCACCGTAGGAGAGCATGGGCATGGGCACCCCCACCACCGGCGCCAGGCCCATGACCATGCCGCCGTTGATCATCACATAGAGGGAGAAGGTCGCCGTGACGCCGGCGGCCGACAACCGTCCGAAGTGCGAGTGGGCGAGCGAGGCGGTGCGCAGGGCCATGAAGATCACCGCGGCGTAGAGGAACAGCACGGAGAAGCAGCCCACGAAACCGAACTCCTCGGCCAGCGTCGCGAAGATGAAGTCGGTCTGCTTCTCGGGCAGGAAGTTGAGTTGGCTCTGGGAGCCCAGGCCGTAGCCCTTGCCCAGGAAACCGCCGGAGCCGAGCGCGATCTTGGACTGCAGGATGTGGTAGCCCGAGCCGGAGGGGTCGCTCTCCGGGTCCAGGAAGGTGAAGATGCGTTTGCGCTGGTAGTCGTGCAGAACGAACATCACCACCGGCGGAACGGCGACGGCCGCCGCGCCGATCCCCGCGGCGATCACCCGCCAGTCCAGGCCCGCCAGAACCACCACGGCCACACCGGTCATGGCGATCAGCATTGCGGTGCCGAGATCGGGCTGATGGGCCACCAGCAGGACGGGGGCGCCGATCATCAGGATCGGAATCAGCAGCCACCAGGAGAAGCGGGCGTCGTCGGCCGAGATCGAGTGGTAGAAGCGCGCCAGGGCCAGCACGATCCCCAGCTTCATCACCTCCGAGGGCTGGAAGCTCCCCAGCGGGCCGAGATTCAGCCAGCGCTGGGCGCCCATGCGCACGTCGCCGATCGCCTCCACCAGAACCAGGAGGACCAGCCCCGCGCCGTAAAGGGGATAGGCGATGGCGAACCAGACCCGCAGATCGACCATGGCCAGGACGACCATCACCACGAACAGGATGCCGAAGCGCAGCAGGTGCGCGCCCGCCCAAGGCTCCCAGGAGGAGCCGGCGATGGAGAACATCATCAGGGCCCCGGCGCCGGCGATCAGGCACAGGGCGAAGGAGAACAGCCAGTCGATCTCGCTGAACTTGACGACCAGGCGGTCGCGCTCGCCGGGACGGGTCAGGGCGCTGACGGTCATATGTGGCCTCCGGGCGGCGGGAGGTTCGGCGGCGCGCCCGCGACGGGCGCCTCGGGCGCGGCGCCCTCGGCCAGACCGTCGGGGGTGAGCTCCGGCATGGGCAAGGGCTTTTCGATGCGGGCGCGGATCTCCGGATCCTTCAGCAGGGCCACGCGCATCACCTCCCGGGCCCGCGGGGCGCCGGCCGTGGCGCCGCCCAGCCCGCCGTGCTCGACGATGACCGACAGCGCGTAGCGCGGCGCGTCATAGGGGGCGAAGGCGACGAAGAGGTTGTGGTCCTTGAGCTTCCACTGGACGCTGGCGCTGTTGCGGTCGGCGACATTGTCGTAGCTGCGGACCTGGGCGGTGCCGGTCTTGCCGGCCATCATCACGTCCCCCAGGCCGAGCTGGCTCTGGCGGTAGGCCGTGCCGCTGACGTCGTTGGCCACGGCGATCATGCCGCCGCGAACATAGTCGATGTGTTCCTGCTTGAACGGCAGGTCGGGCACGGCCGCCCCGCTGGGCATCTCCTTGCCCCCGATCGAGCGCACCAGGCGTGGGTTGAGCGCCTTGCGTCCATTGGCCAGGCGCGCGGTCATCACGGCGAGTTGCAGGGCGTTGACGTTGATGTAGCCCTGGCCGATGCCGTAGCTGACGGAGTCGCCCGGCTGCCAGACCGGCTCGCGCTTGACGGCCTTGCGTTTCCACTCCCGCGAGCCGACGACCCCCTTCTTCTGGCCGGGAATGCCGAGGTCGAAGACTTGGCCGAAGCCGAGCGCGTGGGCCGCGCGGGCAATGGGGTCGGGGCCGACCCGCAGGGCCGTTTGATAGAAATAGACGTCGCAGGAGTTCTTGATGGCGTCGTGCATGTTCTGGGAGCCGTGCCCCCCATGCTTCCAGCAGCGCCAGGTGCGGCCGCCATAGTACCAGCCGCCCGTGCAGTTCACCCGCTGCTCCGGATCGATACCGGCCTCCAGGGCGGCAAGCGCCACGGTGGGCTTGAAGGTCGAGCCCGGCGGGTAGAGGCCCGACATGGCCTTGTCCAGCAGGGGCTTGCGCTCGTAATTGGCCAGCGCCCGGTATTCGCTCCCGGTCATGCCGCGCACGAAGCGGTTGGCGTCGAAGCTGGGCGCCGAGGCCATGCACAGCACGTCCCCGGTCCGGCAGTCGAGCATGACCACCGCCCCGCTCTCGTCGCCCATGACCTCGAGGGCGCGGGTCTGAATGTCGGCGTCCAGGGAGAGCTGGATCTCCTTGCCCGGGGTGGCCGGGATGTCGCCGCCGGAGTCCTGGCGGACCTCGCGGCCGTTGGCGTCGACCTCGACCTTCTGGGCGCCGGGTCGGCCGCGCAGCGGCAGGTCGAAGGCCTTCTCCACCCCCTGGCGCCCGATCCGGAAGCCAGGGTGCAGCATGATGGCCTCGGAGTTCGGGCCGGTGGGCGCCAGGTCCTCCTTGTTGACCTTGGCCACGTAGCCGATGACGTGGGCAAAGGCCCCGCCGTGCGGATAGACCCGCACCTCGCCCATGTCGGCGGTGACGCCGGGCAGTTCGGGGGCGCGGACATTGATCGCCGAGAACTGCTCCCAGCTCATGTCCTCCATCACCGAGACCGGCGAGCGCTTGGGCGCCCGGATCAGGTCCTTGGTCAGGCGAGCCTGACGCTCGGCGTCCAGGGGCACGAAATTGGCCAGGGTCTTGAGGGTGTCGGCGGGATCGAGCTTGCCGTCCTTGGAGACCAGCAGCCGGAAGTTGGGCCGGTTGGAGGCTAGGACCACGCCGTTGCGGTCGACGATCAGGCCGCGCGGCGGCGGCACCAGCCGGAAATTGAACTGGTTGGAGGCCGACATCTTCTCGTAGCGCTGAGCCTCCACCAGCTGCAGGTGGGCCAGGCGGCCGGTGAGCGCCAGCAGGCCCAGGCCCGACAGGCCGCCCATGAGGAAGGCCCGGCGGTGGAACACCCCCTGCCGCTCATTGACCTCGGTGAAGAAGATGGACGGTTCGCTCATGCGCCCGA
>JAZKBZ010000150.1:0-2419 GCA_040388315.1 Pseudomonadota bacterium | reverse complement strand
GGGCGAGGCCCGCGCGTCCAGCCGGGTGAACAGGAAGCCCGCCAGGCTGGCGATTCCGCAGGCCGCCGCGAACCAGGCCCACATCATCGGCCGGCTCTGGCCCACCATCCAGTTGCGGCAGAGCAGGACGACCCCGTAGGCGGTCAGCAGCGACAGGGCCCAGAGTCCGATGGGCGAGCCCCAGAAGATGTCCAGGATCAGCCCCATCAGCAGGACCCCGAAGGGCGCGATGATCGAGGGGCGGATCACCGCCCAGGCGAAGGCCGGGACCATGCAGAAGACCGGCTCAGGCAGCTGCAGGGTGAAGACCCGCAGCGGGATGCCGAACAGCAGGGTCCAGCCCAGACACTGGAGCATCGGAAAGCCTAGCCAGCGCCACGGATCCAGAGGACGGGCGGCCGAAAGGCTCAAAACGGAACCTCCGGCGCGGCGGCCTGGGGCGGCGGCGCGGTGGCGGGCGGCGTGGTGGGCGCCGGCTTGGGCGCGGCGGGCTTGACGGCGGGCTTCGGCGTCGCCGGCTTGGCGGCGGCGGGCTTGGCCGCCGGGGGTTTGGCCGGGGCCGTCACCGTCGCCGTGATGGTGGTGGGGGGCTTGGCCGCCGACGCGCCAGGCGTCACGAGGCCGGCCACCGGCGAGGCCGGCGGCGGGACCGGCATCTTGTCGAGCTCCTCCTGCTGGGCCTTGGCCAGCTGGGAGAAGTCCTGGAACAGCAGGATGCGGACGAAGTCGATGGGGGCGGCGTCGGAGGCCAGGATCACCCGCCAGCGGCCGTCCAGCCCCTTGACCGCCACGCCCACCGGCAGGCCGCGCGGCAGCACACCGCCGTCGCCGGAGGTCAGCACCCGGTCGCCCTGCTTCACCGGGTCCTTGCCCCGCAGGTAGTCGAGCTTGGGATTGGGCCCGCCGTCCCCGGTCAGGATGGCGCGCGCATTGGTGCGGTCGATCATCACCGGGGTGCGCGAGGCGATGTCGGTGAGCAACAGGATGCGGCTGGCGCCCCGGGTGACGCCGATGACACGGCCCACCAGGCCGCTCTCGCTCATCACCGGGTTGCCCGGCTGGATGTTCTTCTCCACCCCGGCATTGGCCAGGCGGGTGTTGGCGAAGGGGCCGCGGCTGTCGCTTACCGTGCGGGCGGCGACCATCGGGATCGGCGGCTCGGTCTTCAGGCCCAGCAGGGATTTGTATCGGTCATTGGTGTCGCGCAGGGCGATGGCGACATCGCGCCACTGGCGGGCTTCCTTCAGCTCGGCCTTGAGCCGGCGGTTCTCGGAAACCGCGAACAGATAGTCGCGCAGATTCTCCATTCCCAGGCCCGTCCAGCGGCCGGGCGCGGCGAGCGCCCCGCTGACCGGGGCGGCGACGGCGTCGCCAACCTGGCGCGTGACGCCATAGGCCTCGGATTGGAAGGTCTCGCGCCGGTCGGAGAGCAGCAGGGCCACGGCCACGACGACGGCCACGATCAGGGCCACCGCGGCGGTCCACGCCAACGGCACCTTCAGTTCGCCAAACGGACTTTCTCGAAAAGCCACCTAGCCGCCCGTCTTCAGGAGATCGAGACGCCTCGCTCCCCCACGCCGATGTGCAAGTTTTACGCCAGCGTCGATTCGAGCACGCCCTTCATCCACTTGGGATGTTCGAGCACCTTGCCGCACCCAAGCGCGACGCAGGACAGCGGATCGTCGGCCACCGTCACCGGCAGGCCGGTATGGTCGCGAATCTCGGCGTCCAGGCCCCGCAGCAGCGCCCCGCCGCCGGTGAGCATGATGCCCTTGTCGGCGATGTCGGAGGCCAGTTCCGGCGGCGTGGCCTCCAGGGCCATCTTCACCGCCTCGACGATCTGGCCCACCGGCTCGGCCAGCGAATCCGAGGCCTGCTTCTCGCTGATGCGCACCTCGCGCGGCACGCCCTGCATCAGGTCGCGGCCCTTGACCTCGATGGACAGGCCCTCGCCGTCGGCCGGAGCCCGGGCGGTGCCGATTTCCTTCTTGATGCGCTCGGCGGTGGTTTCGCCGATCAGCAGGTTATGATTGCGACGCATGTAGCTGATGATCGCTTCGTCCATCTTGTCGCCGCCGACGCGGACCGAACGCGAATAGACGATGCCCGACAGCGACAGCACGGCCACCTCGGTGGTGCCGCCGCCGATGTCGACGACCATGGAGCCCGTTGGCTCGTGGATCGGCAGGCCGGCGCCGATCGCGGCGGCCATCGGCTCGTCGATCAGGCCGACGCGGCGGGCCGAGGCGTTGAGGCAGGAATCGTTGATGGCGCGACGCTCGACCGCGGTGGCGCCCGACGGCACGCAGACGATGACCTTGGGGTTCACGAAGCCCTTGCGGTTGTGAACCTTGCGGATGAAGTACTTGATCATCTCCTCGGCGACTTCGAAGTCGGCGATGACCCCGTCGCGCATGGG
>JAZKBZ010000149.1:0-4732 GCA_040388315.1 Pseudomonadota bacterium | reverse complement strand
GCATGCCCCGACATTTTCAGCGCCTCCATAGTCCGACGAGATTTGCATGACCGACGTCCAGACCCCCTCCCAGGCGAGCTCCGCGGCCCCGACCTGGCCGGTGATGAGCATCAGCGAGGCCCATGCGCGGCTGACGGCGCCCGGCCAGCGGTTCGAGATGGAGGAAAAGACGATCCGCGGCGTGAAGACCCGGGTCTGGAAGAACGCGCCCGCTACGCTGCGTGACGTCTTCCTCAACGGCCGCGGCTTCCCCGAGCGAGAGTTCCTGATCAACGACGATGAACGGGTGAGCTACGAGGCCTTCGCCCGCGCCACCCTGGTCCTGGCCCACCGGCTGCAGGCCGACGGGGTGAAGAAGGGCGATCGGGTGGCGGTGATCATGCGCAACCTGCCCGAATGGCCCGTCGCCTTCTGGGCCGGGGTCCTAGTGGGCGCCATCGTCACCCCCCTGAACGCCTGGTGGACGGGCGCCGAGCTGGAATACGGCCTGGCCGATTCCGGGACCAAGGTGGCCTTCGTCGACGACGAGCGGCTGGAGCGCCTGGCCGACCACCTGAAGGCCCTGCCGGACCTGGAGCGGGTCTATGTCAGCCGGCTACACGAAGCCCGCGGCGACGGACGGGTCCGACGGCTGGAGGAGGTCATCGGCAAGCCCAACGACTGGCAGGCTCTTGCCGACACCCCTCTGCCGGATGTCGAGATCGGGCCCGAGGACGACGCCACCATCCTCTACACCTCGGGCACCACCGGAAAGCCGAAGGGCGCCCTGGGCACCCATCGCAACATGACCTCGAACATCATGGCCAGCGGCATCGCCGCGGCGCGCAACTTCCTGCGCGCCGGCCAGCCCCTGCCCGAGAGCGATCCCCACAAGCTGCCCCAGCGCTGCACCCTGCTGGTGGTGCCGATGTTCCACGCCACGGGCCTGTCGGCCAATCTCAGCCCCAGCATGAACGCCGGCGGCAAGATCGTGATGATGCGCCGCTGGGAGCCGGAGGCGGCCATGAAGCTGATCGAGCGCGAACGGGTCAGCTCCACTGGCGGGGTGCCCACCATCGCCTGGCAGCTCATCGAGCACCCGGCGCGGGCCAGGTACGACCTGTCGTCGCTGGTGGCGGTCTCCTATGGCGGGGCGCCCTCGGCGCCGGAACTGGTGCGCAAGATCGTCGAGGTCTTCCCGGCCTCCCAGCCCGGCAACGGCTGGGGCATGACCGAGACCACCGCCACCTTCACCAGCCATCTGGGCAAGGATTATGAGGCCCGCCCCGACTCCGCCGGACCCGCCGCCCCAGTGGGCGAGATGCAGATTCGCGACCCGGCCGATGGGGTGACCGTCCTGGCCCCCGGCGCGGTGGGCGAGCTCTGGGTCAAGGGCCCGCAGGTGGTGAAGCTCTACTGGAACAAGCCGGAGGCCACGGCCGAGACCTTCATCGACGGCTGGCTGCGCACCGGCGACCTGGCGCGGGTGGACGAGGAGGGCTTCCTGTTCATCGTCGATCGGGCCAAGGACATGCTGATCCGCGGCGGCGAAAACATCTACTGTGTCGAAGTCGAGAATGTTTTGTATGACCATCCCGACGTCATGGACGCGGCCCTGGTCGGCGTTCCGCACAAGACGCTCGGTGAGGAACCGGCGGCCGTGGTGCATCTGAAGCCCGGGGGCGCGGCGACCCAAGCCGACCTCCAGGCCTGGGTGCGCGAACGGCTGGCGGCGTTCAAGGTCCCGGTCAAGGTCGCCTTCTGGCCCGAAACCCTGCCCCGCAACGCCAACGGCAAGATCCTCAAGACCGAGCTGAAGAAGGTGTTCGAGGAGTAGGCATGAGTTCATTGGCGCGAAAGCCGCTGATCGTCGGGATCGGCGGCACCGTCCGCACCGGATCCTCCACCGAGAAGGCGCTGGCCGTGGCGCTGCGGGCGGTGGAGGCGGCGGGGGGCGAGACGCGCCTGCTGGGCGGGGAGTTCCTGGCCAGCCTGCCGATCTACAATCCCCAGCCGGGCGGTCCCACGGACGAACAGAGGGTGCTCACCGAGGCGGTCCGGGTCGCCGACGGGGTGATCGTGGCCAGCCCCGGCTATCACGGCTCGATCTCCGGGGTGATCAAGAACGCCCTGGACACCTTGGAGGGCCTGCGCGATGACGCCCGGCCCTACTTCACCGACCGCGCCGTGGGCTGCATCATCACCGCCGACGGCTGGCAGGCCGCCGGGACGACATTGACCACGCTGCGATCGATCATACATGCCCTGAGGGGCTGGCCGACGCCGTTCGGCGCGGCCCTGAACGCGAATTCCGGCTCCTTCGACGCCGAAGGAGCCTGTGTGGACCCGAAGGACGCCTGGCAACTCGCCACGGTGGGAGAGCAGGTCCTGGAGTTCGCCAAGCTGAGAGCCGCCCGATGAAACGCCCCTATCTCGTCCAACCCGGATCCTCCGCCTCCGACGGCGGCAACGGCGGCGAACCGGCCCACGAGTCGGCGATTTCGCCGATCGAGGACATCATCGAGGACGCCCGCAACGGCCGCCCCTACATCCTGGTGGACGCCGAGGACCGCGAGAACGAGGGCGACGTCATCATCCCGGCCCAGTTCGCCACGCCCGACCAGATCAACTTCATGGCCAAGCACGCGCGGGGCCTGATCTGCCTGTCCATCACCGCCGAACGCGCCCGCCAGCTGCGCCTGCCGCCCATGGCGGCGGAGAACCGCGAGGGCATGGGCACTGCCTTCACCGTCTCCATCGAGGCCGGCGAGGGGGTCACCACTGGCATCTCGGCCCATGACCGCGCCCACACCGTGGCCGTCGCCATCGACCCCACCAAGGGTGTCGACGATATCGTGTCGCCCGGGCACGTCTTCCCCCTGGTGGCTCGCGACGGGGGGGTGCTGGTCCGCGCCGGCCACACCGAGGCCGCGGTGGACATCTCCCGCATGGCTGGCCTGAACCCGGCCGGGGTGATCTGCGAGATCATGAAGGACGACGGGTCGATGGCGCGTTTGCCCGATCTGGTCGCCTTTGCACAACTGCACGGCCTGAAGATCGGCACCATCGCCGACCTGATCGCCTATCGCCGGCGCACCGAGCGCCAGGTGGAGCGGGTGCTGGAGACGCCCTTCGATTCGGCCTTCGGCGGACGCTTCCGGATGGTGATCTACCGCAACATCCTGGACGGCACCGAACACGTGGTCCTGACCAGGGGCAAGATCGACCCCGACAGGCCGACCCTGGTGCGCATGCACCGGGTGGACTTCGCCGCCGACATGCTGGGCCACACCGAGGCGCGTCGGGACTATGTGCCCCGCGCCCTGCAGGCCATCGCCGACTATGATGGCGCGGGGGTTGCGGTGTTCATCCGCGATTCAAACCCGGCCTGGCTGTCGGAGCGCTATGGCGCGGAGCCCGGCGCCGATCATGGGGCCAATGTGCTGCGCGACTACGGGGTGGGCGCCCAGATCCTGCTGGATCTCGGTGTGCGCGACATGACGCTCTTGTCCAACTCCTCCACCGTCCTGCCGGGCTCGGGGGGCTACGGCCTTCGCATCGTGGGGCGTACGCCGCTGAACTAGAGCGTGACAGCCTGACGTGGGCGCCGGTTCAGGCGCCCGTCACGCCCTAAACCTAAGACGACGAGCCTGTTCATCTAGGCGGCGACGCCCTGGGCGCTGGCTTGGCCGGTCCAGGCGTCAGGCTGGGCTCTCAGCCGCCAGTGGCCCCGGTCCAGGATCACGGCGCCGGCCTCAGCCAGCACCCGCAACTCCTCGACCACGCGGGACTCCTGGAAGCTGCGGTTCCAGCGCCGCTCCAGGGACTCCATGATCTCGCCGGTGTCGGCGCCCTCGTCGTGGGCGCGCAGGGCCGCCAGGACCATGTCGTTCAGGCTGCGTTTGATCCGGCCTCGGGACAGGCCTGTCTTGCGCGCCCGCTCGGGCTTGGGCGCCGGGGCTGGGGCGTCCTCCTCGGCCAGCAGGGGCGCGCCGTCGAGGGCGGCCAGCGCGATATTGACCGCGCGCAGCTCCTCCTCGAAGGGCGCGGCGGCCTTGGCGCGCGCGGCCAACATCTGTTCCTGTACTTCGGCC
The DNA here is from genome assembly GCA_040388315.1 of Pseudomonadota bacterium. Classification (GTDB taxonomy): domain Bacteria; phylum Pseudomonadota; class Alphaproteobacteria; order Caulobacterales; family Caulobacteraceae; genus Phenylobacterium. The sequence continues at coordinate 659 of JAZKBZ010000149.1, read as the reverse complement.
CGGTGCTGCAAGAGCAGTTTGCGGATAGCGTTCATCGGTTGTTTTCGGCGCGCCCGGGGGGGCGTAGCGGCGCGGCGCCTTGGTTGAAAGGTTTGCGACAGATCGTCTCAGGTAGATGCTGTTTTATGCCCCCGAAATCTTTCCGAATGTGTACTTTTTCGACCCGATTTGGGGTTTTTATAGTTAACGCGACTTAATTTTTCTGCCTGAGAACTGTTCAATGTCGAGGATGTGGCGCCTCGACGCCCGCGGACGGAGATCCTCAAGCTTTTGAATTTCAATGGAAAACTGGAAATCTCGTCGCCCTGGACGGCGCCAACCGGCCCCGATGGGGTCGAAATTCCGCGCGAGACGCCGCCACCGCCGGAACGCGTAAGGTCGTTAAATTCCCCAGGGACGAGATTGGCGTCGCCCCCTCGCGCCTCGCCCCCGGGAACGGCGCCGGCCGCCACGATCATGCCGGCCCGACCGGACAACCCTGGAACCCCCGCCTCCAGGACGGCCGGATCTTGAAAGATCTCACCGACTGTTAAGCTTGCGATTGTCGTTTTCTTGGGCGCGGAACGCGCCTATATGACGCCTGCTACTTATGCACCGCCCGGCCGAAAGGCCGGGCGCCGTCATTTTCGGAGTCCGTCATGACCGACATTCTGATGCCG
>JAZKBZ010000148.1:19078-45606 GCA_040388315.1 Pseudomonadota bacterium | reverse complement strand
CGTCAAGGCGGTGGCGCGTGGCCACACTCTGGCGAAGATTGACGCCGGGCATATGGCTTGGTGCAACTCCGAAGACTGGACCGAGAAAGACGGTCAGTTCGTGAAGGGGCTTCCGAAATGGATCAGCGAAGACGCATTCACCAAAAGGCCACGTAAGCCAGCGGCGAGCGCGCCAGCCTTGAACATTTTCAGACCTGAAGATTACGGAATCAAATGAAACCACAAACGACACTCGCATTACCCGCCGACGAATACACAGAGCGCCTGGTGTTGGGCTCGCTCATGCTCGACAGCCAGCAGATGGACGCAATGCGCACCACGCTGGAACCTGACGATTTCAGCGATGGTCGACACCGCAGCATCTGGGCGGCCTGCTGTGCGGTGTACGATACTGGGGCCACCGTCGAGGGCTGCGCGCGGGCCCTGCTGAAGGCGGGCGCGAGCTGCGTCGATGTGGCGGTGGTCGCCCGGGTGAAAGAAGCCGCGAACACCACCATATAGGACCCATCAACCCCTTTCGGCGTTAGTTGAGACATGGCCCAAGTCACCATCTACACCAAGCCCTACTGCCCCTACTGCGTTCGCGCGGTCTCCCTGCTGGAGAAGAAGGGGGTCGAATTCACCGAGATCGAGGCCGCCTTCGATCCGGAGAAGCGCAAGGAAATGATGCAGCGCGCGGGTGGCCGCGCCACCTTCCCGCAGATCTTCATCGGCGAGGAGCATATCGGCGGTTGCGACGACATGATGGCCCTGGAGCAGGCTGGCAGGCTGGACCCCCTGCTGGCCGCTTGACCCTTGCCAAGCCAGGGCTGACCGGCTTCTAGAGAAAGCCATGACCTTGCGCGTCGGACTGATCCAGACCCGGACCCCCGCCAGCCACGCCGCGGCGCTCGACCATCTGACGCCGCTGGTGCGCGAGGCCGCCGCCCGGGGCGCGACCTTCATCGCCACGCCTGAGGGCAGCAACATCCTGCAGAAGGACAAGGCCGCCCTGCTGCCGCAGCTGACCCTGCTGGCCGACGATCCGGTGGTGCGGGGAATGCAGGCCCTGGCCAAGGAGCTCGGCGTCTGGCTGCTGATCGGTTCGGCCCTGGTCAAGCGGGAGGACGGCAAGGCCGCCAACCGCGCGGCGCTCATCTCGCCGCAGGGCCAGATCACCGCCACCTACGACAAGCTGCACATGTTCGACGTCGACCTGCCCACCGGCGAGAGCGCCCGCGAGAGCGAGACCTACGAGCCCGGCGACCGGGCGGTGACGGCCATGGCCGGCGACACGCCGCTCGGCCTCACCATCTGCTACGACATGCGCTTCCCGGCGGTCTATCGGGCCCTGGCGCTGGCCGGCGCCCAGGTGATGCTGGTCCCGGCCGCCTTCACCCGGCCGACCGGGCAGGCCCACTGGGAGATCCTGCTGCGCGCCCGCGCCATCGAGACCGGCAGCTTCGTCCTGGCGCCGGCCCAGGGCGGTTTCCACGAGGACCGCCGCGGCACCTGGGGCCACACGATCGCCATCGCCCCCTGGGGCGAGATCATCGGCGAACTGGCCCATGACGAGCCTGGTGTGCTGGTCGCAGACCTCGATCTCGAGGCCGTGGCCAAGGCGCGCTCGGCGATCCCGGCCCTGGCCAACGCGCGCGCCTTCGCAGCCCCCACGACGCTCGCATGATCCGCTACGCGCTCGCCTGCGATAACGCCCATGAGTTCGAGGGGTGGTTCGGCTCCTCGGACGACTATGAGGCCCAGGCCGCCGCCGGCCAGATCGGCTGCCCGGTCTGCGGCTCCACGGCGGTGACCAAGCAGATCATGGCCCCCATGGTGGCGGGCACCAAGCGCAACGCCCCCGACATGACGCCGGCCGCCCGCGAGGTGATGATGGAAGCCATGGCCCAGGTCCGTCAGCACGTGGAGGAGAACTTCGACTATGTCGGCGAGGACTTCGCCGACGAGGCCCGCGCCATCCACGCCGGCACGTCCGAGCAACGCGGCATCTATGGCGAGGCCTCGCTCGCGGAGGTCCGCGACCTGGCGGAAGAGGGGGTCAACATCGCGCCGTTGCCGCCGGCGCCGGTGAAGAAGGCGTCGCTGAACTAGGCGACTCTCGCCGTACGGGGACGGGCTAGGCAAATGGCGCTGAGATTCTGGATATGGCGCGGGATTCTGATCCTTCTGATTCTGGCTTGGCTGGGAGCCTGGTACATCGCCTGGTTCCAGCATGACGATTGCCTGGACGCCCTAAGCAAGACTTCTGGCGAATCGGCTTTCCACGCGCAGTTCGTCCCAATCTGCGCAGCCTATGACGCCCAGTTGCACTTTTGGAATACCTGGGGCTTCGCGGTCTTCGGAGGTGCCGCGACGCTCAGCTGGATCATGATCGGCCGACTGCAACGGCGCGCCGCACGATCGACGGATTGATCTCACACGAGCCTTCCCAGCATCACCGCACCCAAGTCTTGGCAGCCACATGAAAACAGCTTCGTGGTCGAGTTCAGTCTGCTTGCCCCCCGCTCCCTCGCTGCTACGGTCCCGCCCAACAGTTGCCTGGGGCCTCCACATGATCCGCACCGTCCTCCTCGCCGCCATCGGAGCCGCGACCCTTTCGGCCTCCGCCGCCCAGGCCCAGACGCGGCCCGACCAGGCCGCTTTCCGGGCGCTCTACAAGGAGCTGGTGGAGACCAACACGACGCTGTCAGTGGGCAGTTGCACCGCCGCCGCCGAGAAGATGGGCGCGCGCCTGAAGGCCGCCGGCTACGCCGACAAGGACGTCCAGGTCCTGGCCCCCGCCGAGCGTCCCAAGGACGGGGCCCTGATCGCGACCCTGGCCGGGACCGATCCCAAGGCCAAGCCGATCATGCTGCTGGCCCACCTCGACGTGGTGGAGGCCAACCGCGCCGACTGGGTGCGCGATCCCTTCACCCTGATCGAGGAGGGCGGCTATTTCTACGCCCGCGGGGCCAGCGACGATAAGGCCATGGCCTCGGTCTTCACCGACTCCATGATCCGCTACAAGACCGAGGGCTTCAAACCCCGCCGGGGCCTGCGCCTGGTGCTCACCTGCGGTGAGGAGACCTCCGACACCTTCGACGGGGTCGAGTGGCTGCTGAAGAACCATCGCCCGCTGATGGACGCGCAGTTCGCCCTGAACGAGGGGGCCGGGGGCCGGCTGAACGAGAAGGGCGAGCGCCAGTTCCTGGGCATCCAGGCCGGCGAGAAGGTCTATCAGGACTTCACCCTGGTCACGACCAACCCGGGCGGTCACTCCTCGCGGCCCTCCAAGGACAACGCCATCTATCACCTGGCCGCGGCGCTCGATCGCCTGGCCGCCTACGACTTCCCCATCAAGCTGAACGAGGCCACCAAGAACCACTTCGAGAAGATGGCGGTGATCGAGGGCGGCGCCTCGGGCGCGGCCATGGCCGCCGTGGCCAAGGATCCCACCGACGCCGCGGCGGTGGCCGAGGTGATCAAGGACCCCAGCCGCAACTCCATGATGCGCACCACCTGCGTGGCCACCATGGTCAACGCCGGCCACGCCCCCAACGCCCTGCCGCAGCGGGCCGAGGCCAACGTCAACTGCCGCATCCTGCCGGGCGAGAGCCTGGAGTCGGTGAAGGCCCAGCTGGTGAAGGTGTTCGCCGACGACAAGATCGCCGTCTCGATGGTCGGCGTGCCCAGCCCCGTCTCGCCGCCGCCGCCGCTCACCAAGGCCATCGTCGGCCCCATCGAGCAGGTCTCCCACAAGATGTGGCCCGGCGTGCCCCTGGTGCCGGCCATGTCCACCGGCGCCACCGACAGCCGCTTCACCAACGCCGCCGGCATTCCCAGCTACGGCCTCTCGGGCATGTTCGGCGACCCGGACGGCGGCGGCGCCCACGGCCTGAACGAACGCATCCGCGTCCGCTCCCTCTATGAGGGCCGCGACTTCCTCTATGAGGTGGTCAAGCTGTACGCGACCCAGAAGTAGGGGCCGGCTAGGCCTCTTTCCGTCCTCCGGAAAAACTGGCATCTCTTCTGCCAATAGTTTTCCGGAGGTCGAGATGGCGGCGAAGATCGGGCGGACCCTGGCGGACTCGACCCCCTATTGGCCGCCGGCGCCCAAGGCGCCGAAGGGGGCGCCCAACATCCTGGTGGTGCTGTTCGACGACGTCGGCTTCTCCGACTTCGGCTGCTACGGCTCGCCCATCAAGACGCCGACCATCGATGCGCTGGCCGCCGAGGGCCTGCGCTATACCGGCTTCCACACCACGGCCATGTGCTCCACCACGCGGGCGGCCCTGCTGACGGGACGCAACCACCATTCGGTGGGGATGGGCTGCCTGTCGAACTTCGATAGCGGGTTCCCCGGCTATCGCGGCAAGATCGCCCGCGAGGCCGGAACCCTGCCGGAGATGCTCAAGCCGCACGGCTACTCGGCCTACATGGTGGGCAAGTGGCACGCGACGCCGCTCACCGAGACCGGTCCCAGCGGGCCCTTCGACGGCTGGCCGCTGGGCCGCGGCTTCGACCGCTTCTACGGCTTCATGGACGCCGAGACCGACCAGTTCGCCCCTGAGCTGGTGCGCGACAACACCCCCATCGAGCAGCCCGCCAGCTACGCCGAGGGCTATCATCTGACGGCCGACCTGGTGGACCAGTCGATCCGCTATATCGCCGACCATGAGGCCGACGCGCCGGACAAGCCCTGGCTGCTGTGGCTGGCGCCCGGCGCCTGCCATGCCCCCCACCAGGCGCCCCAGCACATCATTCGCCAGTACGATCCGGTCTTCGAGCACGGCTGGGACGTCGAGCGCGAACAGCGCCTGGCCCGCCAGAAGGCCATGGGCATCGTGCCCGAGACCACCGTCATGCCCGACCGCAACGACGGCATCCGCCCCTGGGACGAGTGCCTGCCCGACGACAAGCGGGTCTTCACCCGCCTGCAGAGCGCCTATGCCGGCATGCTCGACCACGCCGACCGCCACCTGGCCCGCCTGATCGCCTTCCTGGAAGAGGCGGGGATCAAGGACGACACCCTGATCTTCGTCATGTCCGACAACGGCGCCAGCCAGGAGGGCGGGCCGCTGGGCATGGTCAACGCCATGGGCCCCTACAATCTGAAGTTCGAGCCCATGGCCGAGAAGCTGGCCCGCCTGGACGACATCGGTGGTCCCGACAGCCATTCCAACTTCCCGCAGGGCTGGGCCATGGCCTCCAACACCCCCCTGCGCCGCTACAAGCAGAACACGCACGGCGGCGGCATCCGCGATCCCCTGGTGATCACCTGGAAGAACGGCCTGGCGGCGCGGGGCGAGCTGCGCACCCAGTTCGCCCATGTCTGCGACTTCACGCCCACCCTGCTGGACATCCTGGGCATCGAGCCGCCGTCCGTGATCGCCGGCGTCCCGCAGATGCCCCTCGAGGGCGTCAGTTTCGCCGCCTCGCTGAAGGACCCGACCGTCCCCAGCAAGACCAAGTCCCAGCACTTCGAGATGTTCGGCCACCGCGGCCTGTGGAAGGACGGCTGGAAGGCCGTCGCCTTCCACCCTCCGGGCACGGCCTTCGACACCGATGTCTGGGAGCTCTACCACCTGGACGCCGACTTCTCGGAGACCCGCGACCTGGCGTCCGCCGAGCCGGAGAAGCTGGCCGCCCTGGTGGCCGAATGGTGGAAGGCCGCCGAGGCCTACAAGGTCCTGCCCCTGGACGACCGCTTCGGCCCGCGTTTCGCCGAGAACGCCCTGCGCTATCACGGCGCCCGCAAGCGCTTCGTCTTCCACCCCGGCATGGGCCACCTGCCCGCCGACGTGGCGCCCGACGTCCGCAGCCGCTCCTACATTATCGAGGCCGAGGCGATCATCCCGCCCGGCGGCGCGGAAGGCGTGCTGCTGGCCCACGGCGACGCCACCTGCGGCTATAGCTTCTACGTCCAGGGTGGCCGCCTGCATCACACCCTGAACGTCGGCGGGGCCCTGGCCACGGTGAGCTCCGCCGAGCCCATTGCGCCCGGCCTGCGCAAGCTCGCCCTGCGCTGCCGCCAGACCTCCGACGGGCGGACCTTCACCCTGGCGGTGGATGGCCGCGTGGCCGGCGAGGTGAAGACCCACATCGGCTTCGCCACCTTCATCTCCTGGTCGGGCCTGGATATCGGCCGCGACCGGGGCAGCCCCGTGGCCCCCTATCCCGCGCCCTTCACCTTCACCGGCAAGCTGCGCCGGGTGATCGTCACCATGGACGCCGACCAGGAGCTGGACGGCGAGCTGCTGGGCGAGGCGGAGATGGCGCGGCAGTAGGCTAGGGTGGGGGCGGCGCCGTAGGCTGGGCCGCGGCGTAGAGCATCTCGGCGATCGCCGCCGGGGTGGCCGGGGCCTGGCCCGAGAGCCAGGCGGCCAACAACCCCATCTGGCCACCCGCCAACTGCGCCGCCCGAAGGGTCGCGTCTCCGAGCTCGGCCCTGGCCTGCAGCCGCGCCTCGATCAGTCCGGCCAGGGTCCTGGCCAGCAGGGGGCGGGTCGGGCCGGCGAACAGGACGTTGCCCACTCGGCGGTTCTCCCAGAAGTGCTCCACCACCGCCACCAGCCGGGCCGGGTCGTGCCGTTCGCCGACGATGTCGGCCAGCACGCCGAAGGGGCCCGACAGGCCGGCCCTCAGCAGATCGTCCTTGCCCTCGTAGTGCTCGTAGAAGGTCGAGCGGCCCACCCCGGCGCGGGCGATGATGTCGGCCACCTTCAGCTGGTCGTAGCGGCGCTCCAGCACCAGTTCTACGAAGGCGTCGAACAGGGCGGCCTTGGTGCGCTGGACCGGCCGACTGTCTGCGAGATCCACCACGATCACCTCCGGTCCGGACAATGCGGGCGCGGTGTCCGGAAACCGGACAGTCCGCTCGCCGTGTCCGGCCTGGGCGGGCCGGACTGGCGCTAGAGGTTAGGGCCAGGGCGGGGCGGCGCAAGGCCCCGCCGATCCCGATGGAGCCCGCCCATGACCCCCAAAGCCGACCGTCGAAATCCTCACAGCCACATGTGGCTGATGGGGGTGCTGGGCATAGCCGCCGGCCTGGCCTTCATGATCTTCGTCCCCCGGTTGACGGTGGTGTCCGAGTCTCTGCTGCTGTTCGCCGGCTTCCACATCGTGGGCGGGGTGGTCCTGCTCAGCACCCTCTATGTCTCTGGTCTGCGGAACCCGGTCCGCCGGCTCACCGGCGCGGCCGCGAAGCCCGCGCGGACCTACGACTTCGGCTGGGGGCCGGGCTGGATGAACGGCCTGGCCATCGCCGCCCTCATCGCCCTGGCCGCCGCCATTGTCCTGCAACTGACCCATCCCGGCGCCTGGCCTCTGGCCTTCGCCCTGGTGGGGGCCTCGGGCCTGCTGCTGGCCGGCAATGCGGTGATGCGCAGCTTCCGCCGCACCGACCACGTGGTCCTGCCCATGGTGGACCTGCTGTCGAGCGACCATGACCTGGTGCTCGACGCCGGATGCGGCGCCGGGCGGACCAGCATCGCGCTCGCCCGCATCCTCAAGTCGGGTCGGGTGGTGGGCCTCGACCGCTTCGACGCCGGCTATATCGACGACGGCGGCCGCGCCCTACTGGACCACAATCTGAAGCTCGCGGGTCTCACCGGAAGGGTTCAGGTGGAGACCGGCGACCTGACCGCCATGGTGTTCGCCGACAGCCACTTCGACGCCGCCGTCAGCACCCACGTCTACGACCACCTGGGAAGCCAGAAGCTCCAGGCGCTGCGCGAAGCCCATCGCGTGCTGAAGCCCGGCGGCCGGTTCCTGATGGCGGTCTGGGTTCCGGGCCTGACCATGTTCGCCGTGGCCAACATCCTGTCCCTGTTCCTCACCACCAAGGCCCAGTGGCGGTCCCTGGCCGAGCAGGCGGGCTTCCGGGTGCGGGACGAGGGCATGTTCAACCACGCCTGGTTCGTGCTGCTGGAGAAGCCGGCCGCCTAGGCCCCGGGGTTGCCATCGGCGGCGGGGGGCACGATCTAGCGGGCACGCCCTGGAGCCCGTCGTCATGGCCTACCGATACCTCGACCTGCTCGCCACCCCCAGCGTCCAGGCGGCCCAGGCCGCCAACGGCGCGCGCAAGATCTGGGAGCGGTTCGAGGGCGACCGCGCCTCGGATCGCTTCACCGAGAACGAGGCGGCCTTTATCGGCGAGCGCGACAGCTTCTATCTGGCGAGCGTTTCGGAGAGCGGCTGGCCCTATGTGCAGCACCGGGGCGGGCCCGCGGGCTTCCTCAAGGTGCTGGACGACACCACGCTGGGCTTCGCCGACTATCGCGGAAATCGCCAGTACATCAGCCTGGGCAATACGGCGGCCGACGACCGGGTGGCCCTGATCCTGATGGACTACCCCAACCAGGCGCGGCTGAAGATCCTGGCCCACATGGAGTCCCGCGACCTGGCGGCCGATCCTGACTTGGCGGCCCGGCTGGTTGACCCCGGCTATAGGGGCCGCCCCGAACGCGGACTCGTCCTGAGGCTGGAGACCTTCGACTGGAACTGCCCCCAGCACATCACCCGCCGCTTCACCGGTCCGCAGATCGAAACCGTGCTGGCGCCCCTGCGCGACCGGGTCGCCGAGCTGGAGGCCGAGAACCAGGTTCTGCGCGATCGCCTGTCGGCGCGCTGAGTTTTCCGTCCAGGCTCCCTTGTGTGGCGCAAAGGCCACACCTACATCGGGCTCGTGGAGGTTGCGCTTGATCAAGGCGACCCCGCTAATCCGCCTTACGAGGGGACCTCATGAATATCGATCTCTACTCCGATCGCGCCAAGCAAGCGATCCAGTCCGCCCAGAGCCTGGCCATGGCCCGCGGCCACCAGCAGCTCGCCCCCGAACACCTGCTCAAGGTTCTGCTTGAGGAGAAGGACGGCCTCTCCCGCGCCCTCATCGAGAGCGCCGGCGGCCGGCCCGACGTGGTGGAGCAGGCCACGGACACCCTGCTCACCAAACGCCCCCGCGTGGAGGGCGGCTCGGGCCAGATCTACATGGCCCCGGAGACCGCCCGCGTCTTCGCCGAGGCCGAGACCGGCGCCAAGGGCGCGGGCGACGCCTTCGTCACCACCGAGCGCCTGCTGATCGCCATCGCCAAGGAAGGCGGGGAGGCGGGCAAGGCGCTCTCGGCCGCCGGCGCCACGAACGCCGGCCTGGAGGAAGCCGCCAAGGCCGTCCGCAAGGGCCGCACGGCTGATAGCGCCTCGGCCGAGGAAGGCTATGACGCGCTCAAGCGCTACGCCCGCGACCTGACCCAGGCCGCCCGCGACGGCAAGCTGGACCCCGTGATCGGCCGCGACGAGGAGATCCGCCGCACCATCCAGGTCCTGCAGCGCCGCACCAAGAACAACCCCGTCCTGATCGGCGAACCCGGCGTCGGCAAGACCGCCATCGTCGAGGGCTTGGCCCTGCGCATCATCAATGGCGACGTGCCCGAGGGCCTGAAGGAGAAGAAGCTCCTGTCGCTGGACATGGGCGCCCTGATCGCCGGGGCGAAATACCGCGGCGAGTTCGAGGAGCGCCTGAAGGCGGTGCTCAACGAGGTGATCGCCGCCGAGGGCTCGATCATCCTGTTCATCGACGAGATGCACACCCTGGTGGGCGCCGGGAAGAGCGACGGGGCGATGGACGCCTCCAACCTGCTCAAGCCGGCCCTGGCGCGGGGCGAACTGCACTGCGTCGGCGCCACCACCCTGGATGAGTACCGCAAGCACGTGGAGAAGGACCCGGCGCTCGCCCGCCGCTTCCAGCCCGTCTTCGTCGACGAGCCGACGGTGGAGGACACCGTCTCCATCCTGCGCGGCCTGAAGGAGAAGTACGAACTGCACCACGGGGTGCGGATCTCCGATAGCGCTATCGTGGCCGCCGCCACCCTGTCGCACCGCTACATCACCGACCGCTTCCTGCCCGACAAGGCCATCGACCTGATCGATGAGGCCGGCAGCCGCGTGCGCATGGCGGTGGATAGCAAGCCCGAGGAACTGGACGAGATCGACCGCCGGGTCGTGCAGCTGAAGATCGAGCGCGAGGCCCTGACCAAGGAGACCGACGCGGCCTCCAAGCACCGCCTCGAAAAGCTCGAGGAGGAGCTCGGCGAACTCGAAGTCGAATCCGAGGAGATGACCGCCAAGTGGCGCGCCGAGAAGGAGAAGGTCGGCCAGTCCGCCCAGCTCCGTGAGGCCGTCGACCGCCTGCGGGCCGAACTCGTCGCCGCCCAGCGCCGCGGCGACCTGCAGCGCGCCTCGGAGATCGCCTATGGCGAGATCCCCGGCCTTGAGCGCCGTCTCGCCGAGGAGGAGGCCAAGGAGCCGGCCGACGCGGTCAGCCCCGAGGTCGTCGACGCCGAACAGATCGCCGCCGTGGTCAGCCGCTGGACCGGGGTTCCCGTCGAGAAGATGCTCGAGGGCGAACGCGAGAAGCTGCTGAAGATGGAGGACAGCCTGCGCAATCGCGTTGTCGGCCAGGAGGAGGCGCTGGTCGCCGTCTCCGACGCCGTGCGCCGCGCCCGCGCCGGCCTGCAGGATCCGGCCCGGCCCATCGGCTCCTTCCTGTTCCTAGGCCCCACGGGCGTGGGCAAGACCGAGCTCACCAAGGCGCTGGCCGAATTCATGTTCGACGACGAGGCCGCCATCACCCGGATGGACATGAGCGAGTACATGGAGAAGCACTCGGTCAGCCGCATGATCGGCGCGCCTCCCGGCTATGTCGGCTACGACGAAGGCGGGGCGCTGACCGAGGCCGTGCGCCGCCGGCCCTATCAGGTCGTGCTGTTCGACGAGGTCGAGAAGGCGCACCCCGACGTCTTCAACGTGCTGCTGCAGGTGCTGGATGACGGGCGCCTGACCGATGGTCAGGGCCGCACGGTCGACTTCCGCAACACCATCCTGATCATGACTTCGAACCTGGGGTCCGAGTTCCTGGCCAGCCAGGGCGAGGGCGACGAGGTCGAGGAGGTTCGGCCGATGGTGATGGACGTGGTCCGCCGCCACTTCCGGCCCGAGTTCCTGAACCGGATCGACGAGATCATCCTCTTCAAGCGGCTGGGCCGCTCGGAGATGGATAACATCGTCGGCATCCAGATGCAGCGGGTCGAGAAGCTGCTGGCCGCCCGGCGCATGTCCATCACCCTGGACGCCGCGGCCAGTCACTGGATCGCCGAACGCGGCTACGATCCCGTCTATGGGGCCCGGCCGCTGAAGCGGGTGATCCAGAAGGAGCTGATCGATCCCATCGCCAAGCGGCTCCTGGCCGGCGACTTCCAGGACGGCTCGGTGATCGAGGTCGGCGCCGCCGACGACGGTCTGCAGATCGGCAAGGTCAAGGTCCACTAACCAGAACGGCCCCGCCCATCATCTGGGCGGGGCCGAATTCTATTGGCAGGCGGTGGTCGGTCTACAGCCGGCAACGCACCCAAACGCGGCCGGTGAAGTACATGTCCCGGGCCGGATTGTAGCTGCGATAGCGCATCTGGCAGGCGCGGACGTGCCCGTACCAGCTGTGGCTGTTGCGCCAGTGGCGCGGCGGCGGGGCCGGGTGACGGCCCCAGCGGTTGTCCCAGCGGCCATAGCGGTTGTCGTAGCGGTCATGACGATCTCTGATGCCGTCGCGGTCGCGGTCGCGGTCCTGCCGCTCGTTGTACTGGCCGTAGCCGTAGGGCTGGGCCACCGCCGCGCCGACGCCGGCCGAGGCGGCGAGCGTGATGGCGGCAAGGCCGATGGTGATAAATCTGCGCATGGTTTCTCTCCCGAGACGATCCGTCCCGACAGCGTTAACGCCCTGGTCATGGGTTAGTTCGGCAAAACCCGGCGATCTGTGCTAAAGGTATGCATATGACAGATCGCGTCTCTGCTGTTCGCGCCTGCGAACGCCTGCGCGTCTCCCACGACCAGTAAGGAATCCCGCCCCATGCCCGAGGAACAATTCATCCAGATGTATGTCCGCGACTTCGCCACCATGGCGTCGCGGGTCGAGGCCGGGTCCGACATCGAGGCCCAGCTCAACAAGCGCATCTCGGAGACCCGTTCGCACGCCGCCCTGATGGATGCGCGCAAGGCTGAGGGCCACCTGGCCGCCGTGATCGACCGGCTGCGCTCGGAGGCCCGCAAGGACGCCTCCCAGGCGGTGAAGAACACCCCCGACCCCATCGCCGCCGCCGCGCGGCGCCAGGAATTCATGCTGCGCGTGGCCGACATGCTCGACGCCGAGATGGCCGAGCCCGAAAAGCGCGGCGCCGCCCGCTTCTAGGCGGGCTTGCCAGCCGCCGCTGCAACCCGCCACCCTGCTGGCGGGTTGATTTCCCCTGTTCGGAGGAACCAGCGATGGACGCCAAGACCGCCCCCCTGATCCCCGCCGCCGATCTGGCGCGTGACAATCCGGTCCGCTTCCCCAACGAGAGCGCCGCCTACCGCGCCGCCCGCACGGCCCTCCTGGCCGAGGAGATCGAGCTACGCCGCCATATCGAACGCGTCGCCGCCCAGCGTCGCGCCCTGCCGCTGGGCGGCGAGGTGTCGGGGGACTACCGCTTCGAAGGCGAGGACGGCCCCACCGACTTCGCCGGCCTGTTCGGCGACAAGCCGACGCTCGGCGTCTACAGCTACATGTTCGGGCCGCAGCGCGAGCGCCCCTGCCCGATGTGCACCAACCTGCTGGACGCCTGGGAGGGCAACGCCGCCGACCTGGGCCAGCGCATGTCCCTGGTGGTGGTGGCCCGCTCCCCGATCCAGCGCCTGGCGGACTGGAAGCAGGAGCGCGGATGGCGGAACCTGCGCCTCTACACCGACCTCAACGGGGCCTATTCGCGGGACTATTTCGGCCTGCTGCCCGACGGCTCGGAGATTCCAGCCTTCAACGTCTTCACCCGCAGCGACGGGACGATCCGCCACTTCTGGTCCGGCGAGATGACGGGATCGACCGCCGATCCCGGCCAGGACCCGCGCGGCGCTCCCGATCCGGGACCCCTGTGGGCGGTGCTGGACAACACGCCCGAGGGGCGTGGGACCGACTGGTATCCGAAGCTCGACTACGACAGACCCTAGGGCCTAGAGCTCGATCACCACGGCCTTGCCTTGGCGGATCTCGACGCGGCGCATGATCGCCATGTCGGGACCGTCGCCACCTACCGGCTTGGCCACGGTGATCACGAACCAGGCTCCATTGGCCAGGCCCTGGAAGCTGAAGTGGTCGGCGGCGTCGCAGGTGGTGCGGCGCACGAAGGCCGAATAGTCGCCGCTGGGGGCCGAGGGCGTGCGGGCCCGCACCTGCTCGGCCGGCAGGGCCGCGCGGTCGGGCGAGTTGTAGAGGATGGTCATCCGCCGGCGGGTCCACAGGGTCTCCGGCGTCAGCACCACCCCGGCGCCGGCGCAGGTGTAGCGCGACACGCCGCTGCGGAAGGTCATCTTCCCGTCGATCCGCCCCTTGCCGGGCACGGCCGACCAGGAGAAATCGCCCGGCCTGAAGACGCCGGCCGACGGCGGCCCCCCCGCGCCCGGCGGCGGCGGCGGCGGGCCCATGGGCGCGGTGGTGGCGCAGGCCGAAAGCCCAATCAGGGCGGCGGAGATCAGGAGAAGACGAGTGGGGGTCATGGCGAGGGCACCATAGGCAAGGGGAGGGGCGCACGCCAAGAGGCTTCGTCACCCAGCGTAAGCTAGTCCTCGCCGCGAACCTTGCCCCGGGTGGCCTTCACCCCGCCGCGCTTGACCTTGGAGTCCACGCGGCGGGCCTTGGCGGCCTTGCTGACCTTGGTCTTCTTGCGGGGCGGCGGCGGCGGTTCGGCGGCCTTGCGGATCAGCTCCAGCAGCCGGTCCAGGGCGTCGGCGCGGTTGCGCTCCTGGGTGCGGTGGGTCATGGCCACCAGCACCAGCACCCCGTCCAGGGTCACCTTGCGCCCCCCAAGCTTCATCAACCGGATGGCCACGTCATTGGGCAGGGACGGCGAGCCGCGCACGTCGAAGCGCAGCTCCACGGCGGTGGAGACCTTGTTGACGTTCTGCCCGCCGGGGCCCGCGGCGCGGATGAACCGCTCCTGGATCTCGTCGTCGTTCAGGCTGATGTCGGGGGTGACTTCGATCATGGGTTCCAGCAGCGCTTGCGACTCGCTACTCTCACAGGATGCGCAGCGTAGCGACCCTTATGCAGATTTGCACCGCCCGGCCCGGGCTGGTGAGAGCTGCTGTGCGCTAGGACGAGCGAACCACACCGCAGACCACCAGCCCCGCCGGCGACGGACGGGGCTTTTTCTTGGCCTCTCTCCGCCGCTCCTTGGAGAGAGACCATGAGCGACATCCTGATCCGGGCCCGAGAGCCCATGGACATGGCCGACATCACCGAACTGCTGAACCAGCCGCGCGCCATCTGGGGCACGCTGCAGATGCCGTTCGTGAGCGCCGACGCCCGCCAGAAACGCGCCGCCGCCAGCCCGCCTGGCGACCTGCACCTGGTGGCGGTGATCGACGGCAAGGCCGTGGGGTCCGCCAGCCTCAACCGCTTCGAGAACCGCCGCGCCCACGCCGGCTCCATCGGCATGGCGGTGCACGACGCCTATGCCGGGCGTGGGGCGGGCTCGGCCCTGATGGCGGCCATCATCGGCCAGGCCGACAACTGGCTGAACCTCACGCGGCTGGAGCTGAACGTCTGGTCCGACAACACCCGGGCCATCGCCCTCTATGAGCGGTTCGGCTTCGAGCGGGAGGGGTTGTTCCGCAACTACGCCTGGCGCGACGGGGCCTATGCGGACTCGATCGCCATGGCGCGGTTGAGAGGGTGACAGTTCGCAGCTTCCCTCACCTGGGTGGGGCAAGCCGCCTACTGACAGGCCAGACAAAGCCCCCGGGCTTCCAGGGTCACGGTGCGGACCACGTAGCCCACGGGGGCGGCGGCGGCGATCTGGGCGGCGAGGTCGGGGTCGAACTCCTCGGCCGCCCCGCAGCATTCGCAGATCAGGAAGGCCGCCCGGTGCCCCCGGTCGTCGCGGCGGCAGGGGACATAGGCGTTGAGGCTCTCGATGCGGTGGGCGAAGCCCAGGCGCTCGAGGAATTCCAGGGCGCGGTAGACGGTGGGGGGCTTGGCCGGCTCCCCGTCGGCGCCGAACGCGGCGATCAGGTCATAGGCCTTCAGCGGGGCGTCGGCCTTCAGCAGCAGTTCCAGCACCCGGCGGCGCGGGGTGGTGAGGCGCTCCTGGGTCTGGGCGCAGAGGCTCTCGGCCTCCACCAAGGCATGGGAAAGGTCCGCGCCCTTGATGCCCGGATGCGCGCCGTCCTCATGATGGCACTCGGTTCCCATGTCTATTGGCTACCCGTCCGCGCGGTTTCCCGCAACCAGCGGAATATGGTGACGCGGGCCCCAAATGCGAAGGCCGGGATCATCGATCCCGGCCTTGCTGGCGTCCTAGGCGTCTTCGGTTTCCGACGGGGGACCGCCTTCGCCGCCTTCGAAGCTGCGCGGGGCGCGGCGACGCTTGGGCTTGGCGGGGGCTTCGTCGGTTGCGGCGACCGCGGCCGGGGTCTCGGCGCGCGGCGCGCGGGGCGCCCGCGGCGGGGCGGCCTTCAGGAAGGCCGGGGCATGGCTCTCGCCGCCGTCGTCGTCGCGCAGCACCGGGGAGCTCTGGGTCTCGGTGGCCACCAGGGGCGCGCTCTTGGGTTCGACCACGGCCAGGGGATCGCGCTCGGGGCGATCCTCGCGCGGGCGGTCGTCGCGCTCGCGCCAGCGGTCGCGGCGTCCGCCGCCCTCGGTCCGCGCGCCGCCGTCGGGGCGGTCGCCACGGGGGCGATCGTCGCGCGGCCGGTCGTCACGGTTGCGGGTCTCGGCCTGGGGCCGGTCTTCGCGGGGACGGTCGTCCCTGGGGCGTTCGTCGCGGTTGCGGGTCTCGTCCCGAGGACGGTCGTCGCGCGGCCGGTCCTGCCGATCCTGGCGGTCGCCACGGGGGCGATCGTCACGATTGCGGTTCTCGTCCCGCGGGCGGTCGTCGCGGGGCCGGTCGTCGCGGCTGCGGGTCTCGCCCTGCGGACGATCGTCGCGGTCGCGCCAGCCACTATTGCCACTGGTGCGGTCGCGGCTCTCGACGGTTTCGCCGCCGGCCTCGGAGCCGTCTTCCTTGTCAGCCTTTTCTGCGGCGTCGGCGTCCGCCTGGGCGGCGGCCTGGGCGCCGCTCTCGTCCTCGAAATCGATGTCGAAGCCGGAGGAGAATTGATCGCGGCCCAGGATCTCGCTGGCCGGGCGAGTCGGCTGCATGGCGCGCACGACCCGGAAATAGTGTTCGGCGTGTTGCAGGTAGTTCTCGGCGAGGACGCGGTCCCCGGCCGTGGAGGCGTCTCGCGCCAACTGCTGGTATTTCTCGAAGACGTGCTGGGCGTTGCCGCGAACCTTCGCGCCTTCCGGCCCGTTGGAATCGAACGCCCGGTTGGCGTTCTGCTGCTGCGGTTTCCCGCCGCCGCCACCGCCGCCGCGATTGCGACCGCGCTGACGCTTCATACCCTTGAAATCTCTCATTATTCGCTAACCGTTCCGCCGGCGCTCCAGCTCATGCTGGGATGCGCGGACTTGCCTTTTCGCCTTTGCCTTGGGCCAGGGGCCCAAGATCCGTGTTGAAGACGTAAGTGTTCCCCGTCATCCGCCCTGAGCTGAGGCGAGCGCCACTTGAAGCCGCGCCTGTCGGTGTGGTGCTCGATTCCTGCTTTTCAGGAGGCCGAACCCCGGGCGCCGACGAATTGGGTGGAGACAGGTATCTGATCTAGCGATTCAGCCCCGAGTTTCCAAGGGGTTTTTCGTTCCCGTGACAACGCGGTCGCGTGTGGAGAGGTCGCGGATGGTCGTCACCCCCTGGGCGCCGGCCGCGCGGAACAGATCCTCGACGGCCTGTTTCTGGTCAAAGCCGATCTCTACGGCGAACATGCCGCCGGGCTTCAGCACCCGCAGGATCTCCGGCGCCAGGAGGCGGTAGTGGTCCAGGCCGTCGGGGCCGCCGTCCAGGGCCAGGCGCGGTTCGTGGTCGCGCACCTCCGGCTCCAGGGTCTCGATGACGTCGGTGGCGATATAGGGCGGGTTGGAGACCACCAGGTCGAAGCTTCCGTCCCCCAGGCCCGCCGTCCAGTCGCCCCGCAGCAGGGCCAGGCGGCCGGCCAGGCCGAGATTGGCGGCGTTCTCGCGGGCCACGGCCAGGGCCTCCTCCGAGACGTCGATCCCCAACCCCTTGGCGGCGGGCCGCTCTGCCAGGATGGCCAGCAGGATGGCGCCCGAGCCGACGCCGAGATCCAGGACGTTGAAGGCCATCTCCTCCGGGAAGGCCGGCAGGACGGCGTCCATGATGGTCTCGGTGTCCGGGCGGGGGGTCAGGACGTCGGGGGTGACCGACAGCATGATCTTCCAGAAGCCCTTGCGGCCCAGGATGTGGCTCACCGGCTCGCGGCGCTCCCGGCGGCTCAGATAGTCGGCGAGCGTCGCCTCCTGTTCGGCGGTCAGCAGGCGGTAGGGGTCGCCGACGATGTCGGCTCGGGTGGCGCCGGCCGCGGCCTCCACGAGCAGGCGGGCGTCGATCACCGGCCCCCCCAGGCCGGCGGCCTCCAGCCGGGCCTTGGCGCCCTGCCAGGCCTGCAACAGGGTCAGGCTCATCGGACGGGCTCCAGCTGGGGGGCGGTGCAGGCGTCGCCCACGGTGATCCGTCCGCCGTCGGTGACATGCATATAGACGCCGCAGAACATGTGGCCGTAGTTGTCGAATAGGGCCTTCACCACGTCCATGTCCCGCTCCGCCGTCTGCGGATCGACGTGGGTGGCCGCGCAGCGGACGATGGGCTTGAACACCTTGGCCCGCGCGAACCCCAGCATCAGCTCGCGGCCGGCCCAGTCCATCTCCGCCCATGGCGCCCAGCCCTCCACATAGAGGTTGGCGCGGAAGCGCAGGGGGTCGAGCGGGCGGCCGATCTTCTGTTCCAGCTCCCGCAGGGTGGCCAGGTTGATGATGGAGACGTGGCCCAGGGGGTGGTCCATGAACCGGTGGCCGGGCGCCTCGATCACCTTCAGCTCGCCGCGCACCTCCTCGCCCAGCAGGACGGTGAGCCAGGCGGCGAAGGCCGCGCGGCCGGCGGCATTGGTCATGACGCCCTCGAAGTCCGGTTGGCCCTTGGCGGTCGCCCGCAGGGTTCCGCTGGCCTCGTCATAGGCCGTCCGCGCCCGGGCCACGTCGGCCATGGCCATCAGGACCGTGAACTTCTGCTTGGGGATGAAGGCTGGCGCGGCCGGATCGAAGCCCGAGGGGCCGTTCTCCACCGCCCACATGCGGTCGCAGGGAAAGGGCTGGCCCGCCGTCAGGTCGGCGAAGTTCAGGCGCTCGGGGGTGAACCCCTTGATCGGGTGGCGATAGAGGGCGGCGAGATGACCGGTCATCCCGCCCTGTTGCCGCAAGCCCCCGTCGCGTGCAACCGGGGCCGCGCCACATTCATGGCGCCGCTCGGGACCAGCCTTGGGGCTAAGGTGACCCAGGGCCCACGGAACGCCTGTCGCAAATGGGTGTTCAGGCTGTGGCTTCGCGCCTGGAGGGTGGGAGAACTTGCGCAGGCTGTTTGCGAGGAAATGGACGGCGAAACAGGTGGCCCCCCTGGTGGTCCAGGCCGCCCCCTGGCTGGCGCTCGCCGCCCTGGCCGCCTTCTGGCCCCGAGGCCGCGGCAAGCCCAAGCCGGGCCTCAGCGTCCAGGCCGCCGCCGAGCCGGAGTCCTTCGAGACCGCCGAACCCGGCCGCGGCCGCCTGGCCGACGCCCCGCACCGCATCCCCATGCGCGGCTGGAAGGATGTGCTCTGGCGCACCTATCGCGAGGTCACCTGCGACCGGCTGAGCGCGGTGGCCGGGGGCGTGACCTTCTACACCCTGCTGGCCCTGTTCCCGGCCATCGGGGTCTTCGTCTCGCTCTATGGCCTGTTCAACGACGTCACCGCCGTCCAGGCCCAGCTCGTCCAGTTCGCCGCCGTGATCCCCAGCTCGGTCATCGACATCGTCGGCGACCAGATGCTGCGTCTGGCGACGAGGCCCCACGCCTCCCTCAGCGCGGCCTTCGTCGTCTCCCTGCTGCTCTCGGTCTGGAGCGCCAACGCGGCGATGAAGGCGCTCTTCGACGGCCTGAACATCGCCTATGACGAGGCCGAGAAGCGGAGCTACCTGTTCCGCACGGCCATGACCTACGCCTTCACCCTGGGCCTGCTGGTCTTCCTGACCCTGGTCTCCGCCATCCTGGTGGCCGTGCCGCTCTATCTGCGGGACGCGGGCTTCGCCGACCTCGCCCTCGTCTGGGTCCCCATGCGCTGGCTGGTGATCCTGGGGCTGGCTGCGACCGCCTTCGCCATGGTCTACCGCTACGGCCCCAGCCGCGCCCACGCCCGCTGGCGGTGGGTCAGCCCGGGCGGGATGTTCGCCGCCCTGCTGTGGCTGGGGGGCTCCCTGGGCTTTTCCTGGTACGTCAACAACGTCGCCCACTTCGACGCCACCTACGGCTCCCTGGGGGCCGTGATCGGCTTCATGATGTGGATCTGGTTCTCGGTGATGGTGGTGCTGATCGGCGCCGAACTGAACGCCGAGATCGAGCACCAGACGGCGCTCGACTCCACCACCGGCGCCCCCCAGCCCATGGGCGCGCGCGGGGCGGCCATGGCCGACACGGTGGGCCTGGCCTTCCACTTCGACCTGAAGAAGCTGACTTCGAAGGTCTGGATCGACGGCCGCGACCAGGCCGAGCGGGTGCTGACCGCCGCCCGCCTGCGCAAGCCTCAGCCAAACTCGTCTTCCAAGGCCGAGAGCCGGGCGGCCTGATCCTCGGCGATCAGTGGATGTCGTCGAGGTCATCGCCGCTCATCACCTTGGGCAGGACGATCCCGTTGGTTGATGTGCCCGAGGAGGTCCTTCTGTCATATTGAGGACCATGGCCCGATTTGACGAGAACCTCCTGGACGAGATGTCGAAGGATTTCGCCACCGCCCTGTTTGAGTATCGTCCGGACTGGCGACAGTACGCCAAGCTAGGTCAGGCGATCGGCGAGCCGGAGTGTTGGCTTGATGTCCTCGCGCCCTCTCCGACGGGCGAAATCCTGCTCGTGACGACAGAAGGTGACGAAATCACCGTGGCCTTTGGCGGGCATCACCAGCATTTCACATGGTCATCCCACCCGGACGAAATTTCCGAAGACCCGATCGGCTTCATCGACGCCATCGTGACGGAGAAAATTTTCGCGGCATCTGCACGGGACGCCTCGCGAGGACATGGCGCTTGGCCGATGAGG
Source organism: Pseudomonadota bacterium (assembly GCA_040388315.1). GTDB lineage: Bacteria > Pseudomonadota > Alphaproteobacteria > Caulobacterales > Caulobacteraceae > Phenylobacterium. The sequence continues at coordinate 25,378 of JAZKBZ010000148.1, read as the reverse complement.
CCGGGCGAGAGCCTTCCGCGCGCTGACTACGCCCTCGGCGGCGCGACGGAAATCAGCGTCAGATCCTGGCTGGGGACGTACGACTTGGACGAACAACTCGGCCAGTAGGTCCGCCGCCCGCTTGCGCAGGCCTCAGCCGAACTCGTCTTCCAAGGCCGACAGCCGGGCGGCCTGATCCTCGGCGATCAGCGGATTGATGATGTCGTCGAGGTCATCGCCGCTCATCACCTTGGGCAGGTTGTAGAGGGTCAGGTTGATGCGGTGGTCGGTGACCCGCCCTTGCGGGAAGTTGTAGGTGCGGATTCGCTCGGAGCGGTCGCCGGAGCCCACCTGGCTCTTGCGGGCGTCGGCCCGGGCGGTGTCGAGGGCCTCGCGCTTCTGGTCGTACAGCCGAGCCTGCAGCACCTTCATGGCCCGCGCCCGGTTCTGGTGCTGCGACTTTTCCGAAGACGTCACCACGATGCCGGTGGGCAGGTGGGTGATGCGCACCGCCGAGTCGGTCTTGTTGACGTGCTGGCCGCCGGCCCCGGAGGAGCGGTAGGTGTCGATGCGAAGGTCTGCGTCGTTGATGACGATGTCGACGTCCTCCACCTCGGGCAGGACGGCCACGGTGGCCGCCGAGGTGTGGATGCGGCCGCCGGCCTCGGTCTCGGGCACCCGCTGCACCCGGTGGACGCCGCTCTCGAACTTCAAGCGGCCGAACACCCCGTCGCCGGTGATGGAGGCGATGATCTCCTTGTAGCCGCCGACCTCGCCCTCCGAGACGCTGTCGATCTCCATCTTCCAGCCGTGCAGGGCGGCGTAGCGCTGGTACATACGGAACAGGTCGCCGGCGAACAGGGCCGCCTCGTCGCCGCCGGTGCCGGCCCGGACCTCGAGAATCGCCGAGGCGTTCTCGTCGCGGTCCTTGGGCGCCAGCAGCAGGGCCACCTCGCGCTCCAGGCCCGGCAGCCTGTCGTTCAGGGCCTGAAGTTCGTCGCGGGCGAGCGCGGCCATCTCCGGGTCGCCGGCGGCCGCCATCTCCTCCAGCTCCGGCGCCTCGGCCCGCACGCGGGCGAGGGTCTGGACCGCATCGGCCACCGGCTTGAGTTCGGCGTGCTCCTTGGACAGGCGCACGATCTCCTGGCCGTCCGAGGCCGCGCCCATGCGGGCCTCGATCTCGCGGAAGCGGTCGAGAACCTGGTCGAGTCTGGCTTGGGGAAGGCGCACGAGGTGATCACCGGAGAAAACGGAGGCTTCCTCTAGCGCCCCCGCGCGGCCTTGCCAAACACCCACTCGCCCATCGCGGGGCGCCGGCTCGCCAAGGCCAGGCTCGGCCAGGGATTCGCCCACGACCGCCGGACCCGCGCCGGAGAGCTCCCTCCGCGTGTGGCGCCGGCCGCCAAGGACCATCATTGAGGGAGTTGTTCGCCTCCCAGCCCAGTCTGGGCGTCGATGTTTCGCCTGCGGCGCGTTGACGGGTTTCGTCCCGGTCACAGCCCACGTAAGGTTGCGCCATGCCGTCGATCCTAGAGCCCGAAAAACGCCGACCGCGCCGGACCAAGACGTCCGGCCGCGTCGATCCGCTGGTGGGCGAGATCGCCGAGGCCCTGCTGCGCTTCGGCGGGTCGGCCCATCGCGACCGGGTGATCGAGTACCTGGCCCTCAACCGCTCCCCGGAAGGCGGCGTCCAGCTCAGCCTGCGGGCCCGGGCGGTGGCGGCCTTCGACGCCCACAGCGGCTCCGACCGCGACAGCCACGGGGTGCGGCCCCTGTTCCGCAAGCCCTTCGGCCCGGGCTCCCATCGCTGGGCGCTCACCGCCGAGGCCGAGGCCTTCCTGCGGGCCGGCGGCGCGGCGCGAGACGTGGAAAGCGCCGCCAGCCTCTAGAGCGCGTCAGGGTTAAGTGGCAGCCGGTTAACCCGTCCGACGCGCTCTATCTCTTTGAATTAGAGCCTTTTTGAACGGGTCGGATGATTCCATCTGACCCTAAAAGGCTCTAGGCGGGCAGGGCCTCCAGGTCCGAGCCGTCGTCCTCGAGGCTCACCCCGATCCGCTTCAGGTGAATGTAGAGCCGGCGCAGGTTCAGGAAGCTGGCCCGGCAGATGCGGGTCATCTGCTCGCCGGCCATCACCTGGGTGGGCACGATCAAGCCGCCGTCGACCCGCACCAGCAGGCCCTGGGAGATCAGGGTCTTGACCTTGCGGCGCACCGTCTCGTTGGGAATCCCCAGGGTCGCGGCCAGGGCCACCCCGGTGACCGGCCGGCGCATGTTGTCGGGGGGCACGCGGTCCATGGCCTCCAGGCCCGCGGCGGCCTCGGGCGTGCGCGACAGGTGGCCGATATTGGCCTCCAGCACCGCGGCGAGGACCAGGGCCAGGGTGATGTCTCCGCCCAGCTCCCTGTTCACCGTGTCCACGGCCCGCAGGATGGCGCTGATCGCCATGCGCACGGCGACGCGCTCCTTCAACTCACTGTCCAAGACCAAGCCCCCGATTGGCCCGCGGCGACGGCCCGCGGCGGCGCCCATTATGGTGAGGCTTGTTGATGAGTGCGATCTCCGACTCACCCGAATTGGGGAGTTTTGACAATGGTTTACATTCTCAGGTCCGACGCACGAAAAAGGGCGGCCCGGCCTAGTCGCCGAACCGCCCCTTCGAATTCTGAGAGATACCGACCTTAGGCGCGCGTGCCGGTCAGCGGCGCGTTGCCGAAGGCGCCCAGCTTCACGTTGCCGGTCATCGTGTCACCGCTGACGGTGGCCTCGAATTCCAGCGTCATGGGCATGGGTTGGGTGCTGGCGGTGGACCAGGTCAGCTTGTCGCCGTCGACCTTGCCTTCGATGGCCTGCTCACCGGCAGGCGTTTGGGTGGTTCCCGTGAAGGCGCCGCCGTTCGTCTTGATGGTGGCGGTGACCTTCTGCGCGCCCATGGGCGAGTTGATGGTGATGTTCCAGTTGCCGTCCGCGGACATGGTGTCCCTCCCTTATGGAGGCGGCACCTAATCAAGGCTCTCGCTCGCGCGCAAGTGGTGACGCAGGCGTCATCTTTGAAATCGTGCGCCGGTCAGGCTGGTTCGCCGAAACTGAACCCCACCCCGCGCAGGGCGGTGACCATGCTCATGACCCGGGCGTAGAGCTCGTTGTTGCCGTCCAGCATCTCCGGTCGGGTGAAAACCGCCGCCGGAACCACCAGTCCGCCTGGAACCCGCTCGACGAGCCCGCCCTGCGCCAGCTGCTCGACATAGCGCGCCACGATGTCCCGCGGCATGCACAGCATATGGACCAGATCCTCCTGTGGGATGGGCCGGCGCTGGCTGTCGGGCGGGATGTCGTTCTGCTCGGCGTAGCGCATCCTTATCCCCAGCAGGTGCTGGGTGTTGGCGCTCCAGATCCCGCTGAACACCAGGAACTGGATCATGTCCCCGCCGCCGACTCGCGCCATGGCCGCCAGCCCGCGGAGCACCTCGTGGGTCATGATCCGGGCCATGACCCGACGGTTGTCGGCGGACTTGGGCGGGGGGACTGTCATGGCAATGCACCGAACACGTTCAACGAAGGAACTGTGTCAGGCCTTCATGAGGGCGGGGTAAATGCGTCCCGGCGCCGCGGACCGCCAGCCTGCGGCTATTCCGCCGCTTCCAGGGTCTTGGCGGCGGCGTCCAGCTCGGCGGCCTTGGCCTCCACCAGGGCGACGATGTGGTCGACCATGCCCTCGTTGTCCATCTTGTGGTCGGGCTTGCCGGCCAGATAGACCATGCCCGCCCCCTTGCCGCCGCCGGTGAAGCCGACATCGGTCATCAGGGCCTCGCCGGGGCCGTTCACCACGCAGCCGATGATCGACAGGCTCATGGGGGTGGAGATGTGCGCCAGGCGGCTCTCCAGGGCCTCCACCGTCTTGATGACGTTGAAGCCCTGCCGGGCGCAGGACGGGCAGGCGATGATGTTCACCCCTCGGTGGCGCAGGCCCAGCGCCTTGAGCATGTCGAAGCCGACCTTGATCTCCTCGACCGGATCGGCGGCCAGGCTGACACGGATGGTGTCGCCGATCCCGGCCCACAGCAGGTTGCCCATGCCGATGGAGGACTTGATGGTGCCCGAGCGCAGGCCGCCGGCCTCGGTGACCCCCACGTGCAGGGGGCAGTCGATCTGCTCGGAGAGAAGTTGATAGGCGGCCACGGTCATGAAGATGTCCGAAGCCTTCACGCTGATCTTGAACTCGTGGAAGTCGTGGTCCTGCAGGATGCGGGCGTGGTCGAGCGCGCTCTCCACCATGGCCTCGGGGCAGGGCTCGCCATATTTCTCCAGCAGGTGGGGCTCCAGGCTCCCGGCGTTGACGCCGATGCGCATGGAGCAGCCGTGGTCCCGGGCCGCCTGGATCACGTCGCGCACCCGGTCGGGCCGGCCGATATTGCCCGGATTGATCCGCAGGCAGGCCGCCCCGGCCTGGGCGGCCTCGATGCCGCGTTTGTAGTGGAAATGGATGTCGGCCACGATCGGGACCTTGGAGGCCTTCACGATCGTGCTGAGCGCCTGGGTCGATTCCACGTCGGGGCAGGAGACGCGGACGATGTCGGCCCCGGCCTCCTCCAGCTCACGGATCTGACCGATGGTCGCCGCGGCGTCGGCGGTCAGGGTGTTGGTCATCGACTGGACGGTGATGGGGGCGTCGCCGCCGACCTCCACGTTCCCGACCCGGATCTTGCGCGAGGGCCGGCGCGTGATGGCGCGCCACGGACGGAGATGGGTGTGATCGTGAGCGGTCATGATGTCAGGGAAAATAGGCCCCCCGCCGCGAAATCCCAAGCCCCGCGTGCCCCTCAGTTGTGAATGCTGAAGGTGTAGCCCATGACGTTGTTGGTCTCCTCCCCCTCGGCCACCTGGTTCAGGGCATCGGCGGTCAGGCTGATCGAGCCGCTCCCCGCCGCCGTGGGCGCCGGATAGTTGAGACAGCCCATGGTGGTCGCCGACGCCCCCAGCTGCGGAATATTGAAGCTGGTGGTCACGCCGCCATAGCCGCTCCCGGTCAGCTTCGAGACCCCGCTCGGGCTCTGGCCGAGATTCTTGAGGTTGAAGCAGACCGCGAAGGCCTGGCCCGGCTTGGCGAACGCGATATGGGCCGAGGATGTCTGGGTCTGCAGCCAGGCGCCCAGCACCTGCAGGTCCGCGGCGGAGGCCAGCTTCAGAGGCAGGGCGCGGGTGTTGTTGCCCTCATTCTGCTCGGCCTGCTGAGCCAGGCTGTCGACCGTCAGGGTCAGGGTCAGGTTGGTCTGCTGGGCGTCGGGATAGGTCAGGCAGAGGGTTTTCGAGACGCCAGTCGGCAGGCCCTGGAGGTCGCGGAACGGCGCCGTTCCTGCCAGGGGGCTGCCCGCAACTCGAAAGCCTGTGCTCGGCGCCCCCAGGTTCTTGATGCTGAAACAGGCGTTGAAGGGCTGGCCCTTGCTGACCGTGTTGGCGTGGATCAGCGGATAGGCCGGCCGTTGCAGCCAGGCGGACTCGATCGTCAGGTCCGGCTGCTTCTGGCTAGGGGTTCCGGCGGCCCAGGCCGGCGCGGAGATCGCCCCGACGAGGCCGGCGGCGGCTATGGCAAGGCGCAGGAAATTCAGCATCGGTCGCTCCATGTCAGACGCCTCAAGGTCGCGACCAGCGCGCGCAGGGTTCAATCGCCAGATGTTTTCGATGATCCGTACGGTGAGGGATCGGTCTGCTCCAGTCGAGGCTCCGGCCAACCCGGGCCGAACCGACTCTAAGGTCGCGCTGGCTGGCGCGGCCGAGCCCGACGCTCTGGCCGGCGCTGACGCCCTGCTGAAGGGGGCGAAATCCTCTGAGCGACTATTCGGCGGTGAGCTTGGCGACCGAGGTCTGGGCCGACGGCAGCAGGCCCTTGCTCTGGCCGCCCACGAAGACCTGCATGGCCGCGGGGTCGGAGACGTCCACGGTCAGGCCCTTCAGCATGGGCGCGCGATAGGCCTCTCCGGCCGCCAGCTGGCGGGCGAAATAGACCGAGTTGTCGGCCCCGCGCACGATCAGCGAGGTGGGCTTGCGCGCCTGCAGGATCAGGATCGAAGCCGCCGCGGGGGCGCCATAGACCGGGCCCTTGGCCGTGAAGGTGTTGGCCAGCGGTTCGCTGGGGGCGGCCACCACGTTCTCGGGATGCTCGCGGGCCAGCTTGGCGGCGTCGTCGGCGGCCTTGCTGGAGCCGTCGCCGGCGGTGGCGGCCTGCAGGCCCGGGGTCTCGTAGGGGGTGGGGGTGGTGGATTCCACCGGGGCGGGCAGGGGCGCGCCGAGCGCCACCGGACCCTCGGTGACCGGCGCCAGGGCCAC
>JAZKBZ010000148.1:0-19054 GCA_040388315.1 Pseudomonadota bacterium | reverse complement strand
GGGGCGGTGGGGGGCGGGGGCGCCTGCTCGCTCATGGCGCGCTGGGCGATGTTCCACATGACGATGGCGCCGACGATCAGCAGGCCCACGATGACGATGGCCATGACCCGCGGGTCGCCGTCGCGGCGCACGCCCACGGGCGCGCGCAGGGGCTCGTCGGGGGCCGGCTCGTCGGATTTGAAGCGTTCGACCGCGGCCTCGCCGTCCATGCCCAGCGCATTGGCGTAGGCGCGGACATATCCGATGGTGAAGGGGCGCGAGGGCAGCTCGTCCAGGCGCATGTCTTCGATGGCCGCCAGGTAGGCGCGGCGGATGCGCGTGGAATCGGCGACGTCCTGCAGCGTCAGGCCGCGGAACTCGCGCGCCGATTTCAGGGCCGCGCCGATGTCTGGTCCGGTGTCCATGGTGGGCATGTAGGAGTCCGCCAGACCGGGATCGCGATCCCCGTCCGCTCGCAAATGCAGATTTGTAACCCCGCCAGTATCGAGAGGCATGGCTACCTGACACCCCACTGTTTGACCGCGACTTAACTTCGCGGCGACGCCCCGCTCCGCGCAGTTGCGGAGTTGTTCATACAATAGTGTCGATATCACGCTAGGTTACGGAATTCAATGCGTTATTTGGTCATCGATGGTTAACTCGCGCGGCGGGCGAAGCGTGGAGCTTGGCCGCATTTCTGCAGGTTCCGGCGCCGCTTGTTCTGAAGCGGGACGCTTTTTGCGCCGCCGCCGCGCTCGGAGGAAAGTCGCGTTATAAGGCGCACGCCAAGCTGGGGGACAAGCCACATGCGCGCCGAGGACGTTCCAGGGATCAATCAGGCCGGCTGGGACCGCCGGGTCGAGGCGGCCGACATCTGGACCCGCCCGGTTTCGGCCGAAGAGATCGACCGCGCCCGCCGGGGCGACTGGTCGGTGGTGCTGACCCCCAACAAGCCCGTCCCTCGCGACTGGTTCGGAGAGGTGGCCGGGAAGGACGTCCTCTGCCTGGCGTCGGGCGGCGGCCAGCAGGGGCCGATCCTGGCGGCGGCCGGGGCGCGGGTGACGGTGTTCGACGCGTCGTCCCGTCAGCTGGCCCAGGACGAGGCGGTGGCGGCCCGCGACGGTCTGTCGCTCACCACCCGCCAGGGCTTCATGCACGACCTCTCGGCCTTCGAGGACGCCAGCTTCGACCTCATCTTCCATCCGGTCTCCAACTGCTTCGCCCCGGAGATCCTGCCGGTCTGGCGCGAGGTCGCCCGGGTGCTGCGGCGCGGCGGCGCCCTGCTGGCCGGCTTCATGAACCCGATGGTCTACATCTTCGACGCCGCGGCCCAGGACCGGGGCGAGTTGGTGGTGCGTCACCGGCTGCCCTACGCCGATATCGACGACCTGCCGCCCGAGGAGCTGGAGCGCCTGGTGGCCCGCGACCACACGGTGGAGTTCAGCCACAGCCTGGAGACCCAGATCGGCGGCCAGCTCCAGGCGGGCCTGGTCCTGACCCACCTGTTCGAAGATCGCGACAGCGGCGGCGGCGACACCGGCCGGTCCCTCTACTTCCCCACCTGCCTGGCGACGCGGGCGGTGAAGGGCTCATAGCCCATTCCAAATTACGATCGTCATCCCCGGGCTTGTCCCGGGGACCCATGATCTCCGCCTCGCAGCAAGCCGCGCGAACGTCGCCGCCGCGGGTCTGACTTCGCCTCGGAGATCATGGGTGGCCGGGACAAGCCCGGCCATGACGATCTGAGTTACGCCGTCGCCGTCACCGGCGGCAGTTGATAGGGCGGGGCGCCGGGCGGGCGGCCGATCCAGATCTGGCCGCTGCGGGCCATGACCTTGCCGTCGGCGTCGAACAGGGCGACCCCGGCGAAGTGCTTGCGGCCCTCGACCTTGTCGGCCCAGGCCACCACCACATAGGTCTCGCCGGCCCGCGGCTTGACCAGGACCTCGCCGGCCATGGTGCCCAGCAGGCCCACCGGCGTGTCGGTCTTCATCCACCAGGCCATGGAGCCCGAGCAGTCGAGCGCCGCCCAGGTGATCTCGTCGGGGATGGTCCCGTCGGCGTTGGCGAAGTTGGCGTGCGGGGTCCAGGTCCCGGCGCAGACCCCGGGCTCGGCGCCCTCGATCTGGCCGACATGGACCCCCAGGCCCTCGCCGTCCTCGCGCTCGATGCAGCAGGAGAAGCAGCCGCGGTGCAGGGACTTCTGCGCGAATCGCGAGGCTGCGGCGTAGCGCTTGGCGTCCTCGACGCTGGGCGGGGCCGGCGGCATGGGGATGGCGTCGTCGGCGGCGGGCTTGGCCGAGCCGAGGGGCTGGCCCTCGGCGTTGGTGAGGACGACCCCGCCGTCCTCGGACGGCGTCAGGGTGACGGGGGTGTCCAGCGGAACCCCGCTGCGCAGCATGGCGCTGCCGCTGCCGCCGACCGCGTTGGAGAGCACGCCGCAGATATAGCCGCCGTTGGCGGTGACGGGCGGGCCGCGGAATTGTCTCGGAACAATGATCTCGGACATGGAAATGGATCTCAGGTTCGTTGAAATGAAAAAGGCTATGGCCGTTCTCTGCCGTCCGACGGCCAAGTTCGCAATGGGTCTGGGCGCCACAGGCCCTCAAGAATTGCGCGGCGGCCTCAATCGCGGCAGGGTCGCCGCAAATTCAAAACGGAGGGCGCAGCCATGAACCCCAAGGCCGAGTTCGACATCATCGTCTATGGCGCCACCGGCTTCACCGGCCGTCTGGTGGCCGAGTACCTCGCCCAGAAATACGGCGTCGGGGGCGAGGTGAAGTGGGCCATGGCGGGCCGCTCCGCCGACAAGCTGGCCGCCGTCCGCGACGAGATCGGCGCGCCCAAGGACACCCCCCTGGTGGTGGCCGACGCCTCGGATCCGGCCTCGGTCAAGGCCATGGTCGCCCGCGCCAAGGCGATCCTCACCACGGTGGGCCCCTACCAACTCTATGGCTCCGACCTGGTGGCCGAATGCGCCGCCCAGGGGACCGACTATCTCGACCTCTCGGGCGAGCCCAACTGGATGGCCGAGATGATCGGCAAGCACGAGGCGGCCGCCAAGCAGAGCGGCGCGCGCATCCTGTTCTCCTGCGGCTTCGACTCCATCCCCTTCGAACTCGGCGTCTATTTCGCCCAGAAGACGGCGAAGGAAAAACTCGGCGCCATGGTCCCGCGCGTGAAGGGGCGGATGCGCAAGATGCGCGGCGGGCTTTCCGGCGGCACGGCGGCCTCGGGCCGGGCCACCATGGCGGCCCTGCAGAAGGACCCCAGCCTGTTTGCTCTGATGATCAACCCCTTCGCCCTGACCCCCGGGTTCACGGGCCCGGCCCAGCCTCCTGGGAACAAGCAGGAACACGACCCGGACGTCGGCGCCGAGGTCGGCCCCTTCATGATGGCGGCCATCAACACCAAGAACGTCCACCGCTCCAACCTGCTGCAGGGCCATCCCTACGGGACCGACTTCGTCTATGACGAGATGTCGATCATCGACCCCAACACCCCGGCCGCCTTCGCCGACATGCCCGCCGAGGGCGGTCCGCAGCCGGGCGAGGGCCCCAGCAAGGAAGAGCGCGAGGCCGGCTTCTACGACGCCCTCTTCATCGCCATCGCCCCCGACGGCCGCAAGGTCCAGGTCTCGGTCCATGGCGACAAGGACCCGGGCTACGGCTCCACCTCCAAGATCATCGCCGAGACCGCCATCGCGCTCGTCAAGGCGCCGGACGTGGCCGGCGGCATCTGGACGCCCGGCGCGGCGCTCGGCGACCGGCTGGTGAAGCGGCTGTCGGACAATGCGGGCCTGACCTTCAAGGTCGAGAGCTAAAGGCGGTCTGGCGCGTTAGACGCTCCGGACCCTGAAGGAACCGCCATGAGCGTTGCGTTCACCAAGGAAGGGGATGCCGAGGCCACCGCCGCGGATCTCCCCGACCGCCCCATCTCGCCGCACCCGAACCTGGTGACGCTCGAGGGCCTGGCCGCCATCGACGCGGCCCTGGCCCAGGCGCGCGCGGCCTATACCGCCGCCCAGAGCGCCGGCGGCATCGAGGCCGACCGCACCGCCATGGCGAGGGCCACCCGCGACCTGCGCTACTACGCCGCCCGCCGGGCCAACGCCCAACTGGTGGAGACGACGGGCCAGACCGACACCGTGCGCTTCGGCGGCGGGGTCACCATCGACCGCGAGGATGGCCGCCGCCAGACCTTCCGCATCGTCGGCGAGGACGAGGCCGACCCCGCCCACGGCAGCGTCTCCCACGTCTCCCCCCTGGCCCGCGCCCTGCTGGGCAAGCACGTCGGCGACACCGCCCTGCTGGCCGGCGCCGAGGTGGAGATCGTGGCGGTCGACTGACGCCTTCAACCGCGGGATCCCCGCCCGGCGCCCGCGGCGAGGCCGATTGTCGAGCCTCGTGGTTGGGAAAACGCCGTTCGCGGCTTGGCGGGGCCGACAACCTGCACAATAGTCGCCGGTACAGTCGACCAGGCTGATCGGTCGGCGTCACATGGTCCCGGGGGGAACGAGATGGCCACAGTGTCCTATGGATCGCCGGCGTCGGCTGGCCGCGACGAGGGCTTCTTCCTCCGTGGCGCCGGCGTCATGGCCCTGCTGATCGTCGCCGGATTTTCGGTGCAATTGGCGATGGGGCGATCAAGCTTCTCCTCACCGCCGCTCGTCCACGCCCATGCGATCGTGTTCATGGGTTGGGTCACGATTTACTTGCTGCAGAACGTTTTCGCGGCGACGGGCCGCATGACGTTGCACCGCCGTCTTGGCTGGGTGGCGGCGGCCTGGATCATCCCCATGCTCGTGCTCGGGTTCGCTGTGACGATCGCGATCGTGCGCCGAGGCGGGGTCCCGTTCTTCTTCCGGCCGCTGCAATTCCTGGTCTTCGACCCGGTGACGCTGCTCACCTTCGCCGGCTTGACCGCCGCCGCGATCCTGATGCGCGGCCAGACCGATTGGCACCGGCGCCTGCATTTCTGCGCGATGTCGATCCTTCTCGGCCCCGGCTTCGGGCGGTTGCTGCCGATGCCGCTCCTCGCGCCTTGGGCTTGGGAGGCGATCCTTGCGGTGTGCCTGATCTTCCCGCTCGTCGGGATGTGGGCGGACAAGCGGCGCAGCGGTCGGGTTCACCCGGCCTGGCTCTGGGGAGTCGCCGCGATGATCGGCTGCCTGCTGCTGACGGAGGCGATCACCTACAGCCCGGTTGGCGGCGCGATCTACAGCAGCGTGGTGGCGGGAACGCCGGGCGAGGCCGTGGCGCCGCTGGCCTTTGCGCCCCCGCCAGGGCCGCCTCCCGCGCCCTAACCCCTTCGGCCGCGACCGCCGGGGCGGATCGGGGAGGGCGCGGCCTGGCCGCCGCGCGTGCGGCCTCCGGCGTCCTGCCAGCGGGGCCGGGAGGCGCCGTGGGCGCCCTTGGACGCCGCTCCCGCCATAGCCTCCCACTTCACGACATAGCGGACGAAGGCCAGGGTCTGGGCCACCGCCTGAGGGTCGGCGGGCGCCAGCTTGATCGCCAGGTCCGAGCGCCCGATGACCCAGGCGCTGTCGATCAGCCCCGCCCACTTCGGATCGAGGCGGCCCCTCGCCCAGGCCGAGGCCGCCTTCTTGGAGGTCACCGTCCCGGTCTCCAGGCTGTGCAGCATCCGGCAGTAGAGGGTGACGATGAAGGCCTGCAGCCAGGCCTGGTCGATCTTCGAAGGCGCCCCCAGCCATAGGGCCGTCACCCGCCGGAACAGCGGCAGGATCTCGGTCCGAAGCGCCTGGGGCGGCACCGGGTCCACCAGCTCGGCGGCCGGCGGACCAGCGAGTGCGATCCCCTTCTCCCTCAGGCACCAGCGGACCACCTGGCTGTTGTCGTGCTCGGAGCGCACCAGGCGCTCGGCGCCGTTGTTGAGATAGAGGAAGGGATAGGCCCGGGCCGGCAGGTTCGACATCCCCGGATCCCCCCAGCCCGCCGGCCTGGGCTCATCGGGCGGATCGCGGGGCTCCGTGCTCCAGCGGCGGATGATGGCGGCCGGCGCGTACGAGCCCTCCAGATGTTGGGCCCAGGGAGACGGCAGCTTGAAGAGCTCGGCGTGCATCGCCTGCAGGGCCGGCTGTTCGGCCAGCGTCACGTCGCGGGCGGTGACGATCAGGAAGTCGACGTCGCTGGCCTCGTCGGCGTCGCCCACCGCGAAGGAGCCCTGCAGATAGGCGCCGACGAAATTGTCGCCCAGCACCGCCTGGGCGCGGGTCACCAGCTGGTCGAGCACGCCGTTCAGGTCGGCATACGGAGTCGCGCCCTCGGGCGCCGGGGTGTGGGATTGGGTCATGGAATATCCGTGGCGAGCCGGCGCGCGAAGGCGCGGGCTCTGCTTGAGAGCGATGAACGGGGAAAGCTGGCGCGCCGGGCGCCGCCCGATCAGCTGTCTGTCGCCACGAAGAGTCCTCCAGCAGGAGGCGGCAGCCTAACCTGCCCTTTCGCCGTCCGTCTAGATGGCCGAAATCTTGCGGGCCAGGGTCTCGATCTCGTTACGGATCGAGCCCGCCGAGCTCTTGATCAGGGCCGAGACCCCGCGCCGCGCGGCCTCCCGGTCGCAGGCCAACACCATCTGCTTCACCGGCCCGATGCCGGCCGGCGGCATGGACAGCCGGTCGAAGCCCAGCGCCACCAGGACGAAGGCCTCCAGGGGCCGGCCGGCCATCTCGCCGCAGACCGAGACCGGGGTGCCGGTCTCGGCGCAGGCCTGCTGGATCTGCTGCAGGGCCCTCAGGGCCGGCGGCGACAGGAAGTCGTAGCGGTCGGCCACCCGCGGGTTCCCGCGGTCGGCGGCGAACAGGTACTGCATCAGGTCGTTGGTCCCGACGCTGACGAAGTCGGTCATCGGCAGCAGGGCGTCCAGGTGCCAGATCAGTGACGGCGCCTCGATCATGGCGCCCACCTCCAGCCGCGAGGGCGCCGCGCGGCCGCGCCGCTGGGCCCAGGCGATCTCGTGGTCCACCAGGGCGCGGGCGGCGCGGAACTCGTCCACATTGGCCACCAGGGGGAACATGATGCGCAGGGGCCGGCCACGGGCCGCGGCGATCAGGGCCCGCAGCTGCAGCCGCAGCAGGGCCGGGCGGTCCAGCCCCATGCGGATGGCGCGCCAGCCGAGGGCCGGATTGTCCTCCCGCTCGGCCTCCAGATAGGGCAGCACCTTGTCGCCGCCGAGATCCAGGGTGCGGAAGGTGACGGCCATGTCGCCGGCGGCGTCCATCACCCGGCCATAGAGGGCGGTCTGGGCGTTGAAGCGCGGCATCTCCTCGGCGACCATGAACTGGAACTCGGTGCGGAACAGGCCGATGCCCTCCGCGCCGGTCTCCCCCAGGATGTCCAGGTCGACGTCGAGGCCAGCGTTCATCAAGAGCGTGATCTTGTGGCCGTCGCGGGTGAAGGCGGGCGTATCCCGCAGCTTGGCGAACTCCGCCTGCCGCTGCTGGCGGACCTCCAGCCGGGCCCGTAGGGCCGTAATGACGTCGGGTCTCGGCCGCAGATAGGCCTCGCCGGTCTCGGCGTCGACGATCACCTGGTCGCCTTCGGAGACCTTGTCGCGCAGTCCGGCCAGGCGTCCCACGCAGGGAATGTCGAGGGCGCGGGCCACGATGGCCGCGTGGCTCGCCGCCGAGCCCTCCTCCAGCAGCAGGCCCTTGAGCTTGGTGCGGTCGTATTCCAGCAGGTCGGCGGGGCCCAGGTTGCGGGCGATCAGGATGGCGTTGGGCGGCAGTTCCCGGGCCTTGTGCCCGTCGCCGGACAGGTGGCGCAGCAGCCGGTCGTTGAGGTCTTCCAGGTCGTGCAGCCGCTCGCGCAGATAGGGGTCGCGGGCCTGGCCCAGGCGGGCGCGGTGCTCGGAGCGCACCCGCTCCACCGCGGCCTCGGCGGTCAGGCCGTTGCGGACGGCGTCCTCCAGGCTGCGGTTCCAGCCGCGGTCGTGGGCGAACATCCGGTAGGTGTCGAGCACCTCGTAACTGGCTTCAACCAGGCCGTGCTGGCCGTCGAGCATCTCGTCGATCTGGGCCTGCAGGCTGGCGATGGCGGTGGCCAGCCGGATCTCCTCGGCGGCCACGTCGTCGCTCAGCAGCTTGCTGGTGGCCACCGGCGGCTCGTGCAGGACCACGACGCCCAGCGCCAGGCCGTCGGCGAACTTGGCCCCCTTCAGCCGCTCGGGCTTGTGGGGCACCAGGTCGACGTTCTTCAGGGCGCCTTCGGAGGCGAGCTCGCTGCCAGCCACCATCTCGGCCAGCACCATGGCGACGATCTGCAGGTCCTCGACCTCGTCGTCGTTATAGACCCGCTCGGTGCGGTTCTGGACCACCAGCACCCCGATGGCCCGGCCGCCGCGCAGCAGGGGCACCCCCATGAAGGCGTGGAACGGATCTTCCCCGGTTTCCGGGCGGTAGGAGAAGGCCGGGTGGTTGGGGGCGTCCGACAGGTTCAGCGGCCGGCCCAGGCGCATGATCTCGCCCACCAGGCCCTCGCCGGGCTTCAGGCGGGTGACGTGGACGGCGGTGGGGTCCAGGCCCTCGGTGGCGAACAGCTCCAGGTCGTTGGAGGCGCCGCGCATATAGAGCGAGCAGACCTCGGCCACCATGGAACGCGCGATGATCCGCACCACCATGTCGAGTCGCTGCTGCGCGGGCCCGCCGCCGGCCAGCGCCTCGCGGATCTGCCGCAGCAGGCTCCGCTGTCCTCGAATGGCGACGCCTGGAATGGCCATCAGCCCCGTCTCGCTCCCTAAAACGCCGCCCATCCGAGCGGCCCGCGGCCAGCCCGGCCGTCTTGTCCGCTCCCTAGCAGCTTTGGACGTCGGATCGGAGACGGAAATAAGGAGGAAGTGCGCAGGAATGTCGCCGGTGGCGCAAGTTTGGGCGCTGGGCCGGCCGGGCTCGGGTCCGCCTTGATCTGGCTCAATGCGCCCGCCGCCCTCCGCACCCGACCCTGACCGCGCCGCCGCGCAACGACGCTGGCGTGCAGGGGAGGGAACCATGGCGTCATCGGGCGGGCTGCCGCGCGTCAACAGGATCGGCGTGGGCGCGCCGTTCCGCTGGCTGGGGGGCGCCTGGGGCGATCTCTGGCGGGCTTGGCCGCCCCTGCTGGCCTACGGCCTCGCGCTGGCCGCCTTCAGCCTTTGGCTCAGCGTGACCTTCGTGGCCACGGGCGGCGCCTTCTGGGTCTTCGCGCTCACCTGCGGCTTCGTCTTCGTGGCCCCCATGCTGGCCATGGGGATCTACGAGGCCGGCGCCCTGCTGGGCCGGGGCGAGAGGCCGACCCTGCCGCGCATGATGTTCCTGCGGCGCGCGGTGTCCGCCGACGTCGCCATCCTGGGCCTGGCGCTCTTGATGATCTTCTTCTTCTGGCTGCAGATCGCCCAGATCGTCTACGGCCTGTCGACCTGGGTCATCTACCGCACGGTGGAGACCCTGGCGGCCTTCGCGCTGACCACGCCAGCGGGCCACAAGATGCTGATCGCCGGCTCGCTGATCGGCGGCGCCATCGCCTTCCTCACCTACGGCCTGGTGGTGATCTCGGCCCCCATGCTGCTGGACCGGGAGACCAGCGTCTTCGTGGCCACCATCACCAGCTTCCGCACCGTGGCCGCCAATTTCGGACCGATGATCGTCTGGGCCCTGCTGATCTCGATCCTGACCCTGTCCACCGTGCTCACCGGCTTCCTGGCCCTGGTCATCGTCTTCCCGTGGCTGGGCCTGGCCACCTGGCGCGCCTATGGGGAGCTGGTGGAGGCGCCGAGCGCATCCGCGGCCGCGGCGGCCACGTAACTCGTCACAGGCGAGGAGACGAGCAGATGTCCAATCCGTGGGAACTGGGCGCGGCGATCCTGGGGGGCCTTGGCGCCCTCGTGGGAATCCGCGCGGGGACCGAACAGCCCCGCTACACCGTCGTCGAGCGTGTCGGAGACCTGGAGATTCGCCACTACGGCCCCCGGCTCGCCGCGGAGGCCACGGTCCCGGGCTCGGCCACGGCGGCGCGCAGCGCCGGCTTCGAGGCGGTGGCCGGCTACATCTTCGGCGCCAACACCGCCAAGGCCTCCATCGCCATGACCGCCCCGGTGGCCCAGAGCGCGGCGGGCCGTTCCCAGACCATTGCCATGACCGCCCCGGTGACCCAGACCGCCGACGGCGCCGGGTCCTGGAAGGTGCAGTTCATCATGCCGGCCCGCTATACCCGGGCCACCCTGCCGGTCCCCACCAGCGACCAGGTCTCCATCGTCGAGTTGCCGGCCCAGGACTACGCCGTCCTGCGCTTCTCCGGCTCCCGCAGCGGCCCGGCGGTGGCGCGCCGCACCGGCCAACTCACCGCGGCCCTCGTCGGCCAGGGCTGGAGGGTCACCGGCCCGCCCACCGCCTGGTTCTACGACCCGCCCTGGACCCCGTCCTTCCTGCGCCGCAACGAGGTCGCCGCCCCGGTGGCGCGGGTCGCCTCGACAGGCTCTACGGCGTCACCGTGATCCGGTAGCCCGGCGGCAGGCCCTTCAGGGTCGCGGCCACGTCGCTGGCCTGCTCGATGCCGAAGGCCGCCAGGCCGGCGTTCTTGCCGCCACACTCGGCGGCCTCCCCGGTGTCGCGCCCAGAGCCGGTGGCCGCCCCCACGATGCGGGGTTCGAAGACCTGGTTGAGCCCCAGCAGGTCGGCCTCGATCAGCCGCTGGAACTCGGCGCGCCGGCCGCCGTCCAGCTCGTGGCAGCGGCCCTCCCAGATCCAGGCGGCATAGGCGACGGCGAAGACGGTGATCGCCCCGATGGCCCGGTCCTGGGGCGTCTTGGCCTCCTGCGCGCTCGCGCCGGAGGCCGCCAGGCAACCGGCCAGCGCCAGGGCCGCCATCCCCCGCGGGCCCCTCATTTCACCGCCCCGTGGGCGATCAGCAGGGTCTGGACCTGGCGGCAGGCGGCCTGTTTGGGCAGATCGTCGGCATAGTATTCGGGATGCAGGCGCCCCAGCACCGTCTCCCCGGCCGAGCGGAGATTGGGCGAGGCGCCGTGCTCCAGCAGCACCCGGACCATGGGCAGTTGGCAGAAGCGGCCGGAGTCGGCCAGGGCGGTGTTGCCGAACCTGTCCTGCGCGTCCACCGGAAAGCCGTGGTCCAGCAGCAGCTGGGCGATGGCCGCCCCCTCGGCCTCGGAGATGAAGCCGGGGGTGTTGGAGGCGACGTGGCTCAGGGTCGAGGCGCCGTTCTTGTCGCGCGCGTCGACCTTGGCGCCCCGGGCGATCAGCAGGCGCGCGGCGGCCGCGCTCTGCACCGAGAGGATCGGGGTCTGGCCCTGATAGCCGTGCGGATCGCTGGCGTCGGCGCCGGCCGCCAGCAGGGCCTCCAGGGCGCCGAGATTGTTCTTCGACACCGCCGTGTGGATGGGGTGGTAGCCGTACTCGCACGACGCGGTCAGGCTGGCCCCGCCCATCAGCAGCGCCTTGACCTGCGCCCCCGACCCCCCTGCCGCCGCCTGGCAGATGGGGGTGGTCTCCTGGGCCGCCGCCGGACCGGCGAGGAGACCCAGGACAAGACCGAGGCCGGCGAGATGGCGCATGACGTCCTCCACGGGTTTCGCCCAGCCTATACTGGCGGCGCCGTTTCGTCGAACGCGGTTATCTTTTCCCGCCGCTGCGCCGCCTACGCCGCCAGGAAGCTCTCCACCTCGGCCATGAAGGCGTCGAGCCGGTCGTGGTGCACCCAGTGGCCGGCGCCCTCGAAGTTCACCAGCCGGGCGTTCTGGAAGTGGGCGATCCGCCCGTCGACCACGGGGTCCGAGGCCCAGGACTCGGCCCCGCGCACCAGCAGGACCGGGGCGGTGATCTGCCCCCACAGCCGGTGCTGGTCGGCGTGGGACAGGCCGCCGACGCCGCCGCCGGTATGGTTGTCGAACTTCCAGCTATAGGTCCCGTCCTCGTTCTGGTTGACGCCGTAGAGGGTCAGGTGGCGCGCCTGGTCCGGCGACAGGTGGGGGTTCTGCTGCGCCATGCGGGCGACGGCCTCGTCGAGGCTGGCGTAGCGGCGCGGGGTGCGGCCGGAGTTCTTGCGCCGGTCGTCGACCCAGGCGCGCAGGCGCTCTTCCACGGGGCGCTTGGCCTGTTCGGCCATCATGGCCGGCGAGGGGCCCAGGCCCTCGATGGCGACGATCTTCCTCACGCTGTCGGGAAAGGCGCCGCAATAGTTGAGCGCGATCCCGGCGCCGAGCGAGTGGGCGATGATGGTGGCCGGCGCCATGCCCTTCTGATGGATGATCTGGGCCAGGTCATAGAGGTAGGCAGCCTGGTCGTAGCCGCCCCCCACCGCCCAGGCGCTGTCGCCATGGCCGCGCAGGTCCGGGGCGATCACATGATAGCGGTCGGCCAGCCGCCGCGCGACCCAGTCCCAGTTGCGGCAGTGATCGCGGCCGCCATGCACCAGCACCAGAGGCGGCGCCCCCTCATTGCCCCAGTCGACATAGTGCAGCCTCAGCCGCTGCGAGACGTAGAAGTGGGACGTGGGGCCTTCCATGACGATCTCCGCGACAGGGAGGTGCGGGCTTAGCACTCGGCGGGGCGGAAGGGGCAGGGGGAATTGGGGGGGCGGAAGGCCCGGCGAAGGGCGCATTGGGCTCCTAGCCGAAGTTCGGAGGGTCCGCTGTTCGGCCGGATGGGGACTGTCGCCGAGGCAAGATTCGCTTACGCGAGCATGTCCCTTCCAAGCGCTGGCTCGCAACTAGGCCGTGAGACGCCCGCCGCGTGTGCCCCATCGCTAGCCGCGGCGGCGGAGCGCGGCCGCTTGCGGGCGTCTTGTCCTATGGCCTGCGTAGGCGAAGAGCTGACCTTCTCGAGAAGCACATCGCCAGTGTGTTATGAGCCTTGGCTCCAGGCGATTGAAAGCTAGAGCCCATGAGTGACAGGTCCGGCCTCAGAACGCGCAGGGGCGCAGGGGTCTACCAGACCGGACGGGATCGGGTGGGCCAGATCCTGGATGTCTCGCTCGATATCCTGATCGAGAGTGGATACGAGGCGCTCTCGTTGCGGGAGGTCGCCCGACGTTGCGGCGTGCAGATCGGCGCGGTCACCTACTACTACAAGGGTCGGAACGACCTCCTGCAGGACGTGCTCAACATGGTCCTGGCGCCATACGGCGAGAAATTCCGAGCGATCCGAGCCGCCTCAGACCTGTCGGCGGAGCAGAAGCTGGAACGGTTGATCCGGCTGCTTCTGGAAGACATTCAAACGAAAAAGACGACCCGGCTCTTCCCGCACCTCTGGGTGCTCGCCAACCACGACCCCTTCGTGGCCCGCGCCGTGGATCGCATCTACGTATTGGAGCGGCTGACCCTGAACAGCCTGATCGCCGAGATCAATCCCAACCTCACCCAACAGCAGCGCGAGACGCTCTCCGTCTTCATCTCCGCGTCGGTCGCCGGATCAACGATGTTCGTGGGGTTCGAAAAGCCCTGGTCGACCGAACTGCCCCTGTACAGCGCCATCGCCTGCCGCGCCCTGGTCGACCTGGTCAGGACGATCAAGCCAGACGAACTGGAAGCCCTTGGCTGGCGACAAGGGGATGCAAAGCCCGATTGGAAGACACCAACCCTGCTGACGGCCGAGGATTTCCAAGCCTTGCTGGACGAGTGGGACGCGAGTGCCACAGACGTCGCCGAACGACCCTGAATGCTGCTCACCCCCGAACATTGGTCAGTTGACCAATGTTCGGGGCCCGTGCTTAGATCGCGTCGCGTCGAAGCGCGGCGCTTTCAGGACACGGGGCGCCCATGGGCAAAGAGCTTCGCCTCAACGCGTTCGCGATGAACTGCGTCGGGCATCAGGCGCAGGGCCTATGGCGGCACCCACGTGACACGTCGGCGGATTACCGGTCGCTCGACCATTGGGTGGAACTGGCCAAGCTTCTGGAGCGCGGGAAATTCGACGCCCTTTTCCTCGCCGACGTGCTCGGGGTGTACGACGTCTACGGCGGCAGCCCCGACACCGCCTTGCGTGAAGCGGTCCAGGCGCCGGTCAACGATCCGCTCCTGATCATCCCCCCAATGGCGCATGCCACCGAGCATCTTGGCTTCGCGGTGACGTGCAATCTATCGCAGGAGCCGCCCCTGCCGTTCGCGCGACGTATGTCGACGCTCGATCACCTGACAGATGGCCGCATCGGATGGAACGTCGTCACCGGCTACCTCGACAGTGGCGCCAAGGGGGCGGGACGGGACAAGCAGGTCTCCCACGACGTGCGCTATGACATCGCCCAGGAGTTCATGGAGATTCAATACGGGCTTTGGGAAGGCAGTTGGGAAGATGGCGCGGTGCGCCGCGATCGGGCGGCGGGCGTGTTCACCGACCCTGCCAGGGTCCATCGTGTAACGCACGAAGGCGAATACTTCAGGATCGACAGCGTCCATCTGTGCGAACCATCGCCTCAGCGCACGCCCGTCATCTATCAAGCGGGATCGTCGGCAAAGGGGACCGCGTTCGCGGCTCGCCACGCCGAGTGCGTCTTCATCGGCGGGAACACGCCAAGCAAGATGGCCGAGGATGTCGCCAAGCTGCGTGACCTTGCGGTCGAGTTCGGCCGGGCGCGGTCAGATATTCTGGTGTTCGCGCTGGCCACGGTCGTAACCGCAGCCACCGACGAGGAAGCCGAAGCGAAGTTCGTCGACTACCAAGGCTACGTCAGCGAAACAGGGACCCTGGCCCTGATGTCGGGATGGGCCGGGGTCGACCTGTCGAAACCTGACCAGGCGAAGGCCGGCGCAGCGAGCAGCAACGCCATCCAGTCGGTGGCCGCCGCCATCGCAAGCGGCTCGGCGCCCGCTGGTCGTCGCGTGGGCCGCAAGGTAGGCCTCGGCGGCGGAGGGCCCGCAATTGTGGGCGGTCCGAAGCGCGTGGCCGATGAACTTGAGGCCTGGGCCGAGGAAGCCGACCTCGACGGCTTCAACCTAGCCTATGCGGTCATGCCGGAGACCTTCGCCGATATCGTCGAGCATCTCGTTCCTGAATTGCAGCGACGCGGCCTGTTCAAGCAAAGCTATAGTCCGGGCGCCTACCGGGAAAAGCTCTTCGGCGCGGGTCCCCGCCTCGGAGAACACCATCCAGCAGCCCGCTATCGCCGTCCTTGAGCCATGAGCCTGCTTCCCTCGGCGCGTGCTGCGAGACCGGGCGTCAGGGCGATCGCCCTGACGGTCGCCGCGATGTTCGCGTTCGCGGCCAACTCAATTCTGTGCCGTCTCGCCCTTGCCCACAGTTCGATTGATCCGGCCAGCTTCACCCTGGTCCGGATCGGCTCAGGCGTCGTGGCGCTCTGGATCATCCTGGGCGTGGGACGGAAGGTGCGCGCCGTGGGCGGAACATGGCGCGGCGCGCTCGCGCTGTTCGCCTACGCCGGCGCTTTCTCCTGGGCCTATGTCACCCTCTCGGCCAGCACGGGGGCATTGCTCCTGTTCGGCGCCGTGCAGGCGACGATGGTCATTACCGGCCTGGTTCGCGGCGAGAAACTGACGGCGCCGCAATGGCTCGGCTTCGTCCTCTCCCTGGCCGGCTTGACGGCCCTCCTGATGCCGGGCGTTTCGGCCCCGCCGCTTGCTGGCGCCCTTCTGATGATCGCCGCCGGCGTCGCCTGGGGCGCCTACTCGTTGCTCGGGCGCGGGGCCGCCGATCCGCTTGTCGCGACGGCCGGAAACTTTCTACGCGCCCTGCCTCTGGCCGCCGTGGGTTTTGCAATCGCATCGATGGCGGGCACGCACCAGGCCCCGGACGGGGTGCTCTACGCGGTGCTATCAGGCGCCCTTGCCTCTGGAGTGGGCTATACGCTCTGGTACGCAGCCCTACCTTCGCTGTCGCCGGTCCAAGGCGCGTCAGTACAACTGAGCGTCCCCGTCATCACCGCACTTGCCGGGACCCTGACGCTGGGCGAGGGAATTTCAGTTCGCTTGGCGCTCACTTCGATGGCGATCCTGGGGGGCATCGGTTTGGTCATCGCCAGACGGCCGCGGAAACCTTGAGCGCCTCCAGAATGGCTGGTCGCGTCTGCTAAAGAGTCAAAACACGGGCTCGATGTTTGCGTTGCGCGAATGTCTGCTTCCCGGCTGATCGCCGATGTCTCGTATTGACGCACCCCAGCCCTCCCCACGTCACTCCAGCTCCCACTTCCCCAACCTCCCCACCGCCCCCATAGTCCTCGCCACAACCGTCTGGGGAGGCGACCACATGCTGCGCAAATGGGGGCTGCTGGCCCTGGGCCTGATCCTGATCGTCGGGGGCTCGGCCCTGGCCCACGCCGTCCAGACCACCCATGGCGTCACGGTCACCGACGTGCGGTTCCCGGGCGAGAAGGGGGTCGTCATGAGCGGGCTGCTCTATCGCCCCGCCACCGCCACGGCGGCCCGTCCGGCGCCCGGCGTGCTGGCCAGTCACGGCTATATCAACACCCGCGAGATGCAGAGCCCCTTCGCCATCGAGCTGTCGCGGCGCGGCTTCGTGGTCCTGGCCATGGACATGACCGGGCATGGTGGGTCCGGCGGTGCGGTGGGGAGCCAGGGCTTCGGCGGACCCGCCGCCCTGCGCTACCTGCGCGGCCTGCCCTTCGTGGATGCGCACAATATCGGCCTGGAGGGCCACAGCCTGGGGGGCGGGCCGGTGGTCGCCGCCGCGGAGACCTATCCCGCCGGCTACCAGGCCGTGGTGCTGGAGGGCTCGACCCCGGCCATCGGGGCGGTGTTCGGCCAGGGCGCCAAGGCTCCCCTGCGCAACCTCGCCGTGGTGTTCGGCCGCTATGACGAGTTCGCCCCCCTGATGTGGCAGGTGGCCAAGGGCGCCGACGTGGCCCGGTCCAAGTCGCTGCAGGCGATGTTCGGCGCGGCCGGCCCCGTCGTGGAGGGCCGCGTCTATGGCGATCCCGCCGCCGGGACGGCCAAGGTGCTCTACAATCCCCCCGTCACCCACCCCTGGGAGCACTTCTCCTCGGCGGGCGTGGGCCACGCCGTGGACTGGTTCCAGACCCGGCTGGCGGGCGCGGCCCGGCCCCTGCCGCCCGGCGACCAGATCTGGATCTGGAAGGAGGTCGGCACGGGGGTCGGCTTCCTGGGCTTTGTCCTGCTGCTGCTGGGGACCTTCCAGGCCCTGATGGCGACGCCGCTGTTCGCGGGGATCGCCCATCCCGCCGAGCCGGCAGCCACCGAGCGCGACGGCCGCTGGTGGCTGGCGGCCATGCTGACCGCGGTGGTCCCGGCGGCCACCTTCTTCACCTTCATGGAGCTGGGGAACCTGTTCTTCCCCATGCGCCTGTTCCCGCAGTTTATCACCAACCAGCTGCTGGTCTGGGCCCTGCTCAACGCGGTCCTGACCCTGGGGCTCGGGCTGTTCCTCAAGGGCGGCAAGCCCGCCTTCTCCAACGCCTGGCTGCGCGGGACCCTGATCGGGATCGCCACGGTGGCGGTGGGCTACCTGGCCCTGGTGGCGGTCGACGCGGTGTTCAAGGTGGACTTCCGCTTCTGGGTCCTGGGGCTCAAGCCCCTGGACGGCCCCCACGCCCTGATGGCGCTCGCCTATCTGCCGCTGTGGACCGCCTTCTTCCTGGTCTCCCTGCGGGCGCTGCACGCCAACCTGGCGATCAAGGGGGAGGGGGCGGCGACGGCCTATCTCGCCAGCGGCCTGGCCATGAGCCTGGGGTTCGTCCTGCTGCTGGCCATCCAGTACGCCAGCCTGTTCCTCACAGGCCTGCTGGCCGTGCCGCAGCAGCCCCTGAACACCATCGTGGCCATCCAGTTCGTGCCGCTGCTGGCGGTGGTCGGCGTGATCGCGGCCTTCACCTACCGGCGGACCAATTCCTATGCGCCAGGCGCGGTGATCTGCGCCCTGGTCATCTGCTGGTACGTCACGGCGGGAACCGCCACCCACTGGTCGCCGGAGTTCAAGCTGCCGGGGCCGGCGGCTAGGTCGAACTAGGCCAAGGCCCTTCCCCGGGCGGGGAAGGGCCGGTCTTGTTTAGCGGATGAGGGCGGAGACCACCTCGGCGATCACGCCGCTGCGGGTCTGGGCCAGGTAGTACTGGTCCTCCACCTGGACCCAGCGATAGCCGGCCGGCGGGGCGCGCAGGCGGTTGGCCTGCGGATTGGCCACGTAGTAGCGCTGGTCGATGTAGCTGGTGGGCAGGCGCTGGCCCTGGCGATACAGCTTCTTGTACTGGCCGGGGGGCATGCCGCCCGGCTTCTTGGCCAGGCCCGGCGGGGTCCAGGCGCCGCCGTGATGGTCGTCGCCCTCGTAGTGTCCGTTGTCGTGGCCCTTGGCGTGCCCCTTTTCGTGGCGTTCGCCCTTGCCGTTTCCGTGGCCGCCGGGATCGGCCTGGGCGGCGAGGGGCGCGCCGAGCGCGAGGCTGGCGACGGCGGCGGCGGCGAGAAGCGTTTTCATGGGTTATCCTTCGAGGTGGTCCCTCAGGCCACCCCAACGCCTCGCCCGCCCATAGGCTCCCGGATCAGGCGGCGACCCGGTAGGCGCAGCGCCGCGCCCCGGCCAGGATGTGCTCGGTCCGCTCCACCCGGGCCGGGGCCAGCAGCATCTCAAACAGGGCCAGCTCCGAGCGGCAGAAGCCCTGGCAGGCCGCCGCCGCCGCGCAGATCGGGCAGTGGTTCTCCACCAGCAGGTAGGAGCCGTCGTCCTGCCGCGACCATTCGGCCATGTAGCCCTCGGCGGCGCGCAGGGCAGCCAGGCGGGTGAGGCGGTCCTCGAGCCCTGCGTCCCCCACCGCGGCGCGATAGCCCTCCGCGATCGCCTGCTCGCGGCGGGCCACCAGCCGGTCCAGGCCCGGGGCGCCGAACTCCTCGCGCACCGCCTCGATCAGCTCCACGGTCATCTGGGCGTGGGTGTCGGGGAAGCGGCCGTGACCCTTGTCGGTGAGCGACCAGGTGCGCTTGGGGCGGCCAACCCCGACCCGCGCGGTGACGTGCTGGGCCAACCCCTCGGCCGCCAGCTTCTCCAGGGCCTGCCGCGCCGCCTGCCGGCTGACGCCGGCGCGCTGCGCCAGGGCCAGGGTCTGGGCCGGCCCCCGGGTCTTCATCGCTAACAGCAGGTCGTCGGCCAGGTTTCGCA
>JAZKBZ010000147.1:15240-28494 GCA_040388315.1 Pseudomonadota bacterium | reverse complement strand
TCCTCTCCCGCTTGCGGGAGAGGTTGGGTGAGGGCTCTTTCTGAAGCGCCGTTGTGGCTCCGGGGCCGAGACGCGCAGCGATGCTGCGCGCCCCCTCACCCTGCCCTCTCCCCCGCAAGCGGGGGCGAGGATTTCGACGCCCTACTTGTAGACGAAGGCCTTGTCGTCGAGGTCGATGGCGGGGAACTGCTCTTTTTCGGTGAGGTAGTCCTGGCTGTGGCGCCATTCGGGCTTGTCGCCGGCCTTGGGCAAGAGATGCATGCCGCGCATCAGGTAGCCGGGGTTGAAGTTCTCCGGGTCGATCCAGGGCAGCAGCGGCATGTCCTTGTCTTCCGGGCGCAGGGCGACCTCGACCTTCTTGGCGCCCTTCTCGTCCATGTGCTTGAGCAGGCGCAGGACGAACTCGGCGACCATGTCGGCCCGCAGGGTCCAGCTGGCGCGGAAGTAGCCGAACACCCAGACCATGTTGGGGACGCCGGTGAACATCATGCCGCGATAGGTGACGGTGTCGCCGAAGTTCAGCTTCTTGCCGTCGATGGTGAAGTCGATGTCGCCCAGCACGCAGAGCTCGAAGCCGGTGGCGGTGACGATGATGTCGGCCTCCAACTCCTGGCCCGACTTCAGCAGGATGCCTTTCTCGGTGAAGCGGTCGATCTCGTCGGTGACGATGGAGGCCTTGCCCGAGGCGATGCCCTGGAACAGGTCGCCGTCCGGGATGAAGGCGATGCGCTGGCGCCAGGGGCGGTAGCGGGGAGTGAAGTGCTTGGCCACGTCGAAGTCCTCGCCGAGGAAGGCGCGGACGCCCCCCAGCAACTCCGCGGTGACCGCCTCGGTATCCTCCACCGCCCGGCGGGCGAAGGCGTCGCCGTCATGGACGATCTTGCGACGGACGATCTCGTGGATCCACTTCTCGTCGATCTTCAGCTCGCGCAGGGTGTCGGCCAGTTCGTTGGCGTTGCGGCCGGGGATGAAATAGGTGGGCGAGCGCTGCAGCAGGGTGACGTGGGCGCAGTCCCCGGCGATGGCCGGGACCAGGGTCGCGGCGGTGGCGCCCGAGCCGATCACCAGGACCTTCTTGCCCTTGTAGTCGAGGTTCTCCGGCCAGGTCTGGGGATGGACGATCTGACCCTTGTAGTCGGTCATGCCCTCCCAGTCGGGGGTGTAGCCCTTGGAATGGCGGAAATAGCCCTGGCACATCCACAGGAAGTTGGTGGTGAAGCGCAGGCGCTCGCCGGTGTCGGTGCGCTCGGCCTCCAGGGTCCAGAGGTTGTCCTTGCTGGACCAGACGGCGCTGGTGATGCGGTGCTTGTAGCGGATGTGGCGGGCCAGATCGTTCTCGTCGATCACCTCGCCCATGTAGCGGAGGATCTCCTCGGCGGTGGCGATGGGGGCGCCGACCCAGGGCTTGAAGTGGTAGCCGAAGGTGTAGAGGTCGCTGTCGGAGCGGATGCCGGGATAGGTGTGGGTGGTCCAGGTGCCGCCGAACTTGTCCTGGTTGTCCAGCACCACGAAGCTGGTCCCCGGCCGCTCCTTGGCCAGGTGATAGGCGCCGCCGACCCCGGAGATGCCGGCGCCGACGATCAGGACATCGAAGTGTTCGGTCTTCTGGGCGGTGCGGGTCTGGGTGGCGGCTTCGGACATGGCTCGGCTCTCGTTGCGCAAAGGGGTCGCTGCTGATCGGGACGTCCGCGGGCGTTCCGTTGTTTCCTCATCATCAAGGTTCGCGCCCCGCGCGGGAGCCGCCTTGATCAGAATCAAGATAACTTATCATTGATCACAAATGGAAGCCCGCACTGCGACAAGGGGTTTTCCATCGACGCACTCTATGCTGCGGATAGATTAATTCGATTAGTTCTATGCGGAAAAGCGGCCATACTTGATCTTGAGCAAGACCCGGCCTCGACGCCGGGGGATTCTTAGCCTCACGGGAGATGACCAGATGACCCTCGCCACCAGCAAGACCCTGCAGAACCTCAAGGACGCCTTCGCCGGCGAGAGCCAGGCCAACCGGCGCTACCTCTATTTCGCCCAGAAGGCCGACATCGAAGGCTATAACGACGTGGCCGCGGTGTTCCGCTCCACCGCCGAGGGCGAGACCGGCCACGCCCACGGCCACCTCGAATTCATGGAAGGCGTGGGCGACCCCGCCACCGGCCTGCCGATCGGCGGCACCGAGCTGAACCTCAAGGCCTCCATCGCCGGCGAGACCCACGAATACACCGACATGTATCCGGGCATGGCGCGGACCGCCCGCGACGAGGGCTTCGACGAGATCGCCGACTGGTTCGAGACCCTGGCCAAGGCCGAGAAGTCCCACGCCGGCCGCTTCCAGCGGGCGCTGGAAACCCTGGGCTGAGCAACATCCGGGTCGGCTCACTCGGCCTATCTTTCCGTCATCCCGGACGCCGATAGGCGATCCGGGACCCAGGGGCCACACGCGCCGCCCCTGGGTCCCGGGTCTCCGCTGCGCTTGGCCCGGGATGACGTGAAGGGTTGAGAGTGGAGCGCGACCCCTCATCCGTCGGGCCTTCGCCCGACACCTTCTCCCACAGGGGGAGAAGGACGCCCTTGGGAGATGGCGCTTGGACGAGAGCCCGAAGACCAACGCGCGGGAGGGGAGCCTGGATGCGCCCTTCCGCCATCCCATCGCCTGGCGCGACGAGGCCTATTACGACCTGGCCGCCGTGGAGAAGGAGATGGAGCGGCAGTTCGACGTCTGTCACACCTGCCGGCGCTGCTTCAACCTGTGCGACAGCTTCCCGCGCCTGTTCGACATGATCGACGAGGCGCCCACCGGCGAGCTCGATAGCGTACCCAAGGCGGAATACGCCAAGGTCGACGAGGCCTGCACGCTCTGCGACATGTGCTTCCTGACCAAGTGTCCCTACGTGCCGCCGCACGAATTCGACATCGACATCCCCCACCTGATCCTGCGCTATCGCGCCGCCAAGCGGCGGGCCGGCGAGAAGGACTTCATCCGCGACCAGCTGGGCAAGACCGACCGCAACGGCAAGCTGGCCAAGCCCGTCGCGGGCCTGGCCAACTGGGCCACGGCGCGCAAGAACACCCCCCTGCGCAAGCTGCTGGACGCGATCGCGGAGATCGACGCCGAGGCCGAGCTGCCCAAGTACCACTCCAAGACCGCCACCGATCTCCTGAAGGCGCCCGTCCCCGCCAACCCGCAGGGGCCGGCCTTCGGCCTGCGCAAGGCGGTGCTCTACGCCACCTGCTTCGTGGACTACAACCAGCCCGACACCGCCGTCGCCGCCGCCCGGGTCCTGGCCCTGCAGGGGGTGGAGACCCGGCTGATCTATCCCGAATGCTGCGGCATGCCGCAGCTGGAGGGCGGCGACCTGGCCGATGTGGCCGGCCGCGCCGAGCGGATCGCCAAGGCCTTCGAGCCCTGGATCGAGGGCGGCTACGACGTGGTGGCGCTGACCGCCTCCTGCGGCCTGATGATGAAGTTCGAATGGCCGCTGCTGCTGCCGGAGAACCACGCCGTCGGCCGCCTGGCCGCCGCGACGCGGGACATCAGCGAATATGTCGTCGACATCGCCCGCGCCGAGGGCCTGGCGCCGGGCCTGACCCCTGTGCCCGGCGGAGTCAGCGTGCACCACGCCTGTCACGCCCGGGCCCAGAACATGGGCCAGAAGTCGGCCGACATGCTGCGGCTGATCCCCGACACCAAGGTCGACGTGATCGAGCGCTGCTCGGGCCACGGCGGCACCTTCGGGATCATGAAGGAGACCCGGCCCCTGGCGCTCAAGGTGGGAAAGCCCACCACCAAGCAGGTGGCCCAGAAGGCCAATGCCGAGCTCTGTTCCGACTGCCCGCTGGCCTGCAAGCACCTGGGCCAGATGCTGGTCGCAGAGACCGGCGACGCCGCCCAGCCGCGCCAGTCCCACCCCATCGAGATCTTCGCCCGCGCCTATGGGGCGCTCTGAGACATGACCGCCATGCCCGCCCACCTTCGCCAGATCACCAAGGCCGACCTGCTGCCGGACGCCGAGTTCGCCAAGGTGCGCGGCGAACGCCGCAAGGCCCTGCTGCCCACCAAGCGCCTGCGCCGCATCGATCTGGGGCCCATCTGCTCGTTCTATTTCGAGTGCTTCGAGACCATGCTGTTCCAGGTCCAGGAGATGCTGCTGATCGAGAAGGGCGGCGAGGCCCAGCTGGCCGACGAGCTGGCGGCCTACAATCCGCTGATCCCGCAGGGCCAGGAACTGGTGGCCACGGTGATGTTCGAGATCGAGGACGAGGTGCGCCGCGCCGCGACCCTCGCCCGGCTGGGCGGGGTGGAGGACCACTTCTTCGTGGCTGTCGGCGAGGACCGGATGATGGGGGTTCCGGAGGGCGACGTGGAGCGCACGCGGGAGGACGGCAAGACCTCGTCGGTCCACTTCCTGCGCTTTGCCTTGAAGCCCGAGCACGTGGCGGTGTTCCGCGATCCCGCGGTGACCGTGGCCATCGGCTGCGACCACGAGAGCTACGGCCACCTGGCCCTGCTCAGCCCGGCCACGCGGGCGGAGTTGGCGAGGGACTTCGGCTAGTTAGAGTCTTTGTTTGGCGCGTGACGGGCGCCGAAACCGGCGTCCACTTTCGGCTGTCACGCGCCCAGCAGCAGCACCGCCAGCACCCAGCCCAGCACCACCAGGGTCTCGGCGACCATCAGCAGGACCGGCTTCCAGCCGACATAGACCAGTTCGCCCAGCGAGGTCTTGGCGCCCAGGGCGGCGATGGCGGCGACCAGGCACCAGCGCGAGGCGGTCCCGACCTGGTCCATGATCCCGGTCGCCACGGCGCCGGAGGAGTTGAGCCCCACCAGCAGGACAAAGCCGACCAGGAACATGGGGACCAGCGGCGGGCGCTTGCCCGAGGGACCGGCGGTCATCTTCGAGCGGAACATCAGGGCCACCACCAGGATGGTGGGCAGCAGCAGGGCCACCCGGAACAGCTTGACGATGGTGGCGGTGTCGCCGGTCTCCTTGGAGACGCCGTAGCCGGCCCCCACCACCTGGGCCACGTCGTGGATGGTGGCGCCCAGGAAGACCCCGGTCTGGGTGTGGGAGAGGCCCAGCGCCGCGGCGATCAGCGGATAGATGACCATGACGACGGTCGAGAGCGTGGTGACGCCGACGACGGTCAGGGTGGTGTCGCGCTCCCGCGTCGGGGTCTGGGGCAGGACCGAGGAGAGGGCCAGCGCCGCCGAGGCGCCGCAGATGGCGACGGCCCCGCCGGTGAGGATGCCGAAGTCGGGCTTCAGCTTGAGCGCCCGCGACAGGACCCAGCCGGCCAGGATGGTGAGGATCACCCCGCCGGCGGCGATCACCAGCACCTTGCCGCCCAGGGAACTGACCTGGTCGATGGTGATGCGGGCGCCGAGCAGGGCGACGCCGAGCCGCAGCACCGTGCGGGCCATGAAGTCGATGCCCGGGCGGCAGCGGGGATCCTGACCGGCGAAGTTCACCGCCATGCCGATGAGCAGGGCGAACAGCATCACCGGCGCGCCGTAATGGTCGGCCAGCCAGGTGGCCGAGAGCGCCACCAGGACGGCGATCAGCCCGCCGGGCAGGATGCGCCGGACCGCCTGGTAGAGCCGCCGATAGCCGGGCGTGCCTGCCGGCGCCGGGGCGAGGACCGGCACCCCCTCCAGCGAATCGAAGGAGGCGAAGGCGAAGGGGTGCTCGGGTGCGTCGCGGCCGTCAGGCGAGGTCACAGCGAGAGCCTCCTAGCCCAGCTTGAACACGGTTGTGGACTTCCAGATCACGCCGGGCCGCAGCAGGGTCGGAACGAAGTTGGGCTGGTTGGGGGCGTCCGGCGCATGCTCGGTCTCCAGCGCGATCCCGCCCCAGCCGGTATAGGCGGTGAGACAGGGCTCGGTGGTGGCGATGTCGAGGGTGCGGCCCGTGCCTTCGTGGCTCAACCGGGCGGCCGGGGCCAGGACCCCGCGCTTCCTGGCGGCCAGAACGAAGGTGTGATCGAGGTCGGCGGTGAGGGGCCGCGGCTGGCGGTAGTCGAACTCGGTCCCCGCCACCTCGCGAATCTCGCCGCTGGGAAGCTGGGCCTCGTCGGTGGGCAGGTAGGCGTCGGCCAGGATCTGCAGCTCGTGGTCGCGGACGTGGCGGGCGTCGAGGCCGGCCAGGTTCCAGTAGGTGTGGTTGGTGAGGTTGATCACCGTCGGCGCCGTGGTGGTCGCCTGCAGATCCAGCCGCAGCTCGTTTCCGCGGGTCAGTTCGTAGGTGGCCTGGACCGTGAGTTCGCCGGGGAAGCCCATGTCCCCGTCGGGGCTGACATGGGTCAGGGTCACCTGGGCGCCGGCGCGGGTCTCCTGGGTCTTCGCCGTCCAGACGGCCTTGTCGAAGCCGGCCCGGCCGCCGTGCAGGCAGTTGTCGCCCTCGTTGCGGTCGAGATCGTAGGAACGGCCGTCGATGGAAAGCCGGCCTCCGGCGATGCGGCCCGCATAGCGCCCCACCAGGCAGCCGAAATAGCGCGGGCTTTCGAGATAGCGCTCCAGGTGGTCGTAGCCGAGGACGATGTCGTCCAGCACCCCGTCCCGGTCGGGCGCCCGGATCGACTGTATGGTCCCGCCATAGGTCAGGATGCGCACCGAGACCCCGTGCACATTGGTCAGGGTGTAGGCGTCCACCATCGGGCCGCCGGGCAGACGGCTGAGGGGCTTCATGGCGATGGGGTCGTTCATACCAGGGTCCGCAGCCGCGCGGCGGCCTCCTCGGGCGTCAGGTCGCGTTGGGGCATGGCCAGCATTTCGTAGCCTACCATGAACTTGCGCACCGAGGCCGAGCGCAGCAGGGGCGGATAGAAGTGGGCGTGCAGGGTGATGTGTTCCTCGGGCCGCCCGTCCACCGGACGCTGGTGGAAACCCATGGTGTAGGGGAAGGGTGTGTCGAAAAGCCGGTCATAGGCCCGCGTCAGCCGCGACAGCACGTCGGCCAGGCCCGCGCGCTCGCGCGCGCTCAGCTCGTCCAGGCCGGTGACCGAGCGGCGGGGCAGGACCAGGGTCTCGAAGGGCCAGGCGGCCCAATAGGGGACGAGCGCCACGAAGGTGTCGTTCTGCACGACGATCCGCTCGCCCGCTTCGAACTCCCGCTCCAGATAGACCGCGAGCAGGGGGACATCGTGGGCGAGGAACCAGGCGCGCTGGCGAGCGTCCTCGGCCACCTGTTCGTTGGGCAGGTGCTGCTGGGCCCAGATCTGGCCGTGGGGGTGGGGATTGCTCGCCCCCATCATCTCGCCGCGGTTCTCGAAGATGGTCACCGCGCCGACGTCGGGGCGGCCGGCCAACTCCACGAACTGCTCGGTCCAGGTGTCGATCACCGCCTCGATCTGGCCGCGGCTCATGCCGGCCATGGTGAGGCTGTGGTCGGGGGCGTAGCAGATCACCCGGCAGACCCCGGCCTCGGGCTCGGAGATCAGCAGCGGATCGGTCTCCGGACCGGGCGCCATCAGGCCCGGAAGCAGGGCCGGAAGCAGGGCCGGATAGTCGTTGTCGAAGACATAGACGCCTTGATAGTCCGGATTGACCGCGCCCCCGGCCCGGGTCACCCCGGCGCAGAGATAGCAGGACGGATCGTGGATCAGGCCCGAGGCCGGCTTGGGGACGCTGGCCGCCCCCTGCCAGGGCCGGCTGACCCGCTGGGGCGAGACCAGCACCCAGTCGCCGGTGAGCAGGTTGAGACGCCGCTCGGGCCCGGGCGCGGTCATGGCCTCACCTCCGCCGCGCCGCCCACCGTCCGGCAGAGAAAGGCGTCGGGGACCTGGCCGATCTCCGCCCCATAGGCGGCCTGGATGGCGGCCATGGCCGCGGCCGCCCGGTCCTGGTCCACCAGGGCGATGACGCAGCCGCCGAAGCCGCCGCCCATCATGCGCGCGCCATGCACCCCCGGCGTGGCCCGGGCGATCCGCGCCAGGCGGTCGAGCGCCGGCAGGCTGACCTCCATGTCGTCGCTCAGGCTCTGGTGGGACTGGTCCATCAGTCGACCTAGACCCGGCAGGTCCCCCAAGGCCATGGCTTTCATCGCCGCCAGCACCCGGGCGTTCTCGCTCACCACGTGACGGCAGCGGCGGGCCGGTCCGCCGTCGAGCCGCCCCAGGGCCGCCGGCAGGTCGGCCAGGCCGACGTCGCGCAGGCTCGGGACCCCCAGGGCGGCGGCGGCGGCCTCGCAGTCCTCGCGCCGCGCCCGATATTCGCCCGAGGCCAGGCGGCGCTCGGCCATGCTGTTGACCAGCAGGAAGCCGGCGCCCTCCGGCAGATGGGCCGGGGTGGCCTCCAGGCTGCGGCAGTCCAGCATCACCGCCCCGCCCGCCACGCCGTTGGCCGATGCGAACTGGTCCATGATCCCGCAGGGCACGCCCACGAAATCGTTCTCGGCGGCCTGGGCCCAGAGCGCCACCTGCCGGCCGTCGGCCGTCCGCCCGGCCAGGGCCAGCAGGGCCAGGGTGACGGCCACCTCCAGCGCGGCGGAGGAGGAGACCCCGGCGCCCATGGGGACGTCGGACTCGATCAAGAGGTCGGCGCCGGCGACCGGCGCGCCCGCCTGCAACAGGGTCGCCGCCACGCCCGCCACATAGTCGGTCCAGTCGCCGCGACGGCCCAGGGCGGCGAGGTCGAGCTCCACCTCCTCGCCCAGGGTGGCGCTGGCCACCCTCAGGATCGACCGGCCGTTCGGGGCGGCGGCCGCCACGCACCAGCGGTCGATGGCGGCGGGCAGGACGAAGCCGCCGGAATAGTCGGTGTGCTCGCCGATGATGTTGATGCGGCCCGGCGCCTGGAACAGGCGCGGCTCGGCGCCGAAGCGGGCGCGGAAGGCTCCGGCGAGGTCGGGCAGGCTCACGGGGCGACCCGCTCCAGGCGGAAGACGGCGATCTCGCCCGCCCGCATCACCGGCAGGGGCACGCCCAGCTGGGCCAGCATCAGGCCGGTGGCGCGCAGGGCGTCGCCCTTCACCAGGGGGATGCGCCGCTTCATCACCGCAAAGGGCCGGGCCGGAGGATTGACCATGGTGATCTCGTAGATCGCCTCGGGCTCCAGGCCCACCAGACGCAGGGGCAGCAGACCCACCGTCAGGGGCGTCGCCACCTGGGCCGCGGAGATCAGGCCCAGGGTCTCGCCGAGCTCGGCGAAGGCCAGGCAGCCGGGATCGGGGTGCTCCAGCCTCAGGGTGCGTCCGGCGTGGAGTTCCGCGCGCAGGCTCTTGTGCACGGCGATGGCGGCGGCGAGCGCGGCGCGCTCCTCGTCGGAGAAGGCTCGGAGGTCGGCCTCGATCCCCATATGGCCGGAGAGCGCGGTCATGGCCCGCAGGTCCAGGCTGGCGGTGCGCGCGGTGGTGTGGCTGGCCGCGGCCCCGACATGGGAGCCCATCACCTCGGGCGGGAAGAAGATGGAGAAGCCCCGCTGGATCGCCTGGCGTTCGATGGGGTCGTTGCAGTCCGAGGTCCAGATGCGGTCGGTGCGCCGCAGGATCTCGTAGTCGGCCCGGCCGCCGCCGGAGGAACAGCTCTCGATCTCCACCCCCGGATGGGCGGCCCGCAGACGGTCGATCAGGGCGTAGACGGCCAGCGTCTGGCGATGGACCGCCGCCCGCCCGCCGCTGAGCGCGTGGGTCAGGTCGCGGTTCATGTCCCACTTCAGATAGCCGATGGCGTTGGCGCTCAGCAGGGCGTCGAGTTGGCCATAGAGGTTGTCGCTGACCTCGGGCCGGGTCAGGTCCAGGACATACTGGCCGCGCCCCAGGGGCTGGTCGCGGCCCGGATCGCCGAGGATCCAGTCGGGGTGGGCCCGCAGCAGGTCGGAGTCGGCGTTGGCCATCTCCGGCTCGACCCAGAGGCCGAACTCCAGGCCCAGGCCGCGGACGTGGTCGATCAGCGGCGTCAGGCCGCCCGGATACTTGGCCGGATCGACGCTCCAGTCGCCGAGGCCGGAGCGGTCGTCGGGGCGGCCCTTGAACCAGCCGTCGTCCAGGACGTAGCGCTCCGCCCCGGCCTGGGCCGCGAGGTCGGCCAGGGTCTTCAGGGTGGCCAGGTCGTGGTCGAAATAGATGGCCTCCCAGCCGTTGTAGTGCACCGGGCGGGTCTTGCCCCGCAGCCGGCCGCCCAGGATCACGTCGCGCACGAAGGGGTGGAAGCGATCCGACAGGCCGTTGAGGCCGGCCGCCGAGCGGGCCAGGTAGAGGGCCGGGGTCTCGTAGGTCTCGCCGGGCGCCAGGATCACCTCGCCGGGATGCAGCAGCTCGCCGGCCTGGACCTGGATACGGCCATCCCGCAGGCGTTCGGCGAAGATGCGGTGGTCGCCGCTCCAGGCCAGGTGCAGGCCGATCGCCTCGCCGTGGATCTCGCCGAACCCAGCCTCGCCGATCACCGCGAAGGGCGGGGCGTGGTGGGAGGTGCGGCCGGTGCGGTTCTCCTTGGCGATCAGGCCGGTGGACAGCGTCTGGCGCACCGGGATGAACTCCCGCGTCCAGCGCCCGTCGAACAGCAGCAGGTCGGCGTGGGGGCTGTCGAAGGCGCCGGCCGCCAGCCAGTCGAGGGTCAGGGGCTCATCCCCCAGGTTGCGCAGCGCCGCGCGGCTGGACAGCACGCCGGTCGCCCCGTCGAGGGCGAGCGTCAGGGTCAGGCGCACCCCGGCGGCGGCGTCCTCGAGCAGCAGGTTGGCGGCGCCCGGCGCCAGCTCCGAGGCGGCCAGGGTCATCTGGGTGACCAACTCGGCGCCCTCGCGATGGGCCAGCAGGCCGGGATGGCCGGTGAACCCCTGCCCCGCCTCCGGCAGCCAGGTCAGCCGCTCGCCGCCGTCCAGCATGCCGTGGGGAATGGCGCGTAGGGAAAGCCGGGCCAGGGCCGGCACGGGGTCGGCGGGCCCCAGGTCGGGGCCCCAATAGACCAGCCGCGGCGCCCCGCCCTCGGTGGTGAGGAAGACGAGGGTCTCGCCGCCCCCATCCAGCCGGAAGCCCTGGGACATCAGGCCGCCGCCTTCGGGGTCATGACCAGCCAGGGGGTGGGCTTGATGCGCCACTCCCAGACCGCCAGCAGGTGGTCGAGATGCCCCAGGCGCGCCAACCAGTCCGGCAAGGGCGTGGTCTTGCCCTGCTGGTCGAGGCGCTGGATGTCGTGGGTGGCGGCGAACCGCTCCAGAAGGCGCTCCAGCACGCCGGGCTTGTAGACGTCGTGGGTCTCCACGATCAGGCTCATCTGGGCCAGGGCCGGCGAGAGGTCTGGACGCAGCAGGTCGTCCTCGGCCCCCTCCACGTCCATCATCACCAGGCACTTCTGATCGGCGAAGGCCTCGAAGCCGGTGGGGGTGAAGAGCTCGCCGATGATCACCCGGTCCTCCACCCCGTTCTTGGCCGCCAGCTCGGCGCAGGCGATCCGCGCCTTCTCGACGATGTCATAGGCGTAGACGGTGACCTGCGGCATCAGGCGGGCCAGGCCCACGGCGTAGTAGCCCTCGGCGCAGCCCACATCGATGACGCAGTCGAACCCCTCGGCGGCGAACCGCGCGATCGCAGGATGCAGCTCAGATTCGTAGGAGCCCAGCAGACGCGGCGCCAGCGCGCCCTCGGTGGCGTCCTTGACATAGTCCATGCCGGCGAAGGGACCGCTGAGGATCTTGCCGTCGTGGAGCCTCGCCAAGGTGGCGGCGATGGACCGGGAGCGCCAGATAGCCAGCACCCGCAGCATGGTGCTCAGTTCGGACTCCTTGCTCAGGGGGGCATCGCGCGCCACCCGAGCCTTGATCCAGGCGGCCACTTCTTCGGCGTAGGTCATGGCGCGAACATAGGTTGAACCCGATACCCGAGGGAACAGCCCAGACGCTGCAATTGACAGCTTCGGCGCGGGCCGCTCTTGATCGGCCATGTCCCAGCCCCAGACGCACCCGTGACGGAGACCTCCGAGCCGGTCGGAACGCTCGCCACGGCGCTCGCCCACACCCGCCGCATGCTGGCCGCGCGGCCGGACCTGGCCCAGGTCCAGGCCGAGGAGATTCTGAACGTCGCGCCGGACCATCCGGAGGCCGTGCTGCTGCTGGCCCAGGCCCTGGGCGGCCAGGGGCGCCTGACGCAGGCCCTGGCCCTGCTGGAGCCCCTGGCGGCGTCCCAGCCGCGCTGGTCGATGGCCCATCTGGAACTGGGCCGGGCCCGCGGCGAGGCCGGGGATGGGACCGGGGCCCTGGCCGCCCTGCAAACCGCCGTGACCCTGAAGCCGGACCTCGCCGAGGCTTGGCGGCTGCTGGCCGAACAGCACCGTCTGGCGGGGGACACGCGCGCCGCCGAGGCCGCGGTGGCCCGGCACCTGGCCTGCTCGACCCAGGACCCCGCCCTGCTGGCCGCCGCCGCGGCCCTGGTGGAGGGGCGGCTGGCGGTGGCCGAGCACGCCCTGCGCGACGTGCTGCGCGCGCGTCCCGACGAGGTCGCCGCCCTGCGGATGCTGGGCGAGGTGGCCACCCGGCTGGCGCGCTACGAGGACGCCGAGGCCCTGTTGGGCCGGGTCCTGGAGCTGGCGCCCGAATTCGCCGCCGCGCGGATGAACTACGCCGTGGTGCTCTATCGCCAGACCAAGGCCGCCGCCGCCGCCGAACAGGCCGAGCGCCTGCTGGCGGGCGACCCGCGCAATCCCGGCTACCGCAACCTGCTGGCCGCGGCCCTGGGCCAGCTCGGCGAGTACCAGCGCACCATCGAGATCTACCAGGCCCTGCTGGCCGACTTCCCCGCCCAGCCCAAGGCCTGGATGAGCCTGGGCCACGCGCTCAAGACCGTGGGGCGCCAGGCCGAGGCCATCGCCGCCTACCGCCGCAGCCTGGCCCTGGCGCCGCAGCTGGGGGAGACCTGGTGGAGCCTGGCCAACCTCAAGACCTGGCGGTTCGAGACCGAGGACCTGGCGGCCATGCGCGCGGCCCTGGCGCGGACCGACCTCAGCGACGAGGACCGCTTCCACCTGGAGTTCGCCCTGGGCAAGGCCCTGGAGGATTCAGGCGAGGCGCAGGGCGCCTTCGAGGCCTATGCCCGGGGAAACGCCCGGCGCCGCGAGACCCTGGACTACGACCCCGAGGAGACCCACGCCCACGTGGCGCGCTCCAAGGCCCTGTTCACGCCGGCCTTCTTCGCCGCGCGCGCCGGCCAGGGCCATGACGCCCAAGACCCGATCTTCGTGGTGGGCCTGCCCCGTTCCGGCTCCACCCTGGTGGAGCAGATCCTGGCCAGCCACAGCCTGGTGGAGGGCACCATGGAGCTGCCCGACCTGCCG
>JAZKBZ010000147.1:3985-15230 GCA_040388315.1 Pseudomonadota bacterium | reverse complement strand
TGGCCAAGCGCCTGGGCGCCCGGTCGCGCCGCGACGACCCCAGCGCCTATCCACAGGTGCTGGCCGACCTCGACCCCGACGCCCTGAAGGCCCTGGGGGAAGAATATCTGGAGCGCACCCGCCGGCAGCGGAAGACCGACCGGCCGTTCTTCATCGACAAGATGCCCAACAACTTCAGCCACGTCGGGCTGATCCACCTGATGCTGCCGAACGCCAAGATCATCGACGCGCGGCGTCATCCGCTCGGCTGCTGCTTCTCGGGCTTCAAGCAGCACTTCGCCAGGGGCCAGGCCTTCACCTACGACCTGACCGACCTCGGCCGCTACTATGCCGACTATGTGGCCCTGATGGCCCATTTCGACGCCGCCCTGCCCGGCCGCGTCCACCGGGTGATCTACGAGCGGATGGTGGCCGATCCGGAGGGGCAGGTCCGCGCCCTGCTGGCCGCCTGCGGCCTGGACTTCGAGGCTAGCTGCCTGGCCTTCCACGAGAACGAGCGGGCGGTGCGCACCGCCAGCTCCGAGCAGGTCCGCCGCCCGATCTTCACCGAGGGGGTCGACCAGTGGCGCAGGTTCGAACCCTGGCTGGGGCCGCTGAAGACCGCCCTGGGGCCGGTGCTGGAGGCCTATCCCGAGGCGCCCGATTTCGACGCCTGAACTGTCCGGACCCCGCCAATCGACGGCTCACGGGGTGGCGCCCGGGCAACACCGTTCGACGACCTCTCTTCGATAGCTTGACAGTGTACGCGACCAGGGGTGGCACTGGCGCCCAGAGAGTCGGCGTGTCGACCAGAGGGGCCTGAAACCATGATGCCTGTGAACCGGAACCTGCGGCGGAAGGTGGCGCTGAGCGCCCTGCTGCTGTCGAGCACCATGCTGGCCGGGGCGGCCTATGCGCAGTCGGGGGGCGGCGCCGAGGTGGAGGAGCTGGTGGTCACCGCCCAGAAGCGCGAGGAGAACATCCAGGACGTGCCGGTGGCCGTCACCGCCTTCACGACCAAGAAGCTGGAAGAGCTGAACGTCAACAACTTCAACGACTATGTGAAGTTCCTGCCCAGCGTCGCCTTCCAGAGCGGCGCGCCGGGCTATTCCAACGTCTACATGCGCGGCGTCGCCTCGGGCGGCGACGGCAACCACTCCGGCTCCCTGCCCAGCGTCGGCACCTATCTGGACGAAGCCCCGGTCACCACCATCGGCGGCGCCCTGGACATGCACATCTACGACATCGCCCGGGTCGAGGCCCTGGCGGGGCCGCAGGGCACCCTCTACGGCGCCAGCTCCCAGGCCGGCACCCTGCGGATCATCACCAACCAGCCGGAACTGGGGGTGCTGAAGGGCCGCTACGACGTCCAGGCCAACACGGTGGCCCATGGCGACCAGGGCTATGTCCTGGAGGGCATGGTCAACATCCCGATGAGC
The DNA here is from genome assembly GCA_040388315.1 of Pseudomonadota bacterium. Taxonomy (GTDB): domain Bacteria; phylum Pseudomonadota; class Alphaproteobacteria; order Caulobacterales; family Caulobacteraceae; genus Phenylobacterium. The sequence goes on along the minus strand of JAZKBZ010000147.1, from coordinate 13,812 downwards.
GACCAGATGGCCATCCGCCTGGTGGCCTGGGACCAACATGACGCGGGCTATATCGACAATGTTGTGGGCTCGCGCACCTATCCGGTGTCCGGCGTCACCCTGACCAGCACCGCCAAGAAGGACTACAACCAGATCGACACCTACGGCGCCCGGGTGGCCCTGCGCCTGGACCTGAACGAGAACTGGACCATCCGTCCGACCCTCATGGGCCAGGACCAGAAGACCACCGGGGTGTTCGGCTATGACCCCGCGGTGGGTGAACTGAAGGTCCAGCACTACCTGCCGGAAGACAATCACGACCGCTGGTACCAAGCCGCCCTGGCGGTCGAGGGCAAGGTCGCCAATCTCGACGTGGTCTATACCGGCGCCTACATGTCGCGGAAGATCGACAGCCACACCGACTACACCGACTATTCCTACTTCTACGACACCCTGTACGGGTCGGGCGCCTACATCACCGACGCGTCGGGCGCCATCATCGACCCGACCCAGCGCATCAGCGGCCACGACAAGTTCACCCGCTACAGCCACGAGCTCCGGGTGTCCTCGCCGCAGGACCAGCGGTTGCGCTTCGTGGCCGGCGCCTTCGTCCAGCGCCAGACCCACTTCATCGAGCAGAACTACCAGATCACCAACTTCGACCCGGCCCTGTCGCCGGCCGGCTGGCCCGGCACGATCTGGCTGACGGAGCAGTTCCGGGTGGACCGCGACTATGCGGCCTTCGGGGAGGCCTATTTCGACATCACGCCCAAGCTGATGCTGACGGCGGGCATGCGGGCCTTCAAGTCCGACAACAGCCTGAAGGGCTTCTTCGGCTTCGGGGCCGGTTTCAGCGGACGCACCGGCGAAGCCGCCTGCTTCGCTCCCGGCAGCGTCGGCCGCGCGCCCTGCACCAACCTGGACAAGCGGGTGAAGGAGACGGGGGAGATCTACAAGATCAACCTCACCTACCACATCGACGACGACAAGATGGTCTTCGCCACCTACTCGCAGGGCTTCCGGCCCGGGGGGATCAACCGGCGCGGCACCCGGGCGCCCTACGAATCCGACTATCTCTACAACTACGAACTGGGCTGGAAGACCCAGTGGGCGGACAACAGCCTGCGCTTCAACGGCGCGGTCTATTGGGAGGACTGGAAGGACTTCCAGTTCTCGTTCCTGGGTCCCAACTCGTTCACCGAGATCCAGAACGCCGGCCAGGCCCGCATCAAGGGCGCCGAGACCGAGATCAGCTGGGTTCCGGTCCAGGGCCTGACCATCACCGGGGCGGCCACCTATACCGACGCCAAGCTGACCGAGGACTATTGCGGGACCGTGGACCCGGCCACCGGCAAGCCGATCAAGGTCTGCGCGGCGCCGCAGGCGCCCAGCGGGACCAGCCTTCCGGTGACCTCGAAGGTCAAGGCCAACGCCACGGTGCGCTACGAATTCCCCTGGAACGACTTCGACGCCCATATCCAGGGCGCCTTCGTCTACCAGTCCTCGAACTGGGGCGACCTGCGGCTGGACGAGCGCGCCGCGCTCGGCAAGCTGCGCGCCTATGGTCAGGCCGACTTCACGGCCGGGCTGGAACGCGACAGCTGGCGGGTTGAGCTGTCCATCCTCAACGCCTTCGACAAGCGCGGCGACCAGTACCGCTACATCGGCTGCCCGGTCTGCGGCGACAAGCCCTACTATGTGGTGACCCGGCCGCGGACCATCGCCATCAGCTTCGGCAAGTCGTTCTAGAGACCAGCGGGATCACGACTTAGGGGCCGTGATCCCGGCCATGGCGGCCAGGGCCGGGATGTCGAAGGACGCCTCCAGGCCGGCCGCCAGGGCGTCCAGGGCCTGGTCCACCGCGAGGTCGTGATCCCCGCCCTGGGAGGCCGCGCCGAGCTGCGCCAGCAGGGCCGCCCGCGCCTCGCCTGCGCCGAACAGGCCGTGGACATAGGCGCCGGCGACGCGGCCGTCGGCGGAGACCGCCCCGCCGGGAACGCCGTCCTCGCCCACCAGGAAGGGCCGCGACAGGCCCGGGCCCGTGGTGCGCCCCAGGTGGATCTCGTAACCCGTGAACCGCGCCCCGCCCGCCAGGCGCCCCGCCGCCGGCCGCAGCACCTTCTCGCCCTCCAGCACGGTCTCCACGTCGAGCAGACCAAGTCCCCTCGCCTGCCCCGGCGGGCCCTCCAGGCCCGAGGGGTCGGCCACGCGCGTCCCCAGCATCTGGAAGCCGCCGCAGATCCCCAGCACCCGGCCGCCGCGGCGGACATGGGCGGCCAGGTCGATGTCCCAGCCCTGGGCGCGGAGGAAGGCCAGGTCGGCCAGGGTCGACTTGGTTCCCGGCAGGATCACCAGGTCGGCGTCGCCCGGCAGGGCGTTCCCCGGCGGGACGAACACCAGGTCCGCGCCGGGCTCGGCCCGCAGGGGGTCGAGATCGTCGAAATTGGCGATGCGCGACAGCAGGGGGACCACGATCTTGGTCTTCGCCCCCGCCGGGCGATCGAAGACCAGGGCGTCCTCGGCGGGCAGGGCGCGGGCCGCCGCCATCCAGGGCGCCATGCCGCAGTCGCGCCAGCCGGTGCGGGCCACGATCTCGGCGCGGCCGGCGTCGAACAGGGCCGGATCGCCGCGGAACTTGTTGATCAGGAAGCCCTTGATCATCGCCGCGTCGGCGGGGTCGAGCACCGCGTGGGCCCCCACCAGGGCGGCGATGACGTGGCCGCGGTCAATGTCGCCCACCAGGACGACGGGCACATTGGCGGCGCGCGCGAAGCCCATGTTTGCGATGTCGCCGGCCCGCAGGTTGGTCTCGGCGGGGCTGCCGGCGCCCTCCACCAAGACGAGGTCGTGGGCGGCCTCCAGGCGCCCGAAGCTCTCCAGCACCACCGCCAGCCACTGCCCCTTGCGGGCCTGGTAGGCGGCAGCCTCGAGGTTGCCGACACGCTCGCCACGCACCACCACCTGGGCGCCGGTGTCGCTGTGCGGCTTGAGCAGGACCGGGTTCATGTCGACGGTGGGGGCGACCCGGCAGGCCAGGGCCTGCAGGGCCTGGGCGCGGCCGATCTCGCCGCCGTCGGCGGTGACCGCGGCGTTGTTGGACATGTTCTGCGGCTTGAAGGGGGCGACCCGCAAACCCCGGTTGGCGAACAGGCGGCACAGGCCCGCCACCAGCACCGACTTGCCGACGTCGGACCCGCAGCCCTGGATCATCAATGCGGCCATGGGGTCCTCTCAGAAGAGCCGCGGCGGGGACCCTGCCCCCGCCGCAAACCCTTACGCCATCAGAACCTGGCGCGCACGCCGAGGGTGGCCGTGCGGCCGAGCGCGCCGTAACTTCGCACCGTCTCGTAGTCGTCGTCGAAGACGTTCTCCACCCGGCCATAGACCTCGACGGCCTCGGTCAGCGGGTACGACGCCCGCAGGTCCAGCAGGGTGTAGCTCTGCAGGACGTAGCTGTTCGCCGCATTGTCGAAGCTGGCGCCGACATGGCGTATGTCGGCCGTCGCGGAGAGACCAGACCCCCATCGGTAGGTGGCCGCGAGGTTGGCCTGGTGTTCGGGGCGGCGGGCTAACTGTTTGCCGCGATTGGGGTTTCCGGCCGCGTCGTTCTCGGTGTGGGTCCAGGTGTAGTTGGCGTCCATGGTCAGCGGGCCCAGGGGGACGGCGGCGGCCAGCTCCACGCCGTGGGCCCGGGTGCGGGCGATGTTGTCGTAATAGCCGAAGCGGAACACCCCGCCGGGGTTGCAGGGCGCCGCCCCCGACCCGAAGGCGCAGGAGACGAAATCGATCTGGTTCTCGGTCTGCCGCGCGAACCCCGTGACGGACAGCGAACCCGCGCCAACCCGTTGCGTCACACCGAAATCGTAGCTGTCGGCGCTCTCCGGCTGCAGCCCCAGGTTCCCGTAGGTCGAATAGAGCTGGTAGAGCGTCGGCGCCTTGAACCCCTGGCCGAAGCTGGCGCGGACAATGGTCGCCCCATCGTTCAGCGACCAGGCGCCCGAGACCTGGCCGGTGGTGTGGTCGCCGAAGGTGTCGTGGCGGTCGCGCCTCAGGCCGACCGTGACCGACAAGTGATCGTTGAGGTCCCCCGCGACCTGGCCGTAGAGGCTGTCGATCCCCGCCTTGGCCCGCGCCGTGGGGGGGGTGGGGGAAAACGCGCTGGGCGACCGGGTGCGCATGGCCGCCCGCTCGGCCTCGGCCCCGAAGGTGGCGGTCCAGGCGGGCGAGATCGCGAGGCTCCCCTGGTACTCATAGCGCCGGTTGGTCCCCGTCGCGTCGAAGGTGACCGGTGTCACCGCCTGGGCCGGATCGAAGTTCTGGCTGGCCGAGCGGGTATAGCCCACCGCGAGCCGGTTCTTCAGCCGCCCGAGGTCGAGGTTCAGGCCGCCATAGCCGACGGTCTCCTCGATCTCCGCATACTGGCCGGTGTCGGCGAAGGCGTAGGCCGGGGCCGGGAAGCCGTCGAAGTCGTTGCGGTTGCGGCTCCACACCCCGCGCAGGTCGAGCGACAGCGCCTCGCTGAGGATCACCCGCGCCCGCCCGCTCAGCGCGTCCTGCCGATAGCCGTCCCGCTCGGCGCCCAGCCGGTAGGCCGAGGCGCCGTCGGTCTCGTGCCGGCTGGCCGCCAGCCGCCAGACCAGGTGCTCGCCCCTGCCCCCGGCCGCCCCGCGCAGATAGCTGCTGGCCAGCGTGCCGGCCTCGGCCTGCAGGCTGGCCTCCAGGGGCCGCGTCGGCTCGGCGGTGACGATATTGACCACCCCGCCGATCGCCTGGCTGCCCCACAGGGTCGACTGGGCGCCGCGCAGCACCTCGATGCGGGCCACGTCGCCGGTGAGCAGGTTGGCGAAGTTGTAGCCGCCCCCCGGGGCCGAGGGGTCGTTGATCTTCACCCCGTCCACCACCGCCACGGTCTGGTCCCCCTCCGCCCCGCGGATGCGGATGGTGGTGATCCCCCCCGGCCCGCCGTTGCGGGAATAGGCCACCCCGGGCGTGCGGCTGATCAGGTCGGAGACCAGCACCTGCTGGCGGGCCTCGATGGCCGCCTGGTTCAGCACCGTCACCGAGGCGCCGACCCGGTCCGGGTCCTGCGGCCCCCGGGCCGCCGTCACGATCAGCTCGCTCACCGGATTGGCCGCCTCGGCGCCTCCGGCGTCGGGCGTATGGGTCACCGACCCGAGGGTCACGGACCCGAGGGTCACGGACGTCACGGACGCCGGAACCTCCGCATGGGCGGGGTGGGCGCAGAGCACGGCCAGGGCCGCGCAGGTGGAATAGAGATGGGTCTTCATGGGTCTTGCCCCTTTCACTGACGGCGAGCCGCGAGCGGCGCGCGGACGTCGGGACGCCGAAGGGGGGCGTCGAGGCGCACGATCGCCGGGCCGCGGCCCAACAAACGTCGCCTCTCGGGAAGACCCCGTTCGCTCGGCGCACCCCGGCCGGACGAAGGACGACTGCGTCAGGCAGGTCTCCTGGCTCACGGGTCAGCACCCCTTGCGCGCCGCCTTCCCAGACCCCGAGGGACCCAGTGGCTGATGGCGCGCGGGCTCGCCGCTTACAGTTGCGGGGGCAGCCCGGGTTTTCCACCCGAGTTCCCTTTTCATCCCCTCACGGGGAACCTGTCGCAGGGGGGGTTTAGGGCGAAGGCGGGGGTGGGGTCAATGTGGGGGGTGGGGCGAACCACTGGCCGCCGAAGCCAGGCGGAAATTACGTCGGACGTTATGGCCCATTCTGACGTAGCGAACTGAAATAGTGCTCCGTTGTCGAAAACACCCACATTCGAACGTCCTTTTGGCACGCTCCGTAGTGCGGAGCAGCTACCTGGAGAAGGCAATGAGGACGACGATAGTCTTGCATTCGATCGACGGCATGCGCTGTAGCTACTTTTCTTGTTTCCCTGCCTGAATGGGTAAACGAGCACATCACCGATGTCTACAATCGGCGTTTGCAGCGCTACTACTTCCCCGCATAGGAGGTGGTTCGTCTATCCTTCATTTGAAGAACGGTATTCGGGGACAGGCGCATCTGTCCCCAAGTGGCGCTGCGTCCTTCCCTTGAGCGCGGTGGACCCGGCCATGAGCCGCCGAGGGTCAGGGGGTCGCCAGAAGGCGGTCAATCCGTGTGGGATCGCCCGCGACCTTCGCCCAATGGGCAATGCAGGCGCGGTCCCGGGGATCGCGGTCCCTCCATCTCCAGAGCTCGTGCGGGAGCTTGGCCGATCTGAGGATGGCGTCGATGCGTTCCAAGCTGCTGAGGCGGTCGCGGGAGCGAATTATGTCGGCGCCGTTGGATTCGCTACCCAAGTCGACCGACCAGTCGGCCGTGTGAACCTCGTAGATCAGTCGATGGGCGGAATCCGTCTCGCTGCACCCGACAATGACGCGCGTGGCGTCGGTCCAGGCATAAGACCTTTGCGTGAAGAGATCATGCCGCTCCAGACCGCTCGGCCCAGCCAGCCAGTAGGTCCCTGAGCCGGCCGCGATGGCCGCGGCGCAACACCCCGCGACCACCAGGGCGACGACGCCCCAGCCCCTCACCTGATGACGCGCATAGGTCCTCAGGAAGTCCTCGGGGGTTGCAGCATCGCGCGCGTGAATCGCGCTCTTGCGAATAATCCAGTCGGTGATGAACTCGCCTGATCCGGTGGCGGGGGTCCGCAGCGCCGACGCGGCGGAGCTTGGGCCCGGATGGGGCGCGACTCGCAGCATAGGCAGGCTGAAAAGCCAACCGCAGACGAGGATGACCGCGAACAGCGACCCAATCAGTCCGATCCAGAACAGCGTGCCCGTTGCGGAGTAGAGCCAGGCGCCCCGGTCACTGGCGATCTGGACGACATGTCTCCAGGGCATGCGCATCGCGCTGTTCATGACGAGCCACCACATGCCTATGGCCGCCAGAAGCGGGATAAGGAAGATGATCCCGCCTGCGAAGCCGAGCACCCCTTCGCGGCGGGTCGCCAGATTTTCAACAAAGGCTTCGGGAACCCCGCGTGATCTCAGGACATCCCGCCGTTCAGCCTCCGCCTCGAGCCGTCGTTCCCCAGCACTGCGAATGAATGGCATGTCGGCTTCCAGGCGGCGGGTCAGATGGGAGCGGACGGCGATTCCGCGTCTGCGCCAACCTAAGGTCGTGCGGGATCGGTGCTCTTACGGCGGCGAACTCCGCGATCTAGAGTCTGGGAGTTACCGTGAAACTGTATGAATTACGGGGTGAGCCGGGCTGGGACGACCGCCCCTACGACCTTTCGTTGCGCGCCGCCTGAAACCCCCTAGCCTGCCCGCATGAGCTTCCTCCGCGCCCTTACCCTGATCCTGCTGGCGGCGTGTCTCGCCACGGCTGGGCTGTCGGCTCTGGCGTTCCATGAGGTCAGCCGGGCCAGCTTTGTCGCCCTGCCCTTCGCCGTCCTGGGGACGGCGGTGGTGGCGACGGCGTGCGGGCGGCTGGTGGAGGCCGGGTGGGTGCGGTGGTTCGCCTATGTCCTGACGGCCGGCCTGGGCGCCGTGCTGGGGGCGGCGCTCCTGACCCTGCCCGCCGGGCCGGACGCGTCGAACATGCTGGCGGGCCCGGTCTATGGCGGCGGCTGCGCGGTGACGTGGGTCATCCTGGACATCCTGGTTCCGCGGCCTGCGCGGGCGGGGTGAGGCGGCGGCGTTCAGCGACTTGATCCGAGGCGGAGATCATGGATCCTCGGGACGAGCCCAAGGATGACGATTGAGAGAGGCCGTCATGAGCACCAGGACAGCGGAAGCCGGAAACGCGGGAGCCAGCAGGGCGGCGCGCAGGGTCGCGCCGCGATGAGCGTGATCGCCACCTGCCACTGCGGCTCCGTCCGCCTCACCTGCGATCCCGCGCCGGTGGAGGTGACCGAGTGCAACTGCTCCATCTGCCGGCGCTATGGGGTACTGTGGGCCTATTATGAGCCGGGGCAGGTGCGGATCGAGGGCGGGCCGACGGAGGTCTATATGTGGGATGACCGGTCGATCGGGTTCCACCGCTGCGCGGCCTGCGGCTGCGTCACCCACTGGAGCGCGGTCGATCCGGCGCGGAACCGGATGGGGGTCAATGCGCGGCTGTTCGACCTGGAGGTGGTGGCGGCGGCGCGGGTGCGGCATCTGGATGGGGCGGTGAGCGAGCGGTACATCGACTGACGGGGCCAGGCGGCGGGCGGCTTGCCCTCTGACCCACGGCGGAGATCATGGGTCCTCGGGACAAGCCCGAGGATGACGGTTGAGGGGCTTGGGGGGAGGTTCGATGGACCGCGATCGGATGGAGACCCCCATGCTGAGCCCTGATCCCGATGGCGTGCTGGCCCGGTTGCGGGGTGTGGCGCTGGCCCTGGCCGAGACCGACGAGGTGGTGTCGCATGGCGTTCCGGCCTTCCGCGTGGCCGGCAAGATGTTCGCCTATTTCCGCCACGACCATCATGGGGACGGCATGACCGTGGTCTGCGTGAAGACCTCGGGCCGCGACGAGCAGGAGATGCTGATCGAGGCCGACTCCGAGCTGTTCAGCCGGCCGGCCTATCTGTGGCCGTCGGGCTGGGTGGGGATGAGTTTGGCGGACCCCGACTGGGAGCATGTGGGCGCGCGGGTGGCGGCGAGCTGGCGGCTGGCGGCGCCGAAGCGGCTTCTGAAAGATCTCTAAGATCCGCTCACCCCGGCGAAGGCCGGGGCCCAGGTCATAGGGCTGGGCCTGCGCCAGGAATCCTGAATGCGGCGGATGAATCTGGGTCCCGGCCTTCGCCGGGATGAGCGGTTTGGGGGGCGTGGCCATCCCTCCCCCCGCTCGTCATCCCGGCCGCAGCGAAGCGGAGAGCCGGGACCCAGGGGCCCAGCCCAGTCACCTGGGTCCCGGGTCTCCCCTGCGGGTCGCCCGGGATGACGGTGAGGGGCGCTCAGCCCGTGAACGTCTCCCCGTAGGTCTGGCGCAGGAGGTTCTTCTGGACCTTGCCCATGGCGTTGCGGGGGAGATCGGCGACGAAGAAGATCCGCTTGGGGGCCTTGAAGGCGGCGAGCTTTTCGCGGGCGGCCGCGATCAGGGCGGCCTCGTCGCCCTGGCCGATCACCACGGCGGCGACGGCCTCGCCGAAGTCGGGGTGGGGCAGGCCGATGACGGCGCTCTCGGTGACGCCGGGCAGCTCGTCGAGGATCAGCTCGATCTCCTTGGGGTATACGTTGTAGCCGCCGGAGATGATCAGGTCCTTGGCCCGGCCGGAGATCCAGACCCGGCCGTCGGCGTCCTGGCGGCCGACGTCGCCGGTGCGGAAGAAGCCGTCGGGGGTGAAGTCCTCGGCGGTCTTGTCGGGCATGCGCCAGTAGCCGGAGAAGACGCTGGGGCCCTTGATCTCGATGACGCCCACCTCGGCGCCGTTCTCGATGCGCAGCTCCACGCCCGGCAGGGGGTAGCCGACGCTGCCGGCCAGGCGGTCGCCCGCCAGGGGGTTGGAGGTGATGATCACCGCCTCGCTCATGCCGTAGCGCTCCAGGATCCGCTGGCCGGTGCGCTGTTCGAACTCGGCGAAGGTGGACTCCAGCAGGGGGGCGGAGCCGCAGATGAACAGGCGCATGTGGGCGCAGGCCTGCCGCGTGAAGCCGGGATTGGTCAGCAGGCGGACATAGAAGGTGGGCACCCCCATCATCACCGTGGACTTCGCCAGGCCCGCCAGCACCGCCTCGTCCTCGAACTTCGCCAGCCAGACCATGGGGGCGCTCGACAGGAAGGCGCAGTGCAGGGCCACGAACAGGCCGTGCACGTGGAAGATCGGCAGGGCGTGGAGCAGGACGTCGTTGGGGGTGAAGCCCCAGGCGGCGTGCAGGGCCGTGGCGTTGGCGTGGAGCGCCCCGTGGGTGAGC
>JAZKBZ010000147.1:0-3975 GCA_040388315.1 Pseudomonadota bacterium | reverse complement strand
CTTGGAGCGGCCGGTGGTGCCGCTGGTGTAGATGATCGAGGCCAGGTCGGCGTCCTCGCGGGGGACGCTGGTGGCCAGTGGGGCGCAGGCGGCCGCCTCGTCGGCGAAGGCGACCGCGTCCTGCACGAAGAGGCGCGGCTCGGCGTCGGTCAGGAAATAGTCCACCTCGCTGGCGGTATAGGCGGTGTTGAGCGGCAGGTAGACGGCGCCGGCCTTCAGCGCAGCCAGGTAGAGCATGACGGCCTGGGGCGACTTCTCCGTCTGGGCCGCCACCCGGTCGCCGGGGACCACGCCCTTTTCGATGAGCAGGGCGGCCATGCGGCCGGCGCCGTCGGCGAGCTGGGCATAGGTGATCTGGGCGCCGTCCGGGAGCAGGAAGCAGGGGCGGTCGGAGGGGGTGATGAGGCGGTCGTAGAGGTTCATGGGCGCGAGCCTACCGCGAGGCGGGCGGGATGGGTAAGGTGATCAGATGATCCTAGGCGTGATCCAGGCGCGAATGAGCTCCACCCGGCTGCCGGGCAAGGTGCTGGCCGAGGTGGCGGGCGTTCCCATGCTGGGCCGGCAGGTGGAGCGGCTGCGGCGGTCGCGGCGACTGGACGAGCTGGTTTTGGCCACCAGCGACCAGGCGGGCGACGACGCGCTCGCCGACTATGCGGCGGGCCTGGACCTCACCGTGGTGCGCGGGGACCTGGACGACGTGCTGGGACGGTTCGTCCTGGCCCTGGACGCCTATCCGGAGGCCGCCAGCCTGGTGCGGATGACCGCCGATTGTCCGCTTACGGACTGGCGGGTGCTGGACGACCTGATCGACCTCTACCGGGCCAGCGGCGCCGACTACGCCAACAATACCGCGACCCGCACCTTTCCCCACGGCCTGGACGTCGAGGTGATGAAGGCCTCGGCCCTGCGCCTGGCCGCCCAGGAGGCTGTCAGCCCCTATGACCGCGAGCACGTGACGCCCTTCATCTACAACAGCGCCGGCCGCTTCCGCACGGAGGTGCTGACGCGGGCGCCGTCCCTGGCCCACCTGCGCTGGACCGTGGACCACCCCGCCGACCTGGACTTCGTGCGCCACGTTTACGGGGCGCTGTACGCCGGCGATCCGGACTTCGGGACGGCGCAGATCGCCGCGTTGGACTGGAACAGCTCGCGTGTGACCTGACCCCTTCCCGCTCATCCCGGCGAAGGCCGGGACCCAGGTCATAGGTCACAGCCTGCGATCAGGATCCTGAATACGGTGGATGTATCTGGGCCCCGGCCTTCGCCGGGGTGAGCGGTGTTGTGGTCTAGCCGATCTCGAACCCCCGCTCGCGCAGGCGCGCGACGCTGGCCTCGCGGCGCTGGGCCCAGTCGGCGGCGAGCAGGGCCAGGCCCACGACGTCGTGGGGTTGGCCGCCCTTCCAGACGTGGTCGCGGTAGAGGGCCTCGCGCTGGAAGCCAAAGGACTCGTGCATCCTCCAGACCGGCTCGTTGTCGGCCAGGACCTCGCAGCAGAGCTTGTTGAGGCCCAGGGTCGAAAACACGTGGTCGAGGACGAAGACCTCCACCCAGGCACCGATCCCCTTGCCGCGCACCGAGGGGCTGGCGAGGTAGTAGGCCCAGGAGGCCTTGCGGTTCGTCGTCGAGATGTCGACGAGGTTGGCCAGGCCCACGGGCTCGCCGTCCAGCTCGATGATCCAGTACTGGCGGGTGGGATCGGCGGCGATGCCGGCGAACCAGCGCTCGTGCTCTTCGCGGCCGATGACGTGGTCGGAATACATCCAGCGCGCCACCTCCGGCAGGTTGCGCCAGGTCAGCAGCCGCTCGCTGTCCTCGGGCCCCGGGGGCCGCATCCTCACATCGACGCTCATGGCGGCAGGATCGCGCCTTCGCCCCCGGGCCGCTAGCGCAAACTGGCGTTCAGTCGGTCCAGCACCTTCGACCCCGGGATCAGCTCGGCGTCGGAAAGCGCGTTGAGCGGGGTCTCCACCGTCTCCAGGCCCTCGTGCAGGTCGGTGGCCCTGGGGTCGACATAGAGCAGGCCGGTGACGATCTCGCCCTGGGCCTGGCGGGCGGCCAGATAGGCCATGGCGGCGATGCGGTCGGTGGGGTCGTAGTGGTCGGCCAGCTTGTGCAGGTTGATCACCGAGCCGTCATGCTGGGTGACCAGGGTCGTGGTCCCCGGCGCGTAGTCCACGTGGATGGCCTCGCGCGGGACGATGAGGTCGAGGCTGTTCACCGCCTCGTTGTGGTCGCGCACATAGTCGAAGCTCTTGGTGGAGCCCGCGTGGTTGTTGAATTGAATACAGGGGCTGATGCAGTCGATGAAGGCGGCGCCCTGGTGGCTGAGGGCGGCCTTGATCAGCGGCACGAGCTGGGCCTTGTCGCCGGAGAAGGAGCGGGCGACGAAGGTGGCGCCCAGCTGCAGGGCGACGCTGACGAGGTCGATGGCGCTGTCGTGGTTGACCACGCCCATCTTGGACTTCGAGCCCTTGTCGGAGGTGGCGGAGAACTGGCCCTTGGTCAGGCCGTAGACCCCATTGTTCTCGACGATATAGGTCATGTTCACCCCGCGCCGGATGGCGTGGGCGAACTGGCCAAAGCCGATGGAGGCGCTATCGCCGTCGCCGGAGACCCCCAGATAGATCAGGTCGCGGTTGGCGAGGTTGGCGCCGGTGAGCACCGAGGGCATGCGGCCGTGCACGGTGTTGAAGCCGTGGGAGGCGCCCAGGAAGTAGTCCGGGGTCTTGGACGAGCAGCCGATCCCCGACAGCTTGGCCACCCGGTGCGGCGGCAGGTCCAGCTCGTAGGCCGCCTGGATGATGGCCGCGGAGATGGAGTCGTGGCCGCAGCCGGCGCACAGGGTGGAGACCGAGCCCTCATAGTCGCGCCGCGTCTTACCCAGCGCGTTTGGGGCCAGGTTGGGATGATGCAGCTGGGGCTTGGTGATGTAGGTCATTCGGCGGCCTCCGGGACCTGGCGGCGCTGCGGACTGGGCTCGGCCGGGGTGAGGCGTCCGGCGATCTCGCCGGCGATGAAGCGGGCGGTGATCGGCGTGCCGTCATAGTGCAGGACGGCGGTCAGCTTGGCCGGATCGACCCCGCCCTCGTTGATCAGCAGGGCGCGGAGCTGGGCGTCGCGGTTCTGCTCCACCACGAAGACCTGGTCGTGGGCGGCGATGAAGTCGAAGACCGCGTCGCAGAACGGGAAGGCGCGGACCCGCAGGGCGTCGACATGACGACCCTCGCTCTCCATCACCTGCAGGGCCTCGTCCATGGCCGCGGCGGTGGAGCCGAAATAGATCACGCCCGTCTTGGTGGGCTTGGGCGCGTCGCGGCGGATCGGGGCCGGGACGATGGTCTTGGCGGTCTCGAACTTCCTCAGCAGGCGCTGGACGTTGTCGACATAGACGCTCCCCTCCTCGCTGTAGCGGGCATAGGGGTTGCGCGAGGTGCCGCGGGTGAAATAGCCGCCCTTGGTGGGGTGGGTTCCCGGATAGGTGCGGAAGGGGATGCCGTCGCCGTCGACGTCGAGATAGCGGCCGAAGTCGCGGCCCGCCTCCAGCTCGTCGTGGGTCATGACCTTGCCGCGATCGAGCGTGCGGCTGTCGTCCCAGGCGAAGGGGGCGGTCAGCCACTCGTTCATGCCGATGTCGAGGTCGAGCAGGACGAAGATGGTGGTCTGCAGGCGGTCGGCGAGGTCGAAGGCGAGCGCGCCGAACTCGAAGCATTCGCCGGGATCCTGCGGCAGCAGCAGGACGTGCTTGGTGTCCCCGTGGCTGGCGTAGGCCGCCGAGAGGATGTCCGACTGCTGGGTGCGGGTGGGCATGCCGGTCGACGGCCCGCCGCGCTGGACGTCGAAGATCACCGCCGGGATTTCGGCGAAATAGGACAGGCCGACGAACTCCTGCATGAGCGAGATGCCCGGCCCCGAGGTGGCGGTGAAGGCGCGCGCGCCGTTCCAGCCGGCGCCCACCACCATGCCGATGGAGGCGAT
>JAZKBZ010000146.1:10470-37603 GCA_040388315.1 Pseudomonadota bacterium | reverse complement strand
ACTTGATCATCTCCTCGGCGACTTCGAAGTCGGCGATGACCCCGTCGCGCATGGGGCGGATCGCCTCCATGTGGCCAGGCGTGCGGCCCAGCATCTGCTTGGCCTCTATGCCCACGGCGTGGACGATCTTGCGGCCGCCCACATTGCGCAGCGCCACCACCGATGGCTCGTTCAGCACGATGCCCTTGCCCTTCATGTAGATGAGGGTGTTGGCGGTGCCGAGGTCGATGGCGATGTCGTTGGAGATGGCGCCGAAGAGGGACGAGATCATGCAGAGCCCTGGAGGGTGGGGAACGGTGACTGCGGGTCTGCGAAGCCTGGACCACCACCACTGGCGGCTCATCGAATCAAGCCGCCCAGCACTCCAGTCTTCGCTTGCAGGACCCCATGCGTGTGCCCTGCCAATGGGTTGATTTCAAGGCTTAATGACAAACGCCGCTCATCCGCGTGGCTATGACGCGAATACTACCTGGCGTAGCGCAACTCAATCGGACGCGGCGCGGCGGAAGGAGATGGTGCAACACAGGCCTTCCGGGGCGAATTCAAAGTCCGCCTTGCCGCCCATTTCCCGGGTCAGGGCGCCCTCGATGAAGCGCACGCCGAAACCCCGCCGCGAGGGCGAATGGACGGTCGGGCCGCCCGACTCGCGCCAGACCAGCCGCACCTCGCCGTCGGGGGCCATGTCCCAGCGGACCGAGAGCCGACCGTCCGGACGCGAGAGCGCCCCGTACTTCAAGGCGTTGGTGGCCAGCTCGTGCAGCACCATGGCCAGGGTCACGGCGGCCGGCGCCGACAGGTGCGTCGAAGGGCCCTGGGGCGCCAGCCGACCGTCGGCGTCGTGATAGGGCGCCAGGACCGCCTCGGCGATCTGGGTGAGGTCGGCGGCTTCCCAGTTGCGGGCGGCGAGCTGGTTGTGGGCGTGGCTCAGGGCCATCAGCCGGGCCTCGAAAGCCTGGCGCACCTCGTTGGGGTCACGGTCTTCCCGGAAGCTGTGGGCGGCCAGGGACTGGACGGTGGCGAGCGTGTTCTTCACCCGGTGGTTCAGCTCGTCCAGCAGCGACTTCTGCAGGTCCTCGGCGGCCTTGCGGCCGCTGATGTCCACCAGCATGTTCATCGCGCCCGCCACCTTGCCGTCGCTCCCCACCAGGGGGGTCGGATAGGCGAGAACGGCGCCGCGGCTGCCGTCCGGCCGCTCGAAGATCGTCTCGGCCCCCTCCACCGGCTGGCCGCTGCGGATCGCCTGGGCCATGGGGCATTCGCCCAGGGGCATGGGGGCGCCGTCGGGGTGATAGAGGGCGTGGCTGCCGCACCAGCGGTCCTCGCCGATCACCGGCGTGCGGCCCCAGAGCTCGGCGGCGGCGGAGTTGAAGCTCATCAGGCGGCCGTCGCCGTCGGTGGTGTAGATGGCGATGGGGGAATGCTCGACGATCCGGCGCCCCCAGCCCGCCCGTTCCCGCAGCAGGTCGCGGGCCATGCGCAGCTCGGTGATGTTCTGGACGCAGTTCACCGCCCCCACCAGATCGCCGGTCTCGTCGAACAGCGGCTCGGCGTTGGACAGCAGGGTCAGGCGCGCGCCGTCCGGCTGCTCGATGATGGTCTCGCAATCGCGCACCGGGTCGCCCGTACGCAGCACGCGGGCCATGGGGGAATCTTCGAGACTGAGCGGTTCGCCCTTGGCGTCGAACGCCCGCAGGGCGCCACAGTAGCGGGTGAGGCCGTCGCCGCTGGAGATGACCCGGCCCCAGAGTTCGCCGGCGCGGCGGTTGTGATTGATCAGCAGGCCCTGACGATCGCAGACATAGACGCCGATCGGCAGGCGCTCGAGCAGCGCCGACCAGGACCGGAAAGCACTTTGCAAGCCCGAGGACGACGTGGCGTCCCCCAGCTCGCGCAAATCATGCATGAACATCCCCCGTCGGCGTCCGCATGAAGCTCAGAGTCCCCCGCGGCACATGCCTCAAATCGGCGGGACCCCCGAAAGTTCCGCCGAGTCGGGGAATTTTTCGAGGCATTCGGACGAAACCTGCGAACTTGTTTCCTCGCGGGCACAGCATTCCGGGCCGTTTCACCCTATGAACCCGCCGAAGCTTGCGGCCGGAGGGCGCTCACATGTCCGGTCAGGCGGTCCTCGGCGTCGAGAAGGCCCGGTTCTATTACGGGGCCAGCCGCGTCTTCGAGGGCGTGTCCCTGCAGCTCGACGCAGCCCGCACCGCCCTGGTGGGCGAGAACGGGGCCGGAAAGTCCACGCTTCTCAAGTGCCTGCTGGGCGAGCTTGAGCTGGACGAGGGCCAGATCATCAAGTCGCGGGGCTTGAAGATCGGCTACGTCCCCCAGGACGTGCCGCCGGGCCTGGCCGACAAGACCGTGCGCGAGGTGCTGGAAAGCGCCCTGCCCCTCACCGACGGCAGCGAGGACTGGAAGGTCGACGTCCTGCTGGACGAGATCGGGGTCAGCTACGAGACCGCCCAGCAGACCTTCGGGTCGCTCAGCGGCGGCTGGCAGCGGCTGATGCTGATCGCCGCGGCCGCCAAGCTGGCCGAGCCGGACCTGCTGATCCTCGACGAGCCCACCAACCACCTGGACCTCTCCAACATCAACACCCTGGAGAGCTGGCTGGCCGACGACGACCGCCTGCCCATGCTGATCGTCAGCCACGACCGGGAGTTCCTGGAGCGGACTACCACCCGGACCATCTTCCTGCGCTCCGACGGGGCCCATTCCTTCAGCGTGCCCTTCAGCCGGGCCCGCGAGCAGCTGCTGCACCGCGACGCCGCCGACGCCGTGCGCCGACAGTTGGAGGGCAAGGAGATCGAGCGGCTGGAGAAGATGGCCACCCGCTACCGGATCTGGGGCGTGAAGAACGACAAGTTCCACAAGCGCGCCAAGGCCACCGAGAAGCGCATCGACCGCATCGAGACCGAACGCACCGAGAGCTATGTCGCCCGCGAACGGCGCCTGGAACTGCACGACGGCGAGATCGACTCCAAGGTGGCCCTGCGGGTGCACGGCTTCACGGTCACCGTGCCCGACGGCAGCCGCAAGCTGTTCACCATCGACCGGCTGAACGTGGCGGCCGGCGACCGCATCGCCATCCTCGGCGTCAACGGGGCCGGCAAGTCGATGCTGCTGAACGCCATCGCCCGGACCTACGACCCAGACCAGGAGCACTATGACGGCCAGGCGCCGGTGCGCTTCAATCCCCAGGCGCGGCTGGTCTATTTCGATCAGAAGATGGCCGAACTGCCCCTGAAGACCAGCCTGCTGGACTACCTGACGGCGGTCGATGGCGCGACGAGCAAGGACGCCAACGCCCTGCTGGCCAAGGCGGGCTTCCCCTATCACCGCATCAAGGGCCCGATCGCCGACCTCAGCCACGGGGAGCGGGCGCGCCTGACCTTCCTGAAGATGCGGCTGGCCAAGCCCAACCTCTACCTGCTGGACGAACCCACCAACCACCTGGACATCGAGGGCCAGGAGGACCTGGAGGCTCAGCTGGAGGGCTCCGACGTCGCCTGCCTGTTCGTCTCCCACGACCGCTACTTCACCCGCGCGGCGGCCAACCGGTTCGTCGAGATCCGGCGCGGCAAGCTGATCGAGGTCGAGGGGCCCGACGAGTTCTTCGAGGCCCAGTAGCCGCTACCGCCGCGCCAGCACCGTGAACCCGTACTTCCTGAACACGGCCCCCGCCTCGGGCCCGCTGAGGAAGCTCAGGAAGGCGCCGGCCTGGGGGTTCTTGGTCCCCGCCACCAGGGCGGCGGGATAGACGATGCGCGGATGGCTGGCGTCGGGGAACAGGCCGACGATCCTCACCTTGGGCTCCACCTTGGCGTCGGTGTCGTAGACGATCCCCAGCGGGCTCTCGCCGCGCGCCACGTACTGCAGGGCCGAGCGGACGTTCTCGGCCTGGGCCAGCTTGCCGGAGACGCCGTCCCAGACGCCGAGGCTGGCGAGGGAGGCCCTGGCGTACCTGCCCGCCGGCACGTCGGGGCCCGCGACCGCCAGCCGGCCCGCGCCGAGCGCCCTGGCCAGGGGCATGCCCCGGGCGATCTTCAGCCTCATCCTGGAATCGGCCGGCGCGACCAGGGCCAGGTGGTTGCTCAGCAGGTCGCGGCGACTGGCGGCCACGATCAGCTTCTTGCCGGCCAGATAGTCCATCCAGGCGCTGTCGGCGGAGATGTAGACATCGGCCGGCGCCCCCTGCTCGATCTGTCGGGCGATGGCCGAGGAGCCGGCATAGGCGAACCGCGCCTCCCCGCCGGTACGCGCAACATAGACCGCGCCCACCTCGTCCAGGGCGTTCTTCAGGGACGCGGCGGCGAAGACGGTGACCGGCTTGTCGGCGGCCATCGCCGGGGCGGCGGCCAGCATCCAGGCGGCGGCGAGGATGGCGATCCGGCGGATTAGCGTCACGGTGAGCCCCATGAGCCCTACTCCACCGCCAGGATGACGTGCGGCGCCTTGACCAGGGCGGTGACTGGGTCGCCCGGCTTCAGGTCCAGCGTCTGCGCGCTCTCCCGGGTGATGGTGGCGATCAGGCTCTTGCCGTCGGCCAGGCTCATGGTGACCTCGGTGTTCACCGCCCCGTCCTCCCGGGCCAGGACCCTGCCGGCCAGCTGGTTGCGGGCCGAGGTGCGCAGGCCCTCCCCCACCGCCAGGGTGACGAAGCTGGACTTGATCAGGGCGATGGCCGGCTTGCCGGGGGCGAGGTCCAGCTCGGCGACGCTGCGACGGGTGACCACGGCGACGATCTCCAGGCCCTCGGCGATCTTCAGCGACACCTCGGAGCTCACCGCCCCGTCGCTGACATGGCTGACCACGCCCCGCAGGGCGTTGCGGGCGCTTGTCTTCATGCCGAGACTCCAGAACAGGGCGCCGAGATCGTCGTCGGGGGCGTCGGCCAGGCTGGCCTCCAGCCGCGCCAGGGCCGCGCCCAGCTCGGCCTCGACCCGGTGGAAGGCGGCGATCACCGCCCGGCCGCGCGGGGTCAGGAAGGCGACCCCGCCCGCCTTGCCCCCGGCCTGGGTGGTCACCAGCGGCGCCTCGAACAGGTTGTTCAGGGCCTGCACGGCGTCCCAGGCGCCCTTGTAGGAGAGGCCAAGCTGCTGGGCCGCCTTACTGATCGAGCCCACCGCCCCGATCGCCTCCAGCAGGGCGATGCGTTCGCCGCCCACCCGCGCGCCGTCACGGCGCAGGGACAGGGCGGCGGTCAGGGTGTGCAGGACGGCCAAGGGCGGGGACTCACGTTATGTAGTTGAACTACATAACGCCGTGTTCAGGCGAACCGCAACAGTACGGCCGTGGCGTCGTCGCGCGTCTTGTTGCGGGCGAAGGTCCGGCACTCGGGGTCGCCGGCCTCGCTGGCGCGGAGTTCTGCATAGAGGGGCGCGAGGCCACGGTTCAGGGCGGCGGCGAGCAGCGAGTCATAATCGTAGCGGCCGAAGACATCCACCAGCCGGGAAAAGCCGTCGCTCATCAGCAGGATGTCCATCGGCTCGCCGGCCTGCAGGACCTCCAACTGAAGATGGGGGACGCCTGCTCCGCTGATATCCAGGATCCAGTAGCCTTCAGGGATGTTGATCAGCTTGCGGTGCTCGCGGGCCAGCGCCTTGGCGGCGGCCCCGACCTCCTCCAGCGTTAGGCCCCGCGCCAGATTTTCCGCGACTAGGCGCTCCATTCGGGCGTCCAGTTCGGTGACCCCCGAGGTCCCGAAGGTGGCCACCGGTCCCTGCCCCGTGCGCCAGGCCAGGCGGCAGTCTCCCAGGTTGGCGAACTCCAGCGCGGTCTCGCCGACAGCCCGCACCAGGGTGAAGCTGGCGCAGGGCAGTTCGAAATTCGGCAGGCTGTCGAGGTCGCAGAGAGCCGTCGCCGCCTCACGGACCGCCTCGACGGCGCGGTTCAGGGCCGCGCCGAGATCCCCAGCCGCAGCCAGGGCCTCAACCAGTTCGGTGTTTATCCGGTCCGCGAACCAGGCCGCATCCGTCGGGCCCGCCAGATGGGGCCGATCGCCGATGCCCGTTGCGCCGTCCAGCACCCAGACCGCCTGGCCAGACCGGCCCCAGGCGTCCTCATTGTGGGCCGCCGACGGCTCGCACAGCGCCTCAATCACGCTCAGTCGCATATGCCCCCCCTCGCGCCCTACGGCGCTCCTGTCCCTAGTCCTCGACCACCCGGTTCACCAGCACAGGCGGCACGTATCCGTCCTCCAGGGTCTTGAGCGGGTGGGACGCCGTCACATGCCCCATGAAGGGCGGCCAGATGTCGTAGCCCAGCAGGCGCTGCAGCCGCGGCGACATGGTCTTCACCAGTTGGCGGGGCACGCCTAGGAAGAAGTTCTCCTGGGTCCGTCCCCAGGGCTCACAATACTGGTTGGTGAAGGCCTGGCGCGGCGCCTTGCTGCGATTGGCCCCGCCCCGGTGCAGCAGAGTGGCCTGGAAGACGATCGCCGCGCCGGCCGGCATGATCATGGGCTTGAGCAGGCCTGGCAGATCTTCAGGCTTCAGAGCCGCCACCGCCTCGTCGCTCCACAGGTGGCTGCCGGGGATCACCTCGGTGCAGCCGTTCTCTTCGGTGAACTCATCCACCGCCGCGATCACGCTCATCGAGGCCGGCGGCCGGGGGCGCTTCTGCCGATAGAAACCGTCGTCGGTGTGGACCGCCTGGGCGCTCTCGCCGGGATAGATGCAGATCGCCTGGCTGGCCGAGAGCAGGTAGCCGGGTTGCAGGAAGCGGTCGAGCAGGGCCAGGACACGCGGATCCTCGGTCACCCGCTCGAATACCCGGCCCCGCGCCACCAGGGTATAGACTCGCTCGGTCTCGAACCCCTCGAAGTCGTTGCGGCCCCGGTGCGTGCTCATGTGCGGCGCCAGGCCTCGGCGGATGGCCGCCAGCGTGTCCGCATCGCAAAAGTCCTCGATCACCGTGTAGCCGTCGCGGTGCAGCCGTTCAGTGTGGGCGTCGACGTCCATGGTTCCCTCCCCGCTCTGTCGGCGGATGGCTCAGCATAGCCCGCCCTACCCCAGGGCTGTCATCACCACACCGACGGCCGTGGCCGCGCCGCCGGCGATCTGGGCCAGGGTCAGCTTCTCCTTGAACAGCCGGCGCCCCGCCGCCGCGGCGATGGGCCCTTCGATCACCCCGATGGCGCGGACCTGGCCGGCCGGCGCCAGGGCCAAGGCGGAGAACCAGCAGGCCGAGGCCACCGTGCCGCAGAGGCCCGCCCCCAGGGACTGCTTCCACGATCCCGCCACCGAGCGCAGGGCCTGGGGCCGGGTGACCGCCAGGATGGCGCTGAGCACGATGGACTGCAGGGTCTGGGCGACGCAGAGGGCCGCCGTCGCCGAATAGATCGGGTGCAGAGGCTCCAGCGCCATGCCGGCCTGGCGATAGCCGTTGAGCGCCACGGCGAAGGCCACCCCCGACGCCAGGCCGAACAGCGATCCGTTCAGCGCCCCGGCCACCGCCGCCTCCCCCTTCGGCCAGGAGAGCACCAGCAGGCCGAAGGTGGTGGCCGCCAGCCCCGCCCACTGGACCACGCTCATATGGTCGCCGAACAGGGCGTAGCCCATGATGGCGGCGATCGGCAGGGAGGCCTGCTGCATGAAGGTCGCCACCGCGAACCCCGAATGACGCATGGCTGTCAGCAGGGCCGCCGTGGCGCTGACCTGGGCGATGGCGCCGGCGGTCACGGCGATGACGAACCGCGCCGACAGGTGCGGATCGGCCTGGGGCGTCCAAAAGGCCACCACCGCGAAGATCGCCAGGGAGAACGGCAGGCCGAACAGGAAGCGCACCAGGGTCGCGCCCCAGGGCCCGGCGTCCCCCACCAGGCCGCGCTGCAGCGCATTGCGCGCCACCTGCAGCGGCGCGGCCGCCGCGGTCAGAACGATCCAGAGCATAGGAAGTCCTCAGCCGGACACACCTCCGCTGTCATCCCGGAAAGCCGCGCACGCGGCTTGTCCGGGACCCAGACGCGCGGGGCTTGCCGGCAAAATCGGTGACTATGGGTCCCGGTCTACCGCTCCGCGGAAACCGGGATGACACACCTTGGCGAGGCGTCAGAACCCCGACGCGATGGCGTCCGGCGCGCTCTTTTCCTTGCGGGCGAAGAGGTTGTTGAGCGCGTTGACATAGGCCTTGGCCGAGGCGGTCAGGGTGTCGGTGTCGGCGGCCTGGCCGGTGGCGATCCGGCCATCCTCCTCCAGACGAACCGAGACCTGGGCCTGGGCGTCGGTGCCCTCGGTCACCGCATGCACCTGGAACAGACGCAGCATGGCGGTGTGCGGCACCACCTCGTGGATGGCGTTGAACACCGCGTCGACCGGGCCGTCGCCGGTGGCGGTGGCCGAACGCTCGTCGCCGTCGACCGACACGGTCAGGGTGGCTTCCTGCGGGCCGTCGGTGCCGGCGATCACGCGCAGATGCTTGACCTGGATGCGGTCGGCGCCCGAGGCCAGGGCGTCGTCGACCAGGGCCACGATGTCGTCGTCGAAGACGTGCTTCTTCTTGTCGGCCAGATCCTTGAAGCGCTGGAAGGCTTCGTTCAGGGCGTTCTGGCCCAGCTCGTAGCCCAGTTCCTTCAGCTTCTCGCGGAAGCCCGCCCGGCCGGCATGCTTGCCCATGACCAGGTTGGAAGCGCCCTGCCCCACGGTCTCGGGGCTCATGATCTCGTAGGTGCCGCGGTCCTTCAGCATCCCGTCCTGGTGGATGCCGCTCTCGTGGGCGAAGGCGTTCTTGCCGACGATCGCCTTGTTGAACTGCACCGGGAAGCCGGTGATCGCCGAGACATAGCGGCTGGCGCGGGTGATGTGCTGGGGATCGACGCCGGTGAAATAGGGCAGACGGTCGCCGCGCACCTTCAGGGCCATGACGACCTCTTCCAGAGCGGCGTTGCCGGCGCGCTCGCCGATGCCGTTCACGGCCACCTCGACCTGGCGCGCCCCGCCCTGCACGCCCGACAGGCTGTTGGCCACGGCCAGGCCCAGATCGTTGTGGCAATGGGTGGAGAAGATCACCTTGTCCGCGCCCGGCACGTTCTCGATCAGGTCGCGGAAGATCTCGGCATATTCGGACGGATAGGTGTAGCCGACGGTGTCGGGGATGTTGATGGTGGAGGCCCCGGCCTTGATCGCCGCCTCGACGCAACGGCGCAGGAAGTCACGCTCGGTGCGGGTAGCGTCCTCGGCGGACCACTCGATGTCGTCGCAGAGATTGCGGGCATGGGTGACAGACCGGCTCACCGCGTCCAGCACCGCCTCCGGCTCCATCTGCAGCTTCCATTTCATATGCACCGGGCTGGTGGAGATGAAGGTGTGGATGCGGCCACGCTTGGCCGGGCGGATCGCCTCGGCGCAGCGCTCTATGTCGGCGACGCCGGCGCGGGCCAGGCCGCAGACCGTGCTCTCGGTAACGATCTCGGAGATCTTCAGGACCGCCTCGAAGTCGCCGTTGGAGGCGATGGGGAAGCCGGCCTCGATCACGTCGACGCGCATCTCCTCCAGGATCTTGGCGAGTTCCAGCTTCTCGTCCAGCGACATCGAGGCGCCGGGCGACTGCTCGCCGTCGCGCATGGTGGTGTCGAAGACGATGACCCGGTCGCTGTCCTTGCGGGTCGAGTCGTTGGCGGTGGCCTGGTCGGCGGGGGATACGGTCATGGGATCACTTCATTCTTCGCGGGGGTGTTTTAGAAGGCTCGGACGTCGGGGTCATCCCCTGAAGCGCCCGGCCGCGAAGATGCGCAGCCTACAGGGGCGCCCAGGGGCGGCTAAGCCCCAGCATAAGAAGAAGCTGGCTGTGCAGATGCGATCGCATGGGTAGACGATCTATCGAATTCGCGGCTTCACCGCAAGAGTCTTGCGTCTGAGCGCCCTCAGGCGGCCAGTTGAGCAAGAACCTTCCTCACTGCAGGCCGCTCGCCCATGCGCGCGAAATGAGCGGCCACCTTGGGGAAACGGTCGATCTCGATCCCGTCACGCTTCAGCCAGCCCGCCACGGTGTAGAGATAGGGGTCGCAGATCGTATAGGCCTCCCCCATGACCCAGGGCCCGGCCAGGTATTCGGCCTCGATCAGCTCGAAGTGTTCGGCGACGTTCAGGGGCGCCTTGCGGCGCATGTCGGCGATGGCGGCCGGATCGTCGGCCCAGCGATAGCCGCGATGCCGATGGGCCGCGGCCACATGGACCGTGGCGCAGAGATAGGTGTTGAACGCCTGGACCTGGGCCAGGGCGAAGGGATCGTCGAGGGGCGCAAGGCCGGCCTGCGGGAAGCTCTGCGCCACATAGGTCATCAGGGCCGGCGCCTCGGTCAGCACCCCGCGCTCGGTGGCGAGCGCCGGCACCCGGCTCTTGGGGTTGATGGCGAGGTATTCCGGCGACCTCTGCTCGTCGGTCAGGAAGTCCACCCGCACCAGTTCGTAGTCGGCGCAGGCCTCCTCGAGGGCGATGTGGACCGCCAGGCTGACCGTGCCGGGGAAGGAATAGAGCTTGATCATGGCTGGGCGTTCTCCTTTTCCACGGCGTCTTCCCGCGATTTCAGCCACCGCCGGGCGAACCAGCCGATGCCGATCCACAGGGCCGCCACCGCCACCAGCCAGGCCACGTGCTTCAGGCTGCCGCCCTTCATCGCCTGGACGATGGAATTGCCGGCGAAGGCGGTGAGCCCGATCTTCGGAATGATGCCCAAGGCCGTCCCGGCGGCGAAGGACACCACCCGCATGGGCGTGACGCCCGCGGCCATGTTGACGACGATGAAGGGCGCCGAGGGCACCAGCCGCACGATCAGGCTGGCCAGGAAGCCGTTGCGCCCCACCAGGCCCATGAACCGCTGCATGCTCTCGCCCGACAGGGTCTGCAGCGCCTTGGCGCCGGCGAACCGGCCCAGATAGAAGCCCACCAGGGACGACACCATCGTCCCGATCCAGCTGTAGGCGAAGCCGGTCCAGGGTCCGAAGGCCACCACGGCGGCGGCGATCAGCATGAACTGCGGCACGCCGATGAAGGCCAGCAGGGCGAAGGCCGCCACCGCCGTCGGCAGGGCCCAGGCGCCGCTGGCCGAGCCCAGCCACTGCTCCACCGTGGCCTCGCCGCTGAAGCCCAGCACCTGGGCGCCGAACAGGAAGACGATCCCCACCCCGCCGAACAGGACGAAGGACACCCCCACGGTCCGCCACGCCTGGGCGTCCATCTCGGTCACGAAGCGGAAGAGGCGGCGCATGGCCTGCCCTCGCCTATCGTTGCCGAACGGTCAAGCCGGGTTCAACCCGCGCAGAGCCTCAGGGTGACCGGCGCGCCCCACGGTCCGCCGGCGACAGTCATGGCCGGCGGCGTGGCCGGCGGGAAGGTCAGGGTGAAGGTCCTGGCCTCAGGCGGCCCCTCCGCCGTGCAGGTGGCGTCGATGGAATAGCCCATGGCGGTCTTCGTCACGCTCCGGAAGGCGCAGCTCACCTCCCCGGCGGTGGAGACCTTGTCGGCCTCGAACAGCCAGGCGCCCTTGGCGCAGAGGTCGGCGCTGGCGGCCCAGCGGCCGATATAGGAGGCCGGAACCGGGGCGGTCTTCGGGGGCGCGGGCGGCGGACCCCCGATCGGCGGCGGCGGCGGCGGCCCCTCGGCCTTGCGCCCGCAGGCGGCGAGCGACAGCAGGGCGACGGCGGCGATCAAGGCGGGTTTCATGGCGGCTCCTGTGACCTTTGGGCAAACGGGGGTCAGGAATGGACGTTCCGGGCGGTTCGCGGCTTTGCCTTCGCAGCCCCTTCGGCTACACCCCGCCCCGTTCCTCTTAAACCTTCGACCGGGAGTTGACCCGCCATGTCGCTCGAATCCGCCGCGCTGTCTCGCGTGAAGCCCTCCGCCACCTTGGCGGCGGACGCGAAAGCCCGCGAACTCAAGGCGCAGGGCCGCAACGTGATTTCGCTGGCCGCCGGCGAGCCCGACTTCGACACCCCCGACAACATCAAGGAAGCCGCCATCAAGGCGATCCGCGACGGCAAGACCAAGTACACCAATGTCGACGGCATCGTGGAACTGAAGGAAGCCATCGTCGGCAAGTTCCAGCGCGAGAACGGCCTGACCTACAAGACCAGCCAGGTGAACGTCTCCCCAGGCGGCAAGCCGGTGATCTGGAACGCCATGATCTCCACCCTGTCGCCCGGCGACGAGGTGATCATCCCGACGCCCTACTGGGTCAGCTACTGGGACATCGTCCTGCTGGCCGGCGGCGAGCCCAAGGCCGTGCCCACCAGCGCGGCCACCGGCTTCAAGCTGCAGCCCGCCGACCTGGAGGCCGCCATCACGCCGAGGACCCGCTGGGTCTTCCTCAACTCGCCGTCCAACCCCTCGGGCGCGGCCTATACCAAGGCCGAACTCAAGGCGATCGCCGACGTCCTGATGCGCCACCCGCATGTCTGGATCCTCACCGACGACATGTACGAGCACCTGGTGTTCGGCGACTTCCAGTTCTGGACCATCGCCCAGGTGGAGCCGGGCCTCTACGACCGCACCCTGACCATGAACGGGGTCTCCAAGGCCTACGCCATGACCGGCTGGCGGATCGGCTACGCCGCCGGCCCGGAAGAGCTGATCAAGCTGATGGCCAAGGTCATGAGCCAGACGACATCCAACCCCTCCTCCATCTCGCAGTGGGCGGCGGTGGAGGCCCTGAACGGCCCGCAGGACTTCATCAAGCCCAACGCCAAGCTGTTCGAACAGCGGCGCGACCTGGTGGTCTCCATGCTCAACCAGGCCACCGGCCTGCACTGCCCCACCCCGGAGGGCGCCTTCTACGTCTATCCGTCGGTGGAGAAGCTGATCGGCAAGACCACCGCGAGCGGCAAGGTCATCACCAGCGACGCCGACTTCGCCGTCGAACTGCTGGAGCAGGAGGGCGTGTCGGTGGTGTTCGGCGCCGCCTTCGGCCTCTCGCCCTTCTTCCGGATCAGCTACGCCACGGCCAACAGCGTTCTGGAGGACGCCTGCGGGCGCATCCAGCGCTTCTGCGCCTCGCTGAAATAGGCATGGACGCCGCGGCCAAGCAGGGCCTGGCGGCCGACATCAACGCCGTCGCCCGGCTGCGGGGATCCTTCGTCCTGCGGTCGGGGGCGGTGGCTTCTGAGTATTTCGACAAATACCGCTTCGAGGCCGACCCCGCCCTGCTCCGGCGGGTCGCCGAGGCGATGATACCGCTGCTGCCGGCGGGCACCGAAGTTCTGGCCGGCGTGGAACTGGGCGGCGTGCCCATCGCCACAGCCATGTCGCTCATCAGCGGCATCCCCGCCGCCTTCGTGCGCAAGCAGGCCAAGACCTACGGCACCTGCCTGGCTGTCGAGGGTTCGGAAGTCAAAGGCCGCCGCGTGGTGATGATCGAGGATGTGATCTCCACCGGAGGGGCCGTTCGCGACGCCGCCGCCCATCTCGCTCAGGTCGAAGCCTTACTGACCGCCGTGGTGTGCACCCTCTGGCGCGGCGACGGCGAGCCCCACATCGAGGGCCTCGCCGTCCCGCTGTTCGCGGCCTTCCGGAAGGAAGACCTGGAAGCCTAGAGCCCGGCTTCATGGCGCCGTTTTAATCCCCCGCGCCCACAGATCGGATGCGGAGGCGGGCCGGTGAAGCTAGGCTGGGGCCATGATCAAGCTCGCCGCCCCCCTCGCCGCCCTGCTGATGCTATCGACCGCCGGGACCGCCCAGGCGGCCATCGACGCCAAGCTGGCCCCCGACAGCGTCACCCTCACCGACAATGGCCGCACCGTGCTGGTCTACCGCACCCGGACCAACGACCCGGCCGAGCCCGGCCGCCTCAACTATGTCCATCCGCTCTATGCGCCCGACGGGACTGTGCTGACCCAGGACCGCCCCGCCGATCACCTGCACCAGCGCGGCCTGTTCTGGAGCTGGCATCAGGTCCGGCTGGGCGACGAGGTGGTGGCCGACGGCTGGTTCATGAAGGGCCTGACCTTCTTCGTGCGCGGCACGAAGTTCCAGGGCCAGCCGGACGGCTCGGGGGTGCTCACCCTCGACGTCGACTGGATCGTCAATTCCAGGCCCGAGCTGATCTATGTCGCCCGCGAACAGACCAAGGTCACCGTCCGCCCCGCCACCACGGCGGGCCAGAGGATCGAATTCGACACCACCATCACTGCTCGCGTCGACGGCCTGTCCCTGGGGGGCAGCGACGATGAGAAGGGCTATGGCGGCTTCTCCATGCGCCTCGTGCAGCCCGATCGTCTGAGCTTCGCCTCGCGCGGGGAGGCCGTGACCCCGGCGGTGGGCGTGGTGGCCGCCGGCCGCGCCATGGGTTTCGCCTGGCCGGTGGGCGCGGCCTATCCGCCCTGGGCCGTGGGCCTGGCCTGCAAGGCGCAGGGCGAGCCGCTCACCCGCTGGATCCTGCGCAAGGAGCTTTCCATGCAGAACTGCGTCTTCCCCGGCCGCGCGCCCTACGCCGTGCCGGTCGGCCGGCCTCTGCGCCTGGAATCCACCGTGGTCATCCAGCCCCGCGAGAGCGCGGCGCGATGAACGACGTCGTCAATTTCAACAAGGCGCGGAAGGCCAAGGTCCGCGAGGCCGACAAGGCCCAGGCCGCCGCCAACCGCGCCAAGTTCGGCCGCACCAAGGGCCAGAAGGCCGTGGAGAAGGCCGAAACCGGGAAGGTCGTGCGCCTGCTGGACGGCGCGAAGCGGGAAGACTAACGCCGGCCTATCCTCTGATCGTCTTGGCCGGGCTTGTCCCGGCCCAAGTCTGTCAGTGATGTCCCCGAACAGGTGTCCGCTATGTCCCCGGACTGAAC
The DNA here is from genome assembly GCA_040388315.1 of Pseudomonadota bacterium. Classification (GTDB taxonomy): domain Bacteria; phylum Pseudomonadota; class Alphaproteobacteria; order Caulobacterales; family Caulobacteraceae; genus Phenylobacterium. The sequence continues at coordinate 22,834 of JAZKBZ010000146.1, read as the reverse complement.
AGACAAGCCCCGGGATGAGGTTGGTTGTGATCAGGCCCCAGCCATCGCCGGCTGGAACGCCTGCAGGATCCGCCGGTAGGTCTCCGGCGGGCTGATGTTCAGGCGTTTGCGCGCGGACTCCAGGGGCTCGGCGAACAGGCGCTCATAGTCCTCCCCCGGCAGCCAGGCCGCGCGGCGTCCCGCCAGATAGGCGCGCCAGATCGCCTGGAAGACCGGCAGGTCGGGATGGTTCCGCTTGGCGGAGCGCGCCACGTCGTAGGCGATGAAGACATAGCCCAGGCTGCCCGTCTGGGCGTAGGAGAAGGCTACGAGGCAGCCCTCCCCCAGGCCGTCGGTCTCATAGCCGGTCAGCACGTGCCAGACGTCGTGGACGTCCCGGGTGCGGCGGGCGTACCAGGCATGCGGATGGCCGAACGGACGCTCGACCACGTCCGCGCGCTCGCCGGCCTCGGCGAGGCCGGCGGCGGAGACGTTGTTGCGCGCGATGAAGTCGCGATAGGCCGCCCCCACCGTGCCGGGCGCGAAGTTGGCCAGCCAGGCCGCGTCTCCGAACTTCGTGGTCAGCTCCACCCGATCCTGGGCGATGCGCTCCCCCTGGGGCGTGGTCAGCATTCGCGCATAGCCGATCGGGGCGGTGTCGCGACCCAGGGCCTGCATGACCTCGAAGGCGTACTTGGTGTCGCCGGTCGCATTCAGAAGGTCCATGGCCCGCCGCGCCGCGCGCAAGCCCCGTGTCGGTTTGTTGACCGCGTTCATGGCGTCCGTCCCCGGATTTTCAGCAAGGATGCGCCCGCGCCGGCCAGGACCGCAAGTCCCTAGGCGGCCATCGCCAGGGACGTGGACCAGTCCCGCGCCGCCGGCGGGATGGCGTTGTAGAGCGTCGCCGGGGTGATGTTCAGCCGCCTGCGGGCGGCCTCCAGGGGCTCGTTGAGCAGGCGCTCATAGTCCTCCCCCAGCAGCCAGGCCGCGGCCTTGCCACGCTGGTAGCCCTGCCAGATGGCCCGGGCGTAGGGTTGGTCGCCCTTGCGCGTGCGGAACACCGCGCCGACCCCGATCAGGGCCCAGCCCAGGCCGCCGGTCTGGGCGTAAGAGAAGGCCACCAGGCAGGCCTCGCCCAGGCCGTCGCGGTGATAGCCCGACAGGATATGCCAGATGTCGTGGACGTCGCGGGTGCGGCGGCCGAACCAGGCATAGGGGTGCTGCAGGTCGACGCCCTTCTCCCCCAGGCGGCTGACCTCGGCCAGGCCCTCGGCCGACAACTGCTCGCTGCGCACGAAGTCGCGATAGGAGGCGCCGACGGTCCCCGGCGCGAAGCTGTCCAGCCAGGCGTCGTCCATCAGCCTGGCGGCCAGTTCGGCCCGCTCATAGGCGATGCGGCCACCCTGCACGGTGGTCAGCAGCCGGTTGTAGCCGTCCCGGGTGGCGGTCCCGTTCAGGGCCCGCATGATTTCGAACACCTGGCCGGTGTCCTCCTTGTCGTTCAGCAGCCGCTGCAGGGCGCGCAGGGCCGCGCCCCACTGCAGGCGGGGCTTTTCCAGCGGCTGGGCGGGCTTGAGATCGACGACGGCGGCGGTCATGGGCGAGACCTTTGGAACGGGGTTTGGATTAAAGATGACGCTGGCGTCATTTTTTGGCAAGTCCCCATTTTTGCGGTCGCGCCCAGGTCAGAAGATGGTTGCATCGCCGCTGCGACGCCCGAGACTAGGATGCAGATGCCCAGATTGCGTAAACGCTCGATCCTGCTGGCCGGCCACGCCACCTCCATGGCGCTGGAGCCGGAGTTCTGGGCGGTGCTGGAGGAGATGGCGCGCCATCAGGCCCTCAGCCTGGCAGGCCTTATCGCCCGTCTGGACGAGACGCGCGGCGACCGCCCCCTTGCCTCGGCCTGCCGGGTCGCGGCCCTGAGCTTCGCGCGGAGCTGAGACAGACTCAGGGCGGCGCCGACGCCGCCGGCTTGGCCGCGCTGGGAACCGGGATGTCGGGTATCGACGGCGTGGCCCCCATGGTGGGCGGGTTCAGCATCCGCAGCACCACCAGGAACAGGAAGACGGCGATCACCGCCAGGCCGGCCCACACCAGGGCGGGGACCTGCGCCCGCGGCGGCGTTGGCTCGTCGTCCGGCGAACTCATGCCGCTACTTCGGAACCGGGATCGGCATGTCGGGCAGTTTGGGCCCCTCCGGCATCGGCGGGGCCTTGGGCAGACTGACATGCACATCGACGCTCTTGGCGATGTCGGGCGCGGCCTGGCGGCCCGCATAGACGAAGTAGCCAATGACGGCGACCGCCACGATCAGCCCGCCCACTAGGAAGGCCAGCCAGGGGCCGGCGCCATTGGAGTTCTGGGCCATGTCTAGCCCGCCGGCTTAGCCGGCATGGAGATGTCAGGCGCCTTGATGTTCACATCCACGCTCTTGGATTGTCCGAAGCCGCCGCCAGAATACATCATGAAGGCGATCACCGCGACCACGACCAGCAGGCCGCCCACGATGAAGGCCAGGACCGGGGTCGAACCATTGCCAGAATTCTCAGCCACGAAAGCCTCCCTAGATTTATGTCGGGAGCACAACGAACCCCGCTCGGGCCGGTTCCGTGGGCGGAGATTGCGGCGCGACAACCCTTAAGTCGGCGTCGCCCTGTGCTACATATGTTCCAATGTCGTCCCATGACTCGTTCGAAGACCTCCCCGCCCCGCGCGTCAGCGATCTGGCCCGCGTGCGCGGTCCCGACTATCTGGAGGGGCTGAACCCCGAGCAGCGCGCCGCCGTCGAGGCCACCGAGGGCCCGGTCCTGGTCCTGGCCGGCGCCGGCACCGGCAAGACCCGGGTGCTCACCACGCGCCTGGCCCACATCCTGGCCACCGGCAAGGCCAAGCCCTGGGAACTGCTGGTGGTGACCTTCACCAACAAGGCCGCGCGCGAGATGCGCGAGCGGATCACCGCCATCATCGGGCCCCAGGCCGAGGGCCTGCGCTGGCTGGGCACCTTCCACTCCGTCGCCGCCCAGGTGCTGCGCCGCCACGCCGAGCTGGTGGGGCTGAAGTCCAACTTCACCATCCTCGATACCGACGACCAGGAGCGCCTGATCAAGCAGGTTCTGGAAGCCGAGAACGTCGACGCCAAGCGCTGGACGCCCAAGACCCTCGCCGGCCTCATCGACCACTGGAAGAACCGCGGCTGGACGCCGGACCGCCTGCCCGCCAACGAGGGCCGCGAGTTCGCCGTCGGCAAGGGCCCGGCCCTGTACCGCCTCTACCAGGAGCGCCTGCGGGTGCTGAACTCCTGCGACTTCGGCGACCTGCTGCTGCACAACCTGACCATCTTCATGAGCCAGCCGGAGGTGCTGGCCGAGTTCCACCGCCGGTTCCGCTACATCCTGGTGGACGAGTACCAGGACACCAACGTCGCCCAGTACCTGTGGCTGCGCCTGCTGGGCCAAGCCAGCCAGAACGTCTGCTGCGTCGGCGACGACGACCAGTCCATCTATGGCTGGCGCGGCGCCGAGGTGGACAACATCCTGCGCTTCGAGCGGGACTTCCCCGGCGCCACCGTCATCCGCCTGGAGCGCAACTACCGCTCCACCAGCCACATCCTGGCCGCCGCCAGCGGCTTGATCTCCGCCAACAAGGGCCGCCTGGGCAAGACCCTGTGGACCGAGCAGAACGGCGGCGAGAAGGTCATCGTCCGCGGGGTCTGGGACGGCGAGGCCGAGAGCCGGCTGATCGCCGACGAGATCGAGCGCGCCCACAAGGGGAGCACGGAGAAGGACCCGCGCAAGTACCGCGACATGGCCATCCTGGTGCGCGCCTCCTTCCAGATGCGCGCCTTCGAGGAGCGGTTCGTCCTGCTCTCCATCCCCTACACGGTGGTGGGCGGGCCCCGGTTCTTCGAGCGCGCCGAGATTCGCGATGCGCATGCCTATCTGCGGCTGATCCAGTCGCCGGACGACGACCTGGCCTTCGAGCGCATCGTCAATGTCCCCAAGCGCGGCATCGGCGACACCACGGTCCAGAAGCTGTTGCAGATCGCCCGGCTGAACGGCGTGCCGGTGATGACGGCGGCCCGCGAAGTGGTGCTGACCGACGAGCTGGCGGCGCGGACCCGCACGGCGCTCTCCAACTTCCTGCGCGACCTCGACCGCTGGCGCGCCCAGGCCCAGACCCTGCACCACGCGCGGCTCACCGAGCAGATCCTGGAGGAGAGCGGCTATACCGACGCCCTGCGCCTGGACAAGACGCCCACCGCCCAGACCCGCCTGGAGAACCTGAAGGAGCTCGTCCAGTCGATGGGCGCCTTCGACGACCTGCAATCCTATCTCGAGCACGTCTCCCTGGTGATGGACATGGACCGCGGGCCCCAGGCCGACGCGGTGCAGATCATGACCCTGCACGCCGCCAAGGGCCTGGAGTTTCCCCTGGTCTTCCTGCCCGGCTGGGAGGAAGGGGTGTTCCCCTCCCAGCGCAGCATGGACGAGAGCGGCGAGAAGGGCCTCGAAGAGGAACGTCGCCTCGGCTATGTCGGCATCACCAGGGCGAGGGAAGAGGCGCGGATCTCCTTCGTCGCCAACCGCATGGTCTATGGCCGCTGGACCAGCCAGCTCCCCAGTCGCTTCGTCGACGAACTGCCGCTGGCCAACGTCGAAGCCTCCTCGGAGACCGGCTATTACGGCGGCGGTCCGGGCATGCAGCAGCAGCACGGCAGCACCTGGGACGCGACGCCCGCCTTCGGCTCCGGCTATTCCTCCCCCGGCTGGCAGCGCGCCCAGGCCCGCGGCTACCAGGGCAGCCATCCGGGCCGGCAGCAGGTCATCGAGGGCGAGGGCCGGCTGGTGGCCGAGAGTTCGGCGGCCAGCGACTACAAGCGCGGCGACCGCGTCTTCCACCAGAAGTTCGGCTACGGCCAGGTGAAGAGCGTCGACGGCAACAAGCTCACCGTCGCCTTCGAAAAGGCCGGCGAGAAGAAGGTCATCGACTCATTCGTCGAGAAGGGCTGAAGGGTCCGCCCCGCGCCCGGCGAAGGGATGCGGCCACCGCCGCCCTTGCCCGACGCCCGGTTCGCCCCCAGGGTGATCGCCCATCACTTGAGACGTTCGGGAGGGCCGCATGCCCCAGATCATCGCCAACGGCATCCCCCTCGAATACGCCGTCTACGGGCCGGAAAAGGGCGAGGTGATCCTGCTGATCATGGGTTTCGGAGCCCAGATGACCCGCTGGTCGCCGCAGTTCATCCGCGAGCTCACCGGCCGCGGTTACCGGGTCATCGTGCATGACAACCGCGACGTCGGCCTCTCCCACCGTTTCCACGACCACGGCGAGCCGGACATGACCGCCGTCTACACCGCCCTGATGAGCGGCCAGACGCCGGAGGTCCCCTACCTGCTGAACGACATGGCCGCCGACAGCGCCGGCCTGCTCGACGCCCTGGGGATCGAGCAGGCCCACATCGTCGGCGCCTCCATGGGCGGCATGATCGCCCAGATGGTGGCGGCCAACCACGGCGAGAAGGTGCTGTCCCTGGTCTCGGTGATGTCCACCACCGGCAATCCCGCCCTGCCCCCGGCCAAGCCCGAGGCCATGGCCGCCCTCACCAAGCCCGGCGTCGATCCGGCCGAAAACCTCGACAAGCACATCTGGAACGGCATCGAGAGCCAGAAGGTGATCGGCAGCCCGGCCTATCCGACCCCGGACGAGATCCTCGCCGAGCGCATCCGCGCCGACGCCCGGCGCGCCTACTATCCCGTCGGCCGCAGCCGCCAGATGGCGGCCATCGTGGCCAGCGGCGACCGCCGCGCGGCGCTGGCCACCATCAGCGTCCCTACCGTGGTGATCCACGGCGGCGATGATCCCCTGGTTCCGATGGAGGGTGGGCACGACACCGCCGCGGTGATCCCCGGCGCGGAGCTGCACGTCATCCCGGGCATGGGCCATGACCTCCCCGCCCAGCTCATTCCGCGCATCGCTGACCTGATCGAGCGAGCCACGACGCGGGCCCGCGAAGGAGTCTAGGCCGCTAGACGGAACTCGCGCAGATAGGGTGTCGGGGCCGCCGACAGTCTCGGCAGGTGTTCGGGCGCGACCTCGATGGTCACCAGAGTCGGGCGCCGCAACCCGTCGGCCAGGGCCAGGAGCGGCCAGGCCGCGATCATCAACACCAGGCCGACGGCGTTGAGCGCCTGGACGGCCAGGAGGGCGATCCAGGAGGTCTGGTCGTCGGTCTCGGGAACACGAGGGGTCATGGCGGTCTCCAGTCGGTCGGCGCGCGCAATCGCGCCGGTGGCTCAGCGCAAGAGGCAGGCCAGCCGATCGCCGCCCGACATGCCCAGGGGGTTGAACCCGCCGGGCCCGTGCGCGCCTGGCAGGCGAATTCCGTCCCACCGCGCCGCCCCCGCCGGCCTCGCCGCGCCGAATTGGGACAGGCGCGCCAGATGCTGAACCAGACGCCCCTTCGCGCGCTATAATGAGTAGTGAGGGAGTCGAGATGCGGGATCTGCGGTACGTCTTTCTGGGCATGGCCATCGCCACCGTCACCGGTTTGGCCATCGGCGGCGCCTTCAAGCCGACCCTGCGGGAACTCACCGACCTGGACGGGCCCCAGATGCTGGTGGGCGTGTCTGGCGTCCGCAGCCCCCCCGGTCAGCAGCAGAACGCCAGCTGGAGCAGCTATGCCGGCCAGATCCCCGACTATGTGATCGGCACCGACTGGACCCAGCCCGAATACCCCATCGAGATGGCGTCGGCCGAGCCGGAACCGGCCCCCGCCAAGGTCGTCCACGAGGACGCCCCCGTTCGCCTGGCCGTCGCCCCGGTGAAGTACGAGACAGAGCCGGCCCCGCCGCCCACCTACCCCTCCATGGGCGGCGACATCCTGGCGGGCCTCGCCGACGGCTATCCCCCGACCCCGCCGGAGGACGCCCCAGCCGAGCCGCCCCCCGCCTAAGCTCTCGCCTTTCCGCGCCCGCGCCTCTAGACGGATGCGCATGACGACAGACGCTGTTCAGATCATCGCCCGTGGCCCCCGCGCCGTGGCCGAAGCCGCCGCGCAGGCCATCGACGCCGATCCCAGGCTGGAGGGGGTCACCTACTCCATCCTGGAGGAGGACGAGGACCACGACATCTGGCGCATCGACGCCTTCCCCACGACGCCGGACGAGACCGAGGGCTTCGCCGGAGCCCTGGCCGCCTATCCCAGGCTCAAGGTGCTGGTGGAGAAGTTGGCCGACGCCGACTGGCTGGCCATGGCGCTGTCGGGCCTGCCGCCGGTGCGGGCCGGCCGCTTCTTCGTCTATGGCGCCCACGACAAGGGCCGCGCCCCCGTCAACGCCGTCAACCTGCGCATCGAGGCGGGCGCCGCCTTCGGCACCGGCCACCACGGCACCACCGTCGGCTGCCTCCAGGCCTATCACGACCTGCTCAAGGCCCACCGCTTCGAGCGCGTCCTGGACGTCGGCGCCGGCACCGGGGTCCTGGCCATCGCCGCGGCCCGCACCGGCACGCCCATCGCGGTCGGCACCGACATCGACGCCCCCTCGGTCCGCATCGCCGCCGAGAACGCCGTGCTCAACAAGGCCAAGGCCCGCTTCCTCCACGCCTCGGGCCTCGGCCACGCCTCGGTGCGGGAAAAGGCGCCCTACGACCTGGTCTTCGCCAACATCCTGGCCCCGCCCCTGGTGGCCCTGTCCCACGATATCAAGCTCGCCCTGAAGCCGGGCGGGATCGCCATCCTGTCGGGCCTCCTGCGCACCCAGGAGCGCCGGGTCCTGGCCGCCTACCGCTCCAAGGGATTCACCCTGGTCCGTCGCATCCACCGCGACGCCTGGGCCACCCTGGTGCTACGCCGAAGCTAGGAACCGGGGGTTATCGGCGGCGTTCTCGCCTCGACGGTGGTCTTCACCGCCGAACCTGAGGACACACCCATGAGCAATCCCAACGACCCCTATGTCGAGAAGACCGTGATCGAGCAGCCGGCGACGGTGCGCACGGAATATAGCGCCCCGGCCTCCGGCGGCTCCAGCAACGCCGGCTGGTGGATCGCCGCCATCGTCGCGGTGGTGGCCATCGTCGGCCTGTTCTTCATGTTCAACAATAACCGGGCCACCGAGACGGACCTGCAGGCGGCCACCGACGCCGGCCGTAGCCAGGCCATGATGGAGACCGCCACGACCCAGGCTCAGACGGCCGCGCAGGCCGCCACCGAAGCCTCGGCCAACGCCGCCTCCAGCATGGCCGGCGCCACCCAGGCCGCCGCCGACAGCGCCCGCGCCGCAGCCGACCGCACCGCCGAGGCGACCCGCGAAGCCGCAGCCAGCGCCCAGGACGCCGCTCAGGACGCCACCACGGCGCCCCCGCAGCAGTAACCGGACCGGGGCGGTCAGACGATCTGGGTGACCGCCCCGTCCAACCCCATCAGCCCGAGCTCCACCTCCATGTGCGGATGCTTGGTCGTGACCTGGGAGCGCAGGGCGTAGAGCTGCTTCACGTGGCTCTTCAGCTCGGTCTCGGCGTCCTTCACGGCCGCCTCCCCCAGCACCAGCTTGTAGGCGCCGCAGTCGCGGTGATCGATGACGATCAGGCGATGGACCTCGTGCAGCTGCACCGCCAGGTCCAGGTGGGTCCAGAACACCTCGTTCCAGACGGCGTACTTGTCGTTCAGCGCGCCCAGGGAGGCGCCGGCCAGGATCATGTGGTCGTACTTGTCCCTCATGCCCCGCTTAGTCATGTAGGCCTCGACCTCGTTGACTAGGCGATAGTCCATGCAGGTCAGCAACAGGGCCTCGGCATGGCCTGACGCCCGGGCCACGCCAGGCGTCAGACCGCTCATAAGGGCCACGCCGCCGCCCAGGGCGATGGCGCCCATCAGGCTCCGGCGCGACAACTGCGGCCAGGTGGAGTGTTGTGGGCAGCAGGTCATGGGCGCTCCGATCGAATCGACGGCCAAGCCTGCGGCGCGCCGCTTACCAAACACCTACCGACCGGCCTCAGGCGACCAGGGGACGCGCCTCCAGGGCCGCGATCCAGTGTCGCAGGCGTCCCTTCAGCCAGGTTTCCTTGCCGATCGGGCTGAGATCCTCCTCCAGGGTCTCCACCACCGCATAGGTGAAGGCCGCCTCACCGTGCGCTTTCCAGGCCGCCTGCATGGCGGCGTTGCGGTGCGAGCCCATGCGCAGGCCGAACAGGACCGAATTGGCCGCCCCGTCCAGGTTGCGGCTCATGCCCACCCAGGTCTCCCCGGTCGGCGCGCAGCTCAGGCTGAATATCCCCATCGCGCCCTTCCGCTCCTTGTAGGCCTGGGCGATGTCTCGGCGGCGTTGCTTGTCCACGGTCTCAATCCTCGGGCGGGAGACGGAGACCTAGCCCCGTTCCCGCCCTCCGTCAATTATATCCGGGTATAATTAATCCTGGCGGGCCCGCCACTCCTCCGCCAGCAGGGCGTAGAGAAAACTGTCGCGCCAGCCGTCATGGGCCCGGGTGTCCTGCAGCAGATGCCCCTCCCGCCGCATCCCCACCTTCTCCATGATCGCGTAGGAGCCATGGTTGCGGGCGTCGCAGGTGGCCCAGATGCGGTGGTGGCCCAGGTGGGTGAAGGCCACCTCCGCCAGGGCCCGTGCCGCCTCGGTCCCATAGCCCCGCCCCCAGTGGTCGCGGTTGTAGCAATAACCGAAGGCGCTGTTGTCTGTGTTGGCGTCGTGCAAGGAGATGACGCCGATCATCGCGCCGGTCGCCTTGACCTCGACGGCGAGGCTCAGTTCGTCGCGCGGCCAGGTCTTCTGCCGTTCCAGATTGCGGTCCAGCACCTCGCGGGTGACCTCCGGGGTGTTGGGCCCCCAGGTCATGTAGCGCACGACCTCCGGGTCGGTGGCGTAGGTGTGGATGGCGTCGAGGTCCGCCTCGCGGAAGTCGCGCAGCAGCAACCGCTCGGTCTCGATGGGAAGCCAGGGTGGGGTGGTGGTCATGGGAACGCTCCGATGTGGGAAGATCGGACGGGTTCTCTTGTCTTTCAGACCCCGGCCGATGCTGGCGGGGTCTGGTTCGAAATCGCTCTAGCTCAAGGCATGCGCGTTCGAACGACCCCGATGGGACCGTTGGAATTGCTGCAAGCCAGGGCGGGAGCGCGAACCATGGGCAGGTTCTAGCCGAGGCTGAGCGCAATCTGCAAGCTTCGGCCCTTTGCGGCCCCTGCCCGAACGGCTTACATGCCTGCCATGCGCCAGACCTTCGAAGAAACCACCGACCGCTCCTTCGGCCCCCGCCACGTCCCCCTGATTCGCAAGGCCATGGCCGACCAGGGCCTGGACGGCTTCCTCGTGCCGCACGAGGACGAGCATCAGAACGAGTACCTGCCCGAGGCCAACGACCGCCTGGCCTGGGCCACCGGCTTCACCGGCTCGGCCGGCGCCGCGGTGATCCTCAAGGACAAGGCGGCGGTCTTCGTCGACGGCCGCTACACCCTGCAGGTCCGCGACCAGGTGGACGAGGCGACCTTCGAGATTCGCGACCTCGTCGACGGCGGTGTCCCCGCCTATCTGGAGACCGCCACGGCCGCGGGCCAGGTCGTCGGCTACGACCCCCGCCTGCACAGCCCCGACGCCCTGGACCGCCTGAAGGCCGCCGCCGCCAAGGTCGGCACCGAGCTCAAGGCCGTCGCCGCCAATCCCCTCGACCAGGCCTGGGGCGCCCAGCGGCCCGCCCAGCCGACCGCCCCGGTCACGCCCCAGCCCCTGGAGCACTCCGGCGAGGACTCCGCCGACAAGCGCCTGCGCCTCGGCAAGGCGCTGGCCGCCAAGAACGCCGACGCCACCGTGCTCACCGCGCCCTCCTCCATCGCCTGGCTGTTCAACATCCGCGGCGGCGACGTGATCCGCTCGCCCCTGCCGCTCTCCCAGGCCATCCTGAACAAGGACGGCACGGCACGCCTGTTCCTCGATCCCGCCAAGGTGACCCCGGAACTCCCCGCCTGGCTCGGCAACCAGGTGACCCTGGAGACCCCCGACGACCTGCCCGCCGCCCTGGCCGATCTGAACGGCCGCCGCGTCCTGGTGGATCCCGGTCTCTCCTCGGCCTGGTATTTCGAGGCCCTGGCCAAGGCCGGCGCCGAGGTGGTGCGCGGCGACGATCCCTGCGCCCTGCCCCGGGCCACCAAGAACAAGACCGAGATCGCCGGGACGACCGAAGCCCACGCCCGCGACGGCGTGGCGCTCGCCCGCTTCCTCCACTGGCTGGCCACCGAGGCCCAGACCAGCCTGCCCGACGAGGTGGAGGTGGTCACCAAACTCGAGGGCTTCCGCGAGGCGACCGGCGCCCTGAAGGACCTCTCCTTCGACACCATCGCGGGCGCCGCCTCCAACGGCGCCATCGTCCACTACCGGCCCATCACCCGACTGAACAAGAAGACGGTCTCGGGCTCCCTGCTGCTGGTGGACTCCGGCGCCCAGTACCTGGACGGCACCACCGACGTCACCCGCACCGTGGCCATCGGCGAGCCCAGCCAGGAGATGCGCGAGCGTTTCACCTTGGTGCTCAAGGGCCACCTGGCCCTGGCCGCCATCCGCTTCCCGGCCGGCACCACCGGCTCGGCCCTGGACGCGCTGGCCCGCATGCACCTCTGGGCCCGGGGGCTCGACTATGACCACGGCACCGGCCACGGGGTGGGGTCCTATCTCGGCGTCCACGAGGGCCCGCAGCGGATCGCCAAGCTGCCCAACTTCGTGGCCCTGCTGCCGGGCATGATCGTCTCCAACGAGCCGGGCTACTACAAGGAAGGCGCCTACGGGATCCGTATCGAAAATCTGCAGTACGTCACCGAACCCGCCCCCATTCCCGGCGGCGAGCGGCCGATGCTGGGCTTCGAGACCCTGACCCTGGCCCCCATCGACCGCCGCCTGATCGAGGTCGCTCTCCTCACTCCCTGCGAGCGCGCCCAGATGGACGCCTACCACGCGCGCGTCCTGGCCGTGGTCGGGCCGCGCCTCCCCGCCGATGTCCGCGCCTGGCTGGAAACCGCCTGCGCGCCCCTCTGAGGTCAGACCATGAGCAACCCCAACCCCAACGCCGATCAGGCCGCCTACTGGAACGCCGGCGCCGGCGACACCTGGGCCAGCCTGCAGGACCGCCTCGACCACCAGCTTGAGCCACTGGGCCTGCGCGCCATGGCCGCCCTCGCGCCCACGCCGGGTGAGCGCATCCTGGATATCGGCTGCGGCGCCGGCCAGACCAGCCTGGCCCTGACCGCCGCCGTCGCTCCCGGCGGCTCGGTCCTGGGAGTCGATATCTCCCATCCCCTGCTGGAGGTGGCCCGCCGCCGGGGCGAGGGCCTCCCCGGCCTGGCCTTCCAGGAGGCGACGATTGATCTCCTCGCGGATAGCCAGCGGGA
>JAZKBZ010000146.1:0-10460 GCA_040388315.1 Pseudomonadota bacterium | reverse complement strand
GTCCACGACCCGACATTGGAGAGCGTCGTCGAGTTGATCCCCATCGAGGCCTGGTTGTCAGCGGCGCGGTGGAACACAACGAGCAGGGAGTTCGACGACGGGGAGATGCTGTTGCTCGTGATGTTGGTCGCTGCCGTGAGCACTCGGTCGGTCGCGGCCCACACCGCGGCGGCAACGTCCGCCACCAGCGTCCCGAAGTTCGAGAGCGTGCGCGAGGCCGACGCCCAGACCGCGCCCTTCGAGGTCGCGAGCTTCGACGCCGCCTTCTCGCGTTTCGGGGTGATGTTCTTCGCCGATCCGCCGGCCGCCTTCGCCAATATCCGCCGCGCCCTGAAACCCGGCGGCCGCCTGGCCTTCGTCTGTTGGCGCCCCGCAGGCGAGAACCCCGTCATGTCCCTGCCCATGGCCGCCGCCATGGCCCACCTGCCCGCCCCGCCGGTCCCGCCCCCGGCGGCCGATCCCCACGCGCCCGGCCCCTTCGCCTTCGCCGATCCGGAGCGAGTTCGCGGCATCCTGGCGGCGGCGGGCTTTGGCGATGTCGAGATCACCCCGCACGACCAGAAGATCGGCAGTGGCGACCTCGACCAGACCCTCACCGTGGCCCTCAAGGTCGGGCCGCTCGGGGCCATGCTGCGGGAAAACCCCGGCCACCGCGACGCCGTGATCGCCGCGGTCCGCGAGGCGCTGGCCCCGCACGCCAGGCCCGAGGGGGTGCGTCTGGACTCCGCCACCTGGATCGTCACCGCGCGCCGGCCCTGAAGCGGCGCGGTCCGATCGGAGCCCCTAGGTCTTCCGCATCCAGAACGAGGCGCCATAGAGATCCAGGCGACTCAGCGGCCCCTTGCAGAGCAAGGCCCTGGCCTGGGCCGAGAGCTCGGGATCGCGGCCGACATACCAGCAGGGGAAGAGGATCTCGAAGGTCGTCGCCCCGAACAGCAGGGCGGTGGCCAGCAGGTACTGCTCGTTCCACAGCTTGTTCAGATGGCCACTGATATAGTCGTCGGGCAGGTAGATGTCGTGGATCTGGATCAGCACCCCGGGCTTCAGCCGCGGCAGGATCTCCAGGAAGAACACCGTGACGTCCGAGCCCTGGAAGCTGCGGTGGGATGAGTCCAGGAACAGGATGTCGCCCGCCTCCAGGGTCGTAAATATGGCGAGGTCGCAGCGCTCCAGGGGTTTGCGGATGACCTGGTCGCACAGCCGATCCACCTCGCTGCGCGGCTCCGGATCGACGGAGATCAGCGTGGTGCGCAAGCCATAGGTCTGTACCGCCCGCCGGGCGAACTTGGTCGACAGGCCCGACCCGATCTCGACGAAGCGTGGCGGATTGTGTCGCCTCAGCATCTGGGTCAGGACCATGCCGTCCAGGGCCGGGAACCAGCTGTTCAGCCAGAAGGGTTCGGACCCCTCGTAGGCGCCCCCCAGCGGGATCTCGGCGAAATCCGGCTGAAGCTCCCCCAGTTCGGAAAGAAGGGCCGCATACCCGTCTCGGCCCTGGCCGATCCGCGCGGCGAGCTCGGGATGCGACGGACGGCCAGCCCCATACCGGATGGTGGCCGTATAGGGGTAGTCCACCATCGTGAAGGCGTGCGCCCCGCGGTCGGTGGAGAGCGTCAGACTGGCTAGCGGCGGCAGGGCGACGCCCTCTGGATCGGCCCCTTGAAGTCCCAGCGCCCGTGCGTGGGCCTCGACCGCCGCTTGCGCCTCTCCGAGGTCCCGTAGGACCACGGCGAGATCCCACCATCCGACCTGTACCTGTGGCTCCTGGGCCGTGGCGGCGCGGATGTGGCCGATCGCCGCCTGGCTGTCGCCCAGCTTGTGCCTGGTGACGCCCAGCAGGCGCAGAGCCATGGGATGGTCCGGCGCCCGGGTCAGGGCCCGCTCGAAGATCAGTTCGGCCAGGTTGAGCATGTTCTCGCGCAGCCGCTGCCGCCCGATCAGAACCTCTTCGTCGAGGGTCGGGCCGCGGCCGACCATCAGCCGGCCACCAGGGCCAGCCACTCGTCCTCGGTGATCACCTCGATCCCGAGGTCCGTGGCGGTCTTCAGCTTGGAGCCGGCGCCGGGTCCGGCCACCACCAGGTCGGTCTTCTTCGACACTGAGCCGGAGACCTTGGCGCCCAGGGCCTCGGCCTGGGCCTTGGCCTCGTCGCGGGTCATCTTCTCCAGGGCGCCGGTGAAGACGATGGTCTTGCCGGCCACGGCGGTGTCGGTCTTGGGCTTGGCGACCGCCTGCACCTCGTGCAGTTCGGCCGCGAGATTGCCCACCATGTCGCGGTTGTGCGGCTCGCCGAAGAACTCGGCGATCATGCGCGCGGCCACCACGCCGACGCTGTCCACCGAGGCCAATTCCAGGAAGTCCTCCCCCGGCGCCTGGGCCGCCGCGCGGCTGGCGGCGGCCTCGAAGCTCCCCCAGTCGCCGAACAATTCGGCCAGGGCCTGGCGGGCGGTGCGGTTCAGCTTGGGGATCGACAACCGCAGCCGCTCGTCCAGGGACGCCTGGGCCGGGACCAGCACATCGGGGCGGGTCCGCGCCCAGGCGATGATCGCCTCCAGGGCCGTGGGGCCGATGCCGTCCAGGGTCGAGAGCGCCACATAGTCGGGGCCCGGTCGTTGGATCGCGGCCGCCTCGCCAGCGGCGGTGAAGGCCTCCACGGTCTCGTAGTGGCGGGCCAGGGCCAGGGATGTCGTCTCGCCGATGTGGCGGATTCCCAGGCCAAAGATGAACCGATCCAGGGGGATATGCCGGCGAGCGTCGATACCCGCCACCAGGTTGCCGACGCTGGTCTCCCCGTAGCCCTCGGTCCCCCGCAGCTCCGTCAGTCGGTCTTCGTCCCGCGCCAGTCGGAAGATGTCGGCGGGCTCGCGCATCCAGCCGCGTTCATAGAAGGCGGTGAGCTGCTTTTCTCCCAGACCCTCGATGTCGAAGGCCCGGCGGGACACGAAATGCCTCAGGTGCTCGATCCGCTGGAAGGGACAGGCGAACTCCCCGGTGCAGCGGCGCACCACCGTCTCGGCCCCCGATGCGGTGGTCTCCCGGGCGAGCGGGGTGTGCAGCGGGCACGGGCAATGGGTGGGGAATTCGAAGGCCGCCGGCCCCCGCGGCTGGTCGGCGACCACCTCCACCACCTGCGGGATAACGTCGCCGGCCCGTTGAATGACAACGGTGTCGCCGACCCGCAGGTCCTTGCGGGCGATCTCGTCGGCGTTGTGCAGGGTGGCGTTCTCCACCACCACGCCCCCCACCGTGACCGGCCGCAGCCGCGCCACCGGCGTCACCGCCCCGGTCCGCCCCACCTGCAGGTCGATGGCCTCCAGCACCGTCCGCGCCCGCTCGGCGGGGAACTTCCGCGCGATCGCCCAGCGCGGGGTGCGGGTGATGAAGCCCAGCCTCTGCTGCCAGTCCAGCCGGTCGACCTTGTAGACGACCCCGTCGATGTCGAAGACGAGCTTGGGCCGCGCCGTCTCCATGTCGCGATAGGCGGCCAGCAGGCCCTCCGCGCCCATCACCCGCTGCGACTGCGGCGTTGTCTGGAAGCCCCAGGCCTTCAGCTTCGCCAGGGCCTCCCATTGGGTGTCGGCGAAGGATCCGCTGATCAGGCCCCAGGCATAGGCGAAGAACCGCAGGGGCCGCGTGGCCGTGATCTTCGGATCGATCTGGCGCAGGGAGCCGGCCGCCGCGTTGCGCGGATTGGCGTAGGTCTTCTGGCCCGCGGCCTCGGCCGCCGCATTGAGGGCCGCGAACTCGGCATGGCCCAGATAGACCTCGCCGCGCACCTCGATCACCTCGGGCCAGCCCGAGCCCGCCAACCGCTTGGGGATCTCCGAGAGGGTCCGCAGGT
Source organism: Pseudomonadota bacterium (assembly GCA_040388315.1). Lineage (GTDB taxonomy): Bacteria > Pseudomonadota > Alphaproteobacteria > Caulobacterales > Caulobacteraceae > Phenylobacterium. The sequence goes on along the minus strand of JAZKBZ010000146.1, from coordinate 6,619 downwards.
TCTCGGTGACGTCCTCCCCCACCCGCCCGTCGCCGCGGGTGGCCCCCTGGACGAGAACGCCCTTCTCGTAGCGCAGGGAGGCCGACAGCCCGTCGATCTTGGGTTCGGCTGTATAGGCGATGGGCGCGTTCCCAGCCTTCAGGAAGCGCCGCACCCGGGCGTCGAACTCGACCGCCTCCTCGTCGGAGAAGGCGTTGTCGAGGCTGAGCATGGGCACGCCATGCTCGACCGGCGAGAACTGCTCGGCCCGGGCCGCCCCGACCCGCAGGGAGGGCGAATTCTCCCGCACCAGCTCGGGAAACCGCGCCTCGATCTCCGCGTTGCGGCGCTTCAGCGCGTCATATTCCGCGTCCGAGATCCTCGGCGCATCTTCTTGATAATAGGCGATATCGTAGCGCGTGATCTCGTCGGCGAGCGCGGTCAGCTCCTCGACGGCCTCGCCCTCGTCGAGCTCGGCGACCGGTTTGGCGGCCTCAAGCATGCATCAGCGCCCGGGCGGCGGCGCGGGCCGCGTCGGTGATCTGGGCCCCGGCCAGCATGCGGGCGATCTCCTCCTCGCGGTCGGCGGGCGACAGGGTCTCCACCGCCGTGCGCAGGCGGTCTCCGTCCCCGGCCTTGGCGATCCGCCAGTGGGCGTCGGCGCGGGCGGCCACCTGGGGCGAGTGGGTCACCACCAGCACCTGGGCGTCGGCGGCCAACCTACGCAGGCGCAGGCCCACGGCGTCGGCCACGGCGCCGCCCACCCCCTGGTCCACCTCGTCGAAGATCATCAGCGGCTGCACGCCCTCGGCGCGGCCGGCGAGCGCCGCCTTCAGGGCCAGGGCGAAGCGCGCCAGCTCCCCGCCCGAGGCGATGGCGCCCAGGTCGCCGAAGGGCGCGCCAGGATTGGTGGCGATCTCGAAGGCCACCCGGTCGGCGCCCGTCGGTCCGGCGCGGTCCTCCGGCAGGGCCTCAACCGCCACCCGGAACCGGGCCTTGTCCAGCTTCAGCGGTGGCAGTTCGGTCATTACCGCGGCGGCCAGGCGGTCCCCGGAGGCGCGGCGGGCCGCCGACAGCTTCTCGGCGTCGGCCAGATAGGCGGCGCGGGCCTGGGCGACGGCGGCGTCGGCGACCTTCAGGTCGTCCTCGCTGGACTCCATGGCCCGCAGCCGTTCGGCGAAGCGCACCCGCAGGGTCGGCAACTCCTCGACGGAGACCTGCAGCTTGCGGGCCATGCCGCGCAGCTCGAACAACCGCTCCTCGGCCTTTTCCAGCCGGTCGGGGCGGAAGTCGAAGGCCTCGGCGGCGGCGTCCACGGCGGCCTCGGCTTCCTGGGCCTCGCCGAACACGCGGTCGATGGCGGCGCTGGCCGTGGTCAGGCGCATCACGGCCGCCCCGTCCTCGGCGGCGCCGGCCTGGATCGCTCGGGCCCGGGCATGCTCCACGGCGCGCACGGCGGCGGCCAGCTTGCCGCTGAGGCCCTCGAAGGCGGTGCGGGCGTCATTGATGTCGGTGATGGCCTTCTCGGCCGCCCCCAGGATCGCGCGCTCTTCGGCGAGCGCCGTCTCCTCCCCCTCGTGGGGATCGAGCCGATCCAGTTCGGAGAGCCGCAGGGTGAGTTCCTCCGCGTCGGCGGCGGCGCGGTCGACGGCTTGCCGCAGCTCGTCGGCCTTGGCCCGCGCCTCACGCCAGGCGGTCCAGCGCGCGCCGACGGCCTTGGCCAGGGGCGCCAGGGCGCCATAGGCGTCCAGCAGCGGCCGGTGGGTGCGGGCGTCCAGCAGGCCGACGGTCTCGTGTTGACCATGCACCTCCAGCAGGTGCTGACCGAGCTCCTTCAGGACGCCGACACTGGTGGCCTGGTCGTTGACGAAGGCGCGGCTGCGGCCGTCGGCGGCCAGCGTCCGGCGCAGCACCAGGTCCTCGTCACGGGCATAGGCGAGCCCCTTCTCTTCCAGCACGTCCCAGACCGGATGGTCCGGCGGCGGGGCGAAGACGGCCGAGGCCATGGCCTGGCTCGCGCCCTGCCGCACGAGGCCGGCGTCGGCGCGTGCGCCGGTGGCCAGTCCCAGGGCGTCGAGGATGATCGACTTGCCCGCCCCGGTCTCGCCGGTAAGCGCAGTGAGGCCCGGCCCGATGGACAGGTCCAGGGCCTCGATGAGCACGACGTCGCGGATCCAAAGTCCGATCAGCATGTCGGGGAAGATCGCCCGGAATCAGACGCGCTGGAAGCGGTCAGTTCGCCTTAGGTTCTTCAATCGGAGTCGACGGCGGCTTGAGGGTCGCCGTCTTGTCCTTGCGGAACGGCAGATGCGACAGCACCCCCCGCTTCTTCGCCGTGGGCTCCACCGCGGGGCGCAGGCCCTTGTCGGTCAGCAGCTCGTAGGCGTCGGCGTACCAGGGATCGCCCGGATAGTTGAATCCGAGCACCGCGCCGTTGCGCTTGGCCTCATCGGCCAGGCCCAGGGTCAGATAGGCCTCCACCAGGCGGTAAAGGGCTTCCGGCGCATGGGTGGTGGTCTGGTAGCGGTCGATCACCGTGCGGAAGCGGCCCAGGGCGGCGATGGTGTCGCCCTGGCGCAGGTACCAGCGGCCGATGGTCATTTCCTTGCCGGCCAGCTGGTCGTTGACCATGTCGATCTTGAGCCGGGCGTCGGCGGCGTATTCGGTGCGGGGATAGCGCTGCACGACCTCGCGCAGGTTATCCAGGGCCTGGCCGGTGGCGGCCTGGTCGCGGCCCACATCGACGATCTGCTCGAAATAGCAGATGGCCTTCAGGTAGTGGGCGTAGGTGGCCGCCGGGTTGCCCGGATAGAGCGAGATGAAGCGATCGGCGTCGCCGATGGCCTCGGCGTAGTTGTTGGCCTGGTAGTGGGCGTAGGCGGTCATCAGGATCGCCCGGCGCGACCACTCCGAATAGGGGTGCTGGCGCTCCACCTCCTGGAAGTAGTCGACGGCCTGGTTCCACAGGCCACGGTCCATCCGGTCAGCGCCGGTCGCGTAGAGCAGCTCCACGGGGCGCTCTTCATAGGCCAGCTTGGGCCGCTTGGCTTTGCCGGCGCACCCGGCGAGGGCAAGGGCGACCATGCAGGCGACAAGCGCCGGGCGACCCCAGGAATTGCGAAGCAAGGACACCGTCACCTCAAACAGACCAAATGCGCGCCCCCGCGCCGCGTGACCTTGCTTCTACACCACGCTTGGCGGGGCGCAAACGGAAGGCGGGCCAAGCCATTCATGAAGAGGACCCCGGCCCACGAGATTCAACCCCGCAAGGACGCCTGGCCCGCCCTCGGCGCCCCAAGCGCGTCGTAAACCTTCAGTTTAAGGCTGCACCCTATTGTGGCGCCCGAATGTGATGCCGCGCCATGACCAATGAATCGTTCAACTTTCCGATGCCGTCCTCCTACGGCGTGCGGAACCTGGGAAACCTGGAGGCCACCGCCTCGACAGCGCGGGTGCTGAATCTTGTGTCGGTCGCGCGAGACTGGTCTGACACGCCGGAGTACTCGGACCAGCCCTTCTTCCGATCCCGGATCCTCAACACAGCCCTGTTCGTGAAGCACAGATTGCGGCGTGACGAGGCCTATGTCCTGACCTGCGAAAACAAGATCACCACCAAGGTCATCCTGCCCCTGCACCGGGAACAACTGGAGTTGGGCGGGCAATCCATCATGCTGGACCATCCCGGGTGGCGCGAAACCCTGGCCGAGGTCTGTGGGGATGGGGCGGACCTGAGGCACGACGTCAAGACGCTCCGCATCATGAACAAGCTGCCGTCCTTCGATCCCTTCCTGCTGCGGGAGCATCTGAGCCGGCACAAGGTGGAGGTGGCCGCCTGCTACTTCGCGATCTCGACCGCGGACGTCGAGCGCATGCGCGCCTTTGTGGGCGCGGAAGTCGCCGAACTGATCACCCTGGCCTTTGGCGACGTCGGCGCCACCGATCTGGAGCAGACCGCCAGGCTGGTGAGCGCCCTGCTTTCGACCCGGATCGATTCGAAGCTCGAACCCCTGCGCCTCACCTTCGGCATGAGCCCTTCGGCCTTCAGCGAGGGCGTCTTCAGCTGGAAGGGCTTCCTCTATTACAAATGGTCGATGGCCGACCTGCGGCCCCGCATCCGCGACACCCTGGTCGAACTGGACAAGTTGAAGCTGCACAGGCCCTGCACGCCGGACGCCATGACCTATGTGAACGAGGCCCGCGCCCGGATCCGCCGCGCCATCGGGCGCGCCTATTCGGGGGTCAACCGGGCCATGGGGGTCTATGACGACGCCTTCCGCGACCTGACGGTCAACGGCAATCCCAAGGCCTTCCGCGAGTTTCTGATCAGCGCCCCGGACATGTTCATCGCCCTGGGGGAAACCATGGGGGCCCTGTCGCACATCGCCAGTTTCTGGCGGTTCCGGTTCCCGGAGGGCGCGAGGATCGAGGCGTCCGGCGACGAGGCTTTCGAGATCCTGCGCGACTTCGAAATCGGACTGGGCGAACGCGTCACGCCGCCCGCGGGAAGTTTCGCAGCCTAGCCTACCCGGCTCAGCCAGGCAGGCTCAGACGGCCTGGGCGAGATTGTCCACCAGGCTACGGTAGCGCCAGGCGTTGGGACGGGCCACCAGGGCGCGGACCACGGCGTTGTTGATCCCGTGGCCGGCCAGAACGCCCTCGAAACGGCCCAGCACCGGGGCGCCGAGCACAAAGAGGTCGCCGATGGCGTCCAGGGCCTTGTGGCGCACGAATTCGTCCGGACGGCGCAGGCCTTCCGGGTTGAGGATGCGGTCGCCCTCGATGACGACAGCATTCTCCATCGAGCCGCCCCGGGCCAGGCCCATGGCGCGCAGGGCCTCGACCTCGTGCAGGAAGCCGAAGGTGCGGCAATTGGCCAGTTCGCTGTGGAAGGCGTGCTCGTCCATCGGCAGGTCCACCCGCTGACGGCCGATGGCCTTGGAGTCGAAGACGATCTCGAAGGCCACTTCGAACCGGTCCGCGGGGCTGAGCGTGGCGCGCTTGTCGCCGTCCACGACCTCGACGGTCTCCAGGATCTCGATATAGCGGCGCGGGGCGTCCTGCCCCCGGCGACCGGCGCGGTCGAGGATCTCGATGAAGGGCTGAGAGGAGCCGTCCATGATCGGCATCTCGGGGCCGTCGAGCTCCACCACCGCGTTGTCGATGTTCAGCATCACCAGGGCGGCCATCAGGTGCTCGATGGTGGCCACGGTGACATCGGCGGCGTTGCCGATCACGGTGCCGAGCTGGGTCTTGCAGACTGCTTCAGCGCTCACCGGCACGCGGTTGTCGCGGTCGGTCACGTCGGTGCGGACAAAGACGATGCCGGTGTTGGCGGCCGCGGGCCGCACGGCCACGCGGGTATGGGCGCCGGTGTGCACGCCGACGCCGGCGAAGATCGCCGGGCCCTGCAGGGTGTGTTGAAACGCAGATGCGGGCAAGACCGGAACCCTTCGTGCTTCGCAGGCGGCCATGACGGCCACGATACGCCAGAGATGCCCGATTAAGGGCTATGCTGCGGCGCCGCAAGACACGTCCTGTTTCCGAATGTTTCGAATCGGGACTTCAGGAAACCTTAGGCGAATCAAGACCTAAGCCCCTCGCCTCACGGGCGAATCCCCAGCCTGAAACGCAACATGGCCGGGCGTGAGCCCGGCCATGCGCCAGTTCTGAAGCTTGGGCGTGGACCTAGTTGGCCAGGCGGCGAAGGAAGGACGGGATTTCCAGGTCTTCCTGGCTCTCGGCCTGCTCCTGCGGGGCCGGGGTCTCGGCAGGCTGGGCGCCGCCGCGGGCCGCGGGCCGGGCCGCCGGCGCGGGGGCCGGAGCGTCGTAGCGGGGGCGGCTGCCGAACAGGCTCAGGAAACCGCCGCTGCGTTGCGGACGGCGGTCCTCGAAGGCGGTGTCGGCGAACAGGGGCTCGTCGTCCTCATCGGCCACGGACGGATCGACGATCCGGGTCATGGGCGGCGGGGCGGCGGGCTGAGGCGCCGCGGCCTGGATGATCTGGGGCTCGACGCGAGGGGCCGGAGCCGGGGTCGGGGCGGCGTAGAGGTCGCCCTGGGCCTCGGTGTCCTCGTCCAGATAGGCGGCGGGCGCCGAGGTCGGGGCTGGCGTCGGAGCCGCCGCGGCCGGGGCGCGATAGGCCGGAGCCTCCTGGCGGGGCGCCTCGTAGCGGGGCGCGGGCGCCTGGGCGGCCGGGGTGGCGTAGATCGAGCGCACCGGTTCGACCGGCGCCGGCTGCGGCGCGTAGGACTGCTCGGTGGCGCGCAGCGGCGGCGCGGTCAGCGGGCGGCGTTCCATCTTCGGCTCGATGGCCGCGATGGAGGCGCCGTCCATGCCGGTGGCCACGACGGACACGCGGATCATGCCGTTCAGGCTGGGATCGAAGGCCGCGCCGAAGATGATGTTGCCTTCGGGATCGACCTGTTCGGAGATGGCGTTCGCCGCCTCGTCGACTTCCAGCAGGGTCATGTCCAGGCCACCGGTGACGTTCACCAGCACGGCCTTGGCGCCTTTGAGCGAGACCTCGTCGAGCAGCGGGTTCTGGATGGCGTTCTGGGCGGCCATCAGGGCGCGGTCCTCGCCGGACGCCTCCCCGGTGCCCATCATCGCCTTGCCCATCTCGGTCATGACCGTGCGGACG
>JAZKBZ010000145.1:0-1783 GCA_040388315.1 Pseudomonadota bacterium | reverse complement strand
AGTCGATGGATTACAAGGCCGCGTTTCGCACCGCTCTGGAGCAGGTCCATGCCGAGGGACGTTATCGGGTCTTCGCCGACCTGAAGCGTCACCGGGGCGCCTTCCCGCGCGCCACCTGGACCCGGGAGGACGGGACCTCCTCGGAGGTGATCGTCTGGTGCTCCAACGACTATCTGGGCCAGGGCCAGAACCCGCTGGTGCTGGACGCCATGCACCAGGCCATCGACGAGGCTGGCGCAGGCTCCGGCGGCACCCGCAACATCTCCGGCACCACCCACTACCATGTCGAGCTGGAGGCCGAGCTGGCCGACCTGCACGGCAAGGAAGCGGCCCTGCTGTTCACCTCGGGCTATGTCTCCAACGAGGCCTCGCTCTCGACGCTGTACAAGATCCTGCCGGGCCTGATCGTCTTCTCCGACGAGCTGAACCACAATTCGATGATCTCCGGCATCCGGGCCGGCAAGCGCGAGCAGCGCCGGGTGTTCCGCCACAACGACCTGGCCCACCTGGAGGAGCTGCTGGCCCGCGAGCCCCTGGAGGCGCCCAAGCTGATCGCCTTCGAGAGCGTCTATTCCATGGACGGCGACATCGCCGACATGAGGGGCATGGTGGCCCTGGCCAAGAAATACCACGCCATGACCTATCTGGACGAGGTCCACGCGGTGGGCATGTACGGCCCCCGCGGCGCCGGGGTGGCCGAGCGTGACGGGGTGATGGACCAGATCGACATCATCGAGGGGACGCTGGCCAAGGCCTTCGGGGTGATGGGGGGCTATATCGCCGCCGACGCCATGATCGTCGACGCCATCCGCTCCTATGCCGACGGCTTCATCTTCACCACCTCCCTGCCTCCGGCGCTGGCCGCCGGGGCCGTGGCCTCGATCCGCTACCTGAAGGACCACAACGAGGTCCGCGTCGCCCACCAGGAGCGGGCCGCGGCCCTGAAGGCCAAGCTGGCCAAGGCCGGCCTGCCGGTGATGCCCTCGGAGAGCCACATCGTCCCGGTCCTGGTCGGTGACCCCCACCACTGCAAGATGATCAGCGACATCCTGCTCGAAGAGCATGGGGTCTATGTCCAGCCGATCAACTACCCCACCGTCCCACGCGGGACCGAGCGGCTGCGCTTCACCCCGTCGCCGGCCCACACCGACGCCATGATGGACGAGCTGGCCAGGACGCTTGAGATGCTGTGGGCCCACTGCAATATCAAGCGCGTCGGAGGCTACGCCGCCTGACGCCGGGCTCCGGCGACGATCTTCGGTCTTGTGCCGGATCGCAATCGATCCTAGCCCAACACCATGCCGCCTTCTCCGCATCCGCCGCTGAGCCCTGTGATCGCGGCCTGGCGTGGCTATGGCCTCGCGATCCTTGGTGTCGCCCTGGCCCTGGGCGCGCGCCTAGCCCTCGGCCCGGTCTTCGAGGGCCGCCCCGTGCTGCTGCTCTTCGCCCCGGCGGTGCTGTTCGCCGCGGCGGTGGGCGGCCCCTGGCCGGCGTTGCTGGCCGCCGCCCTGAGCCTATTCGGCGCGGTCGCGGTCAGCGGGGCGCACCTGTTCGACGAACCGCCCGAACTAGCCGAGGCGGTGTTGTTCGTGGCCCTGGCGCCGGCCATCGCCTACGGCGGCTGGCGCCTGCAGCGGCAGTCGCGGCGCGCCGCCGACGCGGTGCTTCACCTGGCCCAGCGCGAGGACCACCTGCAGTCCATCCTGGCCACCGTGCCCGATGCGATGGTGGTGATCGACGATCAGGGGGTGATGCAGTCCTTCAGCGCCACGGCCGAGCGGTT
>JAZKBZ010000144.1:1379-2055 GCA_040388315.1 Pseudomonadota bacterium | reverse complement strand
GGCGGAGAAGGCATAGGGCTGCATCATCTTGAAGTAGCCAGGGTTGTGGATGAAGGAGGGCGTCGAGGCCTCGTCGAGGCCGAAGTAGCCGCCGTGGGCGAATCCGACGGGGCCCCCGCGGGCCCTGCCGACCTGGCCGGCGGCGGCAGTGGCGGCGGACAGGGGGCCGGACGCCGCGCCGGCGGCGCCGCCAAGTAAGTTGCTGATGGCGCTGATGCCGGTGCCGATGCCAGGAATCAGCGACCCGACGGCAGATAGGCCGCCGAGAATTGTGCCGAAGGGGCTGCCCGAACTCGACGCGGAGCCCGACGTCTGGCCGTAGATGTTCGAGTTAGTGGCCATGTCGGGGCGGTAGGCGCTCTGCGTCTGGGCCGCCCACCCCGCCTTGGCGTAGGGGTCGTTGATGCGGGCCGCGTTCTCGGCGAAGGAGGCGTTGAGCCTATTCTGCTCCAGGTTCTGCTGCTGGTTGCCCGTCTGCAGGAGGGCGTTGGAGGCCAGCAGCTGGTTGTTCAGGTCCTGGCTGCCGAGGGTAGAGAAGGCCCCCGCCAGGCCTGTGCCGGTGCCGGCAAGGGTCTGCCCGAGGGCACCGAGGCCGGAGCGGTCCTGCGTCGCCTGATTGCCGACGGTGCCAGAGAGGCCCGCCAGTCGGGTGGCGTCGCTGTTGAACATCCCGTAC
>JAZKBZ010000144.1:0-1369 GCA_040388315.1 Pseudomonadota bacterium | reverse complement strand
CGCTGAGGGCGCCCTGCGTCGTCATGCCGAGATTCTGGTTGAAGTTGTTGAGCGCGCCCGTCATCACGTTCTGGTAGGCGGGGTTGTTCCCACGCAGGCCGCCGCCGCTGCCGACGAACTGGTTCGTCAGCCCCGGCAGGACGTTGTTCAGGAAGTTCTGGCTCTGGTACTGGTTGGCGGCGTTGACCGTGTTCCCGATGTACGGGTTCAGGTAGTTGCCCTGCATAGAGGGCCACGTCTGGGCGGCGCCGGCGGTGTAGGGGGCGGCAGCAGAGAGGGCCGTCGGGCTGCTCAGGGCGCCCTGGAAGGCCTGCTGCGCTTGAGGCATGTACGTGCTGAGGGCGCCGGAGGCGTTCCCGAAGTAGGGGTTCCAGCTGCCCTGGGCGGAGTCGACTTGGCCGAACGCCTTCTGCTGGGTCGGGTTGAAGTTGGCGTACTCTTGAAAGTTGGGCTGATAGGGGGCCATGGCGAGTTCGCCGATGTTCCCCATCTGGGAGTCGCGCAGGCCCGCCTGCGGACCCAGCATGTTGCTGTTGGTGTAGGACTGCTGGGCCGTGTTTTGGCCCGAGCCGCCGCTGCCCGTGAAGAGTCCAGACATCTACTTCCTCCCGCGCGCGGCGCGCATGCCGACCTTGGCGTAGTGCGCCGGCGACTTCGCGTTGGGCGAGAACTTGCCCTGCGCGAGGGCCTTCCCCTTGTCCTCGCGAATCTCCTGCCGGATCGCCTCCCACCCGCGCGCGCCGGCCTCGCCGTCGCCGTTGCCGAGGAGGGCCGTCGTCTCGGCGTCCTGGACGAACTCGCCCGGCGAGAGGCGCGCCTCGACGTGGTCGCTGCGGCCGTCGCCGCGGCCGTCAGGGGAGACGTAGTCGGGGCCGCCGCGCGCGAAGCGCTGCGGGAGGCCCATCATCAGATGCGCCGGATAGCCGCCCCGCATCATGGCGAGGCCGCCTCGCATGTACCGGGGCGGGGCCTGATTGGTCACGGGCTGCCGTGGCCTCCCGAATAGTTCATCCAGCCAAGAACGAGGCGCGACCGGCGCCGGAGGCTGTGGCAGGGGCGGCATCATGTCGGCGCCGGGGGGCGGCGGGATCATCCCCGGCGAGGGCGGCGTGAAGGCGCCGAATCGACCGGTCGTAATGGCCGGCGTCACGGCCTGAGGGGCGGCAGCTTGGGCGGCCGGCTGCGCCGCCGGGGCGGCCTTGCGGAAGAGCTTGTCGAATAGGCCGCGGCCGCTGAACTGGTCAGGGTTCAGGGCGTTGAGCTGGCGGAAGTCGGCCGCCGCATTCGGCGAAGAGCCCTCCCCACTGCTGAAATATCCTTCGGCCATGCGTACGCTCCCGAAGAAACCACTTCCCAGAGCGCAAAGCCG
>JAZKBZ010000143.1:0-6260 GCA_040388315.1 Pseudomonadota bacterium | reverse complement strand
TGACCACCGCCGGCGCGGCCCTGATGACGGCGGCTCCAGCCCTCGCCCAGGGGTCGGAGGACGCCAAGCTCAAGACCCTGCTGGACAGGATCTTCGAGGACCAGGTGGATGACAGCCCCGAGCGGGCCACCTCGCTCGGCCTCGACAAGGGGGCGCGGGCGGCGCTGAAGGGCCAACTGGACGAGGTCTCGACCGCGGCCCGCGAGGCGCGGCTGGCCAAGGTGCGGACCCGGGTGGCGGCGCTGAACGGCATCGACCGCACGGCCCTGTCGACGGCGTCCAAGGTCGACCTGGACGTGGTGCTCTACCAGAACAGCCACGCCCTCTCGAACGGCGAGAAGTACAAGTTCGGCAGCGTCGGCGGCCGGTTCTCGCCCTATGTGATCAGCCAGCAGAACGGGGCCTATCAGGAGATCCCGGACTTCCTGGACAACCAGCACCGGGTGGCCAACGCCGCCGACGCCGACGCCTGGATCTCGCGCCTGCACGCGTTCGGCAAGGTGCTGGACCAGGACCTGGAGCGCATGAAGATCGACGTGGCCGCCGGCGTCGCGCCGCCGGACTTCGTCTGCGACCTGACCCTGGCCCAGCTCCGGGCCCTGCGCGACCAGCCGCCGGAGAAGACCGTGCTGGTGACCTCCCTGGCCGCCAAGGCCAAGGCCGCGGGGCTGACCGCCGACTACGCCACACCGGCCGCCAAGATCGTGGCCCAGGAAATCTTCCCGGCCCTCGACCGGCAGATCGCGGCGGTGGAGGCCAACCGCAAGATCGCCACCTCGGAGGCCGGCATCGGCCGGCTGAAGAACGCCGAGGCCTATTATGCCGACGCCTGCGAGGCCTCGACCACCACCACCCTGACGCCGCAGCAGATCCACCAGCTCGGCCTCGACCAGGTGGCCGACATCACCGCGCGCCTGGACGTGATCTTGAAGGGCCAGGGCATGACCACCGGCACGGTGGCCGAGCGGCTGAAGGGGCTGAACGATAATCCGGCCCAGGTCTACGCCAATACTGACGCCGGCCGCGCCGAGCTGATCGCGGCGCTGAACGTCCAGATCGGCGAGATCTACAAGAAGCTTCCGCTCGCCTTCAACACCCTGCCCAAGGCCAAGGTGGAGGTGAAGCGGGTGCCCGCCTTCATCCAGGACGGCGCGTCCAACGGCTATTACCAGAGCGCGGCGCTCGACGGCTCCCGCCCGGCGGCGTTCTTCATCAACCTGAAGGACACCCACGAATGGCCGAAATATAACCTGCCAACCCTCGTCTATCACGAGACGGTTCCGGGCCATCACCTGCAGATCGCGCTCGCCCAGGAGAGCGATCGCATTCCGATCATCCGGCGCACCGGCGGCGGGTTCTCGGCCTTCTCGGAGGGTTGGGCGCTCTATGCCGAGCAACTGGCCAGCGAGACCGGCTCCTATGACGGCGACCCGCTGGGGCAGGCGGGCTTCCTGCAATCCCTGCTGTTCCGCGCCTCGCGCCTGGTGATCGACACCGGCCTGCATTCCAAGGGCTGGAGCCGGGAGAAGGCCACCGACTACATGGTCAGCGTCACCGGCTATCCCAAGAGCCGCGCCCAGCGGGAGGTGGAACGCTACTGCGTCGCCCCGGGCCAGGCCTGCAGCTACAAGGTCGGCCACACCATCTGGATGCGCATCCGCGACGGGGCCAAGGCCGGGCTGGGGGCGAGGTTCGATATCAAGGCCTATCACGACGCGGCCCTGCTCTCGGGCTCGATGCCGATGACGGTGCTGGAGCGCCACATGGCCGACTGGCTGGCGGCCCAGGGATAGGGCGGGGTCTAGAGCGTGATCCGCTCCGATTGAATCGGAGCGGATCACGCTCTAGCTTTCTGTCTTGTCGCGCAATTTTCCGACGAACCGGTGTCCACTTCGTCGGATTGCGCTCTAGCCCCAGCTGTCCACGGCGCCGACCCGGCGACCGGGCCGGACGGAGTTGGTGACCGTGGCGGAGAGCGGGCCCATCGGCACGTCGTTGGGCGCGCCGTAGAGCCAGCCCTGGGCGTAGTCGACGCCTGCGCGACGGACGGCCTCCTCGGCCTGGGGGGTTTCGACCATCTCGGCCAGGGTCTTGACCCCGAGCTCGCCGCACATGGAGACCAGGTGGCGGATGAAGGTGGACTCGCGGCCGCCGTGCTGCAGCTCGCGGATGTAGCGGCCGTCGATCTTCACGATGTCCAGGGAGAGCTGCTGGAGATAGGCCAGGGAGGCCGCCCCGGCCCCGAAGTCGTCCAGGCAGATCAGGATGCCCTCGGCGCGCAGGGCCTGCAGGTGGCGGTCGGCCAGCGCCAGGTCCTCGATGGCCGCGCTCTCGGTCAGTTCGAACAGCAGGCGGCCCTCGGCCTTGGGATTGTCGGCCAGCATGGTGCGGACCGCCTCGACGAAGCTGGAGCTGACGATGCTGCGGCCGGAGATGTTGGCCGCAAGGTGGAGGGAGGGATCCTCCACCAGCTTGGCGAGGGTGCGTTCCACCACGGCCAGGTCCAGGGGCTCGATCAGGTCCAGCTCCTCGGCCATGCGGATCATGGGGAAAGGGCTGGCGTTGTCGCCGAAGCGGACCAGGACCTCATGGTGATGCAGGCCGCCGCTCTTCTTCAGGTCGACGACAGGCTGATAGACGAGGCGGAAGCTGCGGTCGGCCACGGCCTGGCCCAGGGCGCCGACGTCCACGAGGGTGCGGCGCACCGAACGGCTGACCGCCTCGTTCAGGGTGTCGGGTCCCTCGGCCTTCATCCCGTCCTTGATGAAGGAGTCCAGGGAATAGCGGATGGCGCGGATGAGCTGGCTGGGCGAGACCTCGCCCTTCAGCGCAAGGGTCTTGGCGTTGGCCTCGACGCCGTGGACGGGGTCGATGGCCAGGAGTTGGAGCAGACGCTTGGCCAGGACCTCGCCGGTTTCGCCCGTATGGCGGACCAGGGCGTAGCGGTCGCCCCCCAGGTCGGCCGCGGCGCCGCCGCCATGGGACTGGGCGCGCAGCACGCCGGCCAGGCGTTGCTCCAACGCGGTCACCGCCTCGGGACCGATCGCCTTGCGCAGGGCCGGCAGTCCACCCATCTCGACGAGCGCCAGTTCGAGTTCCAGGCCGGTCGCCTTGCTCGTCTCGAACAGGGCCGCGGTGACGGCCTCCAGGCCGGACCGATCGTGCAGGCCGTGGCTTTGGCTGGGCTGGGCGCGGCTGAAGGTGCAGGAGATCGCCCCCTCATTCGCCGGCAGGCGGAAGGTCGACATCGCCGCCGCGCGTTCGCCCCGGCCATTGCTGGCCAGGCTGACCACCAGGGGGCCGCCGCGCTTGCCCTCGGTCAGGCCGTCGAGCAGGGCCTGGACCATGGCGCGGTCGCGGGGATCGATGAAGTCGCGCCAGGCCCGGCCCACCAGGGCGGTCTCCTGAGAGCCGGACAGGGCTTCGCTGGCGCCGATCGCAAAGGCGATCTGACCATCGCTGGCGATCTCAAGCAGAAGATCCGCGTTGGCGAAGGCGAACCCGAGTAACCGGTGTGGTGCGACGCCCAAGGGACGGATTCCTATTATTGCCCCTCAATTCCTGCGCCGCTCAGCTTAACGGGCTGTGAAAACATCGTTCTTTGGTGGGCATGGGGGTGCGGCGAACTGGCGCAGTCGAGGGTTTCCGGCAATGTCGGGCATCGTACATCTTGTGCGCTGGAAGATTTTGCTGTCGCCCACGACTGGTGGTGTTGCGCGGGACACCTCAAATTGAGGATAGTCTTCTCAAAGCGTCCTTGAGCGTTCGGAGTGGTTTCTAAGATGCGAGAGCGGCTGACGGCGCGGGTTCTGTTGTTCGATCGGGACGGACGCATCCTGCTGATGCGCGGCCGGCTGACCGCCGAGGCCCCCAGCTTCTGGTTCACGGTGGGAGGCGGGGTGGACGAGGGCGAGAGCCTGGAGGCCGCGGCCCTGCGCGAGGTGGCCGAGGAAAGCGGCTTCACCCAGGTGGAGCTCGGCCCGGTGGTCTGGCTGCGCGCCAGCCCCCTGACCCTGTACGGCGGGGAGCTGGTCCTGCTGAAGGAGAGCTACTTCGTGGCCCGCTGCCTGGGCGGCGATCCCAGCCGCGCGGCCTGGGAGGCCCACGAGGTGGAGCTGATGGACGACCTGCGCTGGTGGAGCCTCGAGGAGATCGCCGCGAGCTCAGAGATGATCTATCCCGAACGCCTGCGCGAACTGCTGCCCGACCTCGTCGAGGGCCGGTTTCCCGAGACGCCGCTGGAGATCAGCGTCGTGGGTTAGGCGATCGCCGCGAGGTCGCCGCCCTCTTCGGAATTGGCCACGGCGGCCATCATGGCCGAGACCAGGCTCTGGACCTGGACCGGCTTGGTGACCAGGCCCGCGAAGCCCAGGTCGAGATAGCGCTCGGCGCCCAGGGTCATGGCGTCGGCGGTGACCGCGATCAATGGAGTCTGGCGGTTGGGTCCGGCCTCGGCGCGCAGGGCCTGGAGCACATCGATACCGGTCATCTCCGGCATCTGGATGTCCATCAGCACCAGGTCGAAGGTCTCCGAGGTCAGGGCTTCCAGGGCCTCGCGGCCGCCATTGGCCTTGCGGATGCGGAAGCCCATGGCGCCCAGGAGCTGCTCCAGGACCAGCAGGTTGGTGGGATTGTCGTCGGCGCAGAGGATGGACAGGGCCGGGGCCTCGTCCTCGCCGATCGCCTGGGCGGCGATGTCCTCGGCGGCAGGCGCGCAGGTCTCCTCCAGGGGCAGGACCACCCGGAAGGTGGAGCCCACGCCCAACGCGCTCTCCACGGCGATGTCGCCCCCCATCAGGGCCGAGAGCTCGCGGCAGATGGCCAGGCCCAGGCCCGCCCCGGCGAAGCGGCGGATGTCGGAGGCGTCGCCCTGGCTGAACTTCTGGAACAGATGCGGCAGGTCCTCGGAGGGTATCCCGACACCGGTGTCGGAGACGGCGAAGGCCAGGGCCCCCGTGGCGCGGTCACGGTCCACCGTGACGGTGACCGCGCCGTCCTGGGTGAACTTCAGGGCGTTGCCCACCAGGTTGAACAGCACCTGGCGGATGCGGCGGGGGTCCAAGGCCACGAAGGGCGGCACGGCGTCGTCGATGTCGACGGCCAGCGTCAGCCCGCGTTCGGCCGCGGTGGGCGCCCAGAAGGTCTCCATCTCGCAGAGCAGGGCGCGCAGGTCGCAGGGGCTCTTGGCGATCTCCATCTGGCCGGCGTCGATCTTCGACAGGTCGAGAATGTCGTTGAGGACCACCATCAGGAGTTCGCCGCTCTTGATCAGGGTGTCGACCTGGCTGCGCTGCAGGCCCGAGAGGTCGGACCGCTGGAGCAGCTGGGCCATGCCCAGGACCCCGTTCATCGGGGTGCGGATCTCGTGGCTCATGGTGGCCAGGAAGGTGGACTTGGCCAGGCTGGCGCGGCGGGCCTCCTCGCGGGCCGCCTCGGCGGCGTTCGCCTGACGCACAGCCTCGTCGCGGGCCTCGGTGAGGGTCTGGATGAGGCGGTTCTTCTCGTCCTGGCGCACCAGCAGGTCGGCGCGGGCGCGGACGACGGTGCGGCCCACCAGGGCGGCGATCGTGATCCCGACGGCCGCGAGCGCCAGGGCCAGGCCCGGGTGGCCCACCATGGCCAGCAGCGTCGCGGCGGTGACCCCGAAGGCCAGGCGCGGCAGGATCGCCAGGCTGTGGGCGGCGAGCGTGGCGCGATAGGCGGCGCCGGCCTGGGGAGGGGAGGCCAGGCCCATGGGGTCGGCCGTCGAATCCCGCTGCTTCGTGACCGCGTCCATGTCCCCCCCTGAGGCGCCGGCGTGCCGAAACTCAGGAATTAGCCATGACACGCCAAGTCTTGAAAATTCCTTTGCCTTCCGGAGCTTGCGCCGAGGCGCCCTGCTGGGCGAGGTTGAGCTGTCACCAGGCCGACGCAGACCTGCCCCAAGAGGACGCGCATGATCTCATTGCTTCTCGCCGCCGGCCTCGCGGTCGCCGCCAACTGTGACCTGGAACATCCCTCCGGCGCGCCCGGCTGCACGCGGCGGGTCGTCGACGCCCTGCCGATGAACGCGATCCAGGTGGTGGGGACCCACAACAGCTACAAGCAGGCCATCGCCCCCAAGGAGATGGCCCTGATCCGGATGGCCAAGCCCGACCTGGCCGCCACCCTGGACTATGCCCACCCGCCCCTGACCCAGGAGCTGGACGCCGGCGCCCGGCAGCTGGAGTTGGATCTGCTGAACGACCCGGAGGGCGGACGCTACGCCGATCCGCTGGCCA
>JAZKBZ010000142.1:0-11501 GCA_040388315.1 Pseudomonadota bacterium | reverse complement strand
GTCTAGGGGAGCCAGGCCCAGCGTTCCTTCATGCGCCCATGGAGCGCCCCGACCAGGTTGGTGTAGTCGTCGGTCCAGGGCCGGACCAGCACGGGCTCCGTCGGCTTCCAGCGCGGATCGGCGGCGAAGGCGGCGAGCGCCTTGGCGTTGCGGGCCACGATCAGCGCGTCCTCGGAGGACTCCCACAGCATCGGCGAACGCTTGGCCGCGTCGTGCCGCTGCAGCAGGGCCTCGCCGCCGGCTGCGTAGGCCACGGCCATGGCGGGACTGCGCAGATCCAGATTGCGGTTGGAGAGGTGCAGGATCAGCACCCCGTCCGGCTTGATGCGGGAGAGGTAGCCGCGCATGGCCTCGACGGTTAGCAGGTGGGCCGGGACGCTGTCGGAAGAGAAGGCGTCGATCAGCAGGACGTCGAACTGGTCCCTGGGCTGCTTGGCCAGGGTCAGGCGGGCGTCGCCCACCACATAGTCGATCTTCCCCCTGGCGCAGGCCGTCGTGTAGCTGAAGTGGGCCGGATCGGTGGAGATGCGGATCACCAGGGGATCGATCTCGAAGAAGGTCAACCGATCCGCGGGCCGCGTATAGGCGGCCACCGCGCCGGTCCCCAGGCCCACCGCGCCGATGCGCAGGGCAGACTTGTCGCGCGCCGCCTGGGTGAAGACTTGGCCGATCGGCGTCTCCGGCGCGTAGTAGACCAGGGGCCGGCAGCGGAAGCGCGGATCCTGGGCCTGGGCGCCGTGCAGGGTGGTGCCGTGCGACAGCAGTCGCACCGTCCCGCCCAGGGGCGCCAACTGCAACTCTGACTGGCGCACCACGCCAAAGAAGCTGCGCCAGCTTTTCAACACGTCGACCTTGTCGCCCGCGCCCTCCGCGGCGAGCGAGATAATCACGATGATCCCGAAGAACACCAGGCCACGCCGGCGCACGATGAAGGCGCAGACCACGGCGGCGGCCAACAGCAGCCTGACCAGCAGAAGCATGAGGTCGTGGCCCGTGGTTCCCAGCAGATGGGCGCGGCCGATCTCGCCGTTATAGGCCGCCAGGACGGCCAGGGGCGCGCCGGCCGCGGCGACGCACCCGATGGCGAAGGTCGCCCACCGCCAGCGCTCCACCGGCCCGTCGCCCCAGGGCCTGACCAAACAAGCCAGCGCCAGGACCAGCGGGTACTCCCAGACATTGTTGAAGATCACCGGGGCGACGAAGGCGTTGAAGCCGCCACCCACCACCCCGCCGAGCGACATCCACAGGTAGAAACCGGTCAGGTGCGCTGGCGTCGGTCGTCGTGCCACCAGGGCCTGATGGCACATCAGCGCCGTCAGGAAGAAGGCCGAGAGGTGGACGAATATCTGCAGGAAGAAGTTGCTGACCCTGAAGGGCAGGATCGAGGCGCAGGCCGCCACCGCCGCGGCCTGCAGGATCAGGGTGGTCTGCTCCGACATCACGGGCTTGGTGGAGAATGCGATGATGAAGGTGACCAGGTAGAGCGCCAGCGGGATCACCCAGAGGAAGGGCGCGGAGGCCACGTCGGTGGCCAGGTGGGTGGTCACCCCCATCATCAGGCTGGAGGGGATGGCCGCCAGCACGATCCAGGTCAGCCGGTCGCGCCAGGTGGGGACCGCCTCGGGGACATCACCCTCCTCCATGACGACCGGCGCGGCCTCCCCGCCGGCTCGGGTGACGAAGATCATCAGCGCGGCCATCAGCAGGACGAAGGCGCCGTAGCCGAGGCTCCACCCCACGGCCTGGTCGTGCAGGGTGGCCAGGGGCTCCACCACGATGGGATAGGCCAACAGGGCCAGCAGGCTGCCCAGGTTGCTGGCGGCGTAGAGGACATAGGGCTCGGAGCCGGTTTCGGCGTGCAGGGTGCGGGCGTGCCAGGCCTGGGCCAGGGGCGCGGTGGCCGAGAGCACCGCGAAGGGGGCGCCGATGGATACGGCCATCACCCCCAGCAGCCACAGGGCCGGGTGTTCCGAGCTTGGCGCGCCGAACACCCCGGTGACGTGCAACGGCAGGACCAGCGCCGCCACCACCATGGCGGCCAGGTGCAGTCCCGCCTGCAGGCGGATGGACCGAACCCGCTGCAGCAGGTGGGCATAGCCGTAGCCAGCCAGCAGGGCGGCCTGGAAGAAGGCCAGGCTGGTGTTCCATATCGACGGCCCCCCGCCCAGCAGGGGCAGGACAAGCTTGGCGATCATCGGCTCGACCAGGAAGACCAGGCAGGCGCTGGCGAAGACGGTCAGGGCGAACAGGGCCGGCGAGCGGGCCGCGGCGGGATTGGCGGCGGCGTCCTGCGTGGTCATGTCTCGAATCGTCTTGTGTCTGGGGTCGCGGCGATGTTGTGGTCTCGCCTCACCCTTGCCTAGCTTTGTCGGAGTCACGCCGCATGTTTTCCCTCGAGATCGAGACCCTGGCGCGCCTGCTGATCGACGAGGCGCGGGAGCGGAACTTGCGGATCGTCACCGCCGAGAGCTGCACCGGGGGCCTGGTGGCGGGCGCGATCTGCTCGATCTCCGGCGCCTCGGACGTCTTCGAACGCGGCTTCGTCACCTATACCAACCGCGCCAAGCAGGAGCTGTTGGGGGTGCCGGGCGACCTGATCGCCGACCTGGGGGCCGTCTCCGAGCCCGTCGCCCGGATGATGGCCGAGGGCGCCCTGGAGGCCTCCAACGCCCACATCTCCGTGGCGGTGACCGGCGTCGCCGGCCCGCACGGCGGCACCTCCTTCAAGCCGGTGGGCACGGTCCACATCGCCACGGCCCGGACCAATCACGGCCTGATGCACCGCCAGGAATTCTTCCAATACGAGACCCGCTCGGAGGTGCAGCTGGCCGCCGTCCAGGCCGCCCTGCAGGCCCTTCGCGACCGGATGACCTAACCGTACAATGCCTTGGCGCGGGCCTCGAAGCATTCCATCAGCTTGTCGACGGCGTGGCCGAAATTGGCGGCCAGCAACGCCTCCAGCATCCGGGACTTGAAGGCGAATTCGATGTCGAACTCGACGCGGGTTCCGGCGGGGTCGGGCTCGAACCGCCACTGGTTGCGCAAGGTCTTGAAGGGCCCCGACAGCAGGGCGACATCGATCTGACGTGCGGCCGGATCGCGACGCACCCGGGTGGAGAAGCTCTCCTTCAGGAAGGCGAAGCCGACCCTGGCCTCGGCGTCCACCCAGCTCAGGCCCTGGCTGTCGGTGCGCGCGTTCCAGGTCCGCATGCCGGTCACCCAGGGGACGAACTGCGGATAGGCCTCGACATCGCCCACCAGGGCGAAGAGCTGCTCCGGCCCATAGGGCAGCGTCTTGGTGACCTGATGGCGCAAGCGTTTAGGCCGCGGCGTCCTTGGCCCGGCGGGCGGCCTGAAGCTTGGCGAAGTCCTCGCCGGCATGGTGCGACGAGCGGGTCAGCGGGCTGGCCGATACCATCAGGAAGCCCTTGGCCCGGGCGATCTCCTCATAGGCGTGGAACTCGTCGGGGGTCACATAGCGGTCGATGGCGGCGTGCTTGCGGGTCGGCTGCAGGTACTGGCCGATGGTCAGGAAATCGATGCCGGCCGAACGCATGTCGTCCATCACCTGCATGACCTCTTCCTTGGTCTCCCCCAAGCCGACCATCAGGCCCGACTTGGTGAACTGTTCGGGATCGTGCTCCTTCACCCGCTCCAGCAGGCGCAGGGAGTGGAAGTAGCGGGCGCCGGGACGGATCGAGAGGTAGAGGCGCGGCACGGTCTCGAGGTTGTGGTTGAAGACGTCGGGCTTGGCGTCGATCACCAGCTCGGCGGCGGCCACCGGCTTGCGCAGGAAGTCCGGGGTCAGGATTTCGATCGTGGTGGCGGGCGCCGCCGCGCGGATCGCGCGGACGACGGCGGCGAAGTGCGCCGCGCCCCCGTCAGCGAGATCATCTCGGTCCACCGAGGTGATGACCACGTGCTTCAGCCCCATCTTGGCCACCGCGTCGCCGACGCGGGCGGGCTCGGTGGGGTCCAGGGGCTGGGGCTTGCCGGTGATGACGTTGCAGAAGGCGCAGGCCCGGGTGCAGGTGTCACCCATGATCATCATGGTGGCGTGGTTGATGGACCAGCACTCGCCGATGTTGGGGCAGGCGGCCTCCTCGCAGACCGTGGTGAGGCCGTGTTCCTTCACCGTCGCCCGCGTCGCCGCATAACCCGGGGAGCCGGGCGCGCGCACGCGTAGCCATTCCGGCTTGCGCAGCGTCGGCGTGTCGGGCCGGGACTGCTTTTCAGGGTGTCGCGGCCTTGCGCCGGTGACGGTGTCGATGACGGTCGCCATGGCCCCTAAATCGGCGTTCGAGGCTCCCGGATCAAGCCGCGATTGAGCGGCCTTGCGCCACAGCGGCGATCTGGGCTCAAACATAGCATGGTCCGCGCGTTCGCCGTCGCCGCTCTGCTCCTGTTGCTCGCGGCGTGCGGTCGGAGCGATGTGTTGGGCCCGTTCGCCGAGAGCCGGGCCCCGCCGTCCCTCAGCCCCCGCTTCTATCCCCCCGAGGGCTGGGCCTGGGGGCTGATCGAGACCGGCGGCAAGCCCGCCCAGCGCTACGGCGTCGCCGCCGGCTGGCGGGCGCCGCGGGCCACGGTCGTAATCCTGCCGGGCTACGGGGAATCGGCCGAGGCCTGGTTCGAGACCGCCGGCGAGTTGATCCGTCGGGGCTACACGGTCTGGATCCTGGAGCGCGCCGGCCAGGGCGGATCGGCCCGCTACACCCTGCCCCGCGACCTAGGCTTCGTTCCGAGCTTCGATCCGGATGTCGCCAACCTTCGGGCCCTGGTCAGCGTGGTGATCCGACCGGCGGACAACACGCCCCTCATCCTGCTCGGCCACGCCGATGGCGCGGTCGTCGCCCTGCGGGCGGTGGAGACGGGGCTGAAGGCGGACGGGGTGATCGTCTCCTCCCCGGCCCTGGCTCCCCTGGCGGTGAGCGCCGATTCCGCCCAGGCCCTGGCCGGCCGGGCCGGGCTGGGCCGCCTGCCCTCCCCCGACTGGCGGCCCTGGAGCCGTTCATCGCCGGACGCCCGCGCCTCCGGCCTCACCCACGACGTCTGGCGCGGCCGGGTGCAGCAGGCCTGGCAGACCGCCAATCCCGATCTGCGCATGTCCTCGGCCAGCCTGGGTTGGCGCGGCGCGCACCAGGCGGCCAGCCGCGCGGTCGAGGCCGGCGCCGCACAGGTGAAGGCCGACGTCCTGATGCTGCAGCCCGCGCGCGCGGCGGTCGCCAACCTAGCCCTCTGCAAGGCCCTGCCCCGTTGCCGATCCGTGGCCATCCCCGGCGCCTGGCCCGCCCTGCATCTGGAGCAGGACCGCTTCCGCCAGCCCTGGATGAACGAGGTAAGCGGCTACATCGCCGCCAAGGTCGACGCCGAACGCGCCGCCGAAGTCGCGCCGCCGGTGGCCGCAACCCCCACCCCCGCCACGATTCCCGAGAAAAATTCTCCGCCTACCCCGTGAAACCACCTCACGGTTTGTAACGTATCCTTGCAATGGCGCCCTCCGACGATAGGCTTAGGTTCCAAGAAACGGCGATCCGATCGGGGAGGTCTTCGCCTTTGTCGCGTACATTTGATCCGCTTGAGAGCGAACGAACCCTGTTCGACGCTCTGCTCGACGCTCGCACGAGATACGGCGCGAAGAAGCTCATCCTGGAGGACCAGGAGCGCAATCCGTTGTCCTATACCGACCTTGTGCGGGCCGCCTTCGCGCTCGGCCGCAAGATCGCGGCGATGACGGAGAAGGGCGAACGAGTGGGGGTCATGCTGCCCGCCAGCTCAGCCGCCGTGGTGACCTTCTTCGCCCTGCACGCCTTCGGGCGCGTGCCCACCATGCTGAACTTCACGGCCGGTATCCGGAACCTGAAGGCCGCCTGCAAGCTGGCCGGGGTCAAGCGGGTGCTGACCGCCAACCGGTTCATCGAGCAGGGCCAGCTTCACGACCTGATCGACGCCCTGGAGGAGGTCGCCACCGTCACCTACCTGGAGGACGTGCGGCAAAAGATCGGCCTGGCCGACAAGCTGTTCGCCGCCACCGCGGCGGCCTTTCCCAAGCCCTTCGTGGCCGAAACCAAGCCGGGCGATCCGGGGGTGATCCTGTTCACCTCGGGCAGCTTCGGCGCCCCCAAGGGCGTGGTGTTGAGCCAGGCCAATCTGGTGGCCAATGTCTACCAGATCGCCGCCCACATCCCGCTCGATCCTGACTGGGTGATGTTCAATCCCCTGCCCACCTTCCACTGCTTTGGCCTGACCGGCGGCGCCCTGCTGCCCATCCTGACCGGCATGAAGGCGTTCCAGTACCCCTCGCCCCTGCACACCAAGGTCATCCCGCCGCTGCTGAAGGACTCCAAGGCCTCCATCCTGCTGGCCACCGACACCTTCCTGAACCAGTACGCCCGGGTCGCCGAGTATGACGAGCTGGCGAATCTGAAGTTCATCGTCTGCGGCGCGGAAAAGGTTCGCGAAGAGACCCACAACCTCATCCGCGACAAGTTCGGTGACGTGCCGGTGCTGGAGGGCTACGGCGCCACAGAAGCCGCCCCGGTGATCGCGGTGAACAAGCCCATCGACAACCGCCGCGGCACCGTCGGCGGCCTGCTGCCCGGCATCCAGACGCGCCTGGAGCCGGTGGAGGGCATTCCCGGCGGCGGCCGCTTCTATGTCCGCGGCCCCAATGTGATGAGCGGCTATCTGCGGCCTGACGGCTCGGTGGAGCCGCTGGCCGACGGCTGGCATGACACGGGCGATGTCGTCGACATCTCAGAAGATGACTGGGTGACGATCCGGGGCCGGGTGAAGCGCTTCGCCAAGGTGGGCGGCGAGATGGTCTCCCTGACCGCCGCCGAGGACCTAGCCGTCGCCGTCTGGCCCGACAGCCGCCACGCAGTCATCGCCATGCCCGATGCCCGCAAGGGCGAGCGCCTGATCCTGGTCACCGACCGTCGCGACGCCGATTCGACGGCCCTGGTGGCCCACGCCAAGGCCATCGGCGCCTCGGAGCTGAACGTGCCCAAGAAGATCATCAAGGTTCCCGAGGTGCCCGTCCTGGGCACGGGCAAGACCGACTATGTAGTGATCCAGCGCATGGTGGAGGCCGAGGGCCGCCGCGCCGCCTAGCGCCCGGGCAGAGGAACTGCGCGCCCAACCAGCGTCGGCGCCGGTGATGGGGAGCGTGGATGCGCGGATCCGCAAGAATCCCTGACGAATAAACTCTTGGCTGCCGTGGGGTCGCCGGGTCCATGCTCAGACCTCGATCTGCGCTGCGGCGCGAACTGAGCTTGAGAGGACCACCCCATGACCGAGGCCTGGATCATCGACGTCGCCCGCACGCCCCGTGGCGTGGGCAAGCCTGAGAAGGGCGCGCTATCGGGCGTCCACCCGCAGCGCATCCTGTCCACGGTGCTGAAGGCCCTGGCGGAGCGGAACAACCTCAACACCGCCGACATCGACGACGTCATCGCCGGCTGCGGCACCCAGTTCGGCAAGCAGGGCTCCTGCATCGCCCGCATGGCGGCCCTGGACGCTGGCTACGCCAACGAAGCGGCCGGCATGTCCCTGGACCGCTTCTGCGGTTCGGGCCTGACGGCGGTGAACCTGGCGGCCATGGGCGTGATGTCCGGCGCCCAGGACCTGGTGGTGGCCGGCGGCGTTGAGTCGATGTCCTACGGCTCGACCCTGAAGCGGCCCGTGGGCCCGACCCTGGACTCCGGCAACGCTCACCTGCGCGCGATCCACCCGCAGCCGCACCAGGGCGTCTGCGGCGACGTGGTGGCGACCCTCGAGGGCATCACCCGCGAGGACGTCGATGCGCTGGCGCTGGAAAGCCAGCGTCGCGCGGCCCACGCCATCGCCAACGGCTATTTCGACCGCAGCCTGGTCACCGTCTACAATGACGACGGCAGCGTCGCCCTGGACCGCGAGGAATATCCCCGCGCCAGCACGACCGCCGAGGGCCTGGCGGCCCTGAAGGCCGCCTTCGCCACCCTCTATGACGTGCCACTGGACGAGGAGGGCCTCTCCTTCCGCAAGCTGGTGGAAGCCACCTATCCGGACCTGAAGATCAACCACGTCCACCATGCCGGCAACTCGTCGGGCGTCGTGGACGGCGCCGGCGCCGTGGTCATCGCCTCGCCGGAATACGCCCGGGCCCATGGCCTGAAGCCCCGCGCGCGGATCCGGTCGGTCTCCACCGCGGGCGATTCGCCCGAGCTGATGCTGAACGCCCCCGGCCCGGCGGCCCGCAAGGCCTTGGCCAAGGCCGGCATGACCATGAAGGACATCCAGCTCGTCGAGATCAACGAGGCCTTCGCCGTGGTGCCGATCAAGTTCATGCGCGACCTGAACGTCGACCCGGCGATCGTCAATGTGAACGGCGGCGCCATCGCGCTGGGTCACCCGATCGGGGCGACCGGGGCCATGATCCTGGGCACCCTGCTGGACGAGATGGAACGCCGCGACCTCTCGGTCGGCATGGCTACCCTCTGCGCCGCCGGCGGCATGGCCCCGGCGGCGATCATCGAGCGGATCTAGATATGTAGGACCCGACCATAGGCGTCGAGCGAGGCCTCATGCATGGCCTCGCTCATCGTCGGGTGGGGGAAGACGGTGGCGATCAGTTCGGCCTCGGTGGCCTCAAGCGTCATGGCGAGCGCAAAGCCCTGGATCATCTCAGTGACCTCTCCGCCGATCAGGTGGGCGCCCAGCAGGGCGCCGGTCTTGTCGTCGAAGATGGTCTTCACGAAACCCTCGGTCTCGCCCGAGGCGATGGCCTTGCCGTTCACCCGGAACGGGAAGCGGCCGACCTTGACGGCGATCCCCTTCTCCTTGGCCTGGGCCTCGGTGATCCCGACAGAGGCGATCTGCGGGGTGGAATAGGTGCAGCCGGGGATCGGGGCGTTGAGGTTGGCCGGGGCGAGGCCGGCGATGTGCTCCACGCAGTGGACGCCCTCGTGGCTGGCCTTGTGGGCGAGCCAGGGGGGGCCGGCGACATCGCCGATGGCGAACAGGCCCGGCACGCCCGTGGCGCCGTGGGCGTCGGTCACCACGTGGGTGCGGTCGATCTTCGCGCCCAGGGCTTCGAGGCCCAGATCCTCGACATTTCCGACGATGCCGACGGCGACGATGGCCACCTCGGCCTCCAGGGTTTCGGAGGTTTGACCGCTTGTCGCCGTGATGCGGACACCCCCCGATTTCGGCTTTTCGAGGCTCTGGACCTGGGCGCCGACGCGGAATTTGATGCCGCGTTTTTCGAAGGCTTTGCGGGCGGTTGTGGAGATTTCCTCATCTTCCACGGGAAGGATTCGCGGCAGGGCCTCAATCACCATCACCTCGGCGCCGAGCGCGCGGTAGAAGCTGGCGAACTCTATGCCGATGGCGCCCGAGCCGATGACGATGACGGACTTGGGCGCGGCCTTGGGGGCCATGGCCTCGCGATAGGTCCAGACGCGGTCGCCGTCCGGCTCCAGCCCCACGGCGGGGATGGTGCGGGCCCGGGCGCCGGTGGCCAGGATGACGTTCTTGGCGGTGAGCGTGCGCGAGCCGCCGGCCTTCAGGGCCACGACGACCTTTGGCGCGGGCGTCCCCTTCTCCAGCCGAGCGGTCCCCTCCACCACCTCGATCTTGTGCTTCTTCATCAGGAAGGCGACGCCGGAATTGAGCTGGGCGGCCACCTTGCGGGAGCGCTTGATGATGCCGGCGAAGTCGAAGGAGGCCTTCTCCACCTTGATGCCGTAGTCGGCCAGGTGGGAGAGGTTCTCATAGGCCTCGCCCGACTTGAGCAGGGCCTTGGTGGGAATGCAGCCCCAGTTGAGGCAGATGCCGCCCAGGGCCTCGCGCTCGACGATGGCGGTCTTCAGGCCGAGCTGGCTGGCGCGGATGGCGGTGACATAGCCGCCGGGGCCCGAGCCGATGATGATGAGGTCGAAGGAGTCGGCCATTAGAGCAGGGCCTCGATGGCGCTTTCCAGCGACTTGGGCGTCACGGTGGGCGCGAAGCGATCCACCACCTCCCCCTTCCGGTCGATGAGGAACTTGGTGAAGTTCCACTTCACATTGGCGGTGCCCAGCACACCCTTCTTCTGTTTCTTCAGATAGGCGTAGAGCGGGTGGGTCCGGGGGCCGTTGACGTCGACCTTGCGCATCATCGGGAAGTCCACCTCGTAGGTCAGCGAACAGAAGTTGGCGATCTCGTCGGCGTTCCCCGGCTCCTGGGCGCCGAACTGGTTGCAGGGGAAGCCCAGGACCACCAGGCCGCGGTCCCTGTACTTGCGGTAGAGCGCCTCCAGCCCCTCGTATTGCGGGGTGAAGCCGCACTTGCTGGCGGTGTTAACGATCAGGACCACCTTGTCGCGATAGGCGGCCAGCGGCGCGGTCTTGCCGTCCAGGGTTTCGGCGCTGAAGTCGTAGATGCTCATGGCCGGCTCCGATTCTAAAGGTGGTCGCGTGACGGGCGCCGAAACCGGCGTCCACTTTCGGCTGCCACGCTCCTAGACGATCATGGTGATGGGATCTTCGATCAGCCCCTTGAAGGCCTGCAGCCAGCGGGCGCCGATGGCGCCGTCGACGACCCGGTGATCGCAGGTGAGCGTCACGGTCATGACGGTGGCTATGGCCAACTGACCGTTCTTCACGACGGGGCGCTGCTCGCCCGCGCCCACCGAGAGGATGGCGCCCTGGGGCTCGTTGAGGATCGAGGCGAAGGCCTTGATGCCGAACATGCCGAGGTTGGAGACCGAGAAGGTTCCGCCCTGGAACTCCTCGGGCTTCAGCTTGCGGGTCCGGGCCCGGGCCGCCAGGTCCTTGGCCTCGGTGGCGATGGCCGCCAGTCCCTTGGTCTCGGCGGCGCGGATGATCGGGGTGATCAGGCCGCCGTCGATGGCCACGGCCATGGCGATGTCGGCGTGGTGATGCATCGCGATGCCCTCCGGCGAATAGGAGGCGTTGGCTTCGGGCACCTGCTTGAGAGCGATGGCGCAGGCCTTGATCACCAGGTCGTTGACGCTGACCTTCACCCCCTGCTTTTCCAGCATGGCGTTGATCTTGGTCCGGCCGGCCAGCAGGGCGTCGATCTCCAGGTCGATGGTGAGCGGGAAATGCGGCACGTCGCGGAAGGAGTCGGTCAGCCGGCGGGCGACGGTCTTGCGCATGCCGTCCAGGGGGACGAGGTCGTAGGAGCCGTCCGGTATGCCCATCTGGGCCAGGCTGAGCACCTGGCGGGGGGCAGAGGCGGCCGCGCCGGCGGTGGCCGGAGCCTTGGCGGCGCCGGGGGCCGCGCCCTCGACATCACGCTTGATGATGCGGCCGTGGGGGCCCGAGCCCTTCAGGGTGGCGAGGTCGAGGTTCTTCTGGGCGGCGATCCGGCGGGCCAGGGGCGATGCGAAGATGCGGGCCCCGTCAGAGGCTTGGGCGGGCGGGTCCCCTCCACCGCTTCGCGGTCCCCCTCCCCCAGGGGGGGAGGATCTTGGCGCAGCGCTTTCCGCAGGCGCCGGCGCCAGATGCTCCCCTTTTGGG
>JAZKBZ010000141.1:0-1804 GCA_040388315.1 Pseudomonadota bacterium | reverse complement strand
CGGCCAGGATGCGCGGCAGGACCTCGACCCCGACGATCAGGCTGGCGGCGATCCGCACCGAGCCGGTCTCGCTGTCGGCCGACCCCGAGGCGTCGCGCAGGGCGGCGGCGGCGGCGGCGTGCATCTCCTCCAGGTGGGCCTTGAGGCTGACGGCCAGGTCGGTGGGGGTCAGGCCGCGGGGGCTGCGCAGGAAGAGCGGGGCGCCCAGCTGCTGCTCCAGGGCCTCGATGTGGCGGCCGATGGTGGGCTGGGTCAGGCCGCGGGCCCGCGAGGCCGCCGACAGGCTGCCGGCCTGCAGCACGGCGTGGAGGCTCTGATAGAGGTCCCAGGTCGGATCGCTCATGCGCTTATGAATAGCTGAGTCACGGATATCCGCAATTTCGTCTGAGCTCCCCCCGGCTGATCGTCCGACCTTCTCAAGGAGATGGCGAGATGGCGACTTCAGACAAGACCGACGGGAAAACCGCCTTGGTGATCGGGGCCACCGGCTCGGTGGGCGGCGAGGTGGCCGCGGCCCTGCTGGCGCGGGGCTGGCGGGTGCGCGGCCTGCACCGCGACCCGGCCCGGGCGGCGCGCGAGGCGGTCGGGTTGGAGCGCATCGACTGGGTGAAGGGGGACGCGATGTCCGCCGCCGACGTCCTGGCCGCGGCCCAGGGGGTCCAGGCCATAATCCACGGCGCCAATCCGCCCGGATACAAGGACTGGGCGGGGCTGGCGGTCCCGATGCTGGAGGCTGCCATCGCCGCGGCCAAGGCGACGGGGGCGCGGATCGTCTTTCCCGGCAATGTCTACAACTACGGCCCCGACGCCTTCCCCAGGATGGCCGAGGAAGCGCCGCAGAACCCCAGCACCCGCAAGGGCGCGATCCGGGTGGCCATGGAGCGTCGGCTGGCTGGGGCCGGGGTGCGGACCATCGTGGTGCGGGCCGGCGACTTTTTCGGCCCCATCAGCGGCAGCTCCTGGCTCACCGAGGGCCTGGTGGCCAAGGACCGGCCGCTGAGGTCGGTCAGCTATCCGGGGCCGCGGGACGTCCGCCACGCCTGGGCCTACCTGCCCGACCTAGCCCAGACCATGGTCCGGCTGCTGGAGATGGAGGCCGAGCTGCCCGACTTCGCCGTCTATCACCACGCCGGCCACAGCCTGACCGGGGACGAGATGATCGCGGCCCTGGAGCGGGTGGCCGGGCGCCGGCTGGCGGTGAAGGCCTTCCCGTGGCTGGCCCTGCGGGCGCTGGCCCCCTTCGTGGAGATGCTCCGCGAGATGGTGGAGATGCGCTATCTCTGGCGCGAGACCGTGCTGCTGGACAACACCAGGCTGGTGAAAACCCTCGGCGCCGAACCCCACACCCCGCTGGAAACCGCCCTACGCAACGCCCTGGAAGGTCAAGGTTGCCTCCCGGAAGCCAAAAAGGCTGCCGCTTGAGGCATGAACGTGCGTAGGCGCCGGAGAAATCGTCGCCCCGCGCTGGACTTACGCCCCCCTCCGACCCTACATGCCGCCCATGTCCGGCAAGACCCTTTATGACAAGATCTGGGACGCCCACGTCGTTGCGGAGCAAGACGGCGAGGCCATCCTCTATATCGACCTGCACCTGATCCACGAGGTGACGACGCCCCAGGCCTTCGCCGGCCTGCGCGCCGCCGGCCGCCCCGTGCGCCGCCCCGACCGCACCCTGGCGGTGGCCGACCACAATGTCCCCACGGAGGGCCAGGAGCTCGGCGTCGGCGCCGTGGCCGACGAGGAGGCGCGGCTGCAGCTCCAGACCCTGGAGCGCAACGTCAAGGACAACGGCATCGAGTTCTTC
>JAZKBZ010000140.1:0-7726 GCA_040388315.1 Pseudomonadota bacterium | reverse complement strand
TGGGCTTTGGCGGGGCCGCGCCGATGATGGGTTACGGCCTGGCCGCGGCCCTGTGCACCCTGTGGTTCCTGCCCGGCGAGTTCGCCCGCGCCAGGCCCGGCGCCTTTGCCGCCGACCGGGCCCGCGAGCACGCCGCCTATGGCGCGCCGGTGGCCCTGTCCCTGATCCTGGCCCTGGTGCTGGCCACCACCGACCGGTTCCTGCTGGCCGCCTTCCTCGATCAGGCGGCGGTGGGCGTCTATCACGCGGGCTACAGCCTGGCGAACCGCACCCTGGACGTGGTCTTCATCTGGCTGGGCGCCGCCGGCGGCCCGGCCCTGATCATGGCCCTGGAGCGCGGCGGCCGCGGCGCCCTGGCCCAGGCCGCCCGCGAGCAGGCTCAGCTGATGATACTGCTCACCGTCCCCGCCGCCACGGGCCTGGCCCTGGTGGCCGCCCCCCTGTCGCAGCTGATGATCGGGCAGAACCTCAGTCCTGGCGCCGCCCACGTCACCCCCTGGATCGCCCTCAGCGGCCTGCTGGCGGGCCTGACCACCTACTACTTCCATCAGGCCTTCACCCTCGGGCGGAAGACCGGCTTCCTGCTGGTGGCCATGATCGTGCCGGCTGGCGCCAATGTGGTCCTCAACCTGATCCTGATCCCCCGCTTCGGCCTGGACGGCGCCCTCTGGGCGACCCCGGCCAGCTACGCGCTGGGCCTGGCAGCCTCCGCCCTGCTGGGACGGCGAACGCTCATTCTGCCGATCCCCTGGCTGACCCTGGGCCAGGCCCTGGGCGCCAGCCTGCTGATGGCCCTGGCGGTCAGCCGCATCCCGGCCCTAGGCGGCCTGCCGGAACTGGCGCTGAAGGCGACCGTGGGCGCTCTTGTCTATGGCCTGGTCGTGGCCCTGGTGGACGCCGGCGCCCTGCGCAGCCGCGGCCGCGAAGCCTTCCGCACCTTCCGCGCCCGGAGCGCCACATGACCCCGCAGGCCGAGATCCTGTTCGACAACCCGCTGTGGTCCAAAGGCCGCCCGGCCCTGTCCATCCTGATCCCCTTCAAGGGCGATGATCCCACCCCTCTGCTGGCGGCTCTGACGCGCGAGACCGGCGACGCCGAGGTGGTGATCCTGGACGACGGCTCGCGCGACCCGGCGCTCGCCGCCCGCGTCGAGGCCGCCATCGCCGCCCTCCCCCTGCCCGCCCGCTTCGCCCGGCTGGCGGTCAATGAGGGCCGCTCCAAGGGCCGCAACCGGCTGGTGGCCCACGCCAGGGCCGGGCACTTCCTGTTCCTCGACAGCGACATGCTGCCGGACTCGCCCACCTTCATCGCCGCCTGGCTGGACCTGATCGCCCGGGAAAACCCGGCGGTGGCCTTCGGCGGCTTCTCCCTGGACCAGGCGCCTGCGCGGGCCGATCACGCCCTGCACCGGGCCATGGCCGGCCACTCCGATTGCCTGCCCGCGACCGAGCGCGCCCTGACCCCAGAGAAGATCTTCACCTCCAACCTGCTGGTCCGCGCCGACGTGTTCGCCGCCGAGTCCTTTGACGAAGGCTTCGCCGGCTGGGGCTGGGAGGATGTGGAATGGGGCATGCGGGTGGCCCGCCGCTGGCCGATCCTGCACGTGGAGAACACCGCCACCCATCTGGGCCTCGACACCGCCAGGACGCTTGCCGACAAGTACGAGCAGTCCACCGGCAACTTCGCGCGAATCGTGGCGACCCATCACGCCGTCATCAGCCGCTATCCCAGCTACAAGGTCGCCCGGGTGCTGAAGCGCGCGCCGCTGCGCAGCCTGTGGCGGCCGATGCTGAAGGCCTATGCGCTGACGGAGGGGCCGCCGCTGAAGACCCGCGCCTTCGCCCTGCGCCTCTACCGCGCCGCCCTCTACGCCGAGGCCGTGTGATGGCGACCTATGCCGAGGCCTACTCCGCCGACCGTTCGCTCAAGGGCAAGCTGCGCCGCCGCCTGGTGCGTCTGGTCCATCGCCGGCCCCTGGCCAGGGCGCCGGAACGACCCATGGTCTCCTTCACCTTCGACGATGCGCCTCTGACCGCGGCGGTGGCCGGGGCCGCCTTGCTGGAGACCCGCGGGCTGGCCGGGACCTACTATGTCTCCGCCGGCCTGGCGGGGACCGAGGCCCCCATGGGGGCCTGCGCCGAGGCGGTGGACTATCGCCGCCTGGCCAAGGCGGGCCACGAGATCGCCTGCCACACCTATTCCCATCTCGACTGCGGCCAGGCCAGCGGCCCCGCGGCCCTGGCCGATGTGGTGCGCAACGCCCAGGCCCTGGCCGACTGGGGCGTCGAGGACCTGGTGAGCTTCGCCTATCCCTATGGCGACGTCGCCGGCGGCCCCAAGCAGGCGCTCGCCAAGCGGTTCTCCACCCTGCGGGCCCTGCATCACGGCCTGATCGAGAAGGGCTGCGACCTCAACCAGGCGCCGGCCGTGGGCGTCGAGGGCCCCGATGGCGAGGTCGTCGCCCGCCGCTGGCTGGACGAGGCCAAGGCCAGGACCGCCTGGCTGATCCTCTACACCCACGACGTCCGGCCAGACCCCTCCCCCTGGGGTTGCACGCCGGAGGTCCTGGCTCGGCTGATCGACCGGGCCGTGGCCGAGGGTTTCGACGTTGTGACGGTCCGGGAAGGCGCGCGCCGCCTCGGCCTCTAGGTGGTGACCTCGCGGTCGGGCCAGCAGAGCTTCACCGCCAGGGCCACGAAGATCACCCAGCGGAAGTCGTTGTAGTTCACCGCCACGCTCTCGGTGAGCGAGGTCACGCCGTAAACCAGCAGGAACGGCAGGGCCAGATAGGCGCCCTTGTCCCGGAACACCGAGACGACGGCGAGCACCATGGTCTGCAGGAAGCACAGGCCCCAGGCGGCCAGGCCGAAGACCCCCAGGCCCAGCCATTGCTCGATCCAGGTGTTGTGGGAGTGGTGCGGCTTCCAGCCGGCCTCCTTGACGATCTTGGGCAGCGGACCCCAGCGGCTGGTGTCGTCCCAGACGGCGCTGTAGCCGTAGCCGGTCCAGGGCCGCTTCTCGATCTGGCGGAGGGCGGCGTCCCAGATCTCGGTCCGCCCGGTGAGGGTGGCGTCCTTGCCCAGCAGGTCGAAGAACAGGTCGGCGGCGAAGATCGCCACGCTGGCCACCATCACGATCCCCAGGACGGCGAGCCAGCTCGTGGCCACACCGGCGGCGGGGCTGCGTCGCGCGAGGCCCACGAACATCAGCCCCCCCAGGGCCATCATCACCGTGACCAGGGAGGTCTTGGAGGTGGACATGATCACCAGCAGGACGGCCAGGGCCGCGAAGGGCCACCAGATCTTGGCGCGCTGGGGATTGAGCATGGCCGCCGCGGCCAGGATGGCGAAGCCCAGGGACATGATGCCCCCCATGGCGTTCTTGTCAGCCCAGACCCCGCGCCAGGCGCCGGGGAACAGCTCGTGCATCACCCCGATGGAGGGGACCGCCAGGGGCATGATGAAGGAGATGGTCACCAGGACGGCGAAGGCCGTGGCGACGATCTCCGCCAGTTCCGCCCATCGATAGCGGGCGGCCAGGACGACCCCGCCCAGGGTGGTGGCGTAGACCGCCACGACCCGGCGCACCGTGATGTCCGGCGCTGTGGACCAGAAGATCGACAGCCCCACGATCAGCATCAGAATGATCAGGAAGGGCTGGCGGATCACGGCCCGCACGACGCTGACCGGAGTCAGGGCCATCAGCAGCGCCGCCGCCGCATAGGCCGGCAGGTAGCCCAGCGGGATCAGCTTGTCGAAGGCGGTGTTGTTGGCGTCGCCTCGCAGGGGGAAGACCCAGCCTTCGCTGAAGATCAGCAGGATCGAGACGCTGGCGGCGAAGATCGTCAGGTCCCAGATGCTGATCTGCCGCCGCCCCGAGACGTCGGCGCCGGACCAGGCGGCGTGGGCGGTCATGGGAGGATGGCCTTCAGGAACCCCGGCTGGGTCACCGTGGCGCGGTTGAAGAAGATGCCGGTCACGGTCCCGCCGGCGCCGGTGATGGCGTCCCGCAGCTGGGCGGGGGCCCGCACGTCGGCCTCGTCGGCCGCCACCACCAGGACCGTCTGGTCCATGAAGGGGGCAACGGTCAGGGCGGCCTGGGACCGCTCCGGCGACGGGCAGTCGACGATGATCAGGTCGGCGTACTTGCGCAGCGCCGTCCAGTAATCGCCGGTGGGCAGGATATGGACGCTCTGGCGGCCCTTCAGCCCCTCGCGGCGGAAGCGGGTGACCCACCAGCGGGCCGCGCCGACCCGATGGGCGCAGAGATAGCGGGCGTCGGGCCAGGGCTGGCCGTCGGGCCCGTGGGAGGCGGGTTGGACGGTGAAGAAGATGGAGCCGTCGGGACTGGCGGCGGCGGGCTCGCCCAGCGCCCCGTAGCGGTCGCTCTCGGCGCCGATGGCCGCGTGCTGCGGCGAGGCCAGCAGGTCGAGGTCCACCAGCCAGACGGACCGGCCCGCGCGCTTGGCCGCGAAGAAGGCGAGTTCCCGCGCCACCGTGGAGGCGCCCTCGCCCCGGCGCGCGGCCACGACCTGGACGATGCGCGCGCGGCCGGCAGCCGGCGCGCCCAACGACGCCCACAGGTCGGCCATCTCGGCGTTCAGGTCCACCATCCCTCGAATCGATACGCGCGCAAGCTACTCAAACTACCGCAAGTTCAGGGCGAGCGAACGGCGGCCGTTCGCCACCCCCGGTCACCGGACCTTCATCGGCGCGGTGGCCAGCACCGGCAAGTCCAGGGTGCGGGAGGCCGACTGCGCCGTGGGCAGGCCCGGCCGCAGGAACATCCGCAGCAGGCCCGCGCACAGGGCGGTGAAGGCGGCGAACAGGAAGGCCAGCACGATGACCGGCTTCTTCAGGCTCTTGCCCTTGGTGGGGGGCGTGGCCCGGCTGACAATGCGGATGTTGTCGTTGGTGGTCGAGGCGATCTCGCTGGCGGCTCGGCTCTGCTGTTCCTTGACCGTGAAGTCGCGGACGCTGGCCTGCAGGACGTCGCGATCCAGGGACAGGGCCTGGAACTTCGGCTCCAGCTCGGCCAGGCGCATCCGGCGCTCGGTGAGCTGGGCGACCTGATTGGCCAGAGTCACCTGGGACTGCTTCAGCGCCGCCACCTCGGCGGTGAGCTGGATCTTGTCAGTCTGGATCGTCTGATAGACCGGATTGACTCCGATCCGCCGGGCGCCTTCGCCCTGGGTGCGGCCGCTGGAGATGCCGGCCTCCAGCTGGGCGATCTGGGCGTCGAGCTCCTGCACGGGCCGGGCGTCGTTCTTGTAGCGCGACAGCAGGTCCTCCCGCTGGAGCTTCAGGGTCATCAGCTTGTCGTTGGCGGCGCTGGAGATGTCGCGATAGAGGCCCACCTCCTGCGAGACCTGGCCCATCTGGGATTCCAGCATGGCCAGCCGGCCCATGCGATCCTGGAGCTGGGTGTCGGTCTGGTACTTCTGCTGCTCGATCTGCTGCTGCAGCTGGCCGAGCGAGGTCTTCTCGGCCACGAAATCGCCGATGCGGTTATTGTTCAGGAAGTCCTCATAGGCCGCGTCGGCCTGTTGCAGCCGCGCCTCGAAGGCCTCGCGCTGCCGGCCGAGCGCCGGCGAGGTGGGGTCGGTCAGCACCGAGCGGCGGTAGATCAGATACTCTTCCAGCAGGGTGTTGAGCACCAGGGCCGCGGTCTCGGGGTTCTCGTGGGTGAAGCTGATACGGATGATCGGGGTGTCCGGGGCGGTCTCGATCTTGGTGGAGGAGTCCAGGTTGCGGATGGCCTGGCCCAGGATCAGCTTCTTCTCGGTGGCGTCGGCTCCGGCGTACTTGGCCGCCAGGGTCGGATAGATCCGCGCCAGGCCCAGCTTGTCGATCACCCGCTGCTTGAGCTGGCCCGAGCCGAGGATCTCGGTTTCCGACTGGATCACCTGGTCGGAGTCCGGCACCGCGCCGCGGCCGGCGTCGCCGGAGCGCGGCTCATAGACATATTCCTGGCCCAGCCGGACCAGGACGCTGGAATAGGCGGGATAGGTGGTCTTCATGGTGAAGGCCGCCGCGGCCCCGAGGACGAAGATGATCGAAAACACCGCCACCATGAGGTAGCGTTCACGCCACAGAAGGGTCGCGAAGTCCGACACGGCGTAGCGCGGCCGCGCGGCCCAGTCGGGGCGCGGCGCCTGATCGTGCGGTCTGATTGTCCAAGCCCCTGGCGCGGCCATGCGATTCCGACTGTTCTAGCCCTACGGAGGGACCGTGGCGGGGGACGATTAACGTTCCATTACCCATTCTCGTTAAGGTTTGCGGTCATGCGTCCCAGCCTGAAATTCGCGTCCGTCCTGCTGGCCTGTGCGAGCCTCGTGGCCGGCGGCTGCGCCCCTCACCTGCCGCGCCTGCCGCGGATGGATCTGCTGGGCCGCATCGACGAGCCCGAGCCGCGCGGCGCGAGGGTCCAGCGCGAGGGTCAGGGGAATTTCGGCGACATCCCCTATGCGACCTGGAGCGACTACGAGCCGCCCTACCGGTTCTATCCGGGCGACGAGATCGAGGTCAGCCTGCCCTCGGCGCCGGAGCTCAACAAGACGGTGACGGTGCAGCCCGACGGCCGCATCTCCCTGCCCCTGATCGGCGGGATCATGGCGGCCGACCGCACGGGACCTGAGCTGCAGGGCGCCCTGTCGGAGGCCTATGCCAGCCAGCTGCTGCGCCCGGTGGTGGACGTGACCCCAAAGGCCGCGCCGCTGAAGGTGTTCGTCGGCGGCGAGGTGGGCAGTCCCGGCATCTACGACATGGTGGGCGACACCGACGCCCTGCGCGCCGTCATCCAGGCCGGCGATTTCAAGCCGAGCGCCGACCGCGACAAGGTCATCATCCTGCGTCGCGGCCCGGACGGGCGCGGCATGATGCGGACGGTGAAATTGGGGAAGGGCCTGAAGAATCCAGCCGCGGACCTCGTGCCCCTGCGCCGGTTCGACATCGTCTATGTGCCGCGCAGCGGCGTGGCCAACGCGGCCCTGTTCGTTCAGCAGTACTTCCGCGACCTGTCGCCGATCCAGTTCGGATTCAGCTACGCCCTGGGCACCCAGGCCGCGGGACAATAGGCGCAGACGGCGACGCCAGCGGACGCCGGCGCCGTGAGATCAAGCTCCGATCCGGCCAATCAGCCGTGGGCCAGCCATTCACGCGCCTGGCGCTGGGCCTCGGCCACCTCGTCGGAGGCCATCTCCTGGCTCAGTTCCTTGCGGTAGATCTTGGCTTCCATCGAGCCGCGCATGGCGGCCAGGTTGAACAGCATGTGAGCCGAGACATAGTCCAGCGGCGCGCCGCCCTGCCCCGTCGAGTACAGCAGACCCATGCGGAACAGTTCGTCCCCGGAGGCATCGGCGCCTGGCAGCGGAAGGCCGCCCTCCGATTCCACGCTCGTAAGCATGACTTTCGTTCCCTCTTCTGGCCGGCAGGCCCCGTTCTGGAGCGCATCACCGACCGTCGTGGGATCAGAGAAGTCGATAGCCACTGAACATATGGTTAAACTCAAGGACTGCGGTGTTCAGCCGCAGGTCGAAACAGCATTCGCCGACGTTACTGCCCGGAAATCTCCACGCCGAATGTAAACCCAAAATGGGTTCCCCTTCCCGCCACACCCGTTAACGCCAAGGGCGACCAGCCGCTCCCGTCACGCGCGAGGGTGGCAGACGGCCAAGCTTGGATTGAGTAGGTCTTGAGACACATCTCTTGGCTGCGGTCTAAGAGAG
>JAZKBZ010000139.1:5785-7099 GCA_040388315.1 Pseudomonadota bacterium | reverse complement strand
CTTCTGGGTCTATGGCGAGGAGAAGAAGGCCCGCCGCATCGCCGGCGCCATCGCCCGACGCCGCGAGGAGCAGCCCTTCGAGCGCACCCTGGAGTTCGCCGACTTCGTCGAGCGGGTCCTGGGCGGACGCCGGGGCGCCAAGGTCCACCCCGCCACCCGCACCTTCCAGGGCCTGCGCATCGCGGTGAACGACGAACTGGGCGAGCTGGAGGCCGGCCTGATCTCGGCCGAGCGCGTCCTGAAGCCGGGCGGCCGCCTGGCGGTGGTGACCTTCCACTCGCTGGAGGACCGCATCGTGAAGTCCTTCTTCACGCCGCGCGCCGGCCAGACCCCGGCCGGCTCGCGTCACCTGCCGCCGGCCCAGGCCGGCGCCGCCCCTAGTTTCGAGCTGATCTTCAAGGGGGCTCACGCCCCGTCCGAGGCCGAGATCGCGGCCAATCCCCGCGCCCGTTCGGCCAAGCTCCGCGCCGCGGTCCGCACCGCCGCGCCGGTCTGGAAGGAGGCCGCATGAGCCTGCTGGATCGCCGGGTCCGAGGTTTCCGCCTCGTCGACGTCGTGGCCCTGGCCCTGCTGATGGCCCTGGTGATGTCGGTCTATCTGGCCAAGACCATCGCCGGCCGCGAGCGCTCCGAGATCGCCCTGGTGGAGCGCCAGATCGCCGCCGAGCACGCCCGTATCCGCCTGCTGAAGGCCGAGGTCAGCCATCTGGAGCAGCCGACCCGCATCGAGCAGCTCTCCACCGGCTATCTGGGCCTGGCGCCCATCTCCGCCAAGCGCGAGGTCACGCCTGACGCCCTGGCCGAGATCGCGCGCAAGGAGCCCGCGTCTTGAGCCTGGCCCATCCCAACTTCCAGGCGCCCGGCTGGGGCTGGCTGAAGGCGCGGCTCTGGGGCCTGGAGCACGCCTTCGAGCGCGCCAAGGCGGCCGGCAAGGCCGAAGACGACACCCGAATCCGCATCTTCTTCGTGGCCGCCATGTTCGCCGCGGGCTTCGTGACCCTGGGCGTCGGCGCCACCCGGATGGCCCTGTTCTCCGACGCCGGCCGCGGCAATGGCCTGGCTGGCCCGGTGGGCGCCGCCCGCGCCGACCTGACCGACCGCAACGGCGCCATGCTGGCCGCCGATCTGCTGCACTACGGCCTCTATGTCGATCCCCGCGAGATCTGGGACACCGCCGAGACCCGCCGCGCCCTGCACGCCGCCCTGCCGGGCCTGTCCCCGGCGCGGCTGGAACGCGCCCTGCGCGGCGAGCGCCGCAGCTTCCTGCTGGGCGGCCTGACGCCGGAGGTGCGTGGCCGCATCCACGAGCTGGGCC
>JAZKBZ010000139.1:2322-5775 GCA_040388315.1 Pseudomonadota bacterium | reverse complement strand
CCCGAACAGCGCCGGCTCTATCCGCTCGGCACGACGGCGGCCCACCTGATCGGTTTCGCCGACACCGGCGGCGAGGGGTTGTCGGGGGCGGAACTGGCCCTGAACGACGCCATCCGTGGCGGCGCCCCCAACCATGTGGCCACGCCGCTCTCCATCGACCTGCGGGTGCAGGCCGCCCTGGAGGACGAGCTCTACAAGGCCGCCGCCGCGCACCAGGCCAAGGGCGCGGTGGGGATCATCACCAATGTCCACACCGGAGAGATCCTCGGCATCGCCTCCTATCCGACCTTCGACCCGAACCTGGCCGGCAAGGCCACGCCCGAGCAGCTGATCAACCACGCCGCCGCCTCGGTCTATGAGATGGGCTCGACCTTCAAGGTCTTCACCGTGGCCATGGGGCTGGACTCCGGCACCGCGACCCTCGCCTCGACCTTCGACGCCCGCCAGCCGGTGAAGATCGGCAATCAGGTGATCCACGACTACCACGCCGAGAACAAGATCATGTCGGTGGCCGACATCTTCATCCACTCGTCGAACATCGGCACCACCAAGCTCGCCCTGCAGGCCGGCTCGGCCACCGTGCAGAAGTATTTCAAGGCCTTCGGCCTGACCCGCGCCGCCCCGGTGGAGCTGTCGGAGAGCGCCCGGCCGATCGTGCCCCGGCACTGGAACGAGAACGACGTCGCCTCCACCTCCTTCGGCCACGCCATCTCAGTCTCGCCCCTGGCGGTCGCCGCCGGCATGGGCGCGATCCTGAACGGCGGGACCTATGTGCCGCTGACGATCCGGCCGATGAAGCCGGGGACCCGTCCGGAGGGGACCCGCGCGGTCTCCGAGGCGACCTCGCGGGCCATGCTGGACCTGATGCGGGTCAATGTCGTGCGCGGCACCGGCGGCAAGGCCAATGCGCCGGGCCTGCGGGTGGGCGGCAAGACGGGCTCGGCCAACAAGATCGTTGGCGGCCGATACTCCAACAACCTGCTGATCTCGTCCTTCGCCGCAGTGTTCCCTGCCGACGGGCCGCTGGAGGCCGACCGCTATTTCGTGCTGATCCTGATGGACGAGCCCAAGGGCACGCCCGAGACGTTCGGCTTCGCCACCGGCGGCTGGACCGCCGCCCCGGCCGCGGGCCGGGTGATCGACCGCGTCGCCCCGTTCCTGGGCGTGGCCCGCCGGCCCGACCTGGTGTCCGCCGCACCCACGGAGGCCGTAATGCCCATCGAGAGCGAACACTGATGGGCGTGCGGCTGTCAGAGCTGGTGGCCCGCGACCTCGCCGTCGATCCGATGATCGAGGGCGTCACCGCCGACAGCCGCAAGGTGAAGTCGGGCTTCCTGTTCGCCGCCCTGCCGGGGAGCAAGGCCGACGGCCTGGCCTTCGTGCCGAGCGCGGTCGCCGCCGGGGCCGCCGCGGTGATCGCCGCGGGCGAGGCGCCCGGCGTCGACGTCCCCTTCGTCGTGACCCCCGATCCGCGCCGCGCCTATGCGCTGGCCGCCGCCGCCTTCTGGAAGGTCCAGCCGGCCACGGTGGTGGCGGTGACCGGCACCAACGGCAAGACCTCGGTGGCCGCCTTCTGCCGCCAGATCTTCAACGCCGGGGGCCATCGGGCCGCCAGCATGGGCACGCTCGGCGTCTACGCCACCGGGCCGGACGGCTTCGAGGCGCAGCTGGAGCCGCCGGGCCTGACCACGCCGGACGCCGCCGACGTCGCCGAACTGATGAGCAAGCTGGTGGAGATGGGGGTGACCCATCTGGCCCTGGAGGCCTCGTCCCACGGGGTGGATCAGCGTCGCCTGGACGGGGCGCGGATCGCCGCCGCCGGCTTCCTGAACCTGACCCAGGACCACCTCGACTACCACGTCACGATGGAGGCCTATCGCGAGGCCAAGCTGCGGCTGTTCACGACCCTGCTGCCGCGCGGCGGGACCGCCGTGCTGAACGCCGACTCCGACGCCTATGACGCCTTCGCCGCCGCCGCCGTGACCCACGGCCAGAGCGTGATGTCGGTGGGCGAGGCGGGGCAGGGGCTGACGCTCGTCTCCCGCGCCCCGACCCCGGAGGGCCAGCGTCTGAAGATCCTGGCTCAGGGCCGGACCTATGAGGTCAATCTGCCCCTGGTGGGCGGTTATCAGGCCTCCAACGCCCTGGTGGCCGCGGGCCTCTGCATCGCCGCTGGCGAACCCGTGGCCGGCGTCATGAAGGCCCTGGAGACCCTGGAGGGCGCGCCGGGCCGGCTGCAACTGATCGGGACGGGGCCGAAGGGCGGCGTCGCCTATGTCGACTACGCCCATACCCCCGACGGCCTGGAGACGGTGCTGAAGGCCCTGCGGCCGCACGTCGAGGGCAAGCTGATCGTGGTGTTCGGGGCCGGCGGCGACCGCGACCGCACCAAGCGCCCGCTGATGGGCGCCATCGCCGCAAAGTACGCCGACCTCGCCATCGTCACCGACGACAATCCCCGCAGCGAAGACCCCGCCGCGATCCGCGCCGAGGTCATGGCCGGGACGACGGGCATGCAGAACATCGGCGACCGCCGCGCCGCGATCCGCGCGGGCGTGGCGCTGCTGGAGGCCGGCGACATCCTGGTGGTGGCCGGCAAGGGGCACGAGCAGACCCAGACCGTCGCCGGGATCGTGCATCACTTCGACGACGTGATCGAGACCGACCAGGCCCTGCGAGGCAAGCCATGAGCCTCTGGACCGCGGACGAGATCGCCCAGGCGACGGGCGGCAAGGTGGTCGGCGACTTCGCCGTGGACGGCGTCTCCATCGACACTCGCAGCATCGAGACCGGCGACCTGTTCGTGGCCCTGGCCGGCGTGCGCGACGGCCATGAGTTCGTGGCCCCGGCCCTGGCCAAGGGCGCGGCCGGCGCCCTGGTCAGCCAGACCGTCGAGGGTCCCCACGTCCTGGTGGAAGACACCTTCAAGGCCTTGGAATTGCTGGGGGAAGCGGCCAGGGTTCGCGCGCCTCAGGCGCGCCGCGGGGCGGTCACCGGCTCGGTGGGCAAGACCAGCGTCACCCAGGCGGTCCGCGCCGGCCTGATGCTGGCGGGCAAGGCCCACTCCTCGGTGAAGAGCTACAACAACCACATCGGCGTGCCCCTGACGCTGGCCCGCATGCCCCGGGACACCGAGCGCGCGGTGTTCGAGATCGGCATGAACCACACGGGCGAGATCACGCCGCTCACCCGCTTCGTGCGGCCCCACGCCGTGGCCATCACCACCGTGGGCCCGGTCCATGTGGAGAACTTCCCGGATGGCGAGATCGGGGTGGCCCGCGCCAAGGCCGAGATCTTCGACGGCCTGGAGCCGGGCGGCGTGGCGATCCTCAACGCCGACAACAAATGGTTCGACCTGCTGAGCGAGGCGGCCCGCGCCGCCGGTGGCAAGGTGCTGAGCTTCGGCGCCGGCGAGGCCTGCGACGCCCGCCTGATCGACTTCCAGCCGCAGGC
>JAZKBZ010000139.1:0-2312 GCA_040388315.1 Pseudomonadota bacterium | reverse complement strand
GTGGTCCAGGCCCGGCT
Source organism: Pseudomonadota bacterium (assembly GCA_040388315.1). Lineage (GTDB taxonomy): Bacteria > Pseudomonadota > Alphaproteobacteria > Caulobacterales > Caulobacteraceae > Phenylobacterium. The sequence goes on along the minus strand of JAZKBZ010000139.1, from coordinate 2,295 downwards.
GCACGGCAAGGCGCTCGACTTCCCGATCCTGCAGACCGGCTTCCACTGGGGCCCCAACAGCATGGCCGTGCTGCTGATGCTGGAGGCCCTCGACGTGTCCCTCGGCGACAGCCTGGCGGCGCTCGGATCCTTCGAGCCCCTCGAGGGGCGAGGGGCCGAGAAGATCATCCGCCTGGCCGGCGGGGCCTTCACCCTGATCGACGAGAGCTACAACGCCAACCCTATCTCCATGACCGCGGCCTTCGCGACCCTGGGCGCCCGCAAGGCCTCGGGGCGGCGGATCGTCGCGCTGACCGACATGCTGGAACTGGGGGAGGGCGGTCCCGCCTTCCACGCCGGCCTGGCCGAGCCGCTCGAAAAGGCGGCCATCGACCTGGTGTTCTGCGCCGGTCCCCTGATGAAATCCCTCTGGGACGCCCTTCCGTCGACTCGGCGGGGCGGCTACGCCAGGTCTGCGGCAGAGCTGGCGCCGCAGGTCGCCCGGGCCGCAGAGCCCGGAGACTTGGTGATGGTGAAGGGGTCCAACGGCTCGAAGGCGGGCGTGGTGACAGCCGCGCTGGTCGCCCTCGACGCGCGTTCCGGGGAGGCGGGCTGATGCTCTATTGGCTGTATGAGCAGATGTCGGCGGGCGGTCATGTGCCGATCCTCAACCTGCTGAAATACCTGACCTTCCGCACCGGCATGGCGCTGTTCACCGCCCAGATCGTGGTGGCCCTGATGGGCTCGCGCTTCATCCGCTGGATGCAGGCCAAGCAGGGCAAGGGCCAGCCGATCCGCGCCGACGGCATCGCCCGTCACGTGGTGGAGAAGGCCGGCACGCCGACGATGGGCGGGGTGATGATCCTGGCCGGCCTGCTGGTGGGCGCCCTGCTGTGGTGCGACCTCTCCAACGTTTATATCTGGGCGGTGCTGCTGGTGACCGTGGGCTACGGGATCCTGGGCTTCACCGACGACTACGCCAAGGTCACCAAGCAGACCACCGAAGGCGTGTCGGGCAAGGTGCGCCTGCTGCTGGAGGCCGTCATCGCGATCGCCGCCGTGGCCCTCATCGTCGTCTATGGCGGCCGTCCGCCCGAGGCGCCGGACCTGGCGACCTCCGTGGCCTTCCCGATCTTCAAGGGCCTGCTGCTCGACCTGGGCTGGTTCTACCTGGCCTTCGGGGCCTTCATCATCGTCGGCGCGGCCAATGCGGTGAACTTCACCGACGGCCTGGATGGCCTGGCCACCGTGCCGGTGATGATCGCCGCCGCCGCCTTCGGCCTGATCACCTATCTGGTGGGCAACTACGTCTTCGCCCGCTACCTGCAGCTTCACTTCGTCCCCGGCGTGGGGGAGGTGGGCGTGTTCTGCGGGGCCATGATCGGGGCCGGCCTGGGCTTCCTCTGGTATAACGCGCCCCCGGCCAAGATCTTCATGGGCGACACCGGCTCCCTGGCGCTGGGCGGCGCCATCGGCGCCGTGGCCGTGGCCACCAAGCACGAGATCGTGCTGGGGATCATCGGCGGTCTCTTCGTGCTGGAGACCCTGTCGGTGATGATCCAGGTCGCCTCCTTCAAGCTGACGGGCAAGCGGGTGTTCCGCATGGCCCCGATCCACCACCATTTCGAGAAGCTCGGCTGGTCGGAATCCACCGTGGTGATCCGCTTCTGGATCATCGCCGTGGTGCTGGCCATCCTGGGCCTCGCCACTCTGAAACTGCGGTAGGAGGGCGTGAGCAGGTCATGATCCCGGTCCGCGGCTTCGAAGGCAGGACGGTCGCCGTGTTCGGCCTGGCCCGCACGGGTCTGGCCGCCGCGCGCGCGCTGGTGGCCGGCGGCGCCCAGGTGGCGCTGTGGGACGAGCGGCCGGAGGGCCGCGCCGCGGCCGCGGCCGAGGGCCTGCCCCTGGTGGACCTGTCCACCGCCGACTGGAGCGGCTTCGCCGCCCTGATGCTGTCGCCCGGCGTGCCGCTCACCCATCCCGAGCCGCACTGGACCGTCACCAAGGCCCAGGAGACCGGAGTCGAGATCGTCGGCGACATGGAGCTGTTCGCCCGCACCGTGAACGCCGCGCCCGAGCACAAGCGGCCCAAGATCGTCGCCATCACCGGCACCAACGGCAAGTCCACCACCACCGCCCTGATCGGCCACATCTGCGCCTCGGCCGGCCGCGACACCCGGGTGGGCGGCAATATCGGCGTCGGGGTCCTGAGCCTGGAGGACATGCACGGCGGGGCTGTCTACGTCCTGGAGATGAGCTCCTACCAGCTCGACCTGACCTCCAGCCTCAAGCCCGACGTCGCCATCCTGCTCAACG
>JAZKBZ010000138.1:273-1081 GCA_040388315.1 Pseudomonadota bacterium | reverse complement strand
CAGAGCCACCTGACCATGATCGGCGAGCACGAGCCGTGGCAGCCGCTGTGGATCTCGATCTACAACGCCAAGTGCCTGACGCTGCCCGAGTACCGGCACGGCCGGGTGTTCTTTGCGGGCGACGCCGCCCACTTGGTGCCGATCTTCGGCGTCCGCGGGCTCAATTCGGGACTGGATGACGCCGGCAACCTGGCGTGGAAGCTGGCCGCGGTGCTGCGCGGCGACGCCGGCGCCGGCCTGCTCGATTCGTATTCGGTGGAGCGGGTCCACGCGGCCCGCGAGAACATCGCCTACGGCGCCCGCAGCACCGAGTTCATGGCCCCGCCCGACTTCGCCTTCAAGCTGCTGCGGGAGGCGACGCTGCGGCTGGCGGTGGTGGACGACAGGCTGCGGCCGCTGATCAACCCGCGCCAGTCGGCGCCGATCAGCTACGCGCAATCGCCGCTCAACGTGCCGCAAACCGACCGGTGGAGCAACGAGCTGGCCGCGCCCGGCCAGCCGGCGCCGGAGGCCTTGCTGGCCGCGCCGCACGGGCCGTTCCACCTGACCCAGGCCTTCGGCAAGGACTTCGTCTGCCTGGTCTTCACCGACGGCGCGTTGCCGGAGGCCATTGCGGAACTGACCGCCGCCGGCGTCGGCGTGCTGGACATCCCGCCCGAGGCCGACAGCCAGGGCCAGGCGCGCCAGCGTTACGGCCTGGAGGGCGCCGCGACCCAGGCGCTGGTGCTGGTGCGGCCCGACGGCTATGTGATGGGGCGCTGGCACGGCCTCGACCGCTGGCACCACGAAAGCGGTGTTGATGGACAAT
>JAZKBZ010000138.1:0-263 GCA_040388315.1 Pseudomonadota bacterium | reverse complement strand
CCCTGCAGCAGAAGGGATTCACGCCATGACCGATGCCGACCTGGACCGCAGCTACAGCGCCCTCGCCGCGGCCCTGGCCGAGGTGGGGGAGGGCGCGGCCCCCTTGTTCCTGTCGATGGTGTGCCTGGCCCTGATCGGCCGCGCCCAGGACGCTGACGCCGTGCTGCCGCTGATCGAGCAGGCGCGCCGGCAACTGGCCAAGGACAGCCGTGGCGGCCCCTGAGTCCCCGGCCCTGGACCGGTTCCTGAGCTACCGGCTGCAC
>JAZKBZ010000137.1:0-1834 GCA_040388315.1 Pseudomonadota bacterium | reverse complement strand
CGACGCCTTCGATGCTGCGGCCGCGGATGAGGTTCTTCGTGACGGCGCGGCGGTAGACCATGGCGGCCGTCTCGCGCACGTTGCGCGGGAGACCCATGCCGGAGGCCATGCGGTCCAATTCGGACAAGGCGAAGGCGAGGTTGCGTTCCGTGGCGTTGCTGACGCGGATGCGGCGCTGCCACTTGCGCAAGCGGTACAGTTGCGCGCGGTTGCGGGTCGGGATCGACTTGCCGTAGGAGTCCTTGTTCTTCCAGCCAATCATCGTGGACAGACCCTTGTCGTGGATCAGCATCGTCATCGGGGCGCCGGTGCGTGCGCGCTTCTCGCGCTGCTCGGAGTCGAAGGCGCGCCATTCGGGGCCCTGGTCGATGAACGCATCGTCGAGGACGAGGCCACAGGTCTCGCAGACCATCTCGCCGCGTTCGTAGTCCGACTGGATATGGTTGGAGCCGCATTCCGGACAGGTAGTGATCTCTTCGACCTTCTGGGGTTCCTTCTTCTTGTCGGCCATGAAAACAGGTCTCCGCCCGATTCTCCCTTAAAAGGGGGTTTCGGTTTTGTTCGACATTTAGTGAATGAGATAAACACTTAAGGTTTGCGGCGAAATTGCGTGGCGCTTAATAGGCCGGGGAATCAGCCACCAATCAATCCATTGGTCCGCTGGAGGCTCTAGAGGGTTCCGCCGGGAGTCGCAATTTTTCGACCACGGCTTCCACCGGCTGCACTGGAAATGCAATCGTTCAAGGCGCAGGCTGGCCTCGCCACCGTGGCGTGGCGCGCGAAGTGTCCCTTGACCTGGAGGCCTCGAGCCCCGCCGCCGGACTGCTCCGGCCCCCGCCGGCCTCGAGCCCCATCGCGCAGGAGCGCGTGGGCCCGGGCCGGCCGGCCTTCGGCTTCGTCCTCGCCGCCGTCCTCCTGGGAACCGTGGTCGCCGTCGCAGCCCTGGCCATGGGCACCGGCGAGCCCGGAACGCCCGCCGAGGCGCAGGCGGCCGAATCCCCCGCCGGGGTCGCCGGCCTGGGCCTCGGCGCCGGGCGCGTCGTCGCCGCCATCGCGGCGGGTCTGGCCGTGGCCGGCGTGGCCATGGCGGGGCGCCGGCTGACGCATTCCGGCGTGGCGGGCCTGCTGGCCGCGGCCTTGGTGGCCGCCGACCCGGCGTTCCTGCTGCAGGCCCGGCTTGCCCTGCCCGCCGCCGTCGTGGTGGCCGCCATGGCGTGGGCCCTCGCCTTCAGCACTTCGCCCATTCCCCTCCTGCATTGGCTGGCCGGACTGGCGCTCGGCGTGGCGACGTTCTTCGACCCTTGGGCCGGCCTCTGGGTCGTCCCCCTGGCAGGTCTACTCCTGGTGCGCGGCCACATCTACGCGGCGCCACAACACCTGGCCCTCGCCATGACCCAAGTGGCCCTGCTTCCGGCCGTGGCGCTGGGAATCCGGGCGGCGATGGGTGGAGACCTGGCCTTCGTCCCCGCCTGCATGACGGAAGTGGGCATCGCGCGGCTCGCGCTGACTTCCCTGGCCCAGCCGGGCCCGGGCTTGCTGCTGCTGCCGGATCCCGTCGTTTGGTTCGCCGGTGCAGGGGCCTTGCTGGTCCTCGGGCTGGGTGGCGTGGCGTTCACGGTCGCGAGCTTCCGCGTGGCGCGGGCCCCTGGCCGTTTGCAGCTGCGCGTGGTGGCGCCCATGCCCCCGGTGCTGGCGCGGGGGGTGTGGCTGTTGGCGTTGGCCCTCCTGGCCCCCCCGGTCGCCTGGCTGCCCTTGTTCGCCATCGCCTTGGCCATGGGCATCGGCGAGCTCGGCGAGGACGCGCCGGGATTCGGGTTTGCGCTCGCCTTGGTAC
>JAZKBZ010000136.1:2072-24523 GCA_040388315.1 Pseudomonadota bacterium | reverse complement strand
GGAATGGCGGCCGCCGACGGTGATGCCGCCATCCACCACGATGTGGGCCCCCGACACGAAGGCCGCGTCGTCGGACGCCAGATAGAGGGCGGCCCGGGCGATGTCGTCGGGCATGCCGGCCTTGGGCACCGGCTGGGCCTTGGCGGCGTTCTCGGCGACGCGGGCGGCCATCTGGTCGGCCACCTCGCGGGGCAGGCCCAGCGAGGCGCCGAAGATCGAGGTGGCGATCAGGCCCGGGCAGATGGCGTTGACCCGGATCTTCTGCGGCGAGAGCTGGGCCGCGGCCGCCCGGCTCATATGGATGACCCCGGCCTTGGCGGTGGAATAGGCGATGGGGCCCCAGCCGGCCTGCAGGCCGGCGATGGAGGCGGTGTTGATGATCGAGCCGCCGCCGCGCTCCAGCATCAGGGGGATGGCGTGTTTCATGCCGAGCGCCGGGCCGCGCACCAGGACGTCGAAGATCCAGCTCCAGCCGTCGGCGGTGATCTCGGAGATGGAGGTCATCCGGTCGGAGATGCCGGCGTTGTTGAACAGGATGTCGAGGCCGCCGAAGGCGCTTTTGGCGAGCTTCACGGCGGCCTCGATCTCGGCCTCTTTCGTCACGTCGCAGTGGGCGTAGACCACCTTGCCGGGGAACCGCTTCTCCAGCATGGCGCCCTTTTCGTCCTGGATGTCGGCGGCGACGACGCAGGCGCCCTCGGCGACGAACAGCTCCACCGTACCCAGGCCGATGCCCGACGCGGCCCCGGTGATCACCGCGACCTTGCCCTCAAGACGTCCCGCCATTTCGCTTCCCCGTTTCTTGTAACTGATCGGCGATCACTAGAGCGGGACGGCTGCCGCGTCGAGAGGCGCGGCCTAGTCGACCGTCACCACCACCTTGCCCATGGCCTTGCGGCTGCCCAGGTGGGCGATGGCGTCGGCGCCCTTGGAGAGCGGGAAGCGCTCGGAGACGTGCGGCTTGACCTTGCCCTGGGCGTAGAGCTTCAGCAGCTCGTCGATGGACTGGGCGAACAGCTCGGGGTTCTTGGTGGTCCAGGTGCCCCAGAAGACGCCGACGATGTCGCAGCCCTTCAGCAGGGCCAGGTTCAGCGGGATCTTCGGGATCTCGCCGGCGGCGAAGCCGATCACCAGGTAGCGGCCTTCCCAGGCGATGGAGCGCAGGGCCGGCTCGGCATAGTCGCCGCCCACGGCGTCATAGATCACGTTGAAGCCCTCAGCGCCGCCGGCCTCCTTGAAGAGGGCGCCCAGCGCCTTCTGGCCGTCGCGGTCGAAGGGGCCGCGGCCATAGACGATGCCGGCGTCGGCGCCATGGGCGATGGCCAGGTCGCACTTCTCCTGGCTGGAGCAGGCGGCCACGACCCGAGCGCCCATGGCCTTGCCCAGCTCGACGGCCGAGAGGCCGACGCCGCCGGCCGCGCCGAGGACCAGCATGGTGTCGCCGGCCTTCAGGTGACCCCGGTCCTTCAGGGCGTGATAACTGGTGCCGTAGGTGAGGATGAAGGCGGCCGCCACGTCGTGGGGCATGGTGTCGGGGATGTGCCACAGGCGGTTGGCCGGCAGCAGGACCTCCTCGGCCAGGCCGCCCCAGCCGGTGTTGGCCAGGACGCGGTCGCCGACCTTCACATTGGTGACGCCCTCGCCGACGGCCTTGACCACCCCCGACAGCTCGCCGCCCGGCGAGAAGGGCCGGGGGGGCTTCATCTGGTACTTGTCCTCGATCATCAGCACGTCGGGGAAGTTGATCCCCACGGCCTTGACGCTGATCACCGCGGCGCCGGGACGGACCTCCGGGGCCGGAACGTCCTCGTAGCTCAGGGTCTCAGGACCGCCGGTCGTCTTGCTCAGAAGGGCCTTCATCTTCGTCTCCCCGGACATCGTTTTTCGAAAGTCGGCGGACGCTAGCGCAGCCCCTTCCCTTGCGAAAGTGCGGCCCGAACATTTGTTTGACCCCCTGCGGCGTCAGGCCGATTTGGCGCGCGGGGCCGGCGGCCCTATATTGCGGGCCTTCCAGCCAGCGAGTTTTCCCCTTGGGCGTCACCCTCGATCTTTCGCGCGCCACCGTCGCGGCGCCGCCGTCCAAGCCGAACCTCTGCGGCCTGACCCGCAAGGGGCTGGTGGAGACCCTGGTGGCCGCCGACGTGGTCCCTGCGCCCAAGGCCAGGATGCGCGCCAACCAGATGTGGCGCTGGATCCACCACTACGGGGTCACCGACTTCGAGGCGATGACCGACATCGCCAAGGAGACCCGCGCGGTCCTGGCCGACGCCTTCACCCTGTCGCGCCCGGAGATCGTCGAGCGCCAGGTCTCCAAGGACGGCACCCGCAAGTGGCTGATCCGCATGGCCCCGGGCATCGAGGTGGAGACCGTCTATATCCCCGACGTCGGCCGGGCCGGGGCGCTGTGCGTCTCCTCCCAGGTGGGCTGCACGCTGAACTGCACCTTCTGCCACACCGGCACCCAGGCCCTGGTGCGCAACCTGACCGCCGCCGAGATCGTGGCCCAGGTGCAGGTGGCCCGCGACGACCTGGACGAATGGCCGAGCCCCAAGGAGGACCGCCGGCTCTCCAACATCGTCTTCATGGGCATGGGCGAGCCGCTCTACAATCTCGACAACGTCGCCGACGCCATCGACATCATCGCCGACGGCGAGGGCATCGCCATCTCGCGGCGGCGGATCACCGTCTCCACCTCGGGCGTGGTTCCGGAGCTGGAGGCGCTGGGCAATCGCACCCAGGCCATGTTGGCCATCTCCCTGCACGCCACCAACGATCCCCTGCGCGACGTCCTGGTGCCGCTGAACAAGAAGTACCCGATCGAGCAGCTGATCGCCGGCATCCGGGCCTATCCGGGCCTGTCCAACGCCCGGCGGGTGACCTTCGAATACGTCATGCTCAAGGGGGTCAATGACAGCCCGGCCGAGGCGCTGGCCCTGGTGAAGCTGCTCAAGGGCCTGCCGGCCAAGATCAACCTGATCCCGTTCAATCCGTGGCCGGGGACCGACTATGTCTGTTCCGACTGGGGGGCGATCGAGAAATTCGCCGCCATCCTCAACCGCGCCGGCTACGCCTCGCCGATCCGCACCCCGCGCGGGCGCGACATCCTGGCGGCCTGCGGCCAGCTCAAGAGCGAGAGCGAGAAGGTCCGCGCCAGCGCCCGGCGCAAGGCCGCGCCCGAGCCCGTGGACTCGCCCGCCGCCTGAACGATTTTCGCCCCGGCGCCCGGTCCGTGCTAACCAAGCGTCACCTTCGTCCTTCGCCCAAGGATTCCGATGCCGCCCGCGCTTCAGTCCCCTGAGATTCAGGCCTTCGCCACCGGCTTTCCCATCACCCTGCTGCACGCGGGCGTGACGGTCCTGATCCTGTTCCTGGGCAGCGCCCTCTATGTCCTGCTCACCCCGCACCGCGAGATCGCCCTGATCCGCGAGGGCAATTCCGCCGCCGCCCTGTCCCTGGCTGGCGTGATGATCGGCCTGGCCATTCCGCTCGCGGTGTCGCTGACGGCCTCGACATCTCTGATCGAGATCGGCATCTGGGGCGCCTCGACGGTGGTGGTGCAGCTGCTGATCTTCCGCATCGTCGACATGATCCTGCGCGGCCTGCCCCAGCGCATCCAGGAGGGCGAGATCTCGGCCGCCGCCCTGCTGGTGGGGGCCAAGCTGGCCACCGCCCTGATCCTGGCCGCGGCCGTGGCCGGCTGAGGCGCCCATGCACTTCCCCAAGCTCCCCGACTGGCTGGTCTATTCGGCGGTGGTCCTGGCCCTGCTGATCGCCGCCATCGGCCGCCAGGAGCGGGCCGACGCCCCGCCGCCGCCGCCGCCGGTGCCGGGCGAGGAGGGCATGCCGCTCGGTCCCGCCTCTCCCTTCGATCCGTCGGTGGTGGTGGACGTGCCGGCCAAGGCCGAGCCGGGGCTGGGCACCGCCTTCTCCGTCGCCGACCGCGGGGTCTGGGTCACCGCCCGCCACGTGGTGGACGGCTGCACCCAGGCCGCCATCGTGGTGGCCGAGGGCCGGGGCGTCGCCGCCCGGGTCCGCATCGACCAGCGCGGCGAGGCGGCCATCCTCACCACCGAGGGGGGCTCGGCGCCCCTGCCGCTGGGCCTGGACGAGAAACTGCACCGGGGCGACCGCGCCTATCATCCGGGCTTCCCCCAGGGCCAGTCCGGGGAGGCAACCTCCCGCCTGCTGGGCCGCGAGAACCTGGTGGTGCGCGGCCGCGGGGCCCGCACCGAGCCGGTCCTGGTCTGGGCCGAGACCGGCCGCACCGACGGGCTGAAGGGCACGCTGGCCGGGCTGTCGGGCGCGCCGGCCCTGGACCGCGCCGGCCGGGTGATCGGGGTGACCGTGGCCGAGGCCCCGCGCCGGGGCCGCATCTACACCACCGCCCCGGAGACGCTCGCCTCCACCCTGTCGGAAGCCCATGAGCGCCCGGCCAGCTTCGCGGTGGGCGAGAGCGTCACCACCGACAACTACGGCCGCGTCGCCGACACCCTGCGCCGCGACCTGCGGGTGGCCCAGGTGATCTGCCTGTCGACGACCTAGGCGGTCTCGGTCTCCGGCTCTTCTGCGGGCTTCGGCGTCCGCGCGGCGACCATGAAGACCAGGACGATCCCCACAACTCCCAGCAGGGCCGAATAGACGAAGAAGACCACATAGCCCGAGCCGAGCGCCGCCGGGGTCACCCCCGATTTCTCCACCGCGCTGGCGAAGGTGGCAGGCGGCAGGCCGGTGAACAGGCCCTTCAACCCGGCGAAGGTCCCGCCCTGGTCGGCGGCCTTTGCGGCGCCCTCCACCACCTTGCCCGACTGGGAGGCCACCAGCTTGCCCAGCAGGGCGTAGAAGGAGGAGAACATGGCGTACTGGGTGGCGGTGAAGCCCTCGCCGGTCAGGCTGGACATGTAGGCGATCAGGCAGGTGCCGGCGAAGCCCGAGGCGATGTTGTCGATGCCGATGGCGACGCTGAGCGCCCAGAGTTCCGGCCCCTGAAGGGCCAACCAGGCGAAGACCAGGTTGGAGATGGGTCCCGCGAAGGCGCCGATCACCATGGAGCGCATCAGGCCCAGTCGGGCCACCGAGAAGCCCCCCAGGCCTACCCCGATCACCGACATGACGACGCCCAGCACCTTGCGGACCTCGGCGATCTGCAGCTTGTCGAAGCCCAGGTCGATGTAGAACGGGTTCATGATGTTGAGCACGAAGTCGCTCAGCCGGTAGACGCAGATCAGGGCCAGGATCAGGCCGGCCAGCTGGCCATAGCGGCGGAAGAAGTCGATGAAGGGCGCCCCCAGCGCCGTCGACAGGTAGCGTCCGGGCCGCGTGGGCAGGCCGGGGATGGGCAGGGCGGCCACCACGATCAGGGCCACGCCAGTGAGGATGCCGCCGACCTGGGCGAAGACCCCGAAGGGCTTGGCCTCCCAGGCCGCCTTGACGGCCTCTCCGACCTGGGGCTGGCCGATGGCGGCGGTGACCGACTGCAGGACGGTGGCGTTGCCGGCCAGACCCGACCCGAAGATCAGGGCGCCCAGCAGCACGATGGCGAGGCGCAGGACCCATTCCACGCCGTCGCGCAGCGGAACCCCGGCGACGCCGGCGAAGTCGATGTCGCGCATGATGTGCTTGGCCTCGCGCGGCGCGCCCAGCACCCCCAGGACGCCCACCACCATCAGGCCGGCCATCAGGGCGTAGGAGAGGCTCCAGCCCACGGCGTCGGACATGACTAAGGGCACAACGCCGGCCACGATCATGGCGATGCGGTAGCCCCACTGGTAGGCGGCCGCCATGGGACCAATGCTGTAGCTCTCCTTGGCGCCCGCCTCGTTGGTGGCCGCCTCGATGCGCCAGGCGTCGATGACGATGTCCTGGGTAGCCGAAACGAAGCCGACCAATACGGCGAAGGCGGCCATGAGCCCGAGGCTGGTCTTGGGATCGACCCCGGAGATCAGCCACAGGCCCAGCATGATCAGGGCCTGGCAGACCAGCATCCAGGAGCGGCGGTGGCCCAGCCACTGGGTCAGGCCCGGGATCGTCGCCCGGTCGATCAACGGCGCCCAGAGCAGCTTCAGGGAATAGGCCAGCGTCGCCAGGCTGAAGAAGGCGATCACCTCCAGGGAGAGGCCCGCGTCGCGCAGCCAGGCCGACAGCGTATCGAAGATCAGCAGGTTGGGCAGGCCCGAGGCGAAGCCCAAGGCCAGCATCACCAGCGACCGCCGTTCGCCATAGACCTTGATGGCGCTCCAGACGCTGCGTTTCGGCGCGGCTTCTATGGTCATGCGGCTTCCCCCGGCGGACGGCCGGGGCAAGCCCCGACTCTAGCCGACCTTGGCGCGGTCCGCGGTTTCCGTCCAGCCGCCGCGGCTGAGCCGGGCCAGGACCCCGCGCAGGGCGTCGGGAGCCAGCGGCTTGACCAGGAAATCGTTCATCCCGGCGTCCAGGCAGGCGTGGCGGTCGTCCTCGAAGGCGTTGGCGGTCAGCGCCACTACGGGCGTGTCGACGCCCGAGGCGCGCAAGGCGCGGGTGGCGTCCAGGCCCGACATGCCGGGCATGCGCATGTCCATCAGGATCAGGTCGTAGCGGCCCACCTTCAGAGCCGCCATGGCCTCCTCGCCGCCGCTGGCGTGGTCGACCTTGCAGCCTTCGCGGGCCAGCAGGGTGCGGGCCAGCAGGGCGTTGATGGCGTTGTCCTCCACCAGCAGCACCCGGGCGCCGGGCGCGATGGCCGGGGCGATGCGTTCGTCCTCGACGGCCTCGGTCCGTTGGGGCCCCTCGCCCAGCACGGCCAGCACCCGCTCGGCCACCGAGGCCCGGCGCAGGGGCTTGATCAGGTAGCCGGCGAAGCCCTGGGCCCGATAGCTTTCGATCCGCGCCCTCTGGTCGGGCGGCAGCAGGATGATGGCCGGCCGGGCGTCCGGCGGGCAGCTGGGGGCGAGCGCATGGTCCACCAGCAGCACCTCGCCCATCCGGTCCTGACCGTTGACCGGCACGCCGCCGGCCGCCTCGATCTGCCGCCGGGCCGATTCCGCCACCACGGGATTGGGGGACATGACGCCCACCACATGACCTGCCAGGGCGGCTTCGCGCACCCCGGCCAGGCGCGGGAAGGCCGCCTCGAACCAGAACAGGGCCCCGCCGCCGGGGGCGTCCTCGACCCCCACCTCGCCCTCCATGGCGGCCGCCAGCTTGCGGGCGATGGCCAGGCCCAGCCCCGCCCCGCCGAGTTGGGCGTCATAGGAGGGATCGGCCTGGGCGAAGGCCTCGAAGATCTTGTCGCGCGCGGCCTGGGTGACCCCGGGGCCGGTGTCGGCGACGCTGAAGCGCAGGCGGCCGCCCGGCCGCTCGGCCACGGTCAGCAGAACTCCGCCGGTCTCAGTGAACTTCACGGCGTTGCCGGCGAAGTTGAGCAGGATCTGGCGCAGCCGGCCCTCGTCGGCCAGGGCCTGGCCGATGCCGGGGGGCGCGGCCCAGGCGATCTCCAGCCCCTTCTCCTGGGCGCGCGGCGAGAGCAGCTCGCTCACCGAGCGCAGCAGACCCTCCACGTCCATGGTGGCCGGGTGCAGCTCGATCTTGTCGGCGCCCAGCTTGGCGAAGTCCAGCACGTCGTTGACCAGGCTCAGCAGGTGCTCGCCGGAGTCGCGCAGGGCGGCCACATAGGCCTTCTGCTCGGCGGTCAGGCCGGTGCCCTCCAGCAGGCGGGCCATGCCCAGCACGCCGTTCAGGGGCGTGCGGAACTCGTGGCTGAGTGAGGCGAGCTGCTCGGCGCTGACGCGGGCGTCGGGGGCGGGCGGGGCGTTCGGGATCTTGCGGGCCATGGGATGAGCCTAGGCGCCGGCGGCTTAACGGTCGGTCAAGCGCCCACGTGTTCGGCCATCTCGCGGGTCAGGGTGATCAGGGCGTGGCGGGCCGAGCCCCGGCGGATGGCCGCGAAGGCCTCCAGCAGCTCCTGGGCGCCGGGCGCCGCCAGCAGGGCCAGCACCGCCTCGGCGTCGCCGCCGGCCGGGCTCTCCTCCCCCACCAGCCAGCCCACCGTGGTCTCCAGGGCGGCGGCGACGGCCACCAGGGTGGAGCCCGAGACCCGGTTGGCCCCACGCTCGTACTTCTGGACCTGCTGGAAGGTCACTCCGATCCGCTCGGCCAGAGCGCCCTGGCTGATCCCCAGCGACTTGCGTCGCAGCCGGATTCGGGCGCCGATCGCCAGGTCCGTGGGATGGGGTCCGATGGCGTCCTCGAGGGGCATGGGCCGCTCCCGCAAATGCCTGAAGAGAAAGCGAAAGTCCGTAGCTGCGCCGTTACGGCTGGACGAAAGTCCGCGCGAGTCGTTAGCTTGCCTGGCTTAGGGCTGAGCGCAAGTCATGACCGAGAATCCTGTCGAGCTTTTGACCCCCCGAGAGCGCGAATGCCTGCGCCTGGTGGACCGGCATCTTAGTTCGAAACAGATCGCCCGCGAGCTGGGGATGTCGAAGACTTCGGTCGACACCTATTGCGACCGCGCCCGCCGCAAGCTCGGCGTCGACGACCGCTACGCCGCCGCCCGCCGCCTGGCCGACCACGACCGAGGTGTCCTGATCGCGTCAGGACACGATCCGATCAGGACAGACAATAGGGCCTCCCCGCCGCCTTCTGAGGGCGACGAGGGAGACCGTGACGATGACCGATTGGATGCGTGCCCTGCTGGTGGTGGACCCCGACCAGCGGGATTGGGAAGACCTGGAGCAGCGGGCGGCGGTCGGCCGGGCGCTGAGGCTGGGCCGGGACGTGGCGGCCTTCGAGGCCCGCTGGCCGGAGACGGAGGCCCACGAGGCCCTGGCCCCGGCCTTCACCTGGGCTCAGTTGGAACGCCAGTTGGCGGACCTGGCGGGTTGCCCCACCAAGGCCGACATGGCCCGGGACCTGGTCTCGGCCACCGCCAAGATGGCCCGGTACAAGCCCACCGAGATGGTGCTGCGCGAGATTCTCTGCCTGACCTGGGCGCTGTTGGACGAGGGCTTTCGGCCCGAGCCCTCCTCGCCGCCGGGTGGATCGGACGCAATGCCCTAAGCCCCGCCGCCCGCCTCGGCGCGATCGGCCTCATCGCCATCATCTCGGCCCTGGCCTTCGGGGCGGTGCTGGCCGGTCTCCACGCCCTGCAAGACCTGGCCTAGCCAGCACCCCACCCCACAGTCTGTTCAGCCATGACGCGCCGGCTCGCCCGGCGTGCAGGAGACCGCTCATGCTCAAGCAACGCCGCCTGGTCGCCGACCAAGTCGCCGCCAGCCTCTTCGAAGCCGAAGCCGCCATCGACACCGCGCTCGCCAAGGCCGCCGCCCTGGCCGGGATCATGCCGGGCCTGCGCCGTGAGGCCGGAATCTCGGCCCTGATCGGCCAGGGCGCGGTGGAACGCGCCGGCGAGGCCTTCGCCGCGCTCGCCGCCGCCCGGCGCGCGATCTGCGAGACCCATCTGGAGCTCAGCCTGGCTCAGAAGCAGATGGGCCTGGGGGCCGTCGCCTTCGGCGACCCCAAGCCGGCGATGATGTCGGCCGCCGGGAGGCCAGCCCTGACAGCGGTGGTCCCGGCCCGCCGCGCCGGCTGACCCCGGCTATCGGCGGGTCGGCAATCGGCGTAGATCGGGCTTCCGGGTGACCGGGAGCCCGTAACTGTCCTGGAGCCGGGATTGGTCTGGACCGTCGCAATCTTCCTGGCCTGCGGATTCGCCCTGTGGCGAGGCGGCCCGATCGAGCGGATCGTGGCCCTGGCCTTCATGACCGCCTGGGTCTCCACCATGCTGGTCCAGGATCGCCTGCACTGGGGGAACGCCCAGTGGAACGTGCTGGCCGTGGACGTCGTCCTGATGCTGGGCCTGGTCTACCTGGCCATGACCACCGGCCTCAACTGGCTGCTGTTCGCCGCCGCCTTCCAGATCCTGGGAGTGGTCACCCACATCGCCGTCATCGTCGATCATGGCTTCCTGGCGCGGACCTATCTCTACGGCCTGATCATCTGGAGCTACATGGTGATCGGCTCCCTGGTGGCGGGGTCGTGGATCGCCTGGCGGGAGCGCCGGGGGCCGTCCACTTCCGCCTGACGTGCTCTTAGAGCGACGCCAGCGCCCCGGGCGCGCCCACCCGCCGGTAGACCAGGGCCTCGGCCACGTGGACGCGGCGGACCGGCCCGGCCCCCTCCAGATCGGCGATGGTGCGGGCCAGGCGCAGGGTGCGGGTCCAGCCCCGGGCCGTCAGGCCGTTGGCCTCGGCGGCCTTGGCCAGCAGGGCGCGGGCCGGCGGATCGAGGTCGACGATGGTCTCCAGCCACTCCCCCTCGGCCCGGGCGTTGATCGGCTCGGCCCGCTCGTGGCCGGACTTGGCGGCCCGCTCGGCGGCCAGGTCCCGGGCCCGGGATACCCGGGCGGCGGCCTCGGCGGTGCCCTCGGAGGGCGCGGGGAGGGCGAGGTCCGCGGCGCTCACTGGCGGCGTCTCGATCTGCAGGTCGATGCGGTCGAGGAAGGGGCCCGAAACCTTCATCTGATAGTCGGACTGGCAGCGCGGCGCCCGCCCGCAGGCCCCGCGGCCCGGCCCGCCGTAACCGCACTTGCAGGGATTCTGGGCCGCCACCAGCTGGAACCGGGCCGGATAGCGCACATGGGCGTTGGCCCGGGCGACGATCACCTCGCCGGTCTCCAGGGGCTGGCGCAGGCTGTCCAGGGCCTGGGCGGAGAACTCCGGCAGCTCGTCGAGGAACAGCACCCCGTTGTGGGCCAGGGACACCTCGCCCGGCTTGATGCGGATCCCGCCCCCGGTCAGCGCCGCCATGGTGGCCGAGTGGTGGGGGCTGCGGAACGGCCGGGCCCGGGTCAGTTCGCCCTTAGCGATCAGGCCGGCCACCGAATGGATCATCGAGGTCTCGAGCAGTTCGGCCGGAGTCAGGGGCGGCAGCAGGCCCGGCAGGCGCGCGGCCATCATCGACTTGCCCGAGCCCGGTGGGCCGGTGAAGGCCAGGTTGTGGCCGCCGGCCGCGGCGATCTCCAGGGCGCGCTTGGCGTTCTCCTGGCCCTTGACCTCCTTGAGGTCGGGAACCCGCTCGCCGTCGATCATGGCGCCCGGCTTGGGCGGCGCCAGCATCTGGGTTCCACGGAAGTGGTTGACCAGGGAGATCAGGGAGGGGGCGGCCAGGACCGGGGTCTCTCCGGCCCAGGCGGCCTCGGCCCCGCAGGCCTCCGGGCAGATCAGACCCAGGCCCATGGCCCCGGCCGCCACCGACGCGGGCAGGGCGCCGGCCACCTGGACGATCCGCCCGTCGAGGGAGAGCTCTCCCATGGCCGCCCACTCGATCAGCCGGTCGGGCGGGATGACCCCCATGGCGGCCATGACGGCGAGCGCGATCGGCAGGTCGTAGTGGCTGCCCTCCTTGGGCAGGTCGGCCGGCGCCAGGTTGACGATGATCCGCCGCCCCGGCAGCGACAGGCCAAGCCCGGAAAAGGCCGCCCGCACCCGTTCGCGGCTCTCGCCGACCGCCTTGTCGCCGAGCCCCACCAGGATGAAGGCGAACTCGCCGCTGGTCAGCTGCACCTCGACGTCGACTCGGCGGGCCTCGACCCCCTGGAACGCCATGGTGACGACGCGCGCGGCCATGTCTCACGTCCTCGATTTGAGCATGATTTATCCACAACCCCAGCACGTGGCGCGGGTCGGATCAAGAACAAAAAAGGAACTTAATGAGAAGATGAGATGAATCCGTCACCTAGGACGGTCTTCTCATCTTGCAAGCTAGACCGTGGCGCGAAGGGCTTCAACCCGTTCCCACATCACCACCGTGGCGTCGATGCCGGTGAAGCGCTTCAGGGCGACGGCGCCGGTGGGGGAGGTGACGTTGATCTCGGTGAGGAAGTCGCCGATCACGTCGATGCCCACGAACATCAGGCC
Organism: Pseudomonadota bacterium; assembly: GCA_040388315.1. Classification (GTDB taxonomy): domain Bacteria; phylum Pseudomonadota; class Alphaproteobacteria; order Caulobacterales; family Caulobacteraceae; genus Phenylobacterium. The sequence goes on along the minus strand of JAZKBZ010000136.1, from coordinate 12,635 downwards.
CCGGCGCTTCAGCTCCGGCCCGATGATCCCGCACAGCTCACGGTCGCGGGCGGTCAGCTCCACGGCCTCGGCCCGGCCGCCGACGGCGAGGTTGGAGCGAATCTGGCCCGCGCTCGGCACCCGGTTGATGGCGCCCACCGGCTCGCCGTCCACCAGCAGGATGCGCTTGTCGCCCTTGGTGACCGCCGGGATGTACTTCTGGGCGATCACCGGCTCGCGGCTGATCATCCGGTGCAGGTCCAGCATGGCGTCGAGATTGGGGTCGTCGGCCAGCAGCCGGGCCACGCCCGAGCCGCCGGCGCCGTTCAGCGGCTTGAGCACGATATCCCCCTGGCGGGCGCGGAACTCGTAGATCGCCTCCAGATCCGACGTGATCAGAGTCGGGGGCTGCACGCCGGGGAAGGTGGTGACGAACAGCTTTTCCGGGGCGTTGCGCACCTCGGTGGGGTTGTTCACCACCAGGGTCCTGGGGTGGATGGCGTCCAGGAAGTGGGTGGAGGTGATGTAGGCCATGTCGAAGGGCGGGTCCTGGCGCAGCAGGACGACGTCGAACTCCGACAGGTCGCGGACCTCCCAGGGGCCGAACCTGGCATGGTCGCCCTTCACCGCCTGGACGGTCACCGACCGGCCCCGCGCCGTCAGGGTCCCGGTCTCCAGGGCCATGCGCTCGGGGGTGTAGACCCACAGGCTGTGTCCCCGCTCCTGGGCCGACAGCATCATCAGGAAGGTCGTATCGCCTTCGATATTGATCCCCTCGAGGGGGTCCATCTGGACGGCGACCTTCAGGGACATGGGCGGGCTTCCTTGCGTGCTGAGGGGTCTCAGATAGTTCGGGGGGACCCGATGCGCCAGCGCTTAGGCCCTATCAGTTCAGCTTGAGGCGCACCCGCTCGCGATGGGCGCGGGCGGCGAGCGCCGCGCCGCCATCCAGGGACGAGGCCTGGGCCAGGGCCTGCAGGGCGCCGGCCAGAGCCCCCTGGCCCTCCCGGGCGGCGGCGACGTCCAGCCAGGGGCGGTGATCCAGCGGGTCCAGCAGGGCCCGGCGCAGGGCCGCCCGCTCGGCCCGGGCGAAGTCGCCGGCCGTCGAGGCCCGCGCGAAGATGTTGTTCTGCAGCCGGATCAGCACCGCCCGATCCGGGGCCGGGGCCATCAGCCGGTCCAGGCGGTCGGCGACATTGGGGGTGAGGCCGGCGTGCAGGGCCCGCCGCGTCAGCTCCGAGGGCAGGACCACCCGGCCCTCGGCGTAGGGGTCCAGGGCGAGCGGCCCCTCCTGGGTCTCGATGCGCAGCAGGAAGTGGCCGGGGAAGTCGACCCCCTGGACGCTCAGGCCGCACTTGCGCGAGACGTGCAGGTAATAGACCCCGAGCGCCACCGGCAGGCCCTTGCGCCGCTGCGCCACCGCCAGGATGTCGGCGTTGTCGGGGTGCTCGTAGGTGAAGAGGTCGCCCCCCAGGCCCAGGTCGCCGGCCATGGCCTCGGCTAGGGCCTCCTCCGGGCTTTCCCGCGCCAGGCGCTGGGTCAGGCGCTCGACCCCGGCATCCCCCAGATCGCGGGCGGCCTGGGCGTCCCGGCTGGGATCCTCGTGCAGGGCGCAGGCGATGGCGGCTTCCAGCAGGGGAAAGTCCCCGTCAACGCACTGACCCGCCTGGGTCAGATAGGTCTCGGCGTCCTCGCGAGTCATACAAACGGCCCCTACGCGCCTCTCCAGGCGTCGGGACTATGTCTCGGAAGTCTGCCGGGCGCGAGGGCGATCAGGTCCAGGCGCACCGCGGCCTTCTGTAGCGCGGGCCGGCGGGCCGCCAGGGTGGCCCCGGCTCGGCGCAGGCGGGCCCGCTGGTCGGCGCTCACCGCCTCCAGGGCCGCCAGCATCGTGGTGCGCTGCTTGACTTCCACCACCGCCAGGACGCCGCCGCGCAGGGCCAGCAGGTCGATCTCGGCCTGGGGCGTCTTCAGGCGGAAACCCAGGATGCGGTAGCCCTTCAGCATCAGCCAGATCGCCGCCCAGATCTCGGCTCGGCGTCCGGCCAAGCGGGCCGCGGCGCCCCTGGCCCGGCGGACCCCGCTCACGTCTTGTCCGCCTTCAGCTCCATGGCCCGGCGATAGAGGTCGCGGCGGGGCAGGCCCAGCGCCTTGGCCACCTCGCCGGCGGCGTCGGCGGTCCCCAGGCGCTCCAGGGCCTGGCGCAGGGCGGTGTCGACGTCGGCGGCGGTGGCGGCTTCCTCCCGGCCCGGCCCCACGACGATGACGAACTCGCCCTTGGGGGCGGCAAACCGCTTGTCGGCGGCCAGCACGTCCAACGGCGCGCGGGTGACGGTTTCGTAGAGCTTGGTGAGTTCGCGGGCCACGGCGGCCTCGCGAGGACCAAAGACGGCGGCCATGTCGGCCAGGCTGGCGGCCACGCGGCTGCCGCCCTCGAAGAAGACCAGGGTGGCGCGCAGGCCAGCCAGTTCCTCGAAGAAGGTCCTGCGCGCCGCGCTCTTGGGGGGCGGGAAGCCGGCGAACAGGAAACGGTCGGTGGGCAAGCCCGCCACGGAGAGCCCCGCCAGCAGGGCCGAGGCGCCGGGGATCGGATAGACCGACAGGCCCTCCGCCATCGCCTCGCGGGCCAGCCGGTAGCCGGGATCGGACACCAGGGGCGTGCCGGCGTCGGAGACCAGGGCCACCCGGCCGCCCTCACTCAGGACCTGCAGGGCCTTGGGCCCGGCCCGGTCGGCGGAGTGCTCGTCATAGCGCTCCAGCTTCTTGGACAGACCATAGGCGGCCAGAAGCTTGCCGGCCACCCGGGTGTCCTCGGCGAGCACTAGGTCGGCGGCGGCCAGCACGTCCAGGGCGCGCAGGGTGATGTCGCGCAGGTTCCCGATCGGCGTCGCCACCAGATAGAGGCCCGGCGCCAGGGGCGCATCGGACAGGGGCGGTGGCGGCGGGCGGGGAGACATGGCCAAGGCTTCGCCGGTCGGGGCCCCGATGGCAACCCTTCAGGCCAGGGCCAGCCGGCTGGTGACCCAGTTCAGCACCAGGCGGCCGGCGGGCGTGGCGCGCAGGCGGGCCGGGTCGGGGGCGATCAGTCCGGCCGCGATCAGGCTCGCGACCTCGGGATGGGCGAGGGCCAGGCCCAGGGCCGCGATCTCATCGAACGCCACCCCCTCCTCGATCCTCAGGCCCGCCAGCAACCGCTCCTCGGCGGCCTGCTCGGGGGTGAGGGTCTCCCGCGTGGCCCAGCCGAGGCCCGTCTCGGCGACCCGGGCGATATAGTCGGCCGGTTTGGCCGCGGCGAAGCTGGCGGTGCGCGCGCCTTCCAGCGTCAGGCGGCCATGGGCGCCGGGGCCTGCGCCCACATAGTCCTGGCCCCGCCAGTAGACGAGGTTGTGGCGCGAGCGGGCGGCAGGCCCCCGCGCGTGGTTGGAGACCTCGTAGGCGGAAAAGCCCGCGGCGCTCAGGGTCTCCTGGGTGGCGTCGAACAGCTCGGCGGCCAGGTCTTCCCCAGGCGGGACCAGGGTTCGGCGCTTCACGGCGCGGTCGAAGGCGGTGCCGGCCTCGATGGTGAGCTGGTAGGGCGAGAGGTGTTCGGCCCCAAGCTCGATGGCCTGGGTGAGTTCCGTCCGCCAGGCGTCCGGGGTCTGGCCTGGGCGGGCGTAGATCAAATCCAGCGACAGGCGGGGAAAGACCCTGGCCCCCAGGGCCGCGGCGCGGCGGGCTTCGCCCGCGCCATGGTTGCGGCCGAGTAGGGCCAGGCTGGCGTCGTCCAGGGCCTGGACGCCCAGGGACAGGCGCTGGACGCCTGCGGCGGCGAAGCCTGCGAACCGGCCGGCCTCGGCGTCGGTGGGATTGGCCTCCAGGCTGACCTCCAGATCGGCGGCCGGGGTCCAGAGGCTGCGGCAGAGCGCGATCATCTCCCCGGCCCAGTCGGGGTCCATCAGGGAGGGCGTGCCGCCGCCGAGGAAGATGGAGGTCAGCTCGCGGGGGCCGGTCAGCGCCCGGTGGCGGCGGAGGTCGGCGAGGATGGCGTCCTTCAGGGCGCGCTGCTCCTCGCCCCGGCCCCGGTCGCGCAGGACATTGAAGTCACAATAGGGGCAGATGCGGGCGCAGTAGGGCCAGTGGATATAGACCCCCAGCGGGGTCAAAACAGCGCGGCCTTGAGCTTGGCGAAGGCCAGCGCCCGATGGCTCATGGCGTCCTTGGCCAGGGGCTCCATCTCGCCGAAGGTCTGGTCGTGGCCCAGCGGCGTGAAGATGGGATCATAGCCGAAGCCCCGGGTTCCCCGCCCCGGGAAGGTCAGGGTTCCGTCGATCTTGCCCTCCACCACGACCGCGGGGCCATCCGGCCAGGCGACGGCGAGCGCGCAGGTGAACCAGCAGCTGCGGTCCTCCGAGCCCGACTCCTCCAACCGTTCCTCCACCTTGGCCATGGCCTGGCTGAAGTCCTTGGCCGGTCCGGCCCAGCGGGCGGAGAAGATGCCCGGCGCGCCATCCAGGGCGGCTGCCGACAGCCCCGAGTCGTCGGCCAGGGCGATCAGGCCGCTGGCCTGCGCCGCCGCGCGGGCCTTGAGCAGGGCGTTGCCGGCGAAGGTGGTCTCGGTCTCGTCGGGTTCGGCCAGGCCGAGCTCGCCGGCGGTCACCAGGGTGAAGCGGTTCTCCAGGATGGCGGCCAGCTCCACGGCCTTGCCCGGGTTGTGGGTCGCCACCACCAGCCGCGCGCCGGGTTCGAGCTTGAGCGCCATGGGAAGACCTCCGGTTTCGTCGGGGACCATAGTCGCGCGCCGCGACCCGTTCAATTGCAAGGGGTTGGCGCACGTGTCGGCGGCCACGGATGGAACATTACGAATGTTTCATATCGTTTTTCGATAATTATCTTGATCGAAAAGCGATGCGTCCGTATTGACTAACGACATGGACGGCGACGGGCCGCCCACACACACACACAACCGCCTCGGCGGCCAAGATGGAGATGAAGAGATGTTTACGCCTGTGATGACCTGGATGGACCGCGCCCTGATGCAAGTCGTGGTCGTTCTCGCCGCCCTGCCGGTGGTGGCCTTGGTGGCCGGCGCCCTGGTCGGCTAAGCTCCCGTGCTGAAGTTTGACGCTTCCCGCCGCCAGCCGCCGCGTTGGCGGCGGAGCCATCCGAGCGGGGAGAGACAGTTGATGCGCGCCCTGGGGCCCGGCTCGGTTTCGAGCTTCCTGAAGATCATCCTCGACGTGGTCTATGTCGCCCTGTGGATCGGGATCGGCCTGGTGGGCCTGCTGATGCTGGCCGCCCTGCTGCTGAGCTTCAATCCCGACCTGATCGGCAGCCTGTCCCTCAGCGTCGAGGGCGCCAAGGTGATCAGCCGCGGCCCGGTCCTGGCCGGCGGCCTGCTGGCGGCGGCCCTCTACATGGCCGGCCTGCAGGTGATCGTCGCCCGCCTGCGTCAGATCTTCGCCACCCTGACCGCCGGCGATCCCTTCCATCCCGACAATGTGCTGCGCCTGCGGGTGATCGGCTTGGCGCTCGGCAGCCTGGAACTGGTGCGCTACGCCGTCCGCGCCGCCGGCGAATGGCTGGACCTCGCCCAGACCAAGGACAGCCAGGGCGTCAGCCTGACGGCCTGGTTCTCGGTCCTGGTGGTGTTTGTCCTGGCTGAGGTGTTCCGCGAAGGCGCGCGCCTGCGCCGCGAAGCGGAGCTGACGATCTAGATCATGCCCATTCGTGTCCTGCTCGACCGCGTGCTGCTGGAACGCCGCATGTCGCTCACCGAACTCGCTGACCGCGTCGGCGTCACCATCGCCAACCTGTCGATCCTCAAGACCGGCAAGGCCCGGGCCGTGCGCTTCTCCACCCTGGCGGCCCTGTGCCGCGAACTGGACTGCCAGCCCGGGGACCTGCTGCACTACGAACCCGGCCCCGCCGACGACCTGCCCGACGACGACGATAGCGGGTAACAGCGGCGTGATGCCGCAGTGCGGTGTGGTTTTTGCTCACGCAAGTGCAAAAAGCGCGACTGAGCGGTGCTTAGATGTTGTCAGGTAAGGGCTTCCCGCCTATATGCACTGCAACAATTGCTGCATCGCACAAAGGAGCTCCCCATGGCTCGCGCCCTTGAAAACCTGATCGACCGCCTGATGGCGCCCTTCGCCGAAGAGCTGGCCCGCCTGCCCGCCTCGGCCTTCCGGCAGCTGCTGAACGGCCTCTAAATTAGTAACCCGCCGCCTCCGAGCGGCGACCGCGTTCGAAACAGGCGGTCCTTCGCGGGGCCGCCTGTTTTGCGTTTGCGGGCCTACTTGCGGGCCGCGGCCTCGAGCTGCAGTTCGCAGAGCTCGGCGATCCCCTTGCGGGCCAGGGCGAACAGGGCCTCGAACTCGCCCTGGCTGAAGCCGCGCTTCTCGCCGGTGGCCTGGATCTCGACGATGTCGCCCGACCCGGTCAGCACGAAGTTGGCGTCGGCCTCGGCGTTGGAATCTTCCTCGTACTCCAGGTCCAGGACCGGGGTCCCGTTATAGATGCCGCAGGAGATGGCCGCGACCTGGTCGGTGATCGGGTCGGTGGTCACCAGCCCTTCCTCCATCAGGTAGTTCACCGCCCGGCGCAGGGCGATCCAGGCGCCGGTGATGGCCGCCGTCCGGGTGCCGCCGTCGGCCTGCAGCACGTCGCAGTCCAGGGAGATCTGGCGCTCGCCCAGCAGGGTCGGATTGATCACCGCGCGCATGGAGCGGCCGATCAGCCGCTGGATTTCCTGGGTGCGGCCCGACTGCTTGCCCTCGGCGGCCTCGCGGCGGCCGCGGGTGTGGGTGGCCCTGGGCAGCATGCCGTACTCGGCGGTGACCCAGCCCTGGCCGCGGCCGCGCATGAAGCCCGGCACCCGGTCCTCCACGCTGGCGGTGATCAGCACCTTGGTGTGGCCGAAGGTGATCAGGCAGGAGCCCTCGGCGTAGCGGTTGACCCCGGTTTCGATGGTCACGGCGCGGAGAAGCTCGGGGGTACGGTCGGAAGGACGCATGGGAAGGGCTCGGATATGAGCGCGACGTCTTGCGCCGCAGTGGGTCGCGCTTATCCTAGATCAGAGAGGTTCCGTCCATGGTTCTGACCTGCCCACGCCACCAACCTTGACCAGCTCGCTGTTGACCGGCGGGCCGTCGCTCGCCGAACTGGACGAGCGCGCCCGCGACATCTTCCGCCGCGTCGTGGAAAGCTATCTGGAAACCGGCGACCCGGTCGGCTCGCGCACCCTGTCCAAGGGCGGGGTCCACCTATCGCCGGCCTCGATCCGCAACACCATGCAGGACCTGACCCAGCTCGGCCTGCTTGGGGCGCCCCATGTCAGCGCCGGGCGGCTGCCGACCCATGCGGGACTGCGGCTGTTCGTCGACGGCCTGATGGAGGTCGGCGACGTCGGCGAGGAGGAGCGGCGCACCATCGAGGCCAGGCTCACCGGCCGCGGCCAGACCTTCGACGACGCCCTGAACGAGGCCAGCGCCATTCTTTCGGGCCTGGCGGGCGGCGCCGGGGTCGTCGTCACCCCGGTCCGCGACGCCGGGGTCAAGCACGTGGAGTTCGTCTCGCTCTCGGCCGACCAGGCGCTCGCCGTCATGGTCTTCGACGACGGGGCGGTGGAGAACCGGCTGATGGCGCTGGCCGCAGGCGTGACCCCCAGCGCGCTGCAGGAGGCCTCGAACTTCCTCAACACCCGCCTGCGGGGCAAGACCCTGGTGGAGGCCGGCCGCGAGATGCGCACCGAGCTGGAGGCCGCGCGGCGACAGCTCAACGAGACCGCCGCCCGCCTGGTGGAGGACGGCCTGGCCGCCTGGGGCGGGGGCGAGGTGGCCGAGCGGGCCCTGATCGTGCGGGGGCGCGGCAATCTCCTGGCCGACCCGGAGACCCTGGAGGATCTCGAGCGCGTTAGGATGCTGTTCGATGATCTGGAGCAAAAGGAACAGCTCATCGGTCTGCTAGACGGGGTCAACGAAGCCCAGGGCGTGCGCATCTTCATCGGGGCCGAAACGCGGCTGTTTTCGCTTTCGGGTTCCGCCGTGATCGCCGCGCCCTATATGACGGGCCAACAGAAGGTGCTGGGCGCGATCGGCGTGATCGGTCCGGCCCGGCTCAACTATGCCCGGGTCATCCCGCTGGTGGACTATACCGCCCGCGTGCTGTCCCAGGTCCGAGAACGCGTGAAGGATTGAACATGTCCGACGATCAAACGCCGGCCGACGAACTCAACGAATTCGCCGATGCGGCGGTGGACCAGATCGAGGCCCTGAAGGCCGAGGTCCAGGGCCTGAAGGAACAGGTGCTGCGCTACGCCGCCGAGGCCGAGAACACACGGCGGCGCGCCGAGCGCGAGGCCAATGACGCGCGCGCCTACGCCATCCAGAAGTTCGGCAAGGACCTGCTGGGCGCGGCCGACAACCTGGCCCGCGCCCTGGCCGCCGCCCCCGCAGACAGCGCCGACGGGGTGGTGAAGACCTTCGTGGTGGGCGTGGAGATGACGGCCAAGTCGCTGCAGAGCGCCTTCGAGAGCAACGGCCTGAAGAAGATCGAGCCCGACAAGGGAACCAAGTTCGACCCGCACCAGCACCAGGCGATGATGGAGCAGCCCTCCACCGAGGTGACCGGCGGCGGCGTGATCCAGGTGCTGCAGCCGGGCTATGAGCTGCTGGGCCGGCTGATCCGCCCGGCCATGGTGGTGGTGGCTGCCAAGGGCTCCACCGGACCGTCCCCGGGCGGCGAGCCGACGGGCGCGGCCAATCCCTACGCCGCCCACGACGACGACGACGCCGGCGGGGCGGTGGATACGAAGGCGTAGGGCTTCATCGCCTCTCCCCGTTCAGGGGGAGAGGATGGGTGAGGGGGCGCGCAGCAGGGCTGCGCGTCGCGGCGCCTGAATAACAACGGGTCTTCAGAAGGAGCCCTCACCCTACCCTCTCCCGCAAGCGGGAGAGGAAGGAGGCGCCTTAAGCCTTCGCCTCGGGCTTGCGCATCCGGATCAGGCCTTCCTGGGTGACCGAGGCCACCAGGTCGCCCTTGCGGTCGAAGATCGAGCCGCGCACGAAGCCGCGGCCGCCCGACGCCGAGGGGCTGTCCTGGTGATAGAGGTGCCACTCGTTGAAGTTGGACGGCTTGTGGAACCACATGGCGTGGTCGAGGCTGGCCGACTGCAGGCCAGGCGTCTGCCATTCCACCCGGTGGGGCCGCATGGCGGTCGAGAGCATGTTCATGTCCGACGCATAGGCCAGGATCACCTGGTGCATGTGCGGATCTGAGCCGATCGGGGCGCGGCAGCGGAACCAGACACTGTTCTCGGCGGGCTTGGGGCCCTTGTTGAAGAACGGGTTGCCGTCGACGGCGCGCATCTCGATGGGGCGCGGGCGCGACATCATCTTGCGCATCTCCGGCGGGGCCTTCTCCAGCATCTTCTTCTGCTGCTCGGCCTCGCTGGGCAGGTCGTCGGGGCCGGGCACGTCGGGCATCGGCGCCTGGTGCTCGAAGCCCTCCTCCACCACCTGGAAGGAGGCGGCCAGGTTGAAGATCTGCTTGCCGTTCTGGATGGCCACCACCCGGCGGGTGGTGAAGGTGCCGCCGTCGCGGGAGCGGTCGACGTCGAAGACGATGGGGATCTGAGGATCGCCCGGGCGGATGAAGTAGCAATGCAGGGAGTGGCAGACCCGGTCCTCGACCGTCTCATAGGCCGCCAGCAGCGACTGGCCGATCACCTGGCCGCCGAAGATCCGGCCAGGACCCATGGACGGACTGACGCCCCGAAACAGGTTCAGCTCCAGACGTTCCAGCGACAGGGTCTCGATCAGGCTCTCGGGGGTGTCCATATGGGTCTCGAAATATGCTGCAAGTGCGAAAGGCGACGGATTAGGCCCATAGGGCCGCTCGGGCAAGGCGGTAGAAATCCCCGCCCGCATGGTCCAAAAGCCGCAGATGTCCTTCGACGCCACCGTCCTGACCATGTTTCCCGAGGCCTTTCCGGGCCCGCTCGGCGTCTCGCTGATCGGCACGGCCTGGCGCGAGCAGGGGCTGTGGACCCTGGAAACGGTGGACATTCGCCAGTTTTCCAAGGATAAGCGCGGCTTCCTCGACGACACCCCCGCGGGTGGCGGTCCGGGACAGGTGATGCGAGCGGACGTCATCGCCTCCGCGCTGGACAGCGTGGAGCGGCGAGGGCGGCCGCTTTTATATATGAGCGCCCGGGGCAAGCCCCTGACCCAGGCGCGAGTCAAGGAGTGGGCGGCGGGTCCGGGACTGATCGTCCTGGCCGGCCGGTTCGAGGGGGTGGACCAGAGGGTGCTCGACGCCCGAGGGTTCGAGGAGGTCGCCGTCGGCGACGCGGTGCTCGCCGGTGGCGAGGCCGCGGCGCTCGTCACGATCGAGGCGTGCGTACGGCTGGTCCCGGGTGTGTTGGGGCAGGCCGAGAGTTTGAGTGAAGAGAGCTTCGAGGACGGGCTTCTCGAGCATCCGCAGTACACGAGACCGCGGAGCTTCGAAGGGCTGGACATCCCCGAGGTGCTGCTGAGCGGCGACCACAAGAAGGTCGGCGAATGGCGGCGCAGGATGCGTGAGACCACAACCCGCGAGCAGCGC
>JAZKBZ010000136.1:0-2062 GCA_040388315.1 Pseudomonadota bacterium | reverse complement strand
GCCTGGATATCCCCGAAGTGCTGCTGAGCGGCCATCACGCCCTGGTGCGGAAATGGCGGGCTGAGCAGCGTGAAGAGACGACGCGGAAGCAGCGCCCGGACTTGTGGGCGCGGCGAACCGCCAATCAACAGCCAAAGGGCGATTAAGCCCGAAGACCCAAGGACGAAGCGATGAACATCATCCAGCAGCTCGAAGACGAAGAGCGCAAGCGCCTCCTCGCCACCCGCACCATCCCGGACTTCCAGGCCGGCGACACCCTGCGCGTGAACGTGAAGATCAAGGAAGGCGAGCGCGAGCGCGTTCAGGCCTATGAAGGCGTCTGCATCGCCCGTCAGGGCGGCGGCATCAACGAGAGCTTCACCGTCCGCAAGATCTCCTTCGGCGAAGGCGTGGAGCGGGTGTTCCCGACCCACTCGCCGATGATCGAATCCATCGAGGTGAAGCGTCGCGGCGTCGTCCGGCGCGCCAAGCTCTATTATCTGCGCGACCGTCGCGGGAAGTCGGCCCGGATCGCCGAACGCTCCTACACTGGCGGCGCCAAGGCCACCGAGGCGGCTCCGGAAGCCGCCGAAGACTAAGGTCTTCAAGACCTCTGAGCTTCCAAGCGGCGGCCCTGGCGACGGGGCCGCCGTTTTCGTTTGGGGTTAGCAGCCTTCCGCCCACGCCTTCCAGGCCTGCATCACCGGCAGGAAGTCCGTCGGCTGCGTCTCATATCGCAGGACGTCGTCGCCGAAGGTCACCCAGGGCTGGGCGCTGGACACCCAGAAGGCCGAGACTGGATGCAGCCAGCTGGTGTGGTCCAGGGTTCCGGGTCGAATGGTCACCGAATGCGGCCCGCCCGGCGGCTCGGTGAAGACCCGGGTCCCGCAGTCGGGACAGAAGCGCTGCGGGATCACGGTTCCGGACGCGGCCCGGCGCAGCCAGGTCGCGGGCTCTCCCCGGGTGATCTCGAAGTCCTTGCGCAGGACCGGCATGGCCATGGAGAAGGCGCTGGCGGTCAGGGTCTGGCAGTCGGCGCAATGGCAGGTATAGACCGCGATCGGCGGAGCCCGGAGCTCATAGCGGATCGCGCCGCAGGCGCAGCCGCCCGTGATTGGAAAGCGGGGCAGCCGGCTCATGCGGGGGGCCGTTCCGGATATTGCGGCAGGCCGTCATCCAGCTTCAGCCACGCCCGCCTGGCGCTCGTGAAGATGTGCATGTCGGGGGCCAGCGCGTCGGGATCGTCCAGGGTCGGCAGGCTGATGGCGATCCGGGCCGGGGGATCGTTCGGCTGAGCGAACACCAGGGTCCCGCAGCGGGCGCAGGAGCGGCGCATCACCCGTTCGGAGGTGGGATAGTCGAGGGTCTCGCCGGTCCAGGTGACGTCGGCCAAGGCGAACATGGCCCGGGCGAAGAAGGGCGCGCTGGTGGATCTCTGGCACAGGGTGCAGTGACAGGCCCGCACATTGAGCGGCGTCCCGGTCGCGGCGTAGCGTACCTGGCCGCAGAGGCAGCCGCCGGTCATCGGGCCTCGGCGAGATAGCCGCCCAGTCCGGTCACCAGGTGGTCGAACATCAGCCGCATGCGGCGGCTGCCCTTCAGATTCTCGTGCATGGCGATCCAGCATTCCATCTGGAAGGAGAAGGCGTTGGCCAGCACCGGCGCCAGGCCGTCGCGGCGGGCGATCTGGTGCTGGACGCCGCCGATCCCCATGCCAGCCCGGATCGCCGAGACCTGGGCGGCGTCATCGTCGGTGCGGAAGTGGAAGATGTCGCGGGTGATGGGCCGCGGGAAGTCGATCCCCGAAAGGGCCTCCAGGGGCGGCCGCTCGCGGTCGAAGCCGATGATGGTGTGGTTCTCCAGGTCCTCAAGGCTCTCCGGCACGCCGCGGCGGTCGAGATAGGCCTGGGTGGCGTAGAAGCCGACCCCGAGCATGCCGACCTTGCGGGCCACCAGGGCGCCCTGGGTGGGCCTGGCCATGCGCACGGCGATGTCGGCGTCGCGGCGCGACAGGTCCTCCACCTTGTTGGAGAGCACCAGCTCGATCTGGATGTTGGGGTGCAGCTCCATGAAGCCGGCCAGG
>JAZKBZ010000135.1:0-17070 GCA_040388315.1 Pseudomonadota bacterium | reverse complement strand
ATGCCCAGCGTCGCGCTGCGCACCACCCTGGGCTTCAGCGGCGACATCAACCCGATCGACACCGACCTCTATTCCCGCAACCTGACCACCTCGGTGGGGGTCACCGTGCCGCTGTTCACCGGCGGCCTGACCAATTCGCGGGTCCGCCAGTCCATCGAGCGCAACAATGTCGACCGCATCGGGGTCGAGACGGCCCGCCGGTCGGTGCTGCAGGGCCTGACCCAGTCCTGGAGCCAGCTCAGCGCCGCCCGCGCCAATATCGGCTCCACCGACACCCAGGTCCGCGCCGCCCGCATCGCCGCCGAAGGCACCCGCCAGGAGCAGCAGGTGGGCCTGCGCACCACCCTGGACGTGCTGAACGCCGAGCAGGAGCTGCGCTCGGCCGAGCTCGCCCAGATCACCGCCCGGCACGACGAGTATGTCGCCGCCGCCAGCGTCCTGGCCCAGATGGGCCGGCTGGAGGCCGCCAACCTGACCCCCAACGTGCCGCACTACGACCCCAAGGCGAACTTCGGGAAGCTGCGCTTCGCGTGGGGCTGGGTGCCGTGGGAGGAGCCGATCGCGCTGGTCGATTCGGTCCTGACCCCCAAGCCCCACGAAAAGCCGGTCAGCGCCTTGGCGACCGCACCGAAATAGGGTCGGGCCAGCCCGTCGCGGGCGCGGCGTTTCGCCTATCGGGCGAATCCGCGCTTGCGCAGCTTGGCGGAAATTGCAGGATCACACCGTCGCGCCTAGGCTGGCGTTGACGGATTCTCTCTTCGCTCCAGCGACGGCTCAACATGTCTGACCAGACCTCTCAAGAACCGACAATGGAGGAGATCCTCGCCTCCATCCGCCGCATCATCTCCGAAGATGACGCGCCCGGTTCGGAGGCCGCCGCGCCCGAGGAGGAGCCGGCGGAGGAGCCGGTCGCCGAAGACATCCCCATTCCGCCCGAGGAAGAGGACGACGGCGTCCTGGAGCTGACCGAGAAGGTCGAGACCCACGGCGACATCGACGTCTACGCCGCCGCCACCACCCCCGAGCCCGAGGCCGCCTATTCGCCGCCGCCCGAGCCGACCGCCTGGGCCGACGACGCCCCGGATGTGGCCCCCGGCGCCGGTCTGGTGGGCGACCCCGCCGCCGCCGCCGCGGCGGCCGCCTTCGGCTCCCTGTCCTCGCAGATCCTGATGCCCCGCGACGGCCGCACCCTGGAGGATGTGGTGCGTGAACTGCTGCGTCCGCTGCTCAAGCAGTGGCTGGACGACAACCTGCCGCGCATCGTCCAGGACACCGTCCAGTCGGAAGTCGAGCGGATCGCGCGCGGCGGCCGGGTATAGATTCAATCCACTCCCCTTGATCGTCATGGCCGGGCTTGTCCCGGCCATCCATGATCTCCGACGCGACGGCTGCGCTATGCGGCTCGGCTTGCGCGATCTCGATGGCGACGGAGATCATGGGTCCCCGGGACAAGCCCGGGGATGACGATTGTAGGGTCCTGGGTGTCGCGAGTTTGCGACACAAGGCCCGCCCGTATATGCACCGCCTCAGCATGCTTGAAAAAACCTTCGACCCGAAAACCGCTGAGCCCCGCCTCTACGCCGCGTGGGAGAGCTCCGGCGCCTTCGCGCCCACCTCGGACCCGGCCGCCGAGCCCTTCTCCATCGTGATCCCGCCGCCCAACGTGACGGGCTCGCTGCACATCGGGCATGCGCTGAACAACACCCTGCAGGACGTGCTGATCCGCTTTGAGCGGATGCGCGGCAAGGCGGCCCTGTGGCTGCCCGGCACCGACCACGCCGGCATCGCCACCCAGATGGTGGTGGAGCGGCAGCTGGCCGCCGCCGGCAACCAGAGCCGCCGCGACATGGGCCGCGAGGCCTTCGTGGCCAAGGTCTGGGAATGGAAGGCCGAGAGCGGCGGGACCATCACCAACCAGCTGCGCCGCCTGGGCGCCTCCTGCGACTGGAGCCGCGAGCGCTTCACCCTGGACGAGGGGCTGAGCGCGGCGGTGCGCAAGGTGTTCGTCACCCTGCACAAGCAGAAGCTGATCTATCGCGACAAGCGTCTGGTGAACTGGGACCCGGCCCTGCAGACCGCCATCTCCGACCTCGAGGTCGAGCAGAAGGAGGTGGATGGCCACTTCTGGCACTTCGCCTATCCGCTGGAGGACGGCTCGGGCGAGATCGTCGTGGCCACCACCCGGCCCGAGACCATGCTGGGCGACACCGCCGTCGCCGTGCATCCCACCGACGAGCGCTACAAGCACCTGATCGGCCGGGCCGTGCGCCTGCCCATCGTGGGCCGGCCGATCCCGATCATCGCCGACGAATACGCCGATCCCGAGAAGGGGTCGGGCGCGGTGAAGATCACGCCCGCCCACGACTTCAACGACTTCCAGGTCGGCAAACGCAACAACCTGCCGCAGATCAACATCTTCACGCCGGACGCCAAGATCAACGAGAACGGCCCCCGCGACTATCAGGGCCTGGACCGCTTCGAGGCGCGCAAGAAGGTGATCGCCGCCTTCGAGGAGCTCGGTCTGCTGCGCGAGGTGGAGAAGACCCGCCACGCGGTGCCACACGGGGATCGCTCCGGCGTTGTCGTTGAGCCCTACCTGACCGACCAGTGGTACGTCGACGCCAAGACCCTGGCCGGCCCCGCCATCAAGGCGGTGGAGGAGGGGCGCACGGTCCTCGAGCCCAAGACCTGGGAAAAGACCTACTACGAGTGGATGCGCAACATCGAGCCGTGGTGCGTCTCGCGCCAGCTCTGGTGGGGCCACCGCATCCCGGCCTGGTATGGGCCCGACGGCAAGATCTTCGTCGAGGAAACCGAGGAGAAGGCCAAGGCCGCGGCGCGCGAATTCTACGGCCGCGACGAGCCCCTGCGCCAGGACGAGGACGTGCTGGACACCTGGTTCTCCTCCGGGCTGTGGCCGTTCTCCACCCTGGGCTGGCCGGAGGAGACCGCCGACCTGGCGCGCTTCTACCCCACCAACACCCTGGTGACGGGCTTCGACATCATCTTCTACTGGGTCGCCCGGATGATGATGCTCGGCATCCACTTCACCGGCCAGGTCCCCTTCAAGCGGGTGTTCTTCAACGCCCTGGTCCGCGACGCCTCGGGCGCCAAGATGTCCAAGTCCAAGGGCAACGTCATGGACCCCCTGGAACTGGTGGACCAGTACGGCGCCGATCCCCTGCGCTTCACGCTCACGGCCATGTCCGGCCAGGGTCGCGACATCAAACTCTCGACCCAACGCATTGAGGGCTATCGGAATTTCGGCACCAAGCTGTGGAACGCCGCCAACTTCTGCCAGTTCAACGGCTGCGTCCGCGCCGAGGGCTTCGACCCGGCGGCGGTGAGCAATCCCCTGAACCGCTGGATCGTCGGTGAGACCCAGAAGGCCGCCCAAGCGGTCACCGAGGCCATCGCGTCCTGCGGCTTCGACGGCGCGGCCAACGCCCTCTACCGGTTCATCTGGAACACCTATTGCGACTGGTACGTGGAGCTCTCCAAGCCTCTGCTGAAGGGCGAGGACGAGGCCGCCAAGGCCGAGACCCAGGCCACCGCCGCCTGGGCCCTGGACGTGATCCTCAAGCTGCTGCACCCGATCATGCCGTTCCTCACCGAGGAGCTGTGGGCCCAGACGGCCGACCTGGGCGCGCCGCGCGTCGAGGGTATGCTGATCACGGCGAAGTGGCCGGACCTGCCCGCCAGCCTGCTGGATCCGAAGTCCGAGGCCGAGATCGGCCTGATCGTCGCCGCCATCACCGAGGGCCGCTCCGTGCGGGCCGAGCTGAACGTGCCCGGTTCGGCGCGTCCGCCGCTCCTGGTGCTGGAGGCCGACGCCGCCCAGCGCGCGGTGCTGGAGGCCAACGGGCCGATCATGGCCCAGTTGCTGCGGGTGTCGGAGGTGCAGGTCGCCGCGACCGCGCCGCAGGGCGCTATCCCCTTCGTGGTCCAGGGCGTCACCTTCGCCCTGCCGGTGGCCGAATTCATTGACCTGGCCGTCGAGAAGGCCCGCCTGGCCAAGGAGATCACCACCCTGGCCAGCGACATCGCCCACGTGATGAAGAAGCTCGGCAATCCCGACTTCGTGGTCCGCGCCAAGGAGGAGGTGGTCGAAGAAAACCGCGAGCGCCTGGCCGAGTCCGAGGCGGCGAAAGCCAAGCTGGAAGGGGCCCTGGCCCGCCTGGAAGCCGTGGTCTGACGCGACCGGCGTTCTTCCAAACAGCCGTTTGCGTCGACGCCTAGGTTATGCTTGTTCACCCAGGACGACGCGGCCTCTGAAAGCCGTGCGCTAGTGGAGAACGCTCAGATGACCGAGGCTGTCTTGCCGGCCGGCTGGCCCGCCATGTCCATCGCCCAGGCCCACGCCATGATCACCGCTCCGGGGACTCCGGCGGAGATCGAGGAGGTGGTCATCCGGGGGGTCAAGACCAAGACCTGGAAGAACCAGCCCCCCACCCTGCGTTCGGTGGTGGAGATGTCCCGCGCCCACGGCGACAGGGTCTTTCTGGTCTATGAGGACGAGCGGGTCACCTTCGAGGCCTTCTACCGCGCCGTCTCGGCCTTCGCCCGCGAGCTGCAGTCCCAGGGCGTGGTCAAGGGCGACCGGGTCGCCATCGTCATGCGCAACCTGCCCGAATGGCCGGTGGCTTTCTATGCGGCGGAGTCCATCGGCGCCGTCGTCACGCCGCTGAACGCCTGGTGGACCGGGCCCGAGCTGGAATATGGCCTGACCGACTCCGGCTCCAAGGTCGCCATCCTCGACGCCGAGCGCTACGAGCGGCTCACCGAGCACCTGCCCAACTGCCCCGACCTGCAGACCATCTATGTCAGCCGCGAGGTGGACGAGATCGCCCACCCGCTGGTGCGCAAGCTGGAGGCCGCGATCGGGGCCCCCAACGACTGGGCCAAGCTGCCCGACCAGCCGCTGCCGGCCGTCGAGATCGACACCGACGACGACGCGACGATCTTCTACACCTCCGGCACCACCGGTAAGCCCAAGGGCGCGCTCGCCACCCAGCGGGGGGTCAATTCCAACATCATGGCCGGCGCGGTGGCCGGCGCCCGGGCCTTCCTGCGCCGCGGCGAGGCGCCGCCCCAGCCCGACCCGAACGCGCCCCAGCGCTCCTCGTTGATCTCGGTGCCCTTCTTCCACGCCACCGGCTGCTTCGCCGTGCTGAACCCCTCCCTGGCCGGCGGCGCCAAGCTGGTGATGATGCACAAGTGGGACGTGATCCGCGCCTTCGAGCTGATCCAGCGCGAGAAGATCCAATCGGCCGGCGGCGTGCCCACTATCGCCTGGCAGCTGATCGAGCACCCGATGCGCGAGAAGTACGACCTGTCGTCCCTTGAGAGCGTGGCCTATGGCGGCGCCCCCTCGGCGCCGGAACTGGTCCGCAAGATCAAGGAGACCTTCCCCAAGTCCGCGGCCGGCAACGGCTGGGGCATGACCGAGACCTGCGCCACGGTCACCACCCACGGGGCCGAGGACTACGCCAACCGCCCCGACAGCTGCGGCCCGGCCGTACCGGTGAGCGAGCTGCAGATCCGCGATCCCGCCGACGGCGTCACGGTGCTGCCGCCCAACGCGGTGGGCGAGCTCTGGGCCAACGGCCCGCAGATCGTGAAGGGCTACTGGAACAAGCCCGAGGCCACCGCCCAGACCTTCGTCGACGGCTGGGTGCGCACCGGCGACCTGGCCCGCGTGGACGAGGAGGGCTTCTGCTTCAACATCGACCGCGCCAAGGACATGCTGATCCGCGGCGGCGAGAACATCTACTGCATCGAGGTGGAGAATGTCCTCTATGACCACCCGGCCGTAATGGACGCCGCCGTCGTCGGCATCGTCCACCGGACGCTCGGCGAAGAGCCCGGCGCCGTGGTCACCCTGAAGCCCGGCGCCAGCGCCACCGAGGCCGAACTCCGCGCCCACGTGGCCGAGCACCTGGCGGCCTTCAAGGTCCCGGTGAAGGT
This sequence comes from Pseudomonadota bacterium, assembly GCA_040388315.1. GTDB lineage: Bacteria > Pseudomonadota > Alphaproteobacteria > Caulobacterales > Caulobacteraceae > Phenylobacterium. The sequence goes on along the minus strand of JAZKBZ010000135.1, from coordinate 11,103 downwards.
CAAGTTCTGGCACGAGACCCTGCCGCGCAACGCCAACGGCAAGATCCTCAAGAACGAGCTGAAGAAGCTGTTCGAAGAGGACGCGGCGAGCGCCTGACCGCGGCATGCGCTCTCAACCGCTCATCCCGGCGAAGGCCGGGACCCAGGTCGTAGAGCGCCTGATCTTGAAGGCAGGTCACAGTGCGTCTCCTCCGGGAATTCGGAGCCTTTTGATCTGGGCCCCGGCCTTCGCCGGGGTGAGCGGGGGTATTTGATGGCCTGTGTCCGCGCCGATCTCCTGCTGGTGGCGCGCGGGCTCTTCGAGAGCCGCGCCAAGGCCCGCTCGGCCATCGAGGCCGGCGGGGTCACCGCCGACGGCCGTGTGGTGGCCAAGGCGTCTGACCAGCTGGATGAGGCCTGTGATCTGCGGGGGCAGGCCGCCCATCCCTATGTGGGGCGCGGGGCCCTGAAGCTGGTCCACGCCCTGGATCTGTGGCCGGTCGAGGTGGCGGGCGCCACGGTGCTGGATGTCGGCGCCTCCACCGGCGGCTTCACCCAGGTCTGCCTGGAGCGGGGCGCGGCGAGGGTCTACGCCGTCGATGTCGGGCGCGGCCAACTCCACGCCAAGCTCGCCGCCGATCCCCGCGTCACGGCCCTGGAGGGGTTCGATGCTCGCGGCCTGACCGCCGACCTGATCCCGCATCCGCCGCAGCTCGTGGTCTGCGACGCCAGCTTCATCGGCCTGGCTAAGGTCCTGCCGGCGGCCCTGGCCCTGGCCGCCCCCGACGCCGACCTGATCGCGCTGGTGAAGCCGCAGTTCGAGGTGGGGCCGGAGCTGGTGGGGAAGGGGGGGCTGGTCCGCGACGCCGCCGCCCGGGCCCGCGCCCTGGCCGATGTCGCGAGCTTCCTGACCGCCTCGGGCTGGTCGGTGCTCGACACCGCCGACAGCCCGATCCTGGGCGGGGACGGCAATTCCGAATACCTGCTGCACGCACGAAAAAGCCGCCCGGCGTGAACCGGGCGGCCTTCGTTCGTCTGATGCGCTAGGCCTTAGTCGACGACCTGATAGCGGCCCTGGCTGTCCTGGCAGACGCGCACGAAGCGCTTCTGGACCCGGCCGTCGGGGAGGTAGATCGGGCTTTCGGCCAGGGTGCAGCCATTGGCGTCGACGCCGCCCTGGGTGGAGACCCGGTAGCTGTCGCCGCGGCGGTTATAGGCGTCGTAGCCGCTGGAGCGGTCATAGGCGTCGTAGCCGCTGGAGCGGTTATAGTCGTAGGTCTGCTGGGCGTAGCCGTTGTCGTAGCCGTTCCCGTAATAGCCGTTGGAGCCGTACTGGCTGTTCCCGTAATAGGCCTGACGGCTGGGGGTGCAGGCTGCGGAGTCCTTGCCGATCTTGGCGCCGGCGACGGCGCCCACCAGACCGCCCAGCACCGCGCCCTCGGTCCGCGCGTTGCGGGCCGCGACGTTGGAGCCGATGGCCGCGCCGGCTAGGGCGCCCAGCAAGCCGCCCGTGGTTCCCCGGTTCGACGACGACCGGCGGCAGGGGTCGTAATAGCCGCTGTTGTCATTATTGCCGTAGTAGCCGGACTGCGCCGAGGCGAAGCTCGGAACCGCCAGGGCGGCGCTGAGCGCCATCACGCCGGCGACGCCGGCGAGGGCGGACTTGGCGAAGGTGTTGGTCATCGGAAACTCCCCGTTTGGGACTGGACGAAAGGTGGAGGGCGCGCTTACGAGCGCCCGCTGGGCCGCCACACGCCATCCTTGCCGCGGCAGATCTCGAAACTGTGGTCGCGGCCGCCGTAGTACTCGCTCACCCACTGGCAGTTCTTGCGGCTGTAGGAGGACTGGGCGACGCGGCTGGGATAGCCCTTGCAGTTGACGCGGTTGCGGCCGACCTGGTTGCCGGCGGCCGCCCCCACCACGCCGCCGAGCACGGCGCCTTCGGTCTTCGCGCCCTTGCCAGCGACCTGCGAGCCCACCAGGGCGCCGAGCACGCCACCGACGAGGGCGCCCTTGTGGCCGGACTCGCGGCGGGCTTGGCGGCAGATGTCGCCGGTGCCGTAGGAGCGGGTGGATTGGGCCGCGGCGAACTGCGGAACCGCCAGGCTCGTCGCCAGGACGGCGGCGGCGGCGGTGAGGGCGAACGTACGCTTCATGGTCTTTTCCTTCGCAGGCTCCAGCGGCGCCATGGCCCCGCTTTCGGAGATGAGGTTTGACGTATCGAACCTGAACGGGTCTTGAACAGACGCACGACGCCCGTTCATCTGGATTCAGGTGCGCAAGGTGAAGCTAGCATCCGCCCCCCAGCCGTAAATGATCCCGATCATGCGAAGTTCCAGCCGCCGCCCCGGCCGTCCCGAGAGCCCCCAGCCGGTGGGACCGCCCGTCGAGGTGGTCATCGAGACCATTGGCGGGGAGGGCGACGGTGTCGCGCCAGGGCCGATCTATGTGCCCTTCACCCTCCCGGGTGAGCGGGTCCGCGCCGGGGGCGGCGGCGAGCGCCGGGAGCTGGAGGCGATCCTCACCGCCAGCGCCGAGCGGGTGACCCCGCCCTGTCCACATTTCGGGGTCTGCGGCGGCTGCGCCCTGCAGCACTGGGAGCACGGCGCCTACCTGGCCTGGAAGGTGGAGCGCCTGCGCACGACCCTGGGCCTGCAGCGCATCGAGAGCGAGATCCTGGCGCCCTTCGCCGCCAAGCCCGGCACGCGTCGGCGCCTGGCCCTGCACGCCCGTCCCGGCAAGCGCGGCGAGGCGCGGCTCGGCTACAAGGGCCGCAAGTCCTGGGACCTGGTGGACGTCACCGTCTGTCCCATCGCCGATCCCCGGCTGGAGGCGGCCCTGCCGGCCCTGCGCCGCATGGCCGCGCCATTGTTCGAGCATCCCAAGTCCGCGCCGACCCTGCATGTCACCCTGACCTCGGAGGGGATCGACGTCGACATCACGGGGGTCGAGCGCAAGAGCGGCGGCCTGTCGGCCGACGCCCGCATGCGCCTGGCCGAGGCGGCGGCGGAGGGCGACTTCGCCCGCGTCACCATGGACGGGGACGTGGCCTATGGCGCGCGCCAGCCCGTGGTGCGCCTGGGGCCCGCCGCCGTGGCCCTGCCGCCGGGCGCCTTCCTCCAGGCGGTGCCGGAGGCCGAAGCCGCCATGGCCGCCTTCGCCGTAGCGCAGGTGGCCGGCGCCGAGCGCATCGCTGACCTCTATTGCGGGGTGGGGACCTTCACCTTCCGCCTGGCTCAGGTGGCGCCAGTCTACGCCGTGGACGGCCACGCCCCGGCCATCCGCGCCCTGACCTCGGCCATCTCCACCGCGCCGGGCCTCAAGGGCGTCACCGCCGAGGCCCGCGACCTGACCCGCCGCCCCGTCCTGGCCGTGGAGTTCAAGAAGATCGACACCGTCCTCTTCGACCCGCCCCGGGCCGGCGCCCTGGAGCAGACCGCCGAGCTGGCGGCCTCCAAGGTCTCGAAGATCGTGGGGGTATCCTGCAACCCGGCCACCTTCGCCCGTGACGCCAGGGTGCTGATCGACGCCGGCTTCAGCCTCGACCGCGTGCTGCCGGTGGACCAGTTCCTCTGGTCGCCGCACGTGGAACTGGTGGGGGTCTTCTCCCGCTAACCGGCTTGGGAGATCGCCCGCTCGCCTCCGGTATCGGCCATGGCCCGGGCGATGGCGGACATCAGCTCGGGGATCTGGATCGGCTTGGCGGTGTGCTCGGTGAAGCCGAGCTCCAGATAATGCGCCCGCCCGCCCGAGGTGACATCGGCGGTGAGCGCGATCACCGGGCCCGCCTGGTTTGGGCCGGGGCCGGCGCGCAGGCGCTGGAGGGCCTGCGCGCCGCTCATGCCGGGCATCTGGATGTCCATCAGGGTCAGGTCGAAGGGACGCGAGGCGAGCAGGTCCAGGGCGGCCTGGCCGCTGGCGGCCTTCTCCACCCGGTGGCCGAAGGCGCAGAGGATCTGCTGCAACACCAGCAGGTTGACCGGGTTGTCGTCGACGATCAGCACGTCGAGGTCGGCCGCCGGAGCCTCCTCCGCCACCGGCTCAACCGCGGCTGAAGTCGGCGCCTGGGCCAGGTCGAAGATGGCCTCCACATGGAAGATCGAGCCGTGGCCGAGTTGGCTCTCGACCCAGACCCGGCCACCCATCAGCTCGGTAAGCTGGCTGGCGATGGCCAGGCCCAGGCCAGTGCCGCCGAACCTGCGCGCTTCGGACTCGTCCACCTGGGAGAAACGCTCGAAGAGGGCGGGCAGGTGTTCCTCCGGGATGCCGGGGCCGGTGTCGATAACCGAAATATGGATGCGGGCGGCGGTCTCGCCGACGGGCTGGGCGGCGACCCTGACGGTGACGGCGCCCTGGTCGGTGAACTTCAGGGCGTTGCCGATCAGGTTGAACAGCACCTGCCGCACCCGGATCGCGTCCATCCAGACATGGCTGGGCAGGTCCTCGTCGGCCTCGAGCCGCAGGGCCACGGCCTTCTCATCGGCCCGCGCGCGCCAGAAGGCCACCGCGCGGTCCAGGAACAGGGGCAGGTTCTCGGGAGCCGGGGTGATGTCCAGCCGCCCGGCATTGACCTTCGACATGTCGAGGATGTCGTTGAGGATCGACAGCAGGTGTTCGCCGCTCTCCATGAGGGTCTCCAGGCGGCCGGCCTGGACGGGATCGGTCTCCTCGCGCCGCAGCAGCTGGGCCATGCCCAGGACGCCGTTCATGGGGGTGCGGATCTCGTGGCTCATGGTGGCCAGGAAGTTCGACTTGGCGAGATTGGCCTGGCGGGCCACCTCGCGGGCCTCGTCGGCCGCCCGGGTCTCGGCCATGGCGTGGTCGCGGGCGGCCTCCAGTTGCGGGATCATCGCCAGGTTCGAGGCATGAGCCGCCTGCCAGCTGGTCACCGCCCGGGTGGTGCCGTCCGAGATCATGAACAGCAGCACGATCAGGCAGGCCATGGAGATCATCAGGCCCGCGAAGGCCGCCGGGGGAAGGGTTGCGAGCAGCGCCCCGGTCAGGGCCAGCACGGCGGGGCCCGCGAAAGACCAGAAGACGGCGCGCGACAGGGAGCCGCTGGCGCAGGCGACCGCCACCATGCTGGCCACCGTGACGGCGAGATAGGCCAATTCCTTCTGCCCGCCCCAAATGGCCAGGACGGTGGGGCCGGCGAGATAGGTCGACACCCGGACGATGCACAGCAGGGTCAGCTGGCGAAAGCCGCGTGCGACCTCGGTCCGCGCGCTGCGGGCCAGCCAGCGGGCGATGATGCGCTGATAGACGATGTCGACGGCGCAGCTGACCAGGAAGGCGAGGGCGGCGACCACCGGATGGCCAAGGACCAGGACCGCGGCCAAGGCGACGGCGTTGAAGACGACGTGGCTCTTGATCGGCATGGCCAGGCCCGCCAGCGTCAACTGATAGGCGTTGGCGTTGGCCGCGGGATCCATCGCTGCTGTGGTGGTCTGGCCGTCCATGACCGGTCACCTGCCCCCTTCTTGCCCGGCCATTTAAGAGCAGTCCGATTAACTGACTGAAAATTCGGCGGCTTTTTCTTAAGGTCGCGCCGTCTGATCTATCCGCCCGCGAACAGGTCGCCCTGGTCGCCGGCCCGGACCGGAACCCGGAACCTCGTCAGGTCCAGGCCCTCGAAGGCGAACTCCAGGCCGTAGCGTTTGCGGGCGGCCTGGAAGCGCGCGGCCATCAGGTCGGCCAGCGGCCCCTGGCCCTTCATCCGCGTCCCCCAGTCGGCGTCGTAGTCCTTGCCGCCGCGCATCTGGCGCACCAGAGACATCACCCGGCTCGCGCGGTCGGGATGGTCGCTCGCCAGCCATTCCCGGAACAGGTCCTTGATCTCCAGGGGCAGGCGCAGGGCGACATAGCCCGCCCCCCGGGCGCCGGCCTGTCCGGCTCGCTCCAGCACCGCCTCCATCTCGTGGTCGTTCAGGCCGGGTATGGCCGGGGCGAACATGACGATCACCGGCACGCCGGCCTCGGCCAGCCCCTTGATGGCCGCGATCCGCTTCTCCGGCGTGGCGGCGCGGGGTTCCATGCTGCGGGCGAGCTTGCGGTCCAGGGTGGTCACCGAGATCGCCACCCGCACCAGATTGGCCTGCGCCAGCGGCGCCAGCAGGTCCAGGTCGCGCAGGATCAAGGCCGACTTGGTGATGATCGAGAAGGGGTGCTGGAAGCGGGCCAGGACCTCGAGGATCGACCGGGTCAGGCGCAGGCTCCGTTCCTGCGGCTGGTAGGGGTCGGTGTTGCCGCCGATGTGGATGGCGATCGGCTGGTAGCGGGGCTTGGAGAGCTCGGCCTCCAGCAACTCGGCGGCGTCGGGTTTGAAGAACAGCTTGCTCTCGAAATCCAACCCCGGGGACAGGCCCATATAGGCGTGGGCCGGCCGGGCGTAGCAGTAGATGCAGCCGTGCTCGCAACCGCGATAGGGATTGATCGATCGGCTGAAGCCGACGTCGGGACTGGTGTTCTTGGAGATGATCACCCGCGCCTTCTCGGCCGTCAGGCTGGTCTTCAGCTTCGCCGGCTCGACGTCGTCGGGCGTCCAGCCGTCGTCGAAGGCCTCGCGGGCCTGGGCCTCATAGCGGCCCGAGGCGTTGGACCGCGCGCCGCGGCCCCGGACCTGCGGATGGACTTGCTGGGTGAAGGTGGCCATGGCTCATCCAAGCCGAGCGAAGGGAACAAAGCAAGAACAATATCCCGTCGCTTGACCGAAGCGGTCGACGCATCGCTTGTGGCGCCATGCTCTCGGTGATCATCCCTACCTCCAATTCCGCCGCCGACCTGCCCGAACTGCTGACGGTCCTGGTGCCCGCGGCGGTGGACGGCCTGGTGCGGGAGGTGATGGCCGCCGACGAGGGCTCCACCGACCCGACCCTGCTGATCTGCGACGACGCCGGGGTCGAGGTGGTGACCGACGGCATCGCCGCGGCCATGAAGCGCGCGCGCCAAGACTGGATTCTGCTGCTGCCGGCCGACATGAAGCTGACCGCTGACTGGGCCGAGCGGGTGGCCCGCGGGATGAAGCAGGGCCGCTCGGCGGGCCTGAAGGGCGTGGCCCAGGGCGGCTCGCTGATGGACCGTCTCAAGCCGGGCCCCTGGGGCCTGTTGATCCGCAAGAGCGAGCTGGGCAACCTGCCCCCCGACGCGGACCTCCCGCGCCTGCGCCGGCAATTCGGGCGATTGCCGAGCCTCAAGTGACCTGTCGGGCGTTGGAGGCTTAGCGCCCGGAGCCTTCGACGTCCTGCGCCGGGGTCGAGGTCTGGGTCGCCCTGAGCGCCTGATGGGCTTCGGCAAGCAAGGTGCGAATCTGGCCCATGTCCTCATCGCTCCCGGCGGCGGCCAGCATCAGTTCGAAGCGCTCGACATTCTGCCGCGCGACGTACTTGTCCATCTCGGAATCAGACATTCTTGACGCCCCATAGGCCATCCCAATTACTTGTATTGAGCATGGGTTTTCTTTGTCTGTCTGTTCGACATCGCACCTAGCCGGCGAATTTTCCGGTCAGTGCGTAAGGCAAGGCCAGGGCCGCGCCGATCCCGGCCTTGCGCGCGTCTGCGTTCGACGCACAATCGCGAGCCACAGGAGAACAAGATCATGACCCCGCCGAACCTGCCCTGGGAGGGCGGATGCCGTTGCGGACAGGTGCGGTTCCGGGTCAGCGTTCCCCCGATCCTGACCATGGCCTGCCACTGCACGGGCTGTCAGAGAATGACCTCCAGCGCCTTCTCTCTCAGCGCCGCCATCCCCAGCGAGGGGTTCACCGTCACGGCCGGCGAGCCCGTCATCGGCGGCCTGCACGGCGCCGACCGCCACTATTTCTGCTCCCATTGCATGAGCTGGATGTTCACCCGACCCGGCGGCATGGACTGGTTCGTCAACCTGCGGCCGACCCTGCTGGACGACGCGGCCTGGTTCGTCCCCTTCATCGAGACCTATACGAGCGAGAAGCTGCCCTGGGCCACGACGCCGGCGGCGCACAGCTTCGCGACCTTCCCGGCCTTCGAGGACTATGAAGGGCTGAGCGCGGCCTATATGGCCCAGTCGGGCGCCGCCCAGGGGTGAGCGACGCCCAGGGCCTGATGCTGGTGCGGGCGGTCCACACCGCCATCTACCTGGTGATGGCGGCGTCGTGCTTCGTGATGCTCTTTGGCGCGGTCACCGGCGCGCACGGGCCCTGGCTGTGGTGGGCGGTCGGGCTGATCGGTGTCGAGAGCCTGGTCTTCGCCGCCTGGGGGTTCAAGTGTCCCCTGACCGCGGTGGCGGTGAAGTACGGCGCGGGGGAGGGGCCGCTGTTCGACACCTTCCTGCCCGAGAAGATCACCCGCCATACCTTCAGGTTCTTTGGCCCCCTGGTGCTGATGGGATTCCTGATGCTCGCCAGCCGCTGGCTGTGGTTCGGCTGGGGGCGAGCGCTCGGTTAGGCCTAGAACACGTCAGGCGGAAGTGGATACCGGTTCCGCCGCCCGACGTGCTCTAATATTTTGAATCTAGACCCTTCTTGCCGTTTCAGATGAGTCCATCTGAAACGGTCAGGGTCTAGCGCCAGTCGAAGCGCAGGATCGGGCCGTTCCAGCGGTCGGTCTGGACGTCGGTCTCCTGGATGTTGGCCGCCCGCTCGGCGCCCGCGATGGTCCGCCGCCAGAAGGCGAGCGCCGGGACGTTCTTGCGCGCCACGGCGGCCTCCCAGGATCCGGCGTGGAGGTCGAAGACCAGCTCGGCCGCGCGGCGTCCGACCCCGCCGCCCCGGTGCTTCCGCACGACGAAGAACTCCGCCACGCTGCGGTCCGCCGCTACGGGGCCGTGGGCGTAGTCGTTCACCAGGGCGAAGCCCGCCAGGCCGCCGTCGTTCCAGATCAGGTGGGCCGACCAGTTCGGTGCGTTCCAGTAGGGATCGAGGGGGTAGGGCGGGAACCGGCCGTCGGCCAGCAGGTCGCCATGGGGGGTGCCGGCCCAGAACTCCGAGAAGTCGTGGGTGTAGAGCTGGATCAGGTTCTGGAGCAGCGGCTCCTGGGCGGCGGACGCCTGGGTGAGGGTGACGGTCATCGGCGGTCCTTAGAACTCGCCGGGGTCGGCGTCGACAGCCGCCGAGGGTGCAGCGTAGGCTGGCTGCGGATCGATTCCATTGACCAGGCGATCCGCGAGTCCGGGGTGGTTCCCGGCGACCTGAAGGACGTCAGCTACCGTGCGGCCTATGCGGTGGCGCGGGACAATCTGCGCCTGGGGCGCGACGTCGTCGCCGACAGCGTCAATGACCGCAAGGCGACCCGGGACGCCTGGCTCGCGGCGGGCCTGGCGGCCGGGGCGCGGGTCCTGGAGGTGGAGGTCCTGTGCTCGGACCCCGCCGAGCACCGCTGGCGGGTCGAGACCCGGACGAGCGACGTTCCGGGCTTGGTCCTGCCCGACTGGGCGGCGGTGACGGCGGCGGACCCCCATCCCTGGGATCGCGACCACCTCACCGTGGACACGGCTGGCCGCGGTCTGGAGGACTGCGTCCAGCTCATCCGAGACGCGCGGGACGGCCCCACGGACTGAAGGTCAGCGCGCGGCCCAGAGGTTGTCGGCGGCGGCCTGCAGGTCGCCGGCGACGCCGCGGCGGGCCAGGGACAGGCCCTCCAGCTCCAGCCTGTCGCCGCGCAGGGTGCGGGGATGCAGGCTGTAGCCGACCCAGTAGACGGCCCGGTCGGTCTTGGTCTGGCCGTCCTCGAAGAACACCGTCAGCACGCCTACCGGCACGCGGCCGGTCTTGGTCTTGGCCTTGCGCAGGCCGTCCTCGATCCAGCCGGCCTCCAGGCGCGGATTGCCGGTGGTCTCCAGGCTGTCGGCGCGGATCGCCTTGGGGAACCAGACGCTCTGGGTCTGGATCACCTGCTCGGGCCGCAGGGAGGACAGACGAATCCGCTCGCCCGAGCTTTCCGCCGCCCCGGTCATCAGGAAGGTCTGCTTGAGCGCGGCGGCGCGGACCTCCACCTGGCGCTCGCGGGCGGCCAGGGCGCGCTCGCGGGCCTCCTGGGTGCGTTCCCGATGGGAGTCCCAATAGCCGAGCACGGCCACCACCACGGCCACCACGCCCACGATCTCGGCCAGGCTCAGCCAGCGCAGGGGCAGGCGTTTGCGGGGTGTCTCGCTCAATCTGGCCTCCGTGGACGCGCGCGCGTCAGAGGACCGCTTTAGGCCAGATGGGCGCGCGGCGCAGAGCTAATCGCAGAATGAGGGCTGAACTTGGCCGCCCCCGGGCGGGACGGCTCAGCCGCGCTTGGAGCGCTTGGCCTTCTTGCTGGGCTTGGCCTTGGCGTCGGTGTCGTCCTCGTCGTCGGCCGCGACCTCGGTCTTCAGCACGGGCTGGGGCAGCGGGGCGTCCCAGCGGGCGTCGATGTATTTCTGGCCGCTGGCCAGGGCGTCGAGGGTGCGCGACTCCTGGCCGAACTTCTTCTGGTAGGTCCAGTAGGCGGCCATGACGCGTTCGACATAGTTGCGGGTCTCCGGCGCGGGCATGCACTCGATGACCATCAGGCTCTCGTCGTCCTCGCCCAGCATCTGGGCGGTCCTCTGCAGGGTGCCGGGGCCGCCGTTATAGGCCGCCACCGTGCGCAGGATGTCGTATCCGACCCCTTGGTCCATCAGCCAAGCCACGTAGTCCTGGCCGACCTTGAGGTTGTAGCCGGCGTCGAACAGCGGGCTCATGTCATCGCGCAGGCGGGTGTTGCCGGTGGCGTGGGCTGCGGTGTCGGGCATCAGCTGCATCAGGCCCACGGCGCCGGCCGGCGAGACCACGCCCGGGTTGAAGCGGCTTTCCTGGCGCACGATGGCGTAGACCAGGGCCTTGTTGATCCTGAAGCCCTCGCGGGGACTGAGATTGGGTGTCGGATAGTCGGGCTCGCCGCGGCGGCGGGCGGGGCCGGCGGCGGCCATGTCCTGCGCCAGGCCATCATTGATCACGGCGGCCAGTTGGCTCCAGCGGGCGCGCTCCTCGGCGGTGCGGGCCAGCGCCAGGCCGGCGCGCAGCTCCTGGCCGGCTTCCGCCACCCGGCCGATCTGGGCCAGGGCCGCGGCGCGGTGGGCGCGGATATCGTCGCGCATCATGCGGGCCACCTCGGCGGTGGGGCCGCCATAGGAGGCCTTGATCA
>JAZKBZ010000134.1:0-4845 GCA_040388315.1 Pseudomonadota bacterium | reverse complement strand
CGCATCGTGCTCTAAATTCAAAGTTATAGAGCCGGATTCAGGCTTCCAGAGAAGCCATCCGGCTCTAGGGCGCACCCGCGCGCCCATCGCCCTGCAGCTGGTGGCCCTGCTGGTGGTCAGCCTGATCGCCGCCCAGCTGATGACCTTCGCCGTGGTGGTGCTGATGCCGCCGCCGCCGCGCCCGGTCTACCGGCTGGAGGACGTGGCCCAGGCGCTGAAGGGCGGGTCGCTCACCCCGCGCTTCGGCCGCCCCCTGCTGCGGGAGGCGCAGGCCGCGGCGCCGCCCGACCCCGCCAATCCGCCCTTCCCCAGCGAGCACGCCCGCCGTCAGCTGGCGGCCCTGCTGGGGGTCAGGGAGGCCGACGTCCGCCTGGCCCAGCACATGACCTTCCCCGGACGGCTGCATCGCACCCTGGGCATCGGCGGCGCGGCTATGGAGATGCGTCACCAGAGGATCATGGCCGACGAGTTCGGGCCCGACGGGCCACCGCCGCCGGGCGGACCGCCCGGCCAGCGCCGGTTCGACGTCTTCGTCGCCGGGCCTACCGGCCCCGGGGGGCCACCACCGATGATGGCCTTCCGGGAGACGGGCCCGCCGATGTTCGGCGAGTTCAGCGCCGCGGTGCGCCAGAGCGACGGCCAGTGGCTGGTGGTGCGGCCCCAGCCCGAGCCCTTCCCCAACGACTGGCAGAGGCGCGTGCTGCTGTGGCTGGCCGGCTGCCTGCTGCTGGTGGCGCCGCTGGGCTATTTCTTCGCCCGCCGCATCACCGCGCCCCTGGACCGGTTCGCCCGCGCCGCCGAGACCCTGGGCCGCGACCCCACCGGCCCGCTGATGGCGCTGTCGGGCCCCGCGGAGATCGGGGCGGCGGCCCGGGCCTTCAACGACATGCAGGCCCGCCTGAAGCGCTTCATCGACGACCGCACCGCCATGGTGGGCGCCATCTCGCACGATCTGCGCACGCCGCTCGCCCGCATCCGCTTCAAGCTGGAGGGCGCGCCGGCGCCGGTGAAGGCGAGCGTCCTGGCCGACGTCGCCCAGATGGAGGCCATGATCACCTCGGTCCTGGCCTTCATCCGCGACGCCAGCGCCTCGCGGCCCCGCGAGCGGCTGGACCTGCTGTCGCTGCTGGAATGCCTGGTGGACGACGCCGGGGACCAGGACCTGACCCTGGAGGACAGCGCGCCGGTGACGGTGGAGGCCGACGCGCTGGGCCTGCAGCGGCTGTTCGGCAACCTGCTGGACAATGCGGTGAAGTACGGCCGCCGCGGCCGGGTGCGGGTCTTCCAGGAAGACGGCCACGCGGTGGTGGAGATCGCCGACGACGGGCCGGGCCTGGCCGACGGCGAGCTGGAGCGGGTGTTCCAGCCCTTCTACCGCGCCGAGGCGGCGCGGACGCTGGATGGCGGCGGGGTGGGTCTCGGCCTGGCCGTGGCGCGGTCGATCGCCCGGGCGCATGGGGGGGATGTGGTGCTGGTGTCGTCCGCGGCGGGGCTCGTGGCGCGGGTGAGGCTACCCCTGTCGGTGGGGTAGGGCGGCCCGGTTGTTGAGCGATTCCCGCCCTGCTAGGCTGTCTTCAAGAGCGCAGGGGGCGTGGGCGGCAGGCGGGGCCAGACCTGAGCCGACCTCCGGGGCGGAGGGCGCCAGATGTTGACGACGGCCGCGCCCGTGTTGCGGGGCATCGCGATCGGGGCGTTCTTGGTCATCGCCCTGGGCGTCGGGCGCAGCGAGCTCAGCCGTGACGCCAAGCTGACTACGATCCTGACCTTCCTCAGCGGCGCGGCCTGGACGCTCACCGGGTCGGAGCAGACCTCGACCCTGCTCGGCCATCCCTACCTGCTGCTCTGGATGACCTTCCCGGCCGCGGGCTTCTTCTGGGCCTTCGTCGCCTCTGTGTTCCAGGACCGCCCCCTTCGCGGATCGGCCTTCGCGCCGGCGGCCCTGCTCCTATTGCTGGGCGCCGCCGCGACCTGGGCGCCGCCAGCGCCAGACCGCATGCTGCTGGCGGGCTTCAATCTCGCCGCGGCCCTGGTTTGCCTGCACGCGATGTGGGTGATCCTTCGAAGCTGGCGTGGCGATCTCGTGGACAGCCGCCGAGCCTCCCGGGGTCTGATCCTGGGGATCGCCGCCCTGTTCGCGGCCAGCCAGGGCGCGGCGGGGGCCCTTCACGGGCTGGGGCAGGGCGGCGCCTGGGCTTCGGCGGCCCTTGGAGAGACCTTCGGCGCCGTCGCCATCTCCGCCCTGGCCCTGGCGATGGGTTGGCTGCTGCTCCAGGCGCGGACGCCGCTCTTCGCGACGCCGGCGGTCGAGCCCCCCGCGGCCGACGCCAGGCTGGTGGCCGCCGAACGGGTGCTGCTGGCCAAGCTGGAGGGGTTCATGGACGCGGGCGGCTGGCGACGCGAGGGGCTGAGCATCGCGGCCCTGGCGCAGGAGCTGGGCACCCAGGAGCACCGGTTGCGCCGGCTGATTAACACCCGCCTGCGGCATCGGAATTTCGCCGACTTCGTGAACGGCTACCGCATCGAGGCGGCCAAGACGCGACTGGCCGATCCGGCCGAGGCCGAGGCCACCATCGCGAGCCTGGCCTTTGACCTGGGGTTCGGCTCCCTCAGTCCGTTCAACCGGGCGTTCCGCGCCGCCACGGGCGCGACGCCCACAGCGTGGCGGCGCGCGGCGCTGGCGGCCCAGATCGTCACCCAGGTCGATTACGTTCGGATTCGACGAGGCTTTTTCAGTCTCGCCGAGACGATGCGCCGACGAGACGGCTCCCTGATTTCTTTCTTGGGGGTCTTCATCATGCGCAAACAGAAACACTCAGCGGCCGGGGATGGGGCGGAGCCGGCCGTCCGGCGGGCCAGCGGGCTCGGCATATTCTACGTCCTGGTCTTCGCCTGGGCCTGGGGCGTGGGCCTTCTATACGCCGTGGCCGGCGGGCCGATGGCGAGGGTCTTCGGGGAGGTTTCCCTGGGCAATCCGCTGATCTTCGTGACCGTGTGGTCGCCCACGATCCTCGCGTTCGCCGTCACGGCTGCGCATGACGGCTGGGATGGCCTACGGGACCTGGTGGGGCGGATATTCCGGTGGCGCTTCCCGCTGCGCTGGTACCTGGCGGCGACGTTTGGGATCGCGGGGGTGGCCCTGGGCGCGCGGTTCCTGCAAGCGCACCTTTCGGGGACGGCCCCGCCGCCGCTCTGGGACGTCGCGCGCTGGCCGGACTTCGCGGTGGCGGGCCTGGCGATGATGGTGCTCGATCCGGGGCCGATCGGTGAGGATCCCGGCTGGCGGGGGTACGCTCTGCCCAGGATGCTCGACCGCTTCAATCCGACAGCCGCGGCGGTGCTGCTGGGGGTCATCTGGGCCGTCTGGCACCTGCCGGCCTTCCTGTTTTCCGGCATGCCGCAGTCCAGTCTTCCGATCGGCTGGTTCTGCCTGTCCATGGTGTCGGTGACCGTGCTGATGGCCTGGGTGACGATCAACACCCGGGGCGCGGTCATGCCGGCCATCCTGATGCACTGGTCGTTCAACCGCTTCAGCGACCTCAGCCAGGATGGCGCGATCTACGCCGCCCTGGCCTACACCGCCGCCGCCTTGGCGGTCATCGCCGGCACGAGGGGCTCGCTTGGCTTTCGGCGGTCTCGGGCCGGAGCTTCGGCTCCGGCCCTTGGACGGGTCAGACGGTGACGCTGGTGGCCGTCTCGGTGGCCGACGGCGCGTTTTGCGCAGTGGCCAGGATGCTGGCGGCGGTGGAGGTGGCCGTCGCCTCGCCGTGATGCCGCTGATGCTTGGCCGCCATCGCCTCCAGGCCCTTGGTCAGTTCCTCCAGGCCGAGCTTGCCGTCGCCGTCGGTGTCCAGCTTGGAGAGCGCGCTGGTGAGGTCCGACGACGCGCTGGCGCCCTTCAGGCTGGCCTGGATTTCCGACAGGCTCAGGGTCCCGTCGCCGTCGGTGTCCACGTCGCCGATCAGCTTGGTGGCGAGATCCGACGCCGTGGGCTTGTCCTCCTGGGCCTGCAGCAGGCTGGCCAGGGTGTTGGAGGAAAACTGGCTGGAGGCCTGGGAGTCGCCGGCCGGCGGCGGTCCCGGCGGTGGGCCGGGGGGAGGGCCCGAGGGCCGGCCGCCGGCCTGCACATCCTGCCCGTCGCCCTCCTGCTGTTGCATCAGGGCGGCCAGCATGCGCTGCGTCGCGCTGGTGTCGTAAGTGCTTGAACTGCTTGATATCTGCATTCGTCCCTCGTTTGTGGCCAGGGGAGTCCGGCCCAGGGTCGCGCCCGGAGGGACGCAAGCCCGCCCAGGATCAATGCAAAGGCCCGCTCAGCTTCGGCGGCGGCCTTTGTTTCAATGGGGAGGGCGGGATTGAAACAGTCCGGTCACGGAAGGCCCGGCCGCCGGTGAATATCCGCCATTTCGCAACACCGCCGTCATCGTGGCCATCGCCCGTCGCGCCGCGAAGCTAGGCCGTTCCGACCCTGGGAAATTTTGACCGCCCGGGCGTCTTGCCTCTCCGGCAAGGGGCCGACATGGTCCCCGCAAGTTCTGGAGGAGTCCCCCATGAAGACCCGCGCCGCCGTCGCCTTCCAAGCCAAGCAGCCCCTGGAGATCGTCGAGGTGGACCTGGAGGGGCCGAAAGCCTTCGAGGTGCTGGTGGAGATCAAGGCCACGGGCATTTGCCACACCGACGCCTACACCCTGGACGGGCTGGATTCCGAGGGGCTGTTCCCCTCGATCCTCGGCCATGAGGGGGCGGGCGTGGTGCTGGAGGTGGGGCCCGGCGTCACCAGCGTGAAGCCGGGAGATCACGTGATCCCGCTCTACACGCCCGAATGCCGCCAGTGCAAAAGCTGCCTGTCGC
>JAZKBZ010000133.1:9205-14251 GCA_040388315.1 Pseudomonadota bacterium | reverse complement strand
CGCCAGGGATCAACCTGTCGATGGAGGCGTTGCATACCGCGGCGGCCAAGCTCCCACGTGTCGCGATCCAGCGGCCCGAGCACGTCGTCGGCAAGGACACGGTGGAAGCGATGCAGGCCGGGGTGTTCTGGGGTTATATCGCCCTCATCGAAGGCCTCGTCGCCCGCATCAAGGCCGAGTGGGGCCGCCCGATGACCGTCATCGGCACCGGCGGCGTCGCCTCGCTCTTCCACGGCGCCACCAGCGCCATCGACCATTTTGATCCCGATCTCACCATCCGTGGGATGCTGGAAATTCACCGCCGAAACCCGGCGAAGGCATAATTCGTGAAACCCAAACCTGACGACGAACTCGTTTTCCTGCCGCTCGGCGGCTCGAACGAGATCGGAATGAATTTCAATCTCTACGGCTATGGCCCGCCGCACGCGCGCAAGTGGATCGTGGTCGACCTCGGCATCACCTTCGGCGACCAGACCACGCCGGGGGTGGAGATCATCCTGCCCGACCCGCAGTTCCTCGAGGCGCACAAGAAGGACATCCTCGGGATCGTCCTGACCCACGCCCACGAGGACCATATCGGCGCGGTCGCGCGCCTGTGGCCGCGCCTGGGCGGCGTGCTCTACGCCACCCCCTTCACCGCCTTCCTGCTGCGCGAGAAGCTGCGGGAGAACCCGGCCGCCGCCGGCGCGGTGATCGTCGAGGTGCCCCTGGGCGGCAAGGTGACGCTGGGTCCCTTCGAGATCGACCTGATCACGCTCACCCACTCGATCCCCGAGCCCAACGGCCTGGCGATCCGCACCCCGCTCGGCACCATCCTCCACACCGGCGACTGGAAGATCGATCCCGATCCCGTCCTGGGCTCGGTGACCGACGAGGACGCCATCAAGACGCTGGGGGACGAGGGCGTCCTGGCCATGGTCTGCGACTCCACCAACGTCTTCGTCGACGGCACCGCCGGCTCCGAAGCCGACGTCCGCGACGCTCTGGGCAGCCTGATCAAGAGCCTGCACCACAAGGTGGCCGTGGCCTGCTTCGCCTCCAACGTGGCGCGCATGGATTCCGTGATCCGCGCCGCCGAGGCCGCCGGCCGCCGGGTGTGCCTGGTGGGCCGCTCGATGCACCGCATGGCGGCGGCCGCCAAGTCGGTGGGCATGATGGCCGACCTCAAGGACTTCATCCCCGACAACGAGGCCCGCGACTTCGCCGAGGACCGCATCCTCTATCTCTGCACCGGCAGCCAGGGGGAGGCCCGCGCGGCCCTGTTCCGTATCGCCGACGGTTCCCACCCCTTCGTCAAGCTGGGGCAGGGGGACGCCTGCGTCTTCTCCTCCCGCGTCATTCCGGGCAACGAGGTGCCGATCCGCGCCCTGCAGAACCGCCTCGCCGACCGCGGGGTGCGCCTCTACACCGAGCGCGACCACCCGGGTATCCACGTCTCCGGCCACCCCTGCCGCGACGAACTGGCCCAGATGTACGCCTGGGCCCGGCCGCAGATCGCCGTCCCCACCCATGGCGAGCGCCGCCACCTGCTGGAGCACGCCGCCTTCGCCAAGGACCTGCAGGTTCCGCAGACCGTCTCCCCGCGCAACGGCGACATGGTCCGCCTGGCGCCCGGCCGCGCCGAGATCATCGACGAGGTTCCCGCCGGCCGCATCTATGTCGACGGCGGCATGCTGACCCCGGAGAACGGTGACGCCCTGCGCGAACGCCGCCACGCGGCCTTCAACGGCATGCTGGCCGTCTCCGTCGCCCTGGATCCCCGCGGCAAGATCGTCTCGGGTCCCCAGGTGCGCGCCCTCGGCCTGCCGGCCGAGGAGGACTATCCGATGGACGAGATGATGGACGACCTCGCCGACGAGGCCGAACGCGCCCTGGATCGCCTCAAGGGTCCCGAGCGCGACGATGACGAGGCCATCGAGAAGGCCATCTCGCGCGCCGTGAAGAAGGCCAGCCAAAGGGTCTGGGGCCGTCGCCCCGTCGTCGAGACCACGGTGCTGCGCATCTAACTTACCGACCGATCGGACTTGTTTCGAGGCCGAGCTATGGTTTGATGGCCCTTGACCTGTCGCCCGGCAGGTCGAGCGAGGGCGCGCGACACGACGCGCCCCGCACCAGGGAGGGCGCTTGAAATGTCCGCATTCGCCGGCGTGCGCATCGTCGACTTCACCCAAGGGGTCCCCGGCCCCATGGCGGCCATGCTGCTGGCGGACTTCGAGGCCGAGGTCATCAAGGTCGAGCCGCCCCAGGGCGACCGGATGGCGAGCCATCCGGGTTACCTGACCTGGAACCGCAACAAGCAGCTCCTGACCCTGGACCTGGCCACGCCGGAGGGGCTGGCCCGCGCCCGGGAGCTGATCGTGCTCGCCGACGTCGCCCTCTTCGACCATGCGCCGGGCAGGCTGGAAGCCCTGGGCCTCGACGCGCGAACGCTCACCGAGGCCCATCCGTCCCTGATCCACGCCTGGATGCCGCCCTATGGGACCACCGGGTCCTGGAGCCAACTCCCGTCGCACCACAGCCTGTTGACGGCGCTGAGCGGCGTGGCCTTCCGGCAGGGGAGCTACTCGGACCAGCCCATCCACCTGATCCTGCCGCTCTGCCACTACGGCCAGGGCGTGATGGGCGCCGCGGCCATCGGGGCGGCCCTGCACGAGCGCCACCGCAGCGGCAGGGGCCAGGCGGTCACCGTCAGCGGCCTGCACGGGGTCTCGGAGGTCACCGGTCCGGTCCGGGTCCTGGCCGAGCCGCCACTGCCCCGCGGCGCGCCCCTGGGGGCGTCCCCCAGCTACCGGCTCTATGAGTGCGGGGACGGCCAATGGTTCTTCCTGGCGACCCTATTCGTGGCCTTCTACCACCGCGCCATCCAGGCGCTTGGCCTCGCCGACCACTGGGAGACCTTCGCGGCCGATCCCCTCCTGGCCCGCGAGGCCCTGAAGGCGGTGTTCAAGACCCGGCCCCGCGCCGACTGGCTGGCCCTGCTGCAGAGTCACGGCGTCCCCTGCGCCCCCGTCGGCGAGCGTGAACCCTGGTTCGCCGGTGAGGCCATCGCCGCCGGCGACGCCAGGGTGGTGCTGGACCACCCCCAGCTCGGCCCCGTCGCCATGCCCAATGTCCCCTCGCGCCTATCGGTGACCCCGGGCTCGGTGCGCCACCTGGCCAAGCCCCTGAACGGCCACGCCTGGGCCCCGCGCCCCGCGCCGGAGCCCACCGGCGCCAATGACGGTCCCGCGCCCCTGGCCGGGATCAAGGTGTTGGACCTCGGCACCGTCATCGCCGGGGCCCATGCCGGCGGCGTCCTGGCCAATCTCGGCGCCGACGTCATCAAGATCGAGCCCATCGAGGGCGACCCCTTCCGGAGCAACGGCGGCGGCTTCATGGCCTATAACCGCGGCAAGCGCGGCCTGGGCATCGACCTGAAGCAACCGGCGGCCCGCGAGATGTTCTTCGACCTGGTGCGCGAGGCCGATGTCATCCTCGACAACTACCGCTTCGGGGTCCGCGAGCGCCTGGGCATCCACTATGCGGCGCTGAAGGCGGTCAATCCGCGGATCATCTCCTGCTCGATCAACGCCTATGGCGACAAGGGCCCCCGCGCCCACCTGCCGGGCTTCGATCCGCTGCTGCAGGCCGAGGGCGGGATGATGGCCGCCCAGGGCGGGGACGGGGAGCCCATCCTGCACACCATCCCGGTCAATGACGTGGCCACCGCCGCCATCGTCGCCTTCTCCATCATCGCCGCCCTCAACGCCCGCCAGACCACGGGGGAGGGGCAGGAGGTGGTCACCAGCCTGATGGCCCAGAGCCTCACCTTCCAGCTGGGCGAGGTCACCACCTATGAGGGCCGGCCGGCCAACGATGTCGGCGACCGCGACTGCCTCGGCGTGCGCGCCCTGCACCGCTACTACAACTGCGCCGACGGCTGGATCGCCATCGTCTGCGAGACGCCGCAACAGGTCGACGCCCTGGGCGGGGTGCTCCGCGTGGCCGTGCCCGAGACGGCGCTCACCGCCCCCCGCGACGGCCACCTGGCCCGCGCGCTGGAGCTGGCCTTCGCCAGCCGCCTGCGCGAGGACCTGCTGGCCGAGCTCCTGGCCCGGGACGTGCCCTGCGCCCCGGTCCTGCGCGGCTACGAGGCCTTCGAGAGCGACTGGCTGTGGGAGAACGACTTCTTCGAGGTCTGGCGCCACCCGCGTCTCGGCGACATGCTGGGCGTGCGCGCCTATGCCGACTTCGGCCGCGGCGCGGCGGGCTTCCACCGGCCCACCCCGGATCTCGGCCAGCACAGCGGCGACCTGCTGGAGGAGATGGGCTACTCCCACGCCCACATCGCCGAGCTGCTGGCGGCCGGCGCCATCTTCGGCCCCGCCGCCAACCTGGCCCACCTGCGCGACGGCGGCACGGCCCTGTTCACGCAGTAGCGTCTTCAGGTCGCACAGAGCGTTCCCCTAACCCGGCGGAACTCGTCTATACCCTCGCCCATCAGTTGAGGCGGATGGTCCATGATCGGAAAATTGAACCATGTGGGGGTCGCGACCCCCTCCATCGACGAGGCGGTCAAGGTCTATCGCGACCTGCTGGGCGCCACCTCCATCGGCGAGAAGTTCGCCCTGCCCGAACAGGGGGTCTGGGTCTGCTTCGTCGACACCCCCAACAGCCAGATCGAGCTGATCGAGCCCTATGGCGAGGCCTCGCCGATCCACGGCTTCCTGGCCAAGAACCCCTCGGGTGGCCAACACCACATCTGCTTCGAGGTCCCCGACATCTTGGTGGCCCGCGACGACATGCGGGCCAAGGGCGCCACGGTCCTGGGCACGGGCGAGCCCCGCATCGGCGCCCACGGGGTGCCGGTGATCTTCATCCATCCCAAGAACATGGGCGGCGTCCTGGTCGAACTCATGGAAACCCCCAAGGGAGCCCACTGATGACCTGGTTCACCGGCGTCGCCATCTATCTGACCATCTGGTGGACGGTGCTGTTCGCCGTCCTGCCGCTGGGCGTCACCAGCCACGCCGAGGCCGGCATCGACAGGGGCGATGGCGGCGATCC
>JAZKBZ010000133.1:7726-9195 GCA_040388315.1 Pseudomonadota bacterium | reverse complement strand
CTTGCTGAGTGCGTACCGAGACAGTGCGCGTTTCTGCTTCACGATCCCCGACTACTAATAGGTAAGGCACACACTGTAATGTATGTTCGCGGATTTTATAGCCAATCTTCTCATTTCTCAAGTCTAAATTGACTCTAAAGTCATCTTTTTGCAAGATTTTTTGAATTTCGAGGCAATAGGCGTCTTGTTTGGCCGTGATATTCATCACCACCACCTGGATCTCGGCGATCGTCTTCGTCGTCCTGTGGCTGGCCCTGCACTTCAAGGTGATTCCGCTCCCCAACCTGCCCTCCGGCCTGGGCTGATTGCCCAACCGGACGGCGGCGGCGCCCTGGCGCGCCCAAAGATTGGGCGGAATTCAGGTGGTGGCGGGGCGAGGGCGTAACCCCTTCGCCGGCCGGCGTAACCCGGGTTACCTGATTGGACATCGCGGGCAGCCAAAAGCCGCCCGTGGCGTTTTCCCCGACGATGAGAAGGCCGCCCGCCTCCCTGGGCGGCCTTCTTTTCATCCAGCTTCGTTGCCAAGGTCCATGGGCGACGGCTATCAGGGCCGTTGATCTGAACCTCGTCCGGGAATCCTTCGCCGATGCGTCTTTCGCGTTACTTCATGCCGACGCTGCGGGAAGCTCCTTCCGACGCCCAGGTGGTCAGCCACCAGCTCATGCTGCGCGCCGGCATGATCCGCCAGGAGGCCGCCGGCATCTATGCCTGGTTGCCGCTCGGCCTGCGGGTCCTGAAGAAGATCGAGCAGATCGTCCGCGAGGAGATGGACCGCGCCGGCGCCATCGAGGTGCTGATGCCCACCCTGCAGCTGGCCGACCTGTGGCGCGAGAGCGGCCGCTATGAGGATTATGGCGACGAGATGCTGCGCATCACCGACCGCCACAAGCGCGACCTGCTCTACGGCCCCACGGCCGAGGAGGTGATCACCGAGATCTTCCGCGCCTATGTGAAGAGCTACAAGGACCTGCCCAAGAACTTCTACAACATCCAGTGGAAGTTCCGCGACGAGCGCCGCCCCCGCTTCGGCGTCATGCGCGGCCGCGAGTTCCTGATGAAGGACGCCTATTCCTTCGACGTGGACGAGGCCGCCGCGCGCCGCTCCTACAACCGCATGTTCATCGCCTATCTGAACACCTATGCGCGGATGGGCCTCAATGTGGTGCCCATGAAGGCCGACCCCGGCCCCATCGGCGGGGACCTGTCCCACGAGTTCATCATCCTGGCCGACACCGGCGAGAGCCAGGTCTTCTGCCACAAGGACCTGATCGAGATGGGCGCCCCCGGCGACGTCGATTGGGACGGCGACCTCCAGCCCCTGGTGGAGCAGCGCACCAACCTCTACGCCGCCACCGAGGAGATGCACGACGAGGCCGCCTTCGCCGCCGTTCCCGAGGACAAGCGCCTGTCGGCGCGCGGCATCGAGGTCGGCCACATCTTCTATTTCGGCGAGAAGTACTCCAAGCCCA
>JAZKBZ010000133.1:4595-7716 GCA_040388315.1 Pseudomonadota bacterium | reverse complement strand
CATGAAGGCCGTGGTGGCCGGGCCCGACGGCCAGGACCGCCCCATCCACGGCGGCTCCTACGGGGTCGGCGTCTCGCGCCTGACCGGGGCCATCATCGAGGCCAGCCACGACGAGGCCGGCATCATCTGGCCCGACGCCGTGGCGCCCTTCGGCGTGGCGGTGATCAACCTGCGCCCCGGCGACGCCGCCGTGGATGAGGTGGCCGAGAACGCCTATCAGGCCCTGATCGCGGCCGGCAAGGACCCGCTGCTGGACGACAGCGACCAGCGCCCCGGCGCCAAGTTCGCCGCCATCGACCTGGTGGGCATTCCCTGGCAGCTGGTGGTGGGTCCCAAGGGCGTCGCCGATGGCACGGTCGAGATCAAGCGCCGCGCCACCGGCGAGAAGCAGACCCTGCCCCTCGAGCAGGCCCTGAAGGTGATCACCGCGTGAGCCAGCAGGCCCTGGGGGGACGCGCCCCGCCCTTCGGGGTGTGGGAGCGCACGGTGGCCGGCCGCTATCTGCGCGCCAAGAAGAGCCAGGGCGGCGTGGCCCTGATCTCGGTCATCTCCTTCATCGGCATCACGCTCGCCGTCGCCGTCCTGATCATCGTCATGAGCGTCATGAACGGCTTCCGCTCCGAGCTGCTCAGCCGCATCCTCGGTTTCAACGGCCACGTCTATGTGGCTGGCGGCGTGCTCCAGGGCCCCGACCGCGATCCCCTGGTCCACCGCCTGCGCGCCATTCCCGGCGTCACCCAGGCCGCCCCGGTGATCGAGGCCCAGGCCATGGCGCTGGGCATCGGCCAGATCAGCGGCGCCATCGTCCGCGGCATCACGCCCGCCGACCTGAAGGCCACCAAGATCATCTCCGGCAACATCGTCTCCGGCTCGATGGAGGGCTTCGGCGACGGCGAGTACGGCGGCGACCTGGTCCTGATGGGCGACGAACTGGCCCGCAACCTCGGTGTCCAGGCCGGCGACGCCCTGACCCTGATCTCCCCCACCGGCGGGGCCACGGCCTTCGGCGCCACGCCGCAGCGCAAGTCCTACACCGTGGCCGGCACCTTCAAGGTGGGGATGAGCCAGTACGACCAGGCCTTCATCTACATGCCGCTGGCCCAGGCCCAGCTGTTCTTCGGCCGCGACCAGAGCGTCGACTTCGTGGAGATGAAGCTGGCCAATCCCGACGACGCCGTCGGCATGAAGCCGGAGGTGGCGCGCATCGCCGGCCCCGGCGCCGTGGTCACCGACTGGACCCAGAAGAACGCCTCCTACTGGGGCGCCCTGCAGGTGGAGCGGAACGTCATGTTCCTGATCCTGATGATGCTGCTGTTCATCGCGGCGATGAACATCATCTCCGGCCTGGTCATGCTGGTGAAGAACAAGAGCCGCGACATCGCCATCCTGCGCACCATGGGGGCGGGGCAGGGGAGCATCCTGCGTATCTTCTTCATGACCGGCGCCACCATCGGCATCCTGGGCACGGCCACGGGCCTGCTGATCGGCGTGCTCTTCTGCACCTTCATCGGCGAGATCCAGCAGGCGGTGGAGTGGGCGACCGGGACCCAGGTGTTCAATTCCGACGTCTATTTCCTCACCCGCGTGCCGGCCAAGATCGACTGGATCGAGGTCTCCGGCATTGCCGCCGGGGCGCTGGCCATGACCTTCATCGCCAGCCTGCCCTCGGCCTGGCGCGCCTCGCGCCTCGATCCCGTGGAGGCGCTTCGCTATGAGTGACCCCTCCAGCCCCGACCAGGTCCTGGCCATCCGCGGCCTGACGCGGACCTACCAGAGCGGCGACAAGACCCTGACCGTCCTCGACGGCGCCGACCTGGACATCATGCCGGGCGAGGTCGTGGGCCTGATCGGCCCCTCGGGCTCGGGCAAGTCCTCGCTCTTGCACGCCGCGGGCCTGCTGGAACGCCCCACCGCCGGCCAGATCTTCATCGAGGGTCGCGACTGCTCCAACCTCAGCGACCGGATCCGCACCCGGGTGCGCCTGCACACCATCGGCTTCGTCTACCAGGCCCACCACCTGCTGCCGGAGTTCTCGGCCCTGGACAACGTGGCCCTGCCGCAGATGATCGCCGGGGTGTCGCGCAAGGCCGCCCGCGAGCGCGCCTTCTTCCTGCTGGACCAGCTGGGCCTGGCCGAGCGGGTCAAGCACCAGCCCGCCCAGCTCTCCGGCGGCGAGCAGCAGCGCGTGGCCATCGCCCGGGCGTTGGCCAATTCCCCCCGACTCCTGCTGGCCGACGAACCCACCGGCAACCTCGACCCTCACACCTCGGCCGCCGTGTTCGAGAACCTCTACGCCCTGGCCCGCGCCACCGGCGTCGCGGCGCTCGTCGCCACCCACAACCTCGAACTCGCCCGGCATATGGACCGGGTGCTGGGGCTCAAGGACGGGAAGCTGGAAGCGCAGACGGGGTTTTAGGGGGCGGCCATCTGCTCTAGCCTCCCGGCAAAGGGAGAGACCAGGATGAACGACTGGGATGGCAGGGGCCTCGTATCCACCGACTGGCTCTCGGAACACCTTGCCGACCCGAACCTGAGGCTCTTCGACGCCACCGTCCATCTGCGGCCCGCGACCCCCGGCCCGTACAGGATCGAGAGCGGGCGCGCCGACTATGAGGCGGCCCACATTCCGGGCGCGGCCTTCATCGACCTGGCTCGCGATCTCTCCGACCCCGTCTCGCCCCTGAACTTCACCCGACCGGCCGTCGGCCGCCTAGTCGCCGCCCTCGCCGCGGCCGGGATCGCGGAAGACAGCCGGGTGGTGGTCTACAGCACCACCAGCCCGATGTGGGCGACGCGGGTCTGGTGGATGCTGCGGGCCGCCGGCTTCGACGCGGCGGCGGTGCTCGACGGCGGCCTGGCCTGCTGGACTGCGGAAGGCCGGCCCGTCGAAGCGGGCGATCGGCGCTACCCAGCCGCCGACCTCGCCCTTGCCGAGCGGCCGCAGGCCTGGGCCGACAAGCAGGACGTGCTCGCGGCGATCGACGACGGCGCCATCTGCACCATCAACGCCCTGTCCCCCAGCGTCCACAGCGGGGAGGGGGCCGTGAACTACGGCCGCAGGGGCCACATCAAGGGCAGCCGCAACGTCAGCGGCATCTCCGACCCGGCGGTCGACAAGCTG
>JAZKBZ010000133.1:0-4585 GCA_040388315.1 Pseudomonadota bacterium | reverse complement strand
GGCAGCCGCAACGTCCCCTATGCCGCCCTGCTGGACGCCGAGGGCCGCTATCGGCCCGACGCGGAACTGCGCGACCTGTTTGCCGCCATCGGCGCCCTCGAGCGGCCCCGGGTCATCTGCTACTGCGGCGGCGGGATCTCGGCGACCATGGACGCCCTGGCCCTCACCCGCCTGGGCCACCCCTCGGTGGCGGTCTATGACGGCTCCATGTCCGAGTGGACGAAGGACCCGGACCTGCCGATGGAGACGGGGGCCTAGCTGGCCATGCTCACCATCTACCACGTCTCCGGGACGCGCTCGGTGCGCCCCATCTGGCTCTGTCATGAGCTGGACCTGCCGGTGCGGATCGAGACTATCGACTTCTCATCGCGGTTCCGTAGCACCGCGGAATGGCGGGCCATCAGCCCGGCGGGCAAAGTGCCCATCCTCACCGACGGCGACCTGACCATGTTCGAGTCCGGAGCCATGGTGGACTACATCCTCGAACGCTACGGCCAGGGCCGGTTGCGCCCGCCGCCGGGGACGGAGCAGAGCGCCCTGCACCATCAGTGGTGCTGGTTCAGCGAAGCCACCCTTATCCGCCCTTTGGGCCTGCCTCGCCTGCTGAAAGACAGGACCGAGGGCGCCGAATCGCTGGTGGCCGACGCCGTGGGCAAGACCGAGCTGTGCCTGGAGGTGGTGGAGCAGGCGCTCTCGCGCTCGGACTACCTGCCGGGACCGGAGTTCGGCGCGGCGGACATCATGATGGGGTTCTCGCTTCATCTGATGACCCAGGTCGGTGTGCTCGACGACCGCTATCCGCAGGCCCTGGCCTATCTCCAGCGCTTGCGGTCGCGCGAGGCGTTTGGTCGCGCGATCAGCGCCTAGGGAAGACGAGGCTGACCCAGTCTCCGCTCACCACAGCGCCCCCTTGTCATGAGAACAAAACCAGAATAGGAACATACCCGGAACATTCACAGGAGGGGCGTTATGGTTGTTCGTCTGGCGCGGGAATCGCTGGCCTTTGTGTCGGTGGCGGGCTTTGTCGTGATGATGTGTCTGGTCGCGCAACTGGCCGCCTGAGGCTGAATTTCTGAGAGCGGAGGACGGCGTGAGCGGGCAGGGCGGACAAGACGGTTTCGTCCATCTGCGGGTGCGCTCGGCCTATTCGCTGCTGGAGGGCGCCATCAAGGCCGACGCGGTCGGCAAGCTGGCGGCCAAGGCGCACATGCCGGCCGTGGCGCTGACCGACCGGGCCAACCTGTTCGGGGCCCTGGAGTTCTCCGTCGCCACCAAGGAGACCGGCGTCCAGCCCATCGTCGGCGTCGCCCTGCCAGTGCGCGGCATCGGCGAGGGGCCGCCGGAGCGTTGGGCCAAGATTCCCACCATCGTCCTGCTGGCCCAGAGCGAGCAGGGCTATCTGCACCTCTCCGAGCTGTCCTCGATGGCCTATCTGGACATCGAGCCCACCGACGAACCCCAGGTGCCCTGGAGCGCCGTCGTCGAGCGGGCCGAGGGCCTGATCCTGCTGTCGGGGGGCGTCGACGGTCCCGTCGATCCGCTGATGGCGGCGGGCAAGACCGCCGAGGGCCAGGCGGCTCTGGCCGAAATGCACCGGGTGTTCGGCGACCGCTTCTATATCGAGCTGCAGCGCCACGGCATGGCCGCCCAGGCCGCCGCCGAGCCCGAGCTGGTGGCCTACGCCTATGAGTTCGACGTGCCCCTGGTGGCCACCAACGACGTCTATTTCGGCCCGGCCGAGCTCTACACCGCCCACGAGGCCCTGCTGTGCATCGCCGACGGCGCCTTCATCAGCCAGGAGGACCGCCGCCGGGTGACGCCCGAGCACTGGTTCAAGCCGGCCGAGGACATGCGCAAGCTGTTCGCGGATTTGCCGGAGGCCTGCGACAACACCCTCGATATCGCCCGGCGCTGCGCCTTCATGGTCAAGAAGCGCGACCCCATCCTGCCGCGCTTCGATACGGCGGGTGGGCGTTCGGAAGCCGACGAACTGGCGTACCAGGCCCGCGAGGGTCTGAAGGCCCGCATCGCGCGGGGCCAGGCCTCGTCCTTCCCGCCGGAGGAGTACGAGGCGCGGCTGGAGCGGGAGATCGGGGTCATCGCCCAGATGGGGTTCCCCGGCTACTTCCTGATCGTTGCGGACTTCATCAAGTGGGCCAAGGCGCACGACATTCCGGTCGGACCGGGACGGGGTTCGGGCGCCGGTTCGCTGGTCGCCTACTCGCTGACCATCACCGATCTTGATCCGCTGCGTTATGGCCTGCTGTTCGAGCGGTTCCTGAACCCTGAGCGGGTTTCGATGCCCGACTTCGACATCGACTTCTGCCAGGAGCGGCGGGAGGAGGTGATCTCCTACGTCCAGCAGCGCTACGGCCGCGACCGCGTGGCCCAGATCATCACCTTCGGCACCCTGCAGGCCCGCGCGGTGCTGCGCGACGTCGGCCGCGTGCTGCAACTCCCGCTCGGCCAGGTGGACCGCCTGGCCAAGATGGTGCCGGCCAACCCCGCCAATCCGGTGACGCTCGCCCGCGCCATCGAAATCGAGCCGCGCCTGCGCCAGGCCAAGGACGACGACGAGGCCGTGGCCCAGCTGCTGGAGACCGCCCTGCAGCTCGAGGGCCTCTACCGCAACGCCTCGACCCATGCCGCCGGCGTGGTGATCTCCGACCGCCCGCTCACCGAGCTGACCCCCCTCTACCGCGATCCGCGCTCCGACCTGCCCGCCACCCAGTTCAACATGAAGTGGGTGGAGAGCGCGGGCCTGGTGAAGTTCGACTTCCTGGGCCTGAAGACGCTGACCGTCATCGACCGGGCGCTGAAGTATCTCGACAAGCGCGGCGCCCGCATCGACATCGCGACCCTGCCCCTGGACGACGCCAAGACCTACGAGCTGATGAGCGCGGCCCAGACGGTCGGCGTGTTCCAGCTGGAAGGCCAGGGGATGCGCGACACCCTGCGCCAGCTGCGCCCCAACTCCATCGAGGACGTGACCGCTGTCGGCGCGCTCTACCGGCCCGGGCCCATGGACAACATTCCGTTGTTCATCGACTGCAAGTTCGGCCGCAAACCCGTTGATTACCTTCATCCTTCTCTCGAAGTGGTGCTGAAGGAGACCTACGGCGTCATCGTCTATCAGGAACAGGTGATGCAGATCGCCCAGATCCTGGCGGGCTATTCGCTGGGCGAAGCCGACCTGCTGCGCCGGGCCATGGGCAAGAAGAAGAAGGAGGAGATGGAGCAGCAGCGGGCGCGCTTCATCTCCGGCGCGGCCGAAAAGGGCGTCTCGGCCGAGCAGTCGGGGGGCATCTTCGACCTGGTGGACAAGTTCGCGGGCTACGGCTTCAACAAGAGCCACGCCGCCGCCTACGCCCTGATTTCCTATCAAACCGGCTGGCTGAAGGCCAATGCGCCGGCCGAGTTCTTCGCCGCCTCGATGAGCCTCGACATCTCCAACACCGACAAGCTGGCGGTCTTCTACCAGGACGCCAAGAAGTTCGGGATCAAGGTCCGCGCCCCTGACGTCAACCGCTCGGCCGCCGACTTCGACGTCGAGGCCGGGGAGGTGGTCTACGCGCTCGGCGGCATCCGCAATGTGGGCTTGCAGGCCATGGAGCACGTGGTCGCCGTCCGCGCCGAGGGCGGGCCCTTCCGGGACATCTTCGACTTCGTCGAGCGGATCGACCCCAAGCAGGTCAACAAGCGGTCCTTCGAGACCCTGGCGCGGGCCGGCGCCTTCGATTCCATTCACGCCAACCGGGCCCAGATCTTCGCCGCCGCCGACGTCCTGGTGGGCTACGGCCAGTCGGTGGCCGCCGAGCGCGCCTCCTCGCAGGGCTCGCTGTTCGGCGGCGACCAGGTGGAGGCCCAGCGGCCCCGCCTGCCCAAGGCCGACACCTGGTCCTCCACCCAGCGCCTGGACGAGGAACTGGCCGCCGTCGGCTTCTACCTGTCGGGCCACCCCATGGACGACATGGTGGCGGCCCTGCGCCGCAAGCGCGTCGACCTGCTGGCCGACGTCCTGCCCAAGGCCATCGCCGGCGCCGAGGCCTTCCGCATGGCCGGCGTGGTGCGCCGCAAGCAGGAGCGGGCCTCGGCCTCCAGCGGCGAGAAGTTCGCCTTCGTCACCTTCTCCGACCCCACCGGCGAGTTCGAGGTGCTGTTCCCGCCGGAGAGCCTGCGCAACGCCCGCGAGCTGCTGGAGCCCGGCAAGTGCGTCGGCCTGCGCATCCGCGCCAAGGCCCGCGACGGGGAGGTGCGCTTCTTCGGCGACGGCTGCGAGCCCATCGACCGGGCCATCGAGAACGCCGTGGCCGGCCTGCGCGTCCACCTCGCCCCCCGCAGCGCCGAGATCGAGGCCCTGAAGAAACGCCTTGAGGGCTCGGTCAACGCCCGTGGCGGCGAGGTGATCCTGGTGGCGGCCATCGAGGGCGGCCGCGAGGTGGAGCTCAAGCTGCCCGGCCGCTTCACCCTCGACAACGCCGTCCGCGGCGCGCTGAAGACCTCTCCCGGCGTGGTCTTCGTCGAGGACCTCTAGGCGGAATCGACATTCAGCGCATCCAGATCATGGCTGCGGCGAGGTGTACGA
>JAZKBZ010000132.1:0-1067 GCA_040388315.1 Pseudomonadota bacterium | reverse complement strand
CCAGGCCGTTCTGGAAGGCCTCGCCCGACACCACGGAGAGCCGGCGCTTCAGGCGCAGGCCGTAGGGCGCGTAGCGCATGGGCTCGGTGTCGATGCCTTCGCGGGCAAGGGCTGCCTGCGCCTGCTCGACCGTGGCCTTCAGCTTGTTGACGCGGAGATCGACCGGCGGCGGGATTTCGATGGCCGCGATCTCGCGGCCCCAGCTCTCGCCGTAGGCTTCGATCAGATGCGGCGCCACCCACTCCTGCACGTTGAGGCGGACCCAGTCGGGCTGGTCGGGGTGCGGCAGCGAGTGGCCTTCCATCTGGCGCAGCGCGCGGACTTCGGCCTCGTCGAGCGGCTGCGGGCGATAGCGGCCGCCGTCGAACATCGCCGCCACCTGCGCCAGCGTGTGGCTTTCGGCCAGGATGAGGTCGGCCGCCACGATGGCGCGCGCCGCGCGATCCGGGTGGCGCGTGCGCTCCAGCCACCAGGTGAGCTGGCCGTAGCGGCGCAGGAGACTCCAGACCCGTTCCGACACGGCGCGGCGATCGCCGCCGCCGATGAAGCGGCGGCTGCGGAAATAGGCGTTGGCGACCAGGTCGGCCGGCCGCCCTCTTTCACTCATGAGGCCACGGCTGACGATCTCGTCCAGGAGTTCTATGGTGGCTGCTACCCGCGCGCCCGGCGTCACGTCGATCTCCCTTTCAAAGCATGCCGCTACGATGAATATGCCCGACGCGCAACGATCTCCCTTGGGGCCTCGCCCTGGCCCTCGCAGTGGCCCCCGCATTTTGCTGGTCCTGGCGGCCATTCTGGTGAGCCTTGGCGTCCTCGAACTGGGCCTGCGAACCTGGTTCTGGGGCTATCTATTCACCTGGCCGAACTTCGTGCTCGAAGCGCGCACCGTTCTCGCCCAGGGCGACAGCGGACGCTACGTCCACGACGACTGGCTGGGCTACGTGCCGCGGGCGGGCTATGCCGCCCCTGGCCTCACCATCGAGGCCGATGGGCGGCGCAGCACCGGGGCCCCCGCACCCGGTGCGCCCATTCTGGCGGTGGGCGATTCCTTTACCTTCGGCGCCGAG
>JAZKBZ010000131.1:0-3200 GCA_040388315.1 Pseudomonadota bacterium | reverse complement strand
CAGGTGGGTCAAACCCAAGCGTCCGAGGTGAATCTGGGTCCCGGCCTTCGCCGGGATGAGCGGGTGTGAGAATGGCTGGGACAGCAACACCCGTCCCCGCCGCCGCCTATTTGACCGCCGTCACCAGCGCGAAGGTGAGCAGCTCGCCGCGGTCGGCTTCGAGCATGGCGATCACGCGGTCTCGGCCGGGCGAGCTTCCGGCCCGGGTCCAGCGCAGCCAGTCGGCCCAGCCGGTCTCCTGCAGCCGGGCTGAGGTGACCCTGACCAGGCCGGTGATCGCCCAGTGGAACCGCCACCACTCGGCGGTGTGCCAGGCGGCCGCCTCCCAGCCGACGCAGGCCTTGATGTGGGCGGGGATTTCGCCGAGGTCGCGGACCTCCCGGCGCATGGCGGGCGTGGCGATGCCGAGCCGCCCGCCGGGCTTCAGGAACCGGGTGATGTAGGCGAGGTAGCTGTCGGCCGTTCCGAAGTACTCGTAGGCGTCGATGCTCACGATCGCGTCGAATGAGGCGGCCTCGAAGGGGAGCGCGTGGGCTTCAGCCCGCACGGCTTCCACCCGCACCCCCGCCTGGGCGAAGGTCGCAGCGGCCTGGGCGGGATCCACCCAGAGATCGGCGGCGACGACCTCGACCCCGAATTCCCGCGCCAGGAACACCGAGGTGGCGCCGCGGCCCGAGCCGAGGTCCAGCACCCGCATGCCGGGCTTCAAGGCGAGATCGCTGGCCAGGTCCTCCAGCAGCCACAGCGGGTTTGGTCCCATGTCCAGGTCGAGCAGCCACGCCGCGTCGTACTTGGCGGTCAGGGGGTAGCGGTCGGGCTGGTGGAGTTGACGGGTCATGCCTGGGTGACGGTAGGCGGAGGGCGGGAAGGTCCGCAACGGGGCGATTGATCATGGATCCTCGGCACGGCGCGGGCCCGCCCTCGCATGCGACTTGCCGAAGCCCCGTTCCTGTCGCCAGATGAGCTTGACCTTGGGAGGGCCTGTCATGCGCCGTGTCGTCATCGCGTTTTCCGCCACCTGCCTGCTGGCCGCGCCCGCCTGGGCGGAGGATCGGCTGCTGGATCTGCGGCAGCCGGAGGTGGTGGCCCAGACCCTGCGGGAGGCGGGCTACAAGGCCGAGCTGAAGGCCAACAGCAAGGGGGAGCCCTATGTGCTGAGCAGCGCCAACGGCTCGGCCTTCACCGTGGAGTTCTACGGCTGTTCCGGGGTGAAGGACTGCCCGTCCTATCAGTTCCGCAGCTGGTACAAGGCCGACCCTCTGTTCACGGCGGGGTTCGCCAATGACTGGAACTGGGAGCACCGCTTCCTGAAGATCGCGATCGACGGCGATGGCGACCTGAACGAGTACATGGACTTCAGCGCCCTCGGGAAGACCACCTACGCCAACTTCGTCGACAACCTCGACTGGTACGAGACGATGGACGCCGACCTGACCCGGTTCATCGAGGAAAGGCGCAAGGCGGCGGGGAAGTAGAGCGGGGGCGGATCCCCCCCAGTGGGGGAGGATCCACCCGCCGTCATCCCGGGCGACCGCAGGGAGACCCGGGACCCAGGGGGATTGGTTGCGGCCCCTGGGTGACTGCTTCGCGCCGCCGCTTCGCGGTCCCGGCTCTCCGCTTCGCTGCGGCCGGGATGACGGCATTGCTTTCACCAGCCTCAGTGCGGTTTCTTCACCACCTTGAACACCGCGTTGGCCCGGGCGCAGGGGTCGCCGTCGGCGGTGACGAAGGCCTGGGCGAAGCAGAGGCTGGAGCCGGGTTTGACGAAGATGGTGTCGAACTCCAGCCACTGGCCGGTGCGGGCGACGCTCAGGAAGTCGACGGTGAGGTTCACCGTCACCAGGCTGGCGCCGGCCCCCAGGACCTGGCCGCAGGACAGGCCCATGGCGTTGTCGGCGAGCGCGGTGATCAGGCCGCCATGGACGAAGCCGCGGCTGTTGGTGTGGGCCTCGCTGGCCGCCAGGCCCAGGACCACCGCACCGTCGGTGCGGCGGCTGTAGAGGGGCTCCCAGGGCGCGGTCAGCGGGCTCTGGCGGTCGTGCCGCGCAAAGCCCGCCGGGATGACGCAGGCCTCCATCACGCCGCCGCCGTGACGCGGTGCAGGCCCTCGAGGGTCTTGGCGCAGGCCTGGGCGGCCTCGGCGCCCTTCTTGACGAAGTGGTCGGCGAAGAAGGCCTGGTGGATGTCGTGCTCATGGAAGTGGTGCGGGGTCAGCACCACCGAGAACATCGGCACCTCGGTGGCCAGCTGCACCTGCATGAGGGCCGAGACCACCGTCTCGGCGACGAACTCGTGGCGATAGATGCCGCCGTCCACCACCAGGGCGCAGCCGACGACGGCGGCGTACTTGGCGGTCTTGGCGAGCGTCTGGGCGTGGAGCGGGATCTCGAAGGCGCCCGGCGTCTCGTAGACGTCGATCATCGCCTCGGGGAAGCCGAGCCTGGCCATCTCGGCCAGGAAGCCCTTGCGGGCCTGGTCGACGATGTTGTGGTGCCAGGAGGACTGGACGAAGGCGATGCGGGCCGGGCGATAGGCGCCGTGGGCGGTGGGCAGTTCGTGGGTGACTTGGGTGGTGTGGGTCATGGTCGTTTCCCTAAGGTGGTTCAACCACGACTCAGGGAGACACCCGCGCCCCGCCGGACTCCACGCATGAATGCGCGGCGGCAGATCACGGGTGGTTCTCATAACCGGACTCTAACCGTCGGCCCCGGGATCACACCGGTGTCTGCTGTCCCTGAAGGGCCGAAGCCCCGCAGGCGCCCGCGGGCTCGTCCAGCCGCCCCCTGGAGAGGGAAGGCCGGCATTACCGCCGGTGGGGACTTTCACCCCGCCCTGAGAACGCGTCCGCCGGAACAGCCCGGCGATGGGCTCAGGCTAGACCCAAAGCCTGCGTTCAAACAAGTGTTTTGATTGGGGCGGGGCTAGGGTCCGGGACGTGCGGCGGGTAGGGTCGCGCCGGTCCAGATTCTCCCTATCTCGTGAGCGCCCATGTTCGAACGGCTGATCGCCTTCCAAGCCCAGCACCAGCCGCAGGGCCTGGCCATCGCCTCGGCCTGGGACCGGTTCACCTATCGGCAGATGGCCGACGACATTCGGCGCTGCGCGGCCTGGGCCGCCGAGCTGAAGCTGCCGTGGGGGTCGCGGGCCCTGCTGGCGGTACCCCATCCCTATCTGCACTGGGTGCTGACCTTCGGCCTGGA
>JAZKBZ010000130.1:0-2186 GCA_040388315.1 Pseudomonadota bacterium | reverse complement strand
TGAATTACGCCGACGGCCGGGTCTGGGCCAAGGACATGGAAAAGACGATGGGGACGGTTCACGCCACCCAGGTCGGCTCCGATGGTTCGGTCTATGTGCTGGCCGACGTCACCGGCAAGACCTCGGGCCAGGACATCAAGGGCGACCAGGACGTCGCCCTGCTGAAATACGACTCCGCCGGCAAGCTGCTCTTCACCCGCACCCTGGGCGCCTCGTCGAACGCCAGCGGCCTGGCCCTGGCGGTCTCCGCCGACGGTCAGATCGCCGTCGCCGGCAAGGTCACCGGCGGCTTGAGCGGGGCGACCGAGGGGGCGCTGAATTCGGGCGCCACCGGCAGCTTCGCCACCAGTTCCGACAGCTTCGTCACGGTCTTGAACACCGAGGGCGAGGAGCTCTGGACCCAACGCCGCGGCGCGCGCCAGAATGACGAGGCCACCCAGATCGCCTTCGGCGCCGACGGGGCCGTCTATGTCGCCGGCCGCGCCCAGTCGAGCCTGCCGGGGACCACCGCCCTCGGCGGCTGGGACAGCTATATCGAGGGCTTCAAGGCCGACGCCGCGGGCAAGGTCTCCACCCTTTTCACCCAGAGCGTGGGCTCGGCCGGCTCGGACCGGCCCGGCGGCCTGGTGGTGGACGGCTCGACCCTGCACCTGGCCAACAACGAGGACGGCCATGCCGTCCTGCACCGTTTCGACCTCTCCGGCGGAACTCCGGTAGAGACCGCCTCCCGCGACCTGGGCGACCTGGGGGGCGGCGAGATCGCGGGCCTGGCTCTGGACGGCGGCCAGCTGGTCATAGCCGGATCGACCCGCAACGATTCCATGGCGGCCGGGGCGGTCACCCGCGGCTATAGCGGCGGGACCGACGGCTTCGCCGCGCGGGTCGCGGCCGATCTCAGCCTCAACGCCAGCGACCGCATGGCCTATTACGGCGGCGCCGGCGACGATCGGGTCTTGGGCCTGGCCATGGCCGAGGGCCGCATCTATCTCACCGGCCAGGCCGGGACCGACCTGCCGGGCGAGAATCCGGTGGCCAAGAAGGACGGCTTCCTGGCCGAGCTGGACGTCAACAGCGGCGCTGTGGGCTTCTCCCGGCGCTTCAGCGGCAAGGACGGCTACGCCACCCCCTCGGCCATCGCCATCGACGCCTCCGGGGCCAGCGCGCTCGATCGC
Organism: Pseudomonadota bacterium; assembly: GCA_040388315.1. GTDB lineage: Bacteria > Pseudomonadota > Alphaproteobacteria > Caulobacterales > Caulobacteraceae > Phenylobacterium. The sequence goes on along the minus strand of JAZKBZ010000130.1, from coordinate 1,014 downwards.
CTGGGCCTGCCCAAGGGGCTGCTGGACCTCAGCGACTCCCCGCAGCTCACCGCCGTCAGCTCGGTGCGGGCCGGCGACCAGTTCCAGGTGCGCACCGGCGAGGCCGGCGCCTTCAAGACCATCACCATGGACGCCAACGACACGTTGGAGACCCTGGTCACCAAGCTGAAGCGCGGCCTGAACTATCAGGCCAAGGTGGAGATCGTCACCTCGGGCGGCGTGCGCTCCATCCAGGTCAAACCGCTCAACGCGCGCACCATCCTGGAGTTCTCCGCGGGCAAGACCGGCAAGGACGCCCTGGACCTGCTGGGCCTTCCCGAGGGCGTCGTGCGCGCCACCGTCACCGACAAGAAGGGCAAGACCACGCCGGCGGACGGGAAGGGGGCCTTCTACGGCCTGGGCCTGGAAAAGGACCTCAACCTCGACGACGCCGACGGCGTCTCCCACGCCAAGGCCGCCCTGGCCTCGGCCCTGGGCGTGATCCGCAACGCCTACAAGGACCTCAAGGAGGCGGCCACGCCGCTCAGCCAGCGGGCGTCCGAGAAGGCCAAGGCCGAGGGGCCGGTGCCGGCCTATCTGACCAACCAGATCGCCAACTACCAGGCCGCCCTCGACCGCCTGGGCGGCGGCGGCTGACGGCGCGTCCGATCACGAACGCTTGAAACCGTCACACGCGCGGTCTAGCGAGGGGGCATGGATATCTTCAACGACCGGCGAATTGTTCTCGCCTTGATCGGCGGGGCGCTCGCCCTCCTGGCTGGCCTCGGCATCGCCATCGGCATGGTCTCCAAGACCCGCGGCGAGAAGCACGCCGCCCCGCCCGCCTCCCAGGGCGGCCTGGTGGTGGAAACCACCGCGGCCGACGACGGCGGCATCGATCCCGCCCGGCCGCTACGCTGCTTCGTCGCCGGCCAGTATGTCGGCGAGGTCACCCTGGCCGAGTGCGCGCAGAAGAACGGCGTGGCCACCGGCGCCCTGGATGTCGGCGTCGATTCCAGCGGCAACCTGGCCGCC
>JAZKBZ010000129.1:26781-64820 GCA_040388315.1 Pseudomonadota bacterium | reverse complement strand
GCAGGGCGCTGCCCGCAGGGCACTTGCAATAGCCGCCGCTGTCGCCGCCGAAGGGGACCCAACCCGCGCCGGAGGGACAGCTCGTGCAGCTGTTGGTCTTGTTGTTGAACTGGCTGCCGGGCGCGCAGGGCTCGCAGGACTGGGCTTTGAACTTGTTCGTGACCTGGTCGTAGGTGGCGGAGGAATAGACGAGATTGGCCGGGCAACGGTTGGCGCAGGCCTGGCCGTCCCAGCTCTGCCACGCCGGGCACTTCGGCGTCGGGGCCGGGGCGGACCCTCCGCCCTTCACGCAGATATTGGTGGCGCTGTTGAGCTGCGTCCCGCCCGGACAGGGGGTGCAGGTGGATTTGGTGCTCTGGCCCGGGATCACCGTGCCGCCGTTGACCACGATGCCGCCATTGCTGCCCGGGATGAACTTCTCATTGGGGCCACAGCGGTTGACGCACGATCCGCCGTCGGCCTTCTGCCAGGCGGGGCACCCGGCCACGCACTTGTTCTGGCTCTCAGAGAACACCGAGCCGCTGGGACAGACCACGCAGGCGCCCAGGCTGTTGACCGGCGCGATCACCGAATAGGCGCCCTCCTGCACGAACTTGAACTCGGCATAGCTGGCGTGGGCGCCCGCCGGGCAACCGCCGCACTGGCCGTTCGACCCCAGAATCTGGCCCGTGGGGCAGGCCGCCACGCAGGCGCCGCCTTTGTAGACCTGCCCCTTGGGACAGCCGCCGCACTGGCCGTTGGGCATCTGCAGCGACCCGGCGGGACAGACCTGGCAACCCGTATCGTTGCTGGTGGTGTAGCCCTGGTTGTTGGACGGGCACTTGCAGGCGATCTTGTCGCCGATCTTCACCATGGCCGGTGGATTGGGGAAGCCCCAGCAGACGTCGCAGGAAGCGTTGAGGCCCGGCGCGCAGGCGATGACCTCATTGGTCTGCTCCTGTTGCACCCCCGGCGTCAGCCCGTAGTTGGAGCCGTTGAACACCTTGGCGGCGCCTTCAGGGGCGGCCTGCACGGTTTCGATGACAGCAGTGGGCGCGGCCAGCAGGATCTCCTCGGCGGTGTCGGCGCCGCTCTCCAGGACCCCCAGCAGGGCGTCGCCCACATCGGCGATGAACTGACCGCAGCCCTTGACGCTCTTGTAGTAGTCCTCCAGCGCCGACTTGGCGGCGAGGCCGGCGCCCGCGAACTGGCAGCCGCAGTCGACCTTGTGCAGCAGGACGTTCAGCCCCGGTATGGCGTCCAGCGCCTCGACGGCCTGGCCCGAGGCCAGATCCACCAGGGCCTGGAACGCGGCTTCCGGCAGCAGGCTCTGAAGCACGCTCTTCACCGGGGCGGCGGCCAGCAGCAGCTGGGCGATGAAGCCACCGATGGTGGTCTTCACCAGCGCCTTGCACTGGCTGGTGTTGTCGAAGGCGCCATCAAAGGCCAGGGCGACCATGCCGGCGGTGGCCGCCGCCATGATCACGTCGGGGCCGACCTGGATCTCGGCGGCGCACTGGCTGAGCTGGGGATCGGCGAACGTCCCGACCATCTTGAAGAAGTCGGCGCCGGTATAGGCGGTGATGCAGCTGCCGATATCGGCGCGGGCCTGCTGCACATTGGCCGACAGCAGAGCCACGACCATCAGAAAGGTCGCGGCGAGCCGTCCCAGGACAGGCCTCTTGAACGTCACGCCCACCCCCGCGGAAACCACGTTAGACGAACAGTGTTGTCCTCAGTTTGGGCAGGGTCAAGGTCGCCTACCAGGAGTCGATCCAGCGCAGCTTCTTTTCGGTGCGCGGCGGGACGGGCGGCAGGGCTTTCAGCCCGGCCAACACCCAGCGGCGGGTGTCGGCCGGGTCGATGACGTCGTCCAGGTCGGTCCCGGCTCCCCGCGCCAGGGCCTTGCCGGCCGCATAGGCGCGCGCCACCCGCTCGTCGAAGCTCTTCTTGCGCTCCACGGGGTCGGCGATGGCCGCCAGTTCGTTGCGGTAGCCCAGCTTCACCGAGCCCTCCAGCCCCATGCCGCCGAACTCGCCCGTCGGCCAGGCGACGCAGAACATGGCCGCCTGGTAGCTGCCTCCGGTCATGGCGATGGCGCCCAGGCCGTAGCTCTTGCGCAGGATCACCGAGAAGATCGGCACGGTCAGGTTGGCGCCGATGACGAACAGCCGCGAGCAATGGCGGATCAGGCCGGTCTTCTCCGCCTCCGGTCCCACCATGTTGCCCGGCGTGTCCGACAGCGACAGCAGCGGGATGTCGAAGGCCTCGCAGAGCTGCATGAAGCGGGCGGCCTTGTCCGAGGCGTCGGAGTCGATGGCGCCGCCGATGTGGTGCGGATTGTTGGCGAACACCCCGACGGGACGGCCCTCGATACGGATGAAGGCGGTGATCATGGCCAAGCCGAACTTCGGGCGCAGCTCCAGCACCGAGCCTTCGTCGGCGATCAGCTCGATCACCTTGCGCACATCGTAGACCCGCAGCCGGTTCTCCGGGATCGCCCGGCGCAGCAGCCGCTGGTCGGCGCAGGTCCAGTCGGCGACCGGGCCCTGGAAATAGGAGATGTACTGCTTGGCCAGGCGCACCGCGTCGGCCTCGTCGTCAGCGAGCACGTCGATGGTGCCGTTGGCCTGCATGACCTTCAGCGGCCCGATCTCCTCGGGGCGGAAGACCCCCAGGCCGCCGCCCTCCACCATGGCCGGGCCGCCCATGCCGAGCGCCGAGTCCTTGGTGGCGATGATCACGTCGCAGCAGCCGAGGATGGCGGCGTTGCCGGCGAAGCAGCGGCCGGAATTGATCCCCACCAGGGGCACGGCCCCCGACAGCCGCCCCCAGAACTCGAAGCCCCGGGTGAAGCCGCCGCCCTCCGTGTCGCCGGGCCGCCCGCCGCCGCCCTCGGTGAAGAACACCGTGGGCGCCCGCCAACGCAGGGCCAGCTCGCTCATGCGGTCGAGCTTCTCGTGGTTGTGCGCCCCCTGGGTGCCGGCCAGCACGGTATAGTCATAGGCCATCACCGCCACCCGGGACTTCTCCTCGGGGAAAAGGGCGCCGTTCACCTGGCCCCAGCCCATGACCATGCCGTCGGCCGGGGTCTGGGCGATCAGCTCGTCCAGAGTGTGGCGTTTGCGGCGCGCGGCGACGGTGAGCGCGCCGTACTCGGTGAAGCTGCCGGGATCGCAGAGGTCGGCCACGTTCTCCCGGGTGGTCCTCTGCTTGGTCTTGCGCCGACGCGCCACGGCCTCGGGGCGGGCCTCGTCCAGCGTCAGGCGGTGGCGCTCCAGCACCTCGGCCAGGTCGGGGCGGATGTAGTCCAGGTCGACCACCTCCTCGGCCTCGCCGGCGCCGCCCTCCACCTCGGCCTCCTCCAGGAAGGCCAGGGGGTGGTCCTCGAAGACGGTGTCGCCCTGCGCCACGGTGATCTCGCGAACCAGGCCGGAGAAGCCGGCGGCCACCACGTGCTCCATCTTCATGGCCTCCATGATGAACAGGGGCTGGCCCATCCGCACGGCGTCGCCCACCGCCACGGACAGCGCGATCACCGTGCCCTGCAGGGGCGCCCGCAGAGGCTTGGTCCCTTCCGGCCCCTCGGCCTCGGCGTCGGGCTCCGGGGCGGCGACCCGCTCTTCCTTGCCGAGCGCCAGGACGGCCAGGGGATCGATCGCGTCGATCTGCACACCGGCCCGCTTGGCGACGCCCCCGCCTGGGGCCGCAGTCTCGAAGTACAGTTTGGGCGCCTCGGCCGTCGCGGCCAGTTCCCCCATGGTCTCCTCGATGAAGCGGGTATGGACCTCGCCCACCGCCACCGCCGGATGGACCAGCAGGCTCTGCAGGAAGCCGATATTGGTGGGGGCGCCGACGATCTTGAATTCCGACAGGGCGCGATGGGCCTTGGCCACGGCGGTCGACAGGCCGCCAGCGTTCGCATGCACGATCAGCTTGGCCAGCAGGGAGTCGTAGCGGGCGCTGGTGCGGTAGCCGGCATAGCCGAAGCCGTCGACCCGCACCCCCGGCCCCGAGGGTGGCTCGAAGGCCGACAGCACACCGCCGGCGGGACGGGCCGAGCCGTCCGCGCCCATGGTCTCCAGGTTGACCCGCGCCTGGACGGCGGTTCCGCGCGGGCTCGGGACCTGGGTTTGGGTGAGGTTCAGGTCGGCCAGGGACTTGCCGCGCGCCACCTCGATCTGCAGGCGGACGAGATCCAGGCCCAGCACCTCCTCGGTCACCGTGTGCTCCACCTGCAGGCGCGGATTGGCCTCGATGAACACCAGGCGCGGCTGCTCGCCCACCTCCACCAGGAACTCCACGGTGCCCAGGCTGCGATAGTGGGCGGCGCGGCCCAGGGCCACGGCGGCCTCGAACAGCTGCTCGCGGATCTGCACGGGCAGGGTGTCGGCCGGGGCGATCTCCACCACCTTCTGCCGCTGGCGCTGCAGGCTGCACTCCCGGTCCCACAGATGAGAAACGGTGGCCCCGTCGCCGAGGATCTGCACCTCGATGTGCCGGGCGCGGGTCAGGAACTGCTCGACATAGAGGGCGCCGTCGCCGAAGGCGGCCAGGGCCTCCGAGGCGCAGCGCTCGAAGGCCTGTTCCAGCTCCTCGACGGACCTGGCCGGGCGCATGCCGCGGCCGCCACCGCCGGACACCGCCTTGACCATCACCGCCCCGCCGGCGCCGAGGCCCGCCAGGAAGGCCTTGGCCTGATCCAGGCTGGTGGCGCCGTCCGTCCCCGGCAGGATCGGCACGTCGCAACGGGCGGCCAGGGCCCGGGCCTGCCCCTTGTCGCCGAACAGCTCCAGGGTCTCGGGGCTGGGGCCGACGAAGGTGACGCCGGCCGCCGCGCAGGCGCGTGCGAAGGCGGCGTTCTCGCTGAGGAAGCCATAGCCGGGATGGATGGCGTCGGCGCCCGCCGCCCGGGCCACCTCCAGGATCTGGGCGCCGTCGAGATAGGCCGCCGGGCCCGAGCCGTTCAGGGCCGCCGCCTCATCGGCCTTGCGGGTGTGGAGGGAGGCCGCGTCGTCCTGGGCGTAGACCGCGACGGTGGGGAGTCCCATCTCGGCGGCGGTGCGGGCGATGCGCACGGCGATCTCGCCGCGGTTGGCGATCAGCAGCTTCTTCACGGACATCCCTACCCTTCGCGGCCGCCAGCGGCCGTCTCATCGTTTTGGTCCCGGCGCCTCAGGACGCGGGGGGCGACAGCAGGCCCTCGAAGAAGGGCCGGACATAGAGGTTCACCGCCATCTCCGGACTGGCCGCCGGCGCCCAATAGTGCAGATCGGCGGCGGCGTTGATCATGGCGGTGATCATCTGGGCGCCGATATTGGCGTCGACGGCGCGCAGGGAGCCGTCGGCGATCCCGTCGCTGATCAGCGAGGCGAAGCGGTCGGAGATGCGGTCGAACTTGGCCACCAGCTGCGGCTGGATCGATTCCGGCGCCGAGGTCAGGGCCGAGGTTCGCAGCAGGGGGGCGTTGCCCGACATCTGATAGGCCACCAGGGCCGCGGCCACGGTGGCCAGGGTCTGCAGGCCGGTGGCGGAGACCGCCTCGGCCTGGCGGATGGCCCGGCGCATGACCTCGACGGTGCGCTCGAAGCAGGCGGCCACCAGTTCGTCCTTGGTCTCGTTGTGATGATAGAAGGCGCCCTTGGTGACGTTCAGCCGGGCGGAGATCTTCTCCACCGAGGCGCCCAGATAGCCCTCCTCGTTGATCAGCTCGGTGGCCGCCCGCAGGAAGAGCTCGCTGGAGATCTCCCCGCCCGGCGGCGGCTCGGGGATCAGGTCCGGCAGGGGCTGAGGGTTCCAGACGGCGCCCGGCGCGGCCAGGCCGTCGGCGGCGATGGAGAGGATGCGCTGGGAGACGCGGCCGTAGTCCTCGGGGTCGTGGCGGTGCAGCCAGGCCACGGTCCAGAAGATCTCCGAGACCAGCATGTGGGTGCGCGCGTTGAGCGCCAGCCGAGTCAGGCCCGCCGTCTCTGGCCCCGACAGCAGGCCCCGGGCGCGCCGGAACATGTCGACATAGGCGGCGTTGACCGGCTCGGACTTCAGGGCGCGGACATCGTTGAACACCGCGATGGGCTCCGCCTCCCCCAGGACCGCGCGGCGCCGATAGTCGAAATAGGCGTCGAGGAAGAGGGTCAGGCGCGTCCGCACGTCGGCCCCGGCCAAGCCCGCCGCCAGCAGCGCGTTGAAGCGGGCGATTCCCTGGAGGAAGCAGGCCGCGGCCAGGTCCTCCTTGTTGCGGAAATAGTAGATGACCCCGGTGGGGACCAGGTTCAGCCGGGCGGCCACCTCCCCCAGGGTCATGCCGCGCACGCCCTTGCGGTTCAGCACCTCGACCGCCGAGCTGACGATGGCGCTCTTGCGCTGCTCGAAGCGCCGGGTCGGGCCTCGAGTCACCTTCTCTTGCAGCTCGACGCCCTGACTCATCCGCCCATCACTTCGCGCGGTCGTACCGCATCTTCTGAATTCACCTTAGCGCGGCCCCGCGTCCGGGCGAAAGCCGCCCGGACGCCGAAACCTCGGCTCAGGCCCGTTTCAGGGCCTCGGTGTCGATCGGCAGGCTGCGGATCCGCTTGCCCGTCGCCGCGAAGATCGCGTTGCAGAGCGCCGGGGGCGCCGGCGGCAGGGCCGGCTCGCCAAGCCCTGTGGGCGGATTGTCGGTGATCAGGAAATGCACCTCCACCGGCGGCGCGTCGGCCATCCGCAGCAGCGGATAGTCGCCGAAATTGCTCTGGGCCGCGGCCCCGCCCTCGATGGTGATCTTCTGGCCCAGCGCCGCGGACAGTCCGTCGATCACCGAGCCCTGGACCTGGTTGATGGCCCCGGCCGGATTGACGATCTGCCGGCCGACGTCGGCGGCGACCCAGACCTTGTCGACCTTCACCGAACCGTCGGCGGCGACGCTGGCCTGCACCACCTCGGCGAAATAGCCCATGTGGCTGAAGTGGAAGGCCACCCCCATGCCGGTCCCAGCGGGCAGCTTGGTCTTGCCCCAGCCGGACTTTTCGGCGGCGAGCTTGACCACCCCCCGCATGCGGTCGGCGGCGTAGCCGTCGCGGCCGGGGGTCCCCATCATGGCGCCGTCCCCCAGCAGCTTCAGGCGGAAGGCCACCGGGTCGGCGCCCGCCGCATGGGCCAGCTCGTCGATGAAGGACTGCATGACGAAGGCCAGCGCGTTGCTGCCCGGCGCCCGCAGCGGCCCCGTGGGCACGCCCGAGGGGATCAGGGACAGGTCGTAGCGGAAGTTCGGCACGAAGCGGGCCGGGAACTCGCCCGCCGACATGCCGGCGCTGGAGGCGAACTTGCCGTCGGCGCCCAGGCTGACGAAGTGGTCGCGCCAGGCCGTGACGGCGCCCGAGGCGTCGACCCCGCCGGAGAGGAAGTGATAGCCGGCCGGACGGTAGAAATCGTGGCGCAGGTCGTCCTCCCGCGTCCACAGCAGCTTGACCGGCGCGCCCGCCTGCTTGGCGATCCAGGCGGCCTCGACCATGTAGTCATTGGCCAGCCGGCGGCCGAAGCCGCCGCCGCAGCGGGTCATGTGCAGGGTGATGTCGGCGGGCGCGATCCCCAGGGTCTTGGCCACCAGCTGGCGGCCCGCCTCGGGGTTCTGGGTCGGCGCCCAGATCTCCAGCTTGCCGTCCTTGAAGTGGGCCGTGCAGTTCATCGGCTCCAGGGCGGCGTGGGCCAGGAAGGGATAGGCGTAGGCCGCCTCCACCGTCTTGACCGCGGCCTTCAGCCCGGCGGCAGCGTCGCCGTCGTTGCGCTCGGTGCGCAGGGGCGGGCCCTTGGAGAGCGCCAGGGCCTGGGCGTCGAAGCCCGCCGTCGACTGCTGCGAGGTCGGGTGGTCGGCCCACTGGATGTTCAGCTTCTCGCGGCCCTTGCGCGCCTGCCACCAGCTGTCGGCCACCACCACCACGCCGGGCAGCAGGCCCGAGAGGTCGGTTCCGCCCTCCACCACGAAGGCCTGGCGCACGCCCTTCACGCCCTTGGCGGCGGCGAGGTCGGCGCTGGCCACCTTGGCGCCGAACACCGGGGCCTTCTCGAAGGTGGCGTAGAGCATGCCCGGGACCACCACATCGATCCCGAACAGCGGCTTGCCGGTGACCAGGGCCTCGGAGTCCACCTGCGGCATGAACTTGCCGAGGATGCGGTAGTCCTTGGGATCCTTCAGCGGGACGGTCTTGAGGTCCGGCGCCGGCAGGGTCGCGGCCTTGGCGGCCAGCGACCCATAGGTCGCCGTCTTCCCCGAGGCCTTATGATGCACGACCCCCGACAGAGTCGTGCATTCGGCGGCCGGAACCCCCCAGGTCTGGGCGGCCGCGGCCACGATCATGGCCCGGCCCGCGGCGCCCACCCGGCGCAGCTCGTCCCAGTGCAGGGGGGTGGCCATGCTGCCGCCGGCGAACTGGCGGCCATAGGTGGCGGGGTCGCCGTCGGCCTGCTTCGTCGTCACCGAGTTCCAGTCGACGTCGAACTCCTCGGCGATGATCATCGGCAGGGAGGTCTTGATCCCCTGGCCGATCTCCGGGTTCTTGGAGACGATGGTGACCCTGTTGTCGGGGGTCAGGCTGACATAGGCGTTGAGCTTGGCGGTCGTTTCCGCCGCCCCGGCCTTGCCGGCCACGCTGAAGGACAGCATCAGCCCGCCGGCCAGCGCGCCGGTCTTGAGCAGGTCGCGGCGCGAGGCGCCGTCCGTGAAACCGTCGGCCATCTTACGCCTCCACCTTCTGGCCGGAGGCCTGTTTGATCGCCGCGCGGATGCGGACGTAGGTGGCGCAGCGGCAGATATTGCCGCTCATCGCCGCGTCGATGTCGGCGTCGGCGGGCTTGGGCGTGGCGTTCAGCAGGGCGGTGGCCGACATGATCTGGCCGGGCTGGCAGTAGCCGCACTGGGCGACGTCCAGCTCCATCCAGGCGGCTTGCACCTTCTTGCCGTTGGCGGTGGCGCCGACCCCTTCGATAGTGAGAACCTTGGCGGCGCCGACGCTCTCGATGGGGAAGGCGCAGGACCGCACCGGCTGGCCATCGACATGGACCGTGCAGGCGCCGCACTGGCCGATCCCGCAGCCGAACTTCGGCCCCAGGATCCCGAGCCCGTCGCGCAGGGCCCAGAGCAGAGGGGTGCCCGCCTCGACATCGACGCTCCGGGCCTTGCCGTTGACGTTGATCTTGTAGGCCATCGCGCCTGCTCCCCATTCTGTCGTTGGGGAAATTCTAGCGGGGGGTTTGGACCTTAGCCAGCCAGAGGAATGGCGCCGGTGAGGATTCCCGCCCCCAGCAGCACGAGGGAGAGCGCCACGGCCCAGGCCAGGGTGAACCTCTGGTGCTGGGCCAGCTCCACCCGCACCAGGCCCACCAGCAGATAGGTCGACGGCACCAGGGGCGAGAGCAGGTGCACCGCCTGGCCGGTGAGCGAGGCGCGCGCCATTTCCACCGGGGCGATCCCGTAGGGCGCCGCGGCCTCCGACAGGATCGGCAGGATGCCGAAATAGAAGGCGTCGTTGGAGATGAAGAAGGTGAAGGGCATGGCCAGCAGGGCGGTGACCGGCGCCATGTGGGGACCGAGCGCCGGCGGGATCAGGCCGGTGACGCTGCCGGCCATGGCGTCGGTCATGCCCGTGCCATTGAGGATGCCGGTGAAGATGCCGGCGGCGAAGATCAGGCTGATCACCGGCAGGATGTTGGGGGCGTGGGCCGCGATCCGCGCCTTCTGCGCCGCCAGCGAGGGATAGTTCAGCACCAGGGCGAGGGCGGTGGCGATCATGAACAGCGCCGGCAGGGGCAGGACCCCAAGCACCAGGCCCGCCAGCAGGGCCAAGGTCAGGACGAGATTGACCAGGATCAGCCTCGGCCGTTCGGTGAGGTCATTGGTCCGCACCAGGTCCTCGGTGAGGTCGGCGGCCCCCGGATCGCGCACCGTCCCGTCCGACGACAGGGCCGCCAGCCGCCGCCGCTCGCCGCGTCCAAGACCGTAGGCCGCCAGCAGGATGAAGGCCGCGCCCGCCAGCATGGCCGGGATCATCGGCAGGAACACGTCGCCAGCGTCGAGATGCAGGGCGCCGGCCGCCCGCGCCGTCGGCCCGCCCCAGGGGGTGATGTTGGTCACCCCGCAGGCCAGCATCAGCAGGCAGGCCAGGATCAGCGGATTGAGCCCCATCCGCCGGTAGAGCGGGATCATGGCCGTGCAGCAGATCAGATAGGTGGTGGAGCCGTCGCCGTCCATGGAGACCAGCAGGGCCAGGACCGCCGACCCCACCACGATCCGCACCGGGTCACCGTGGACGATGCGCACGATCAGCGCCACCAGGGGATCGAACAGGCCCGCATCGGTCATCAGGCCGAAGAACAGGATGGCGAAGGCCAACATCACCCCGGTGGGGGCGAGCGCCTTCACCCCCTCCAGCATCATGGGACCCAGATCGGCGCCGTGTCCCGCCAGCAGGCCGAAGGCGACCGGGGTGAGGATCAGGGCCACCAGGGCCGAGACGCGACCGGTCATGATCAGGGTCATGAAGGTCGCCACCATGGCGAAGGCGAGCAGGGTCAGCATGCGGTCCTTCTACCCGCCCGCTAGGTCTGCGCCGGGAACTCCAGCCTCGCCGAGAATCCCTCCGGCTCAAAGGCGCTATCGATGCGTCCCCCCTGCGGGCGAAGGGCCGCCTGCAGCAGGCGGCTGCCGAAACCGATGCGGCCGGGCTTGCTCACCGGGGGGCCGCCGCGCTCGCGCCAGAGGAAGGCCGAGCGCCCGGGCTCGGCCGCGACCCTGCTGACCTCGATGTGTCCTGCCGAGATCGACAGGGCGCCGTACTTGGTGGCGTTGGTGGCCAGCTCATGCAGCAGCAGGGCGAGCGCCAGGGCCAGGTCGGGGTTGAGCCTCACCGTCCCGAGCTCGGGGTCCAGCCTGATCCGCGCGCCGTCGAAGGGGCGCAGGGCTTCCGTCAGCAGGGACAGCAGGTCCGGGGGCCGTCCGCCGGAGCCGGTCATCAGGTCCTGGGAGCGGGCCATGGCCTCCAGCCGCGCGGTGAGCAGCTGCTGGTATTCGGCCACGGTGGAGGCGCTTCGGCCGGTCTGGCTGACGATGGCCAGCACCATGGCCAGGCCGTTCTTGCCCCGGTGCGCCAGCTCCCCCATCACCAGACGCTGACGCGCCTCGGCGGCCTGGCGTTCGGTGATGTCGAGGGAGGTCCCCACCACGACCTTGGGACCGCCGTCGTCGAACATGATGCGGCCCGAGGACGAGAGCCAGCGGATGGCCCCGTCCGACGACACGATGCGATGGTCGAGGGCGAAATCGCCGCCCTTGACGTCCCTCGCCTCGACGAAGGCCGCGTTCAGCCGGGACCGGTCTTCGGGATGGATCGCGGCGATGAAGGACTGGAGGGACACCTCGGCCTCCGGCGCGAGGCCGAACAGGATCTTGGTGTGCTCCGACCAGGTCAGCTTGCGGGTGCGGATGTCGTAGTCCCAGAAGCCAAGGCCGGTGGCGTCCACCGCCACCTCCAGCCGCCGCCGCTGTTCCTCCAGCTCGAGCTCCGCCCGCTTGCGGGGGGTGATGTCGATCTGGATGCCGTCCCACAGGGTCCATCCGTCGCGGTCCGACCGAGGCGCCGAGGTGATGCGATGCCAGCGGACCTCGCCGTCGGGCCGATGGAAGGCCAGCTCTATGTCCAGGGGCGTGCGCGCCAGGATCGCCTGCCGGGTCGCCCCTGCGGCGCGCTCCCGATGCTCGGGCGCCACGAGTCCGAAGAAGACGGTTGGATCGGCCATGACCGCCTCGGCGGTCACGCCATTGAGGGCCAGGCAGTTCTCGGAAACGTAGACGAAGCGCCGTTCCGCCGCATCGGGCGAGGCCTCCATCTGGTAGACCATGCCCAGCGCCATGGCCGGCGCCAGGGCGCGAAAGGTCGGATCGCGCGCATCGGACGGCGGCTTTCCCACGAGACGGCTCCCGAGCGCCCGGAATTGGGCGGCCGGCACTCTGGTCTGGTGGAGCTTGCCCCACAACTGCGAATAACGACGCATCCCTGGCGAGAGAGCAAAAAAGGCGTTTCCCGCTTTAGTTGCAGGCCAAACCTGCCTTCGCGACCTCGTCCCGCCGTCGATCAGGGCAGCAGGACCACCGAATCAGACAGCTCGTTGGGATTGTCGTCGGGGGTCGACGGGAAGTGTTGGGCCAGGATGGCGCCGCACAGGGCGATGGCCGCCTCGAAGCCCTCGCCGGGCTTCTTGGCGCGAATGCCGTCGATCAGGGCGGCCATGGCCTGGTCCCAGACCTTGGGATCGACCTTGGCGGCGACACCCTCGTCGGCGATCAGTTCGGCCATGCGTTCGACGGTCGAGACATAGATCAGCACCCCGGTGCGCTCCCGGGTGGCGGCGAGGTTCTTGGCCAGGAACTGCTCCTGGGCCCGGCGCCGCACACGCTCGCGCTTCAGACCCTTGGGGGTCAGCAGGCGTCGCAGGGGTTTGATCATGCCCACGACGACAGCCACCAGGACGAAGAGCGCGCCCTGCAGCAGGATGGCCCCCATCAGGGCGCCGCGAACCGCCTGTTCGGCCACCGCCCCGATCTGGGCGGCGGTCCAGCCGGTGAGGATGTCTGGCGCCGTCACCTCGATGCCCCCGGCCAGCAGGACCGCCGGGGCGGCCAGGGCGGCGATGGCGGCCCAGGCCACCGGCACCTCGCGGTAGTCCGAGGATTCCCGGGCCACCACGGTGTAGATCTCGCCCTTGGTGCGCAGCTCGGCGCGGGTCACCGCGGCCTCGATGCGCGTGCGGTCGGCCTCTGAAAGCATCACCATCCTCCTGAAGAGCCGCCGCCGCCGAACGATCCGCCGCCGCCGCTGAAGCCGCCGCCGCCATGGTCGCGACCGCCGCCGCCACCCCCTGAGAGCAGCAGGGGCAGCAGCCACCAGAAGCCGCCGTCGGCGCGGCGCCCGCGGCCGCGGCCGCGGCCGCGGCGGCCAGCGCGCAGGATGCCGCTGAGCACCCAGAAGATGATCACCACGATGAAGATGATCACGCCGGGCAGGCTGGACTCCGACTCAGGCTCCGGCGTGGGGGTCGCCGCCGCGATGGCCTTGGCCTGATCGTCTGGCAGGGAAAGCTGGCCGATCACCGCCTCGGCGCCGGACATCACCCCCTCTTCCATCTTGCCCGACCGGAAGGCGGGCAGGATCTTATTCTGGATGATCAGGCTCGACAGGGCGTCGGTGAGGATGCCCTCCAGGCCATAGCCGACCTCGATCCGCACCTTCTTGGCGTTGGGCGCCACCAGCAGCAGGACCCCGTCATTGCGGGTCTTGTCGCCGATGCCCCAGGCGCGGCCGAGCTGGTAGCCGTAGTCCTCGATCTCGTAGCCCTGCAGATCGGGCAGGGTCGCCACCACCATCTGGCGGCCGGTCTTGGTCTCCAGGTCGGCGAGCTCGGTGGTCAGCCTCTGCTCGGCGTCGGGCGACAACAAGCCGGCCTGATCCACCACCCGCCCGGTGAGCGGGGGGAACTTGGGGGCGGCGAGCGCCGCGCCGGCCATCACAAAGAGGCCGAGGACCGCGAGGACCAGCAGGCCCCGCGGTCCCTTGCGCTGGGTCATTGGGCCGGCGCGGCCGGGAGGGTGGACACCGCCGGCGCCGTCGTCGGCGAGAAGCTGACGCTGGGCGCGGCTTGCGCGGCGGCGTTGGCCTGGAACATCACCATCGGCTTGGAGCCGCTATGGACGGTGGAGGCCCAGAAGCTGTTGGGGAACTTGCGGAACTCCAGATTGTAGTCGCGGACCGCCTCGTTGTAGTCGCGGCGCGACACCGTGATCCGGTTCTCGGTGCCCTCAAGCTGGCTCTGCAGGGCCAGGAAGTTCTGGTTGGACTTCAGGTCCGGGTAGTTCTCCTGGATCATCATCAGCCGGCCGAGCACGCCCGACAGCTTATCCTGGGCGGCGGCATATTGCTGGAACTGGGCCGGATCGGTGATGGTCGAGGCGTCCACCTTGACCTGGGTCGCCGAGGCGCGGGCCTCGGTCACCGCGGTCAGGACGCTCTTTTCCTGGGCGGCGTAGCCCTTCACCGTCTCCACCAGATTGGGGATCAGGTCGGCGCGGCGCTGGTACTGGTTCTGGACCTCGGCCCACTGAGCCTTGGCGCGCTCTTCCTTGGTGGGGATGTTGTTGATCCCGCAGCCGACGATCAGGACAGGCGCGAGCACCAGGAGGGCGGCGCGCGCGAGGCGATTGCGAAGCGTGGACAAGTGTGTGGCTCCTTGAGAGCAGCGTCAGGAACGAGCATGACTGGCGGCCTATGTGGCCTCGACCTTGATCACGCGCAACGGTGGCGGGATTAAGCTTTGGAAAGCTCAGCGGGGCAAGGGCGGTCTATTTCCGCAGGCTCGCCGTCTGGTCGCGGATCGCCTTGAATTCCGAACCGGGTTTCCAGGCCGGCCAGTCCTTGGGATCGGACGCGATGGCCTTGCCCATCGCATAGAGCAGTTCCACATCCTGGGCCGCGCCGCGCAGGTCCCAGTCGGGGCTCCAGGCGTCGCAGGGCTGGTGGTAGCAGTGGGCGGTATAGTCGCTGACCCACTTGTCGCCGGCCTCGCGGCCGCCGGTGACCAGGTCCGGCCCGCCCCCCAGGCCCATCATCAGCATCACCGGCACGCCGTGCTTGGCCAGGCTGAAATGGTCGGCGCGGAAGAACAGGCCGCGCTCAGGATGGGCGTCCGGCGTCACCGTCCGATCCTGGGCCTTGGCCGCGGCGATCAGCCGGTCGTCGAGCTGGCTCTGGCCATAACCCACCAGCACCACGTCCTTGGACGGTCCGGCGGTCTGCAGCACGTCCATGGTGAAGTTGGCCGCCATCTGGTCCAGCGGCGTGGTCGGATGGACGCCGTAATATTCCGAGCCCAGCAGGCCGCGCTCCTCCGCCGTCCAGGCGGCGAACAGGGTGGTGCGGGCCGGCCGCGGGCCTGAGGCGAAGGCGCGGGCGATCTCCAGCACGCCGGCCACCCCGATGGCGTCGTCGGCCGCCCCGTGACGGACCTTGTCGCCACCCACCGGCGCCCCCAGACCGAAGGCGTCCCAGTGGGCGGAGAACATCACGCTCTGCGCCGGCTTGCTGGCGCCGGTCAGCTTGGCCAGCACGTTGCGGCTGGTGACCTGGCTGTGGGTCACGCCATAGTCGGCGGAGAAGGTGGCGCCGGTCAGCGCCACCGGCTTGAAATCCGCCGACCGGGCACTGGTCTTCAGGGCCTCGAAGTCCAGCCCCGCCGACTTGAACACATCCACCGCCAGGTCGCGCTGGATCCAGCCCTGCAGCAGCAGCTTGTCCTTGGCCGGATCGGGCCGGACGATGTCGAAACTCTCGCCGTTGGAGGCCGCCACCGTCGACCAGCCATAGCCTGCGCCGGGGGTCTCGTGGACGATCAGGGCCGCGAGGGCGCCCTGGCGCACCGCCTCCTCGTACTTGTAGGTCCAGCGGGCGTAGTAGGCGGCCGCCTGGCCGCCGAACTTGCCGGCCACCGGCTCGCCGGCTTTCGCCTCGAAGTCGGGGTCGTTGATCAGGAAGACCGCCACCTTGCCCTTCAGGTCGTAGCCCTTGAAGTCGTCCCAGCCACGTTCGGGCGCCTTGACCCCATAGCCGACGAAGACCATCGGGGCGCCCTCGATACTGATGTGGTCCACCGGCCGCAGGGTGGCGACATTGATCTGTTGGGCCTGTTCCAGGGCGGTGGCCTTGCCGCCCACCGAGACGCTGAGCTTGGCCCCCGGCTGCACCTGGAGCCGCTGGAGCTGGACCTCCTGGGTCCAGCCGCCCTTGTCCCCGGCTGGCTCCAGCTTCAGGACCTTGAACTGACCGATCAGGTAGTCGACCGTCTTCTGCTCGCCGGGCGAACCGGGGGATCTGCCCTCGAATTCATCCGACGCCATGACCTTTACGATGGCCGACAGCCGGGCCGGGTCGATGGGCCCGGAACCCTGGGCCTGGGCGGTCGTCGCCATCAGGGCGGCGACGAGGGTGAGCGGGGCGATCTTCATGGGGGACTCCGGCGAACTGGCGGAGACCCTAGAGCTCCGATCAGGCCCGCGAAAGCTCCGCCTCCACCGCGCCCAACCGGTCCTTGCCGAAGAACATCTCGCCGTCGACGAAGAAGGTCGGCACGCCGAAGGCGCCCCTGGCCACGGCGGCCTCGGTGTTGGCGACGAGTTCGGCCTTCACCTCCGGATCCTGGGTCGCCTCCAGGATCGCCTTGGCGTCGAGGCCGGCCTTGGCGAGCACGCCCGCCACCACCTCCGGGTCGTCCATTTTCAGCCCCTGCTCCCACATGGCGCAGACCACGGCCTCCAGATAGGCGTCCCCCACACCCATCCGGCTCGCCGCCACCAGACCGCGCATGATCAGCAGGGTGTTGACCGGGAAGTGGGGGTTGGAGCGATAGGCGGTCAGGCCGTGGGCGGCGACGTAGCGCCTTGTCTCCAGGGCTTCGTATTCCAGCTTGCCCTTCACCCCACCGAAGGCCGTCACCGGCGACTGGTTGCCGGTGGCCTTGAAGATGCCCCCCAGCAGGCAGGGGATCAGGTTGACCTTGGCGCCCGTGCGGGCGGCGATCCCGGGCAGCACCTTCCAGGCCAGGTAGCCGTTGGGGCTGCCGAAATCGAAGATGAAGTCGATCGTCTTGGCCATCACCAGGTCTCCTTCCAGGGGCGCAGATCCAGTTCGTGGGTCCAGGCCGAGCGTTGCTGATTGTGCAGCCAGACATAGTTCGCCGCGATGTCCTCGGGCTTGAGGATCTCATCGCCGACCAGCTTGGCCTGCACCTGTTCGGGGGTGTTGTTGGCGCGGGTGAAGGTCCCGTCGATGGCGCCGTCCACCACGATGTGGGCGACGTGGATGCCCACCGGTCCCAGCTCGCGGGCCGCGCTCTGGGCCACCGCGCGCAGCCCCGCCTTGGCCGAGGCGAAGGCCGAGAAGCCCTTGCCGCCGCGCATCGACGCCGTGGCCCCGGTGACCAGGATCGTGCCCCGACCGCGGGGCGTCATCACCCGGGCGGCTTCCCGCACGGTGAGGAAGCCCGAGAAGCAGGCCATTTCCCAGACCTTGGTGAAGACGCGGCTGGTGGTCTCGACGATGCCGAAGCGGACGTTCGCGCCGATGTTGAAGACCACGACTTCGAGGGGGCCGACCTCGGCCTCCACCCTGTCGAACAGGGCGACCATCTCGGCCTCGTCGCGGGCGTCGACGCCGAAGGCGTGGGCCTTGCCGCCGGCCTTGCGGATGTCTTCGGCGAGCGCTTCGAGCTGGTCGAGATTGCGGGCCCGGCGGGTGACGCAGACGGTCAGGCCCTCGGCGGCGAAGGCCTTGGCGATGGCGCCGCCGACACCGTCTCCCGCCCCGATCACCAGGCAGATCTTGGGCGCTTGATGCAGAGGTTGTCCCGTCATGCCTCACCTAAGTTCAGTTTCTGGACGAACCATCGTATTGAATCTGGACCCAGTCAATGGGATAACGTCAAGGCACGAAAGGACCACCGCCCGTGAAGTGGGAAGACCTCGCCGACCAGCCCTGCTCCATCGCCCGCTCGGTGGCGGTGATCGGCGACCGCTGGACCCTGATGATCCTGCGCGACGCCTTCCTCGGCGTGCGGCGGTTCGAGGCCTTCCAGACCCGGCTGGGCATTTCTCGCACCATCATCACCGAGCGGCTGAAGCTGCTGGTGGCGGAGGGCGTGCTGGCCAAGGTCCCCTATCAGGACCGCCCGGTCCGCCACGAATACCGCCTCACCGAGAAGGGCCTGGACCTCTATCCGGTGGTCATGGCCATCGTGAACTGGGGAGACCGCCACTATGCGGGCGAGGCCGGCGCCCCCCTGCTCCATCGCCACAAGGCCTGCGGCTGCGACTTCCATCCGGTGATGACCTGCTCGGAATGCCACGCCCCGGTCAGCGCCCGCGAGGTGGAGACGCGCGTCGGGCCCGGCGCGGCCTAGCTCTCGGCGATGCGCCGCAGGCCCGCGGTGTCGCGCACCTCGATCTCGCCGTAGCCGAGGGTGAGCAGGCCCGCCTGCTGGAAGCCCAGCAGATAGAAGTTCACGGTCTTGCGGGAGAGGCCCACCATCTCGGCCAGGGCCTGCTGGTTCATGCGCAGGGCCGGGCCGCCGGTTCGGGCCATGACTTCCAGGCGCGAGGCCAGCCGCTGGCGCGGCGGCAGGGCCAGGGCCTCGGCGGCCATCATCAAGGCGCCGCGCAGTTGCAGATAGACCAGCGCCGC
This sequence comes from Pseudomonadota bacterium, assembly GCA_040388315.1. GTDB lineage: Bacteria > Pseudomonadota > Alphaproteobacteria > Caulobacterales > Caulobacteraceae > Phenylobacterium. The sequence goes on along the minus strand of JAZKBZ010000129.1, from coordinate 46,593 downwards.
CACCGCCTGCCACAGCGCCGGCTGCTCCGCCGCGATCCGGGTCAGCGCATGGTCGGGGACCACCAGCAGCACGCTCTCCTCAACGCAGATAAGGGTCACCAGCCTGGGTCCCCCGCCGAACCTCAGGGTCTGGCCCAGGGCCACGCCAGGCCCGGCCTGGCCGAACAGCACCTCGCGCCCGCCCGGCGCGGCGCACATCATCTGCACGGCGCCTTCCACCACCAGGGTGATCCCCGTCTGCTCATCTCCCTCCGACTGCGCCCAGGCCCCGGCCGGCAGGTTGACGATGCGGCCATGGGCCAGCAGGGCCTCCGCCATCTCCGGCCCATGGCCCTGTAGCCAGACGGCCTTGGTCAGCAGTTCGGCGGCGCGCTCGCGAGGGCTCATTCTGAATTGTAACCTTGGTGACAAACTTCGCCAAGCCGCCGGCCTAGGCTCTCCTCAACAGGAGCCCGCCATGACCACGACCCTCGACCTCTCGATCCGCCCCACGCAAGGCTGCGGCGCCCTGGTTCAGGGTGTCGACTTGAACCAGGCCACCGAGGCTGAGATCGACCAGATCCGCGCCACTGTCTTCGACCGCGGCGTGGCCTTCATCCACGGCCAGCAGATGACGCCCGAGCAGCAGATCGCCTTCGCCAGGCGCCTCGCCCCCATCGTCGTCAACCGCTACTTCCCCAAGACCGAGCGCCATCCCGAGATCGCCAAGGTCGAGAAGACACCGGAGCAGGTCACCAACATCGGTGGCGGCTGGCACACCGACCACAGCTACGACATCGCGCCCGCCATGGGTTCGGTGCTGCTGGCCATCGAGACCCCGCCCACCGGCGGCGACACCCTGTTCGCCGACATGTACGCCGCCTACGACGCCCTCTCCGACGGCCTGAAGGCGACGCTCGCCACCCTGAAGGCGCACCATGCCTCGGAGCATGTCTTCGGCGAGAGCAGCGTCTACGCCATGACCGACCGCGCCGAGCTTGCCGGCCACAAGGACGTGCCCGAGGCGATCCATCCGATGGTCATCACCCACCCGGGCAGCGGCAAGAAGGCGCTCTACGTCAATCCGGCCTTCACCACCGGCATCGTCGGCTGGACCCGCGAGGAGAGCCTGGCCCTGCTGGGCTACCTTTACCAGCACGCCGTCAAGCCGCAGTTCGTCCACCGCTTCCAGTGGGCCAAGGGCTCCATGGCCATCTGGGACAACCGCTGCACCTGGCACCAGGCGATGAACGACTATCCCGGCCAGTACCGCCTGATGCACCGCATCACCCTGGACGGCGGCCCGCTCTCCTAGGTCCGGGTCGCGAACTCGGAGTCGCCCGTGGCCGCCACCACCTGATCGTCGAAGGAGGCGTGGGCCGAGGTGTACAGGTGCGAGTACAGCCCGCCGGTCTTCATCAGCTCGTCGTGGCTTCCCTGTTCCTGGATCCGGCCCTGCTGCAGCACCACGATGCGGTCGGCGTCGCGGATGGTGGCCAGGCGGTGGGCGATGACCATGCAGGTGCGGCCGGCGAACAGCACCTTCAGCGCCTTCTGGATCGCCTGTTCCGTGAAGGAGTCGATATTGGCCGTGGCCTCGTCGAGGATCAGGATCTGCGGGTTGGCCACCAGGGCGCGGGCGAAGCTGATCAGCTGGCGCTGACCCATGGAGATGTTGCGGCCCCGCTGACCGAGCTGGGTGTCGTAGCCGTCGGGCAGGCGCATGATGAAGTCGTGGGCGCTGACCGCCTTGGCCGCGGCGATCACGTCGTCCTTGGTGGCGGTCAGCGTGTTGTAGCGGATGTTCTGCTCGATGGTGCCGGTGAACAGGAAGGGCTCCTGCAGCACCATGCCGATATTGGCCCCCAGCGAATCCAGGGTCACGTCGCGCACGTCGTGGCCCCCCACCAGGACCTGGCCCTGGTCGACCTCGTAGAAGCGGTGGGTCAGCGCGATGATGCTGGTCTTGCCCGAGCCCGTGGGCCCCACCAGGGCCACGACCTCCTTGGGCCGCACCATCAGGCTGATGTCGTGCAGGATGGGGCGCTTAGGATCGTAGCCGAAGGTCACGTTGCGGAATTCGACGGTGGCCGGGACGTCCTTCAGCACGATGGCGTCCGGCTTGTCGGCGATGGTGACGGGGACGTCGATCACCTCGAAGATCCGGTGTCCGGCGGCCATGGCCCGCTGCATGATGGTGTACTGCATGGACAGCATCCGCACTGGCTCGAAGAACCGCTGCACATAGAGGATGAAGGTCACCATCACGCCGACGTTCAGCGTGCCCCCCAGCACCGCGTTGCCGCCGACGACGATGACGATGGCCATGGCGAAGCCGGTGAGCACGTCCACCGTGGGGACCATGATCTGGGTCATCCAGGAGGCGTGGACCTGGGCGGTGAAGTTCTCCTGCGCCTTCTCCTTGAAGAGCTCGAAATTCAGCGCCTCGCGGCGGCTCTCCTGGACGGTGCGGATGCCGTTGATGTTCTCGGCCAGGGCCGAGTTCGCGGTCGAGGAGGCGTCGCGGGCCACGCGGAAGCTCTTCTTGGAGAAGGGCAGCCAGACCGCGCGGATGGCGATCAAGGCTGGCAGCACGGTCAGGGTCAGCAGGCCGAGCTTGAGGTCGGTGGTGAGCAGCACCACGGTGATGCCCACCAGCATGACGAAGTCGCCCAACGCCCCGTTCATGTTCTCCAGGAACTCCTGGAGGGCGTTCACGTCCCCCTGCAGCCGGGCCATGATCCGGCCCACGTGGGTCTTGTCCATGAAGGACAGGGAGACGTCCTGGAAGTGGGCGAACATCTTGCGGCGGATGTCGAAGATCACCCGCTGGGCCAGGCGCGAGGACAGCCACTCGCCGGTGAAGAAGCAGGCGGCGTAGGCGCAGGCCACCACGGCGAAGATCACCAGGGTCCTGTCCAGCCGCGCCCCGTCGTGAGCGACGGCGGCGTTGATGGCCTGGCCGATCATGGCCGGCACCGCCACCTGGGTGGCGGCCGAGGCCAGCACCGCCACCTGGGCGATCACCAGGGACCGCTTGTGCGGCGCCAGGAAGGCCAGGAAGCGCCGGGCGATATTGACGTCGAAGGTCCCGAAGATGTCGTCGCCCTCGGAGGTCCCGAGGGAGGCGCGGGGCGCCTTGCGGGGCGCGGCGCCGGCGGTGGTCTCGGTCACGCTTGCACCTCTTCCAACGGGGCGTCGGAGCGCGACTGCAGCTCATAGAGGTCGGCATAGACCCCGCCGGCCTTCAGCAGCTGGGCGTGGTTCCCCCGCTCCACCACCACCCCGTCGTCGAGCACGATGATCTGGTCGGCGTGCATCAGGGACGACAGCCGGTGGGCGATGATGATGGTGGCCTTGGTCCGCGTGGCCTCGGCCAGCGCGTCGCGCACGCGGCGCTCGGTCACCGCGTCGATGGCCGCGGTGGAGTCGTCGAAGATCATGATGCCGGGCCCCGGCACCACCCCGCGGGCGATGCTCATCCGCTGGCGCTGGCCGCCGGACAGCGCCACCCCGCGCTCCCCCACCCGGGTCTCGTAGTCGGCGGGCAGGCCGATGATGTGCTCGTGGATCTGGGCAGTCTTGGCCGCGCCGACGATGCGGTCCTCCTCCGCCCACGGATCGGCATAGGCGACGTTGTGGCCGATGGAGGAGTCGAACAGGAAGGCCTCCTGCTGCACCAGGCCGACATATTCCCGCAGGGAGGCCAGGGTCACGTCGCGGATGTCGACCCCGTCAATGGTGATGGCCCCGCCGGTGACGTCGTAGAAGCGGGGGATCAGGTTGGCGATGGTGGACTTGCCCGAGCCGGGCGGGCCGACGATGCCCAGGGTCTGGCCGGGGCCGACCTCGAAGTCGATGCCGGTGAGGACCTGCTTGCCGGGGACATAGCCGAAGTCGACGCTCTCGAACCGCAGCACGCCCTGGGTGGGGGCAAGCGGCTTGGCGCCCGGCGCATCGGCGATCTCGGGTTCGAGGTCCAGCACCTCGAACAGGCGGGCGCCCGAGGAGGTGGCCCGGGCCGCGGCGTTGAAGATCATGGCGATCTGCCGGATCGGCCCCTGCAGCAGGGTCATGTAGGTGAGGTAGGCCGTGAGCGTGCCGACGCTCATCGTCCCGGCCGCCACCTTGTGGCCGCCGTACCAGAGGACGCCGGCCATGGAGGCGTTGAAGGTCACCTGCATCACCGCCACCGCCCGGAAGCGCAGGGTGATGCGGTTGTAGGAATAGGCGAGCGCGTCCACCGAGGCGCGGTCGAACTTGGCCATCTCGAAGGCCTTGCCGGCGAAGGCGCGGACCACCCGGATGCCCTGGAGATTCTCCTCCATGGTCAGGGTCAGCTGGGCCATCAGCTCCTGGAACCGTAGCCAGGTGACCCGCAGCAGGAAGCCCATCCGCCCCAGGGCGGCGGCGGAGAAGGGTACGAAGGCCAGGCCGATCAGGCCCAGGGTCAGGTCGATCGCCAGCATCTGCCAGGCGGCGAAGCCCAGCAGCAGGAACAGGGTCAGGAGCGGCATCAGCCCGCCCTGGATGAAGACCCGCGCCCCCTCCAGGTCCAGCATGCCCCGGGTGATCAGATCGCCCGAGTGGATCTTGTCGTGGAAGCCGAAGGACAGGCGCTGGAGCTGCTGGAAGAATTGCAGCCTCAGGTCGTGGCCGACCTTCTGGCTCACCAGTTCCCCCAGATAGCCCGACCACATGGTCATGGCGCCGCGCACGATGGTGGCGCCGATCACCAGGGCCGCGGAGAGGAGCAGAGCCTTCTGGGTCTGGTCGGCGTGAGCGGCGCCCAGGGTCAGGAGACTGTGGGCCTGGTCCACGGCCAGGCCCAGCAGGCGCGGCAGGGCCAGGCTGGCCAGGGCCGCGCCCAGGGAGCACAGCATGGCCAGCGCCACCAGCCAGGGGTAGTTGAACGCCAGGACCACGATCCGCTGCAATACGCGGGGCATGGTCTTCACATCGACTTGGATTGGCTCGGAGTCAGCCGAGGCCGCACCCCGCCGGGAGGGGTGGGAATCACTCATCTCAAATTTCCATCGTCTTGTATGAAAACATTCTGAGGCGCCGGTTCCGGGCGCGCCAGGGCTGTTTTCACGCCAGGGTCGAATAGGCGGGGATCATTGCGCTGATGTTTCCGGGGCGCCGTGAACCACGCCAACCTCTCCCCGTGTCATCCCGCATGCAGCGGCGAAGCCGCGCAAGTGTGGGACCCATGCTCACCGATCTACCCTGAGGACCCCGCGCGTCGAGGTCCCGGTCTTCCGCGTGCCGCGGAGACCGGGATGACACCGGTTGGGTGGCTCAGACCGCGCTCACCTGCGAGGCCGGAACCACGGTCACGGGCGCGGCCGGCGCCTTGGGCCGGGGCCGGAGTTTTTCGCCCTTCAGCCAGATCTTCAGCGCCTCCCAGTGGATGGCCGACATGACGCCAAGCGTCATCAGGGGATGGGTGAGCCAGGCCCTCCAGATCGCCGAGTCGGTGAGCTCCACCCGGGCGCCGGCGAACGCAGCGGCCAGCAGCAGGCCCTGGGCGTCGTGGACGTCCACGGTGACGGCGACCCGCTCGCCGGGGGGCTGGATGCGGAAGGCGTAGGCCAGGTCCATGTCCATGAAGGGCGAGACGTGAAAGGCCTTGTCGGCGGTCTGGGCGATCACACCCGGTCCCTGGGCCGGGATCAGGTAGCTGTGGCCTTCGCCGAAGGTGTTGCGCACCTCGTAGAGCATGGCCGACAGCGCCCCGTCGGGGTCGTGGCAGAAATAGATGCTCAAGGGATTGAACACCCCGCCAAGGATGCGCGGCATGCAGAGCAGGCGGACCGGGCCGCCGGTGGGCAGGCCGGCCGCCCGAAGCTGGCCTTCCACCTGGGCCTTCAAGGAGACCGCCTCGCCGTCCAGGTGGTCGGTCTCCGAGAAGCTGGTGAGGCGCAGGCGGTCCTGGCCGAACAGCTTCAGGGCCTGGTCGAGGGCCGGCAGTTCGTCCAGGTCCAGCAGCAGCATGAAGATGCGATAGCGCAGCCGGTGCGCCCGCGGCCGCAGCCGCGCGTGGGTGACGATCCCGGGATAGAGGCCCGAGGCGAACATTGTCAGGCGGCCTGCTCGGCGAGATCGAGCGGCGCAGCCTCCAGGTGGATGCGGCCGGACTCGCCTTCCACCGTCCAGGGCCGGGGCGCCCCGCCCAGGGCCTCGGCCACCGCCAGGCCCGACTGCAGGGCGTCCTCGTGGAATCCGTGGCCGAAATAGGAGCCGCAGAACCAGGTCCGCCGGACGCCCTGCAGGGACCAGATCTCCCGCTGGGCGGCGATGGCGCCGGCGTCGAACAGGGGGTGTTCGTAGACGTCGGTATGGACCACCGCCTCGGGGGCGATGGCCTTGGTGGGGTTGAGGGTGACGAACAGGTCGGGCGCGTTCTTCAGGCTCTGCAGCCGGGTCATCCAGTAGGTGACGCAGCCCTCGCCGGGGGCGGCGCGGCGGCCGATGTGGTTCCAGCTGGTCCAGGCGCCGCGCCGCTTGGGCATCAGGCTCACGTCAGTGTGCAGGACCGCCAGGTTGCGGCTGTACTTGAAGGCGCCCAGCAGCCGCTGTTCCTGCGGCGAGGCGTCGTCCAGCAGGCGCAGGGCGTGATCCCCATGGGTGGCGATCACCACCTGGTCGAACCGCTCGGCGTGGCCGGTGGAATCCCGCAGCTCCACCCCCTGCGCGTCGCGGCGGATGGAGACCACCCGGACCCCGGTGCGGACCTCGCCGGCGAAGGCCTCGGTGAGGCGGGCGACGTAGCTGCGGCTGCCGCCGGTGACGGTGCGCCAGGCGCCGCGGCCGAAGATCTTCATCATGCCGTGGTTCTGGAAGAAGCGGATCAGGGACGCGGCCGGATAGTCGCGAATGGCCGCCAGCGGGGTTGACCAGATGGCCGCGGCCTGGGGGATCAGGTGGTCGTCGCGGAAGGCCTGGCAGTAGCCCTTCTCCACCAGATAGTCGTCGAGCGAGGTGAGCGGCGCCTCCAGGGCGGCGAGGTCCCTGGGGCCCTGGCGGTAGAAGCGCGCGACGTCCCGCAGCATGCCCCAGAACCGGGCGCTGAACAGGTTGCGCTTCTGGGCGAAGATCGCGCCGCTGGAATATTCGAAGGCCCCGTCGTCCAGGGAGACGCTCAGCGCCATGTCGGCGGCCTGGCTCTCCACCCGCAGGTGAGCCAGCAGGGCGGTGAAGTTGGGATAGTTGGGCGCATTGTAGACGATGAAGCCGGTGTCGACGGGAACCGGGCCCTTGGGGCCGATGGCCTCGACGGTGTTGGCGTGGCCCCCCAGCCGGCCCTCGGCCTCGAACACCGTGACCTGGTGGCGTTCTCCCAGCAGCCAGGCGGCGGAGAGTCCGGCGATGCCGCCGCCGACGACGGCGATGCGGAACGGCTGGTGGGTGGTGTCGGGCGTCACGGGACCTCCTGGAGCGAAGCTTGTGGAGGTACGCAAATCCGTCCGCCCTGGATGCAAACGCCGCATCCGCGGCCAGGCTGCATCCGTAACGGTCCTGGAGGCTTCCTTCTCCGAGCCAGCAGAGGTCCGTCGCCATGCGCCTTGTCGCCACCACCATCCAGGCCTTCGAGGGCGCGCCCCTGCCCGACCTCGTGCGCCGCGCCGCGGTGGACCTGCTGGTGGCCAATGCGCGCAGGCAATTGGCGAACGCCCCGGCCGACGCCGAAGCCCGGTTCGCGTTGGAGATGGCGCAGCGGCCCATCGCCGAGCACACGGCGGCGGCCAACGGCCAGCATTACGAGCTGCCCGCCGCCTTCTTCGAGGCGGTGCTGGGCCCGCAGCTGAAATATTCCTGCTGCCTCTACGAAGGGGCGACCAGCCTGGAGGCGGCTGAGGAGCTGGCGCTCGCCGAGACCGCCGCCCACGCCGACCTGAGGGACGGCCAGCAGATCCTGGAGCTGGGCTGCGGCTGGGGGTCGCTCTCCCTCTGGATGGCGCGCAACCTGCCGGGCGCTGAGATCACCAGCGTGTCCAATTCGAAGAGCCAGGGGGACTTCATCCGCGGGCGGGCCGCCGCCCAGGGGCTCACCAACCTGACGGTCATCACCGCCGACATGAACGACTTCCAGGCCCAGGCCGGCGCCTTCGACCGCATCGTCTCGGTGGAGATGTTCGAGCACATGGCCAACTGGCGGGCCTTGCTCACCAAGGCCAGGACCTGGCTGAAGGCCGACGGGACGATGTTCGTCCACGTCTTCACCCACCGCGCCACCCCCTACCGCTTCGACGTCAAGGACGAGGCCGACTGGATCGGCCAGCACTTCTTCACCGGCGGGGTGATGCCCAGCCACGACCTGATGCGGCGGTTCCCCGACCTGTTCACGGTGGAGGCCGACTGGCGCTGGAGCGGGACCCACTACGAGCAGACCGCCAATCATTGGCTGGCCAACTACGACCGCAACGCCGCGGTGATCGGCCCGGTGCTGCGGGCGGTCTACGGCGACCAGGCGGTGCTGTGGCGACGGCGCTGGCGGCTGTTCTTCCTGGCCACGGCGGGCCTGTTCGGCCACCGGGGCGGCGCCGAGTGGGGCGTCAGCCACTACCGCCTGCGACCGGCCTGAGGGAGCCCGACATGCTGAAGTACGTCATCGCCTATCTGGGGACCGGCCTGGTCTTCGCCGCCGTCGACGCCGTCTGGCTGACCTTCAGCAATGCGCGGCTCTACCGCCCCACCCTCGACCCGGTCCTGGCCGACGAGGTCAACCTCAAGGCCGCGGCGGTCTTCTACCTAGTCTATATCCTGGGGATCATGGCGCTCGCGGTCTCGCCGGCCACCTCCTGGACCAAGGCCATGACCAACGGCGCCATGGTCGGCGCACTCGCCTACGCCACCTACGACCTCACCAACCAGGCGACCCTGAAGGTCTGGGCCACCAGGATCACCGTGGCCGACATCGCCTGGGGAACCTTCGTCACCAGCCTGGCCGCCACCGCCGGCTATCTCGTCCTGCGCTGGGCGCGGGCCCGGTTCGGCTAGAGCGTTTCCCGCCTGGCTTGGATCAAGTCAGGCGATCAGGAAGAGCGACCAAGCAAGGACTCTAGAGCCCCGTTTCGATTCATTCGAAACGGGAACAGCTCTAGGCGCGCACATCCGGCCAGCGTCCGGATTTCCGGGGCGTTGTCGGGGGCGGCAAGCCGTGTGATGGTGGGTTTCCGGAACGGCACGGTCACACGCGGGCATATTGCGCCCGCAGTCACCGACAAGACGCCGCCCCGGGACCTACAAAATTGATTGCACCGTGTGAAAGCCGCTGCCGGCCACCGGGCGACGGGAGGAATTTGAATGCAGGAATTTAAGACGCGAGAAGACTTTACCGCAGCTCTGGATGAATCGGCCAACCACGGCATGACCGTGGCCTTCTGGGCCGATCAGGCGCCGGACCGCACCGCGGTGGTGGACCCCTCCGGGCGCACCAAGACCTTCGCCGAGGTCAACGCCAACGCCAACAAGCTGGTGCGCGCCCTGCGCAAGGCGGGGCTGAAGGCCGGCGACAGCCTGGCCCTGCTCTGCTCCAACCGCGCCGAGTTCATTGAGACCCTGGCGGCCACCCAGCGCAGCGGCCTGCGCATCACCCCGGTGAACTGGCACCTGACGGTCGACGAGATCGCCTACATCATCCGCGACTGCGAGGCCAAGGCCCTGGTGGCCGAGGCCCGCGTGGCCGCCGCCGCCCCGGCCGCCGCCGAATGCCCGGACCTGTTGATCAAGCTGTCGGTGGGCGGCGATATCGAGGGCTTCCTCAACTACGACGCGACCCTGGCGGCCGAGGACGGCTCGGACATTCCCGACCCGGTCCGCGGCGGCCAGATGATGTACACCTCCGGCACCACCGGCCGGCCCAAGGGCGTGCACCGCGCCAACGCCCCGGTGATCCCGCCCAGCATGCTGGCCATGCGTGGCTACGATCCGGAGACCTCGGTGCAGATGTGCGCCGGACCGGCCTATCACGCCGCCCCCCTGGCCTTCGACGTCAACGCCTCGATGAACGCCGGGATTCCGCTGCACTTCATCGACAAGTGGGATTCCGAGCACGTCCTGAAGACCATCTCGGAGAAGAAGGTCACCCACTTCCACCTGGTTCCGATCATGTTCCAGCGGCTCCTGGCCCTGCCGCCGGAGATCAAGGCCAACTATCCCATCGAGCACGTGCAATACATCGTCCACGGCGCGGCCCCCTGCCCGCCGGAGGTCAAGCACGCCATGATCGAGTGGTTCGGGCCGATCCTCAGCGAATACTATGCCGGCTCCGAGGGCGGGGCGGGCTTCACCATCACCGCCGACGAGTGGCTGAAGAAGCCCGGCAGCGTCGGCAAGCGCCCGCAGATGCTGCAGGTCCGCATCCTCGACGAGGAAGGCAATGAGCTGCCCCCCGGCGTGCCCGGCGGCATCTATCACCAGCTCCCGCCCGGCGGCGGCTTCACCTATTACAAGGACGAGGCCAAGACCAACGCCAACCGGCGCGACGGCTTCTTCACCATGGGCGACGTCGGCTATTTCGACGAGGACGACTACCTGTTCCTCACCGGCCGCAACGCCGAGACCATCATCTCGGGCGGGGTGAACATCTATCCGCAGGAAATCGACAACGAGCTGATCAAGCACCCGGCCGTGGCCGACAGCGCCACCGTCGGCATCCCGCACGACGAGTGGGGCGAACAGGTCCGCGCCGTGATCCTGCTCAAGCCCGGCTACGAGCCCTCCGACAAGCTGGCCCAGGAGATCCTGGACTTCGGCCGCCAGACCCTGGCGGCCTACAAGGTGCCGCGCGGCCTGGACTTCGTCACCGAGCTGCCGCGCTCCGAAGCCGGCAAGTTCCAGCGCAACAAGGTCCGCGCCCCCTATTGGGAAGGCCGCGCCCGGCAGATCTAGGGCCTTTCGCGCCTCCCCGCTCGCGGGGAGGCGCGACACCCACCCGCAATTTTTCGAAAACAAGCGTGTTTGGCTTGGCTAGACTCACCGTGTCATGAAGCGCGCCGCTTCGTGACCCGGGATTTCAACGCCATGCCCATTCCGTTCATCGACCTCCAGGCCCAGCGGGCGCGCCTCGGCCAGCCGCTGGAGGACGCCATCCTGAAGGTGGTGCGCTCGGGCGCCTACATCATGGGCCCGGAGATCGCCCAGTTCGAGAAGGCCCTGTCGGAGTTCGGCCAGGCACCCTTCGTGCTCTCCTGCGGCTCGGGCACCGAGGCGATCCAGCTGCCGCTGATGGCCTGGGAGATCGGCCCCGGGGACGCGGTCTTCTGCCCCTCCTTCACCTTCGCGGCCACCGCCGAGGTCATGCCCCTGGTGGGCGCCTCGCCGGTCTTCGTCGACGTCCTGCCCGACACCTACAATCTCGATCCGGTGAAGCTGGACGCCGCCATCGAGGCCATCAAGGCTGAGGGAAAGCTCACCCCCCGCGCCGTCATCGCCGTCGACCTGTTCGGCCAGCCCGCCGACTATCCGGCCATCGCCGCGGTGGCCAGGAAGCATGGCCTGAAGCTGATCGCCGACTCCGCCCAGGGCTTCGGCTGCACCCTGAACGGCCAGCACCCGATCCACTGGGCCGACGTCACCACCACCAGCTTCTTCCCGGCCAAGCCGCTCGGCTGCTACGGCGACGGCGGGGCGGTGCTGTGCAAGGACGAGCGGCTGCACGACCTGCTGGTCTCCCTGCGGGTCCACGGCCAGGCGGTGAAGTCCGACATCGCCGGCAAGACCTTCGACCACGACCCCAAATACCTGAACATGCGCATCGGCATGAACAGCCGCATGGACACCATCCAGGCCGCGGTGCTGCTGCAGAAGCTGACCATCTTCGAGGACGAGATTCGCGCCCGCAACGTCGTCGCCGACCGCTACGCCGCCGGCCTCGGGGACGTGGTCAGTGCGCCCAGGGTGATCGAGGGCGGGGTCAGCGTCTGGGCCCAGTACACCATCGAGACCGACGACCGCGACGGCCTGGTGGCCCACCTGAAGGCCGCCGATATCCCCAGCGCGGTCTACTACCCGATCCCGATCCACCGGCAGGAGGTCTATTCCCGCTACCCCGCCCCCGGCGGCCTGCCGGTGACGGAGGCTGCGGCGAAGAAGGTGATGAGCCTGCCCATGCACCCCTATCTGACGCCCGACGACCAGGACCAGGTGATCGCCGCCATCCGGGCCTTCGTGAAGCGGAACGACTAGCAGGTCATCCGCTCATCCCCGCCTTCGCCGGGACGAGCGGCTGAGGACCTACCCCGCCCAAGCCGCCTTCAGCTCGGCGGCCTGGGCCAGGCCCTGGGCCAGCCCCGCCCGGGCCGCGTCGGCGCGTTTGCGGAAGTCCATCAGGTTGAGGCCCATGGCCGCCTGGCTGCCCGCGTCCGGCCCGATCAGCACCACCTTGGCGCCGCCGTCGCGCAGGACATCCAGTTCGGCCTCCACCCGGGCGGCGGTGACGTCGGCCGCCGCGCCGGCGTTGGCGCCGCCGCGCACCTGGATCACCACCACCAGGTCATGGCCCACGGCCTGGTCGGCGTTGATCGTCGAGCGCATGCCGCCGTCGATATAGCGACAGCCCTTGAGGGTCACCGGCGGATAGACGCCGGGCACGCTGCAGGAGGAGGCCACCGCGCGGGTGACCCCGACGCCCGACGCCTTGGTCCACATCTGGAATTCGCCGGTCAACGCGTCCACCGCCGTACAGGCGAAGCCGCGCTCGGGCCACGCGTCCTCCGGCAGGCCCGCGAAGGACCGCCCGAAGCTCTGGAGGAAGGTCGCCTCGTCGGAGGTCTTGGCCGCCAGCGCAAAGGCGCCGATCTCGGCGCGGACCTCCTGGGGATCGCGGATTCCGCCCTGCGCCTCGGCCATCATCTTCACCAGGACCGAAAGGTCGGCGCCCGGCGCGCGGGCCTCGCCGGGCGGACGCGGGGCCGGCGGCGGCTCGGCCAGGATGGGATCGGCCAGGGTGGCGGCGTCCGCCCCCAGGGCCAGTCGGGCGCCGACGAAGGACCCGGCCGAGGTGCCCAGGATGAAGTCGGCCTTCCCCAGATCGACCCCGCCCTGGGCGAGGCCCGCGATCAGGCCCGATTCCCAGGCGATGCCCACCGGCCCGCCCCCGCCCAGCACCAAGGCCCGTGTCGTCATGATCGTCTCTTCCCGGCTGTGTGTTCGTTGGCGCCAGGATCGGCCAGGCGGCCGGCCTTGTCCACGAAGGCGACAGGCGCGGCCGCCGGGGGTGGCCGCGCCTGTCTGGAGATCCGGCCGGTAACTCCCCCAAGCCCAACCGTTCCGCCCTCCCGAAGGAGGACGACGGACCATCTCCGGGTCCTTCTCGGGACCGCGCCCCTAGCGGAGCTTGGTCATGGTGTCGTAGGCCACCTGGGCGCCGATCAGCTGCGGGGTCTGTCGGCTGGGGCCGGCGCGCTTCTCGAAGCCCGCGCCGTTGGTGGCCACCCACTTGGCGGCGGCCCGCGGCGGATCGCCCGAGGTGGTGAACTGGGCCCGCACCGTGGAGGTGGGCAGGTGGGTGACCTTCACCGTGAAGGTGACGCCGGTGGGCGAGGTTAGGTCGTCGTCGGGCAAAACCTCGATCAGGTACTGGACGCCCTGACCCAAGGCCAAGGTCTCCAGGTACTGGATGTCCAGCCGGTCCTCGCGGCTCTGCTTGGCCGAGACCTTGCGGATCACCGCCTCGCGGTCGACGATCCTGGCGCCCGCCGAGAGGAAGGCGCCGAGGATCGAGGTCTCCACCCCGCGGGAGAAGTTGGTGTCGCGGAAGCCGTAGCTCGAGTCGGTGGTGCGCTCCTGATACTGACGGCTCTCGCTGGCGGTGGCCGCGGCCCCCATCGAGGCGCTCGCCCCCCAGCCCCGGCCCCGCACCGCGGCGGCCTCACCCACCGCCACCGCCGACGAACGGCTGGTCTGGACGCTGTCGTACTGGCTGGCGGCGTCGTCGATCAACTGGCGGTTCCAGAACAACAGCATCGAGGGCCGGCCGGCCGACGCGTACCAGCGGGCGAAGGCGCTCGACGCGCTATAGTTGCCGGCGTCCGGATTGACCCCCGGCGGCGGGGTGTTCACCTCGGGCATGCCCTCGCGATAGGTCACCGCCGGCGCCTGAGGCCGGTAGGTCTGGGCCAGCGCCGGACCGGCGGCCAGCAGGGCCGCCAGCGCCGGGGCGAGAAGCTTCAAAGCGGTCATCGAACCCTCCTGTCTGGCCCTATTGGGCGCCGCGGATTTCCACGTAGTACTGGGCCGAGTTCAGCCGCGCGGAGCTCTGCTCGAAGGTGACCATGGCGTTGGGCTGGACGAAGAGGGAGGTCCAGGACTGGGCCCCGTCGGTGGGGACGCCCGAGGCGTCGTACCAGCTGGCGCGGGCCTGCAGCGGCAGGGCGACATTGGTCTTGTTGCGGATCTGGACGGTGATCTTCTTGAAGCCCGTGGGGCCGGTGGAGACATAGGCGCCCTCGGTGTCCAGCAGGCTGTCGACCTTGAACCGGGCGCCGACGTACTTGGCCAGGGTGTTGTCGATCACCCGCACCGAGTTCAGCTCGGGGCGGATGTTGTTCTGCTGGTCGATGCGGACCCCACCCTCGGGCGGGGTGGTTTCGCAGGCCGAAAGGCCGGCGGCCAGCGCGGCGGCGGCGCAGGCGATGGCGAGGTGTTTGGCGAGCGTGGTCATCGGGGTTCTCTCTAGTGGGCGCGCACGAGGCACAGCTGTTTGCGGTTGGCGTCGGTGGCGCAGGCGATGGGCTTGTCGGCGCCCTCCACCGGGACGCCGGCCTTCAGGAAGTGGGCGTTGAGGGTCATGGGCCAGCCGCCGGAGGCGAGCGTCAGGACATGGACGGTGTCGGGAAGCGAGCTCCAGGTGCGCACGTCGGCCTGGGGCTTGGAATTGGAGGAGACGATCAGGAAGACGCCAGACAGCACGCCCACCGCAGCCACGGCGTCGCCGTACTGGCCGTTGGCGCTGAAGGCGGCGTTGTTGGACGACAAGGCCACCGTGGTGTCGGAGAGGAAACTGCCGACCCCGCCGGTCACCGCCTTGAACTGCGCCTTGCCCGCCAGGATCTTGTCGATCTCCCGGCCGCCGCGGGTGGAGGCCTGGTAGAAGATGTCCTCCATCGGATAGGCCTGCATGGGGGCGGCCCCATTCATCACCTGGACCTGGTTTTCCAGGATCGGCTTGCCGCGCCGGTAGACGAAGAACGAGTGGCTCGCCCCGTCTCCCAGCTTGCGCGGGGCCATGCCGGTCTCCACCAGCACCAAGGCGTCGTCCTTTTCGCCGATGCCGCCGTAGGTGGGACGCAGCTTCTTGAGCTGGACCAGGGTCTCGTCGCGCAGGTCGGTGTCGCCGTTCAGGTGGCTGGCCCAGGCGTCGAGGAACAGCAGCAGGGCGAAGTCGGACCGGTTCTGGTCCTCCTCGGCGAAGGCGTCCTGCATCAGGCCCCGGCGGAAGGCGGCCCGGGCGTTCTCGTAGTCGGCGTCGTGCAGGTAGATCAGGCCGCGGTACAGGAAGACCATGGCCCGCTCGTAGGGCTCACCCTTGAAGTCCTTCGAGCCCTCGTCGTACCAGAGCTTGCGGGCCTTGGCGGCGTTGGCGTTGTCGGAGAACACCGAGTCGATGCGCAGAATGGCATCGTCCAGGGCTGGCCTGGCGGTGGCGTAGTCGGCGCGCCAGAAGGCCCGGGCGCCGATCTCCATCTGGTTCAGCACCCGGTTCGCCGGCAGGTCGGTGGCCAGGCGGCCGACAAAGACCTCCGGCCCCGCCTCATAGGGCACGGGCGGCGGGAGTGGCGGCGCGGCGGCCTGGGCCGCGCGGGCGGCGGCCAGCAGCAGCGCGCCGGCGAGGACTGCGGGTTTCATCGTCGGGCCTAGCGGTAGACGACGTCGTCGCGGTTCTCTTTCTTGAACTCGTACAGGTTCGACCAGATGATCTCGCCGTACTCCATGTCGAGCAGCTCGAAGGTGTACTGGCTGAACCGCGAGGTCGTGCCGGTGCGGGTGTCGATGGCGTCGCGGGTGCCGATGCGGCCCACCAGCCGGTAGTCGGCGCCGGCCTGGGCCCGCGTCCGGCCCGTGGTGCCCACGTCCACCTTGCCGGCGTCCTTCAGCTGGCGTTCCTCCTCCACCGCACCGGCGTATTCGCGGCCGATGAAGCGCATCCGGCCGCCGGCGGCGCGCAGCAGGTTGACCCGGATGCGGTCGGTGATCAGGGCCTTGTCGATGATCTCCGAGCTCTCGTTCCGGAAGTACTTCGGGTCGACGATGATCCGCGGCGGGGTCGGCCGGTTCATCAGCTCGGGCACGTTCAGCAGGTCGCGGAACATGGCGTCGGCCATGGAGACGATGTCCTGGCTCTCCGTGCCGATGCCCTTGACCCCGTCGGAGGTGGTGGTGTCGCGATAGACCGTGGCCGAGCCCTGGGGCTTCAGCTTGGGGGCGGCGACGGCCGGAGCCGCGGCGACGCCGAGGGCGGCCGCCAGGCCGATGAGCGGAAGGTGGATACGCATGGTCTTACTTGCCGACCGAAGCGGTCTGCAGGGCCGGCAGGTAGGCGGTCTGGAACTCCGGATAGATGGCGTAGGTGGCGTCCAGGATCTTCTGGTACTCGGGGTTGGCGGAGTAGTTGACGTACATGTAGAGGGCCATGTCGTTCAGGGAATTGAACGACAGGTCGGTGGACGAGCGCAGGAATTCCTCGCCGCCGATGGCCTTCAGCGCGATGCCCCGGCCCATGGCCGCGCCCGCCTTCTTGCCCAGGAAGCCGCCCACGAAGGGCACCTGCTCCATGGCCTTCTGGCCGGCGTAGTTGCCCGCCATCGAGCCGATCTGGCCGGCGGCCTTGACCTGCATGGACTTGGTCACCCAGCCGGCGGTGACGCCGTCGGAGGTGAAGGGCGAGGCGTACCTGCCGGCCGAGCCCTCGATGGGGGCCGGCGCGGTGAGCGCGCTCGGCGCGGCGATCTGGGGCGTCCCCCAGGCGGTCAGCATCAGAGCCCCGGCGACGACGACGGGAATATGGATCTTCTTCATGTTGGCAGGCCCCCCAGCCTCGAGGATTTTACGGGTTGATGTCCGGCCCGTCGGCGGAAGCTCTCTGCGGTCCCGAGGCTGCGCCCGGTGTTCCGCATTCCGTCGAAGGGCCGCCCCCGCGGACGGCCAGGGTCGTGTCAGCCCGGGCCGCGACGCCGGGATCGGCGGCGGGCGCGGGCGCGCGGGAAGCGGTGATGACAGGACGCATGGTCGACCCTTGGGGGTAGGTCTTTGGTGTTCGCACACCCTGTCTGACCGCTGGCCCGCACCCCCGCATGATCCAAATGGACTATGAGCCGCCGATAGGCGGCGGCCTCAGTGCGCCGCGAGGCTTCCGACGATGGAGGCGCGCTGGGAGATCTCGATCCAGTTGCCGTCCGGATCGCGCACCATGGAGATCCGCGCCGTGGTCCCGAGTGTGGTGGGGGGCATGGCCTCGCGGCCGCCCCTGGCCAGGATACGGGCGTGCTCCTCGTCGACCTTGAAGACCTGGAAGGTGATGTAGCGCCAGCCCTTGCCCGCCATGCCGGCGTCGGAGGGCGCGTCGGGGCTCTGCTCCAGGATCAGCAGGGTCTCCCCGGCCCGGAACGCGCCGGGCGCCTCCTCGGTCAGGCCCAGCCCTTCCCTGTAGAATTTGCAGTGGGCGGCCAGGTCGCGGACGGCCAGGCGGATGCCGACCTGGGTGACGCCGCCAAGGCCCGGCGGAACCAGGGTCACGCGATTGCCATCAGGGTCGGTCAGCGTCCTGGGCGCCGTCAGCCCGGGCCGGGCGACGATCAGCTCCCGGTATCCGCTGGGGACCGTATCCGGCAGCGGATCTGCGTGATGGTTGATCTTCAGCACCGAGCCCAGGGCGTCGTGGCGGTGCTGGTCCTGGCCGCGGCGGATTCTCAGCAGATGGTCGAAGGGGATGCCCGCCTCGCCCTGCCAGAAGGCCAGCATGGGCTCGAGATGGTTGGTGGAGAGCCCGATGTCCACCCGGGGTTTCGCCAGTTCCATACGCCCGATTCCGCCTTTAGATTTCCTCGCCTTGTCTCATCAGCGAGGGCGTGAGACCTAAGTCAAACATTTGTTTTAAGTCATTAGGAGCGACCCATGAAGGCTGCGGTCTATTACGAGAACGGCGGACCCGAAGTCCTGAAGTACGAGGACCTGCCCGACCCGACCTGCCACCCCAAGGGCGTGATCATCGCCGTCGAGGCCATCGCCATCGAGGGCGGCGACACCCTCAGCCGCTGGCGCGGCCCCCTGGCCACCAAGCCCCACGTGGTGGGCTACCAGGCCGCCGGGACCATCGTCGAGGTCGGCCCCGAGGTCGAGCACCTGAAGGTCGGCCAGCGGGTCGCCACGGTGATGAACTACGGCAGCCACGCCTC
Source organism: Pseudomonadota bacterium (assembly GCA_040388315.1). Classification (GTDB taxonomy): domain Bacteria; phylum Pseudomonadota; class Alphaproteobacteria; order Caulobacterales; family Caulobacteraceae; genus Phenylobacterium. Next base: position 28,216 of record JAZKBZ010000129.1, on the reverse strand, counting down.
CATGCGCGCCGTGGCCGCCCGCAACTGCTGGCTCGTCCCCGACGGCTTCGACATCAAGAAGGCCGCCGCCATCCCGGTCACCTTCGGCACCGCCGACGACTGCCTGTTCGAGTTCGGCCGCATGAAGAAGGGCGAGACCGTCCTGATCCAGGCCGGCGCCTCGGGCGTGGGCGTGGCCGCCATCCAGCTGGCCAAGCGGGCCGGCGCGGGCCTGATCCTCGCCACCGCCTCCTCCGACGAGCGGCTGGAGAAGCTCAAGCGCCTGGGCCTCGATCACGGCGTCAACTACACCCGCGACGACGTGGTGAAGGAAGCCCGCCGCCTGACCGACAACAAGGGCGTGGACGTCATCGTCGACTCCGTCGGCGGCCCCACCCTGCAGGGCTCCATCAATGCGCTCGCCTATCGCGGCCGGGTCTCCATGGTCGGCGCCGCGGGCCGTGAGCCCATGGTGGTGGACGTCGGCTCGCTGATGGGCGGCAACCGCTCGCTGTCGGGGGTCTTCCTCGGCGCCGAGATCTCCACCGACCGGGTGCACGACAATATCCAGAAGCTGATCAACGACGCCGCCAAGGGCGAGCTGGAGGTGGTCATCGACCGGGTCTTCCCCCTGTCGGAAGCCGCCGCCGCCCACGCCTATATCGAAAGCCGCGCCGCCGTCGGCCGCGTGGTGATGGTGCCGTAAACAACTCCGACATCGTCATCCTCGCCCCTGTGGCGAGGACCCCTCTCACGGCAGCGTTGAGATCGTCATCGCAGCCGTGGCGCAGCCGCTTCACCTCGCAAGACTTGAGTGACGGCTGGAGGGGTCCTAGGCACAAGGCCTAGGATGACGAGCGTGGGGGGCGCCTCCACCGAAAGCTCACCCACGGGGAGAGAAACATGCCCAAGGCCCGCAACGGCGACGTCGCGATCGAGTACGAGGTGTTCGGCGAGGGGCCGGAGACCATCCTGCTGATCAACGGCCTGGGCTCGCAGATGACCCGCTGGCCGGAGGCCTTCTGCGCCAAGCTGGCCGCCAAGGGCTATCGCGCCGTGCGGTTCGACAACCGCGACACCGGCCTGTCCACCTGGTTCGAACCCGGCCAGACCTACAGCCTGTCGGACATGGCCGATGACGCCATGACGGTGCTCGACGCCGTCGGCGCGGCCAAGGCCCATGTGGCCGGGGTCTCCATGGGCGGGATGATCGGCCAGGTGGTGGCCATCGAGCACCCGGACCGGACCCTCTCGCTCACCTCCATCATGTCGGCCACCGGCGGGCCCGGAACCATGGACTCCACCCCGGCCGCCGCCGCGGTGCTCTCCACCCCGCCCCCCAATCCAAAGGCCGACTTCGAGGCCTTCGTCGCCCACGGAGTCAACAACGCGCTCACCATCGGCAGCCCCGGCTATCCCTGGCCGCAGGGCGCCCTGCGCGCGCGGGTGATCGCCG
>JAZKBZ010000129.1:7248-26771 GCA_040388315.1 Pseudomonadota bacterium | reverse complement strand
CGAGGCGGCAAGGTCGATCGAGGATCTCGCTCGGGTGATCGCCGAGCATGGCCGGGCCTTCAATCCCACCGGATCGACCCGCCAGATGGCCGCCATCCGCGCCTATGGCGACCGCACCGAGCGGCTGAAGGCCCTCAAGCTCCCCACCATCGTCCTGCACGGCGCCGACGATCCCCTGGTGCCCCTGGCGGGGGGACAGGCCACGGCCGCGGCCATTCCGGGCTCGGAGCTGCGGGTGATCGCCGGCATGGGCCACGACCTGCCGCCGGCCCTGTTCGACATCGTCGCCGACGCCATCCTCGACGCGGCGGCCCGGGCGCGCTGACGCCCGCGACCGATCAACCCTTTCAAGAAACCAAGGAAATTCCCATGGGACGTCTCTCCGGCAAGACCGCCGTCATCACCGGCGCCGGCTCGGGCATCGGCCGCGCGGCCTCGGTGCTGTTCGCCCAGGAGGGCGCCAACCTGGTGATCGCCGACAAGATGGACACCGTCCAGGAGACCGCCAAGCTGGTGCAGGGCGCCGGCGGCAAGGTCGTCGCCCTCACCGGCGACGCGGGCGAGGAGGCCTTCGTGGCCAGCCTGACAGCCAAGGCGGTCTCCGAATATGGCGGCCTCGACGTGGCCTGGGCCAACGCCGGCATCTCCGGCGGCTGGACCGCCTTCGACGACCAGGACGCCGCCTTCTGGGCCGAGATTCTGCGGGTGAACCTGATCGGCGCCTTCCTGCTGGTGAAGCACGCCAGCCGGGTGATGATCCCCAAGGGCAAGGGCTCGATCATCTGCACCGCCTCGGTGGCCGGCATTCGGTCCGGCGCCGGCGGCTCGCCCTATTCGGCCTCCAAGGCCGGGGTCATCAACCTGGCCCAGACCGCGGCCAACGAATTCTACGGCACCGGCGTCAGGGTCAACGCCATCTGCCCCGGCCTGATCGAGACCGGCATGACCCAGCCGATCTTCGACGGCGCCCGGGCCCGCGGCAACGAGGACAAGATCGGCCAGCTCAACCCGCTGACCCGCGGCGGCGTGCCCATCGAGATCGCCAACGCCGCCCTGTTCCTGGCCAGCGACGAGGCCTCCTATGTCAACGGCCAGGCCATCGCCGTCGACGGTGGGCTCTCCTCCTCCCACCCCGTCGTGCGCCGCAAGCGTTGATCTATCTGGCGCGCCACGGCCAGACCGAATGGAACCTGGCGCGCCGGTACCAGGGCGGATCGGATTCCCCCCTCACCGAGCTTGGCCAGACCCAGGCCCGGCGGATGGGCGAGTTGCTGACCCGCCTGGTCCCCGACCCTGCCGGGTGGCGCATGGTCGCCAGCCCCCTAGGCAGGGCCCATCACACCGCGCGCATCATCGCCCAGACCATGGGTGGGGCCTTGGCGCCCGAACTCGACGCCCGGCTGGCGGAGGTCAGCATGGGGTCGTGGGAGGGGCTGTCCCTGGATGAGTTGGAGGCGCGCAGGCCCATGGACCTGCCCTATCCCGAGCGCTATTTCGGGGCGCCCGGCGGCGAGAGCTTCGACGGCGTCCTGGCGCGGCTGTCGGACTGGCTGGCCTCGGTTGACGAGACGCAGAACGTCATCCTGGTCTCCCACGGCCTGTCGGGCCGGATCCTGCGGGGACTCTATGCCGGCCTTCCGCGCGAGGCGATGCTGACCCTGCCCGTGCCGCAGGACGCCATCTATCGCCTTGCGGACGGCCAGGTCGTGCAGATCGATTGCGACCCCGCGTGACGCCCCAGCTGGGACGCTGGGCGGCGCGGGGAGCGGCGGCGTTCTGCCTGGGCTTCGCCGGCTTCCAGGTCGCCCTGGCGCTTGGCGCCCCCTTCGGAAAGATGGCCTGGGGCGGGGCGAGCCCCGCCGTGCTGCCGGACACGCTGAAGGCCGCCAGCGCCGGGGCCGCGGTCTACCTGGCGCTGGCCGCCCTGGTGATGCTGGTGCGCGCGGGCGACCTGGGGGCGAGGCTGCCCCGGCGTCCCGTCTGGTGGATCAATCTGCTGCTGGCGGTTCAACTGGGGCTCAACACCCTGGCCAATCTGGCCTCGCAGGGGGATGTGGAGCGCTACGGCATGGGCGCGGCCTCGGCGGTGGGCTGCCTGCTCTGCCTGGCGGCCCTCAGCGCGCGGGCTGAACCCGCCGCAGGATGACCCCGCCGTCATTGGCGTCGTCGAGCTGGCGCAGCAGGACCATGACGCCGACGCCCACCAGGGCGCCCAGGACAAAGGAGCCGAACATGGCGCCCGACGCCGCCACCGGCCCCAATCCATGCCGAGGATGCTCCTTGCCGTAGATCAGGGAACCGTCCCAGGCCTCGGCATAGTCGCTCATCGGCTCGTACTGCTCTCTCATGCCACTCAAACCCTTCGAAATCGGGGAGGTTCCTCCCCCGCTGGTCTTCCCCGCCCGCGGACGGTAGAAGCCCTCAACCCATTTAAGAACCGCCTGAACGAGAACAACAGACCACTCATGGCCGGACATTCCAAGTTCAAGAACATCATGCACCGCAAGGGACGCGCCGACGCGGTGCGTTCCAAGCTGTTCTCCAAGCTATCGCGCGAGATCACCGTGGCCGCCAAGTCGGGCCTGCCCGACCCGACCATGAACGCCCGCCTGCGCCTGGCCGTGGCCAACGCCAAGGCCGAGTCCATGCCCAAGGACAATATCGACCGGGCCATCAAGAAGGGCGCCGGCGGCGACGCCGAATCCTATGACGAGGTGCGCTACGAGGGCTTCGGCCCCGGCGGCGTGGCCCTGATCGTCGAGGGCCTGACCGACAACCGCAACCGCGCCGCGGCCAACATCCGGTCCACGTTCTCCAAGAACGGCGGCAACATGGGCGCCACCGGCTCGGTGGCCTTCATGTTCGATCGCCTGGGCCAGATCGTCTATCCGGCCAAGGTCGGCAGCGAGGACAAGGTGATGGAGGCCGCCATCGAGGCCGGCGCCGAGGATGTGGAGTCCGACGAGGAGGGGCACACCATCTTCACCGCCTATGAGGCCTTCGCCGAGGTGGCGAGCGCGCTGGAGGCCAGCCTCGGCGAGGCCAAGTCCACCAAGATCATCTGGCGGCCCAAGAACCTGACCCCGATCGCCGGCGAGTCGGTGGGGACCCTGATGAAGCTGCTGGACGCCCTGGACGACGACGACGACGTGCAGAACGTCTATGGCGACTACGAGATCTCCGACGAGGACATGGAGAAGTTCGGCTAGTCCATCATCCGCACGATCACCGACTGGCTGGCGGTGGCCATCAGTTCCCCGTCCTGCGCAAACAGGTTCATCACCCCGTGGGCGAAGCCGCCGTGGATGCCGGTGATCTGGATGTCGCACAGCACCCAGGCGGTGGGCACGATCCGGCGGATGCGCAGGGTGTTGTCCAGGCTGTTGCCGCCGCCCTGGCGGCCCAGCGCCGCGCCGACGCCCGACGGCACGTAGTCGGCCATGATCGCCAGCAGGCTGGCGTCGACCGCGTAGTCCTCCACCGGCTTGATCCACATCACCAAGCGGCCGTCGGCGGAGAGCTGGCCGGTGCGCGGGCCCTCGCCATAGCGGCCCTTGGCCATGCGCACCTCCAGCCGGCCGTTGAGGTTGTCCCCCTGGTCGCCCCAGAGCACCGAGCGCACGCAGTCCTCCGGCGGCGGCATGTCGGGCATGGTCACCCACTGGTGGGAGACGGTGCTGGGACGTGAGCCGAGCGCGGCGTTGACCGTGAAGATCTCCTGATCGCCGACGTGGCCGATCACCCGGGCCTGGCTGTTGTGCTTGCCCTGGACCGGGACCCAGACGTCGAGGTCCACCACCGAGCCCGGCCGCGCATAGGAGAGGTACTGGGCCGTGGCCCAGATCACCGGTCGCCCGCAGGTCCGCTCCATGGCCGCGATGGCGCTGGCCAGGCCGATGCCGCCGTACATGAAGAGGTTGTCCGGCGGGCCCACGCAGACGGCGGGCGTCAGGGGCATGAACCAGCGGTGCGGGTTGTGGGTGGCCTGAAGGTCGAAGAAGAGTTCGCTCATGGCCGGGCCGATACCCCTCAACGGCGCGCCTGTCCCGCCCTTTCGCGCCTCAGACGGCGACGGCGCTGTCGTCGGGCTCGAGCAGGCGGGCGATCTCGCCGATCAGGGCGGGGACGGAGATCGGCTTGGCCACCACGCCGTTCATGCCGGCGGCGCGATAGCCGCCCTGCTGGTGGGTCATGACATTGGCGGTCAGGCCGATGATCGGAGTCCGGGCCACAGGGCCCGGCAGGGCGCGGATGGCCCGCGTCGCCTCGATCCCGTCCATGTTGGGCATCTGCACGTCCATCAGGATCAGGTCGAAACCGCCATCGCGAGCGGCGTTCAGGCCGACCAGCCCGTCCTCGGCCTCGGCCACCTGCGCGCCCAGGCGGGTCAGCAGGGTCCGCGCCACCAGGCGGTTGGTGGGGTTGTCCTCCACGAGCAGGATGCGCACGCCCTCCAGCAGGCCCTCATCCGCCACGGCGGACGGGACGGGGACGGCGGACGGGACGGTGAAGTCCAGCCAGAAGGTCGAGCCGACCCCCTCGGTGCTGGTGAAGGCGATGTCCCCGCCCATCAGCCGGGCCAGCGCCCGGGTGATGGAGAGCCCCAGGCCCGAGCCGCCGAAGCGGCGCGCCGTCGAACTCTCGGCCTGGCGGAAGCGTTCGAACAGGTGGGGCTGGGCCTCGAGCGGAATGCCGACCCCGGTGTCCTCGATCTCCAGCCGCACGTGTCGCTGGCCGTCGGCCTCGGGGGTGACCGTCAGACGGACGGCGACGTGGCCGGCCTTCGTGAACTTGATGGCGTTGCCCAGCAGGTTGAACACCGCCTGGCGCACTCGCACGGGATCGGCGGCGATCCACAGGTCGGCGCCGACGGTCTCGCGGCGCAGCTCGATCCCCTTGGCGCGGGCCTGACCCTCCAGCAGGGCCACCACGGCGTCCAGCGCCTCGCCCACGTTCATCGGCTCGGGCGTCAGGTCGAGCTGGCCGGCCTCGATCTTGGAGAAATCCAGCACGTCGTTGAGCAATTGCGACAGCATCAGTCCGCAGTCGGCAGCCTGGCGCATCAGTTCGCGGCCCTCCGGCGAGATCGGTTCGCCTTCCAGCAGCTGCAGAGCGCCCAGCACCCCGTTCATGGGGGTGCGGATCTCGTGGCTGACATTGGCCAGGAACTCGGCCTTGGCCCGGGTGGCGCTCTCGGCCTCGGTCTTCGCCTCGCGGAGGGCCTGGTCCTTGGCCACCTGCTCGGTGATGTCGCGGCTGACGTCGATGACCGCGACCGGAACTCCATGCTCGCAGACCAGCTTGGCGTTGGTCTGGAACCAGAGCCAGCGTCCGTCCTTGTGGCGCACCCTGGCGGTCACCACCTCCGAGCGCGCGGGATCGGCCAGCATCCGGACAGCGGCGGCGGCGATCCGGGAATGGTGCTCAGGATCGACGATCTCCAATCGCGACACCCCGATCAGTTCCTCGGGCCGGTAGCCGAGCACGCTCTCGATGGCAGGGGAGAGATAGGTATGCACGCCCTCCAGGTCGGTGCGGGCAATGATGTCGGTGATGTTATCGGCCAGGACCTCGTACTGGTGCAGGCTGGCGTTGACCGCGCGCTGCTGCGCCTGGGCCGAGGGGGTCTCGATGGCCCGGCCGCCGACGAAGATCAGGCCCAGGGCGAGCGCCATCAGGATCGGGGCCAGCTCCATCCAGGTCCGGCCGTCGCTGAGGCCCACGATCAGCAGGGCGCAGGTCGCCGGGATCGCCCCGGTGGCCAGGAACACCGCCGGCGTGCTGTAGAAGAGCAGGACCGCCAGGCCGACGACGGTGATGCACAGGATCGCCGCGGTGGTGCGGCCGGCCAGGGTTTCGGCGGCCCAGAAACTCACGCCCAGCACGAGCCACCACAGGCTGATGGAGGTGAAGCTGACGAGGAAGTTGGCCCGCGCGCGGCTGCGGACGCCGCCGCCGCGAACCTGAGTGCGGCTGGCGAGCCAGAGCCAGGCCTCCAGGGACAGGAGCGCCGCCAGCCAGCCTCCCGCCATGACGGGAGGCAGGATCAGGGCGGCCATCATCGCGCCGAACAGGCTCAACCCCAGGCGCGGCAAGGTGACGTGGCGCACCGCGACGGCGGCCTCGTCGAGTCGCACGGAGAGCGGGGGGCTTGAGATCGTCCGAACTCCAGGGCAGGCGCGCGGGACCGCGCCATCAGGTTTCTGGGTATCCCGGCTGTACTGTTTGGAGTGCTAATCGGCGCTGCGACACATTCGCCCAACACCGGTTCGAGCATAGCGGGCTTGCTTTCTGGCCGCCGTTCATGTGTTTAGCCGCCCTGCCGAGCGCTTCTCCGAACCTGACCCGCGACGATCGCGGTGGGCCCGCCGCCTCGCCCCCAAAGACCTCAGGAAGACCGCGCCATGCAAAGTTCCACAGCCTTTACCCGTGAAACCGTCCAGCTCGACGGCGAGACCTTCTACGACTGCGATTTCCAGAAGTGCCGCATGGTCTATGCCGGCGGCGAGGCCCCGGTCTTCACCGACTGCCGCTTCGAGGACTGTGACTGGAAGTTCGAGGAGGCCGCGGCTCGCACGCTGGAGCACATGAAGGCGGTCTGGAACGCCGGCGGCAAGCAGCAGCTCCAGGGCCTCATCAAGGAAATCACCAGCGGCGGGGCGGCGAAGTCGTAAGCGCCAGATAGGCCGCGGCCGCCGCGGCCACCGCCGGCAGGGTCGCCCCCAGGCCCGGCTCCAGCCGGCTGACGGCCTGATAGGCCGCGATGCCGATCGCCCAGGCCGCCAGGCCCCGCAGGCTGAAACCGCCGGTGAACCAGTAGGCGCCCCCCGCCTGGGCGATGGCGTCGGCCTCGATCCGCCGGCGCCGCACGACGAAGTGGTCGGTGAGCAGCACCCCGAACAGGGGCGCGAACACCGAGCCGATCAGCAGCAGGAAGCCCTCGTAGCGCGCCAGGGGCGCGAAGAGGGCGATGAGGGTGCAGACCGCCCCATAGGCGAGCGCCAGTCGCGCCGGCCGGGCCCGGACCAGGGTCGCGGTGGAGACGGCCGCGGAGTGGATGTCGGCGAAGGTGTTGTCGGTCTCGTCGATCAGGATCAGCAGCAGGGCGACGCCGCCGCCGGTGGCCGCGAGCGCCGCTAGCAACATCCCCTCCCCGCCGCCGGAAGCCAGCGCATAGCAGGCGCCGAGCGCGAAGAACCAGACATTGGCCAGCAGGTATCCCGCCGCGCTGCCGCGGAACATGGCGCCTGGCGAGCGTCCGAAGCGGGTGTAGTCGGCGATCAGGGGCAGCCAGGAGAGCGGCATGGCCACCACCAGGTCCACCCCGGCGCCGAAGGTCATCTCCCCGGTCCCGGCCCTCGCCATCAGGGCGGGCAGATCATGGTCGGCCAGCAGCCGCCAGGTCAGCCAGGCCGCCCCGGCCAGCAGCAGCCACAGGCCCCAGGCCCGCAGGAACCGGCGGACGAAGGACACCGGCCCCATCACCGCCAGCGTGGTGGCCAGGACGCCGAACAGCAGGGTCCAGAGCACCGGGTTCGACACCCCGAAGGTCTGCCTGGCCAGGGCGTCGGCGGAGTCGCGCATGGCGATGATCTCGAAGGCGCCCCAGCCGGTGAGCTGCAAGGCGTTGAGCGCGGCCGGAACCGCGGCCCCGCGCACGCCCAGGGCGGGACGCAGACTGCCGATGGCCGAGAGCCCGGTGTCGGCCCCCACCACCCCGGCGGCGGCCAGCAGCGCCACGCCGAGGATCGAGCCCAGGACGATGGCGGCGAGCGCATGGGGCAGGCTGAGGCCCGGGACCAGGAAGGCGCCGGCCTGCAGCACCAGCAGGCCGATCCCCAGGCTGAACCACAGGGAGAAGGCGTCGCCCATGGCGAAGGCGCGGCGGGCCTGCGGGACCGGCGTCAGGGGATCATAGCTGTCGTGTGGGCTATCCATGGCCAAGGTGTATCAGGCGTTCGCGCGACGGCCAGCCCGCTTGGGCCGCGACGGGGCTTGGGCTAAACTCCCGGCCATGAGCACCCTGCGCCGCCTGATCGACCTGCCCGGCATCGCCGACCTGGAATTCGCCTCGGTGATGAAGCCCGCCCTGCGCGAGCCCGGCGCCCAGGCGCAGTTCCCCGAGCTGGACGAGGTCAGCCGCGCCAATTTCGGCCTCACCCTGGACGAGGCCGACGAGGTCGCCCTGCCCGCCGACTGGGACCGGATCGAGCGCAGGTCCGAACGCGACCAGGTTGAAGCCTTCGAGGCCGCCGGCTGGGACGTCACCGACAAGCGCCGCCCCCTGAAGATCCTGCCCCAGTTCAGCTTGCAGATGTGGCTGGCGATCCGCGGCGTGGCTGGCCGCCTGCCCTATCAGGCCGAGGAGGACGTCGAGGCCAAGATGGCGTCTTCCCTGGCCGCCGACGCCGCCAAGTTCCGCCGCGACCGCTAGGGGCCACCTTCCCTGGCGAGGGCGCCGAGAGACTAGGCCGCGCGGCGCATGGGCCGCGTCGACCCCGCGCCGACCTCGAAGGCGCCCACCAAGGCGGCGAGATCGGCGTGCTGGGATTTCAGCGAATGAGCCGCGGCGGTGGTCTGCTCCACCATGGCGGCGTTCTGCTGGGTGACCTGGTCCATCTGGTTGACCGCGGCGTTGACCTCCGAGAGGCCGCCGGCCTGTTCCTGGGCCGAGGCCGAGATGGCGGTCACCGACTCCCCGATGGTCTCCACCCGCTTGAGGATGCGGGTCAGGGCCTCCCCCGTGCGGCCCACCAGGGTCACGCCCTCGCTGACCTTGCCGGAGGAGGCCGCGATCAGGGTCTTGATCTCCTTGGCGGCGCCGGCCGAGCGTTGGGCCAGGGCCCGGACCTCGGAGGCGACGACGGCGAAACCGCGTCCCGCCTCACCGGCGCGAGCCGCCTCGACCCCGGCGTTGAGGGCGAGCAGGTTGGTCTGGAAGGCGATCTCGTCGATCACCCCGATGATCTGGCCGATCTGGTTGGAGGAGGCTTCGATCTCGCCGACGGCGGTGACGGCGGCGGCCAGCACCTCCTCTGTCTGACGGGCGTCGGCGCGGGTTTCGGCCACCACGGCGTTGGCCTCGGCGGCGCGGCCGGCGGTCTGTTTCACGGTGACGGTGATCTGATCCAGCGCCGCAGCGGTCTCCTCCAGGGAGGCGGCCTGGTGTTCTGTGCGGCGCGACAGGTCGTCGGCGGCGCTGGCGATCTGCTCGGCGCCCACCCCGACGCCCTCGGCCGCGGCGCCGATGCCGCGGATGGTGGTCTGCAGTTTTTCGGCGGCCTGGTTGAAGTCGCGCTTCAGGACCTCGTAGTCCGGGGCCACCTGGACCTGGACACGGTAGCCGACGTCGCCATCGGAGAGGTGGGACAGGCCCTCGGCCAAGGCCTGGACCAGGACGTCCCGATCCCGCTCGGCGGCCTGACGTTCGGCGTCGCGCTGGTCCTTGGACTTTTCCTCCTCCGCCCGGAGAGCCTCCTGGGCGGCGCGCAGGTCGCGGCGTTCGAGGGCGGCCTCGCGGAAGACCTCGATGGAGCGCGCCATTTCCCCCAGTTCGTCGGCGGAGACGGCGACGGGGACGGGCTTGTCGTAGTCGCCCGCCGCCAGATCCGACATGTAGCTCACCAGCACCGAGAGCGGGCGCAGGAGCTTGCGGCGCAGGATGGCGATCACCGCCACGCCGCCCAGCGCGGTCAGCAGCGCGGCCAGTCCGGTCAGGGCCAGGGCGCGGCGGCTGTCGGCGATGACCTTGGCTTCGGCGGCCGCGGCGGCCTGGGCCTGGGCCCGCAGCAGCTTGGCCATTTCGCCCTGGGTGGCCTGGATGGCCTGGGTCATCTGGGCGGCGGCGGCGTCGAACTGCGGCATCATCGCGTTTCCCCCCACCGGACCCTGGTCCACATAGGCATGGGCCATGCTGACCCCGGTCTGGTGGAAGGCGTCGAAGCTGGCGGTCGCCTGGTCGATGGCCGCGACCATGGCGGGGGCGCCGAGCTTCAGCGCCAGGGCTCGGGCGCGGGCGGTGTCGGCCTGGAAGGCGGCGGCGTTCTCCTCGGCCGCGACCCAGCCGTCGTCGAGGCCGTCGAGCCCCCGGGTGGCCGAGACGTCGGTCAGGAACTGCTGCACCTGGATCACGTCGATCTGAACCTGCTTGCTGGCGGAGACCAGTTCCAGGGTGGCGGCCGAGCGCTGGGCCGTCGCGGCGGTCTCCTGCTCGCGTCGCTGTTCCCCCATCAGGCCCACCAGGCCCTCGCCCAGGGCCGCGCCGGCGGCGAAGACCACCAGGGTTATGACGATGGCCGTGAGGTAGCGCTCGATCGCACGGGACTTGCGCGGCGGCTGGGGGGAGCTGGACATGGTTACGCCTGAGGTTTGCAGACCCCCAACGTCTCACATCGGCGTTTAACCAACCCATAAGGGCTCCGGTTAACGGCAAATATCCCGCGACTTTTCTTGAGGCGAATACACGCGATCTGGGCACAGATGGGCTTCACCCTACGTAAGCCCCATACTCGAATTGAGTATATACGACGCCGCCGACCGGCCGCGCACGCCACGAAGCCGGACTTCGCTCGTCCGCGCGCCCCCTGCTCGATGGAAAACGCCTCCGAAGCCATCACGCATGGCCCTGTTTCCAAAAAAGAAATCCTCAACGCGAGACGACTCGGGGGGCGTGGAAGCCCCCGGATCTCAATTGGTAAGCCTAAGACTCTCTTTACTATGAAAATTGAGGATTTTGGCAATCTTTAAGTTACCGATCCTTATCATTCGAAATCTATACATCAAGACCAGTGAGTTTTTCGGCGGGACAAACTTTGGCTTTATTCATTGGCGGGGCCGGACGGCTGCGGGGGCTTTGCGCGGCGGCGGTCGTCCTGACCCTGGCCGGCGCGGCGGGCGCCCAGGCGGCCGAGGCCGAACCCCACAGCCCTGTCCTGACGGTCGCCCTGGACTACAAACTCGACAGCGTCGGGGTGCTTCGCGGCGGCGCGGCGCGGGGATCCGACCTGCTCGACGGCCTGACCCTCAGCGCGGACCTGGACCTGGACCGCGCTGTCGGCTGGGCGGGCGGGTCGGCCCATCTGGACCTGCTCAACACCAGCGGCGAGGCGCCCAGCCTGCGGGCCAGCGCCCTGCAGGGGGTGGACGCTCTCGAGGTCTCCGCCCAGCGCCTGCGCCTCTACCAGGCCTGGCTGGAGCAGAGCCTGGCCGGCGGCCAGGTCAATCTGCGGCTCGGTTTCTCGGACGTCAGCGGGGAGTTCGCCGTCGCCGACGCCTCGGGCCTGCTGCTCAATCCCAGCTTCGGCATGGCGCCCGACTTCGCCGCCAGCGGGGCGGCCGCCTATCCCTCCACGTCGCTCGGCCTGCGCGTGAGGGTCGAGCCGAGCCCGACCACCTATCTGCAGGCGGCCCTGGTCAACGCCCGCACCGGCGTGCCCGGCGACGACGGCGGCGCCGACTTCAGCTTCGACGACGGATCGGTGCTGGTGGCCGAGGCCGGCGCCACCGCCGGCGGCAAGCTGGCCGTGGGCTACTGGCGCCTCACGCGCAAACAGGACGACCTCGCCACCCTGGACGCCGCGGGCCAGCCGGTCCGCCGCACGGCCCAGGGCGCCTATGCCCTGATCGAACAGCCCCTGACCGAAGGCCCCGTCCGGGCGCTGACCGGCTTCCTCCGCGCCGGGATCGCCGAGGGCCGCACCGGCCCCTTCCGAGGCAGTGTCCAGGCCGGTCTGCTGGCCGCCCCGGTCTTCGCCGGCCGCCCGGACTCCAGCCTGACGGTGGGAGTCACCTACGCCGCCCTGGGCCGCGCCTATCGCGACGCCTCGGTCCTGGCTGGCGGCCCCGCCCTCGACCGCGGCGAGACGGTGCTGGAACTGGCCTATTCGGACGAGCTCAACGACAAGGTCCGCCTGCAGCCCGGCCTGCAGTTCATCCATCGCCCCGGCGGCGACCCCCAGGTCAAGGACGCCGTCGTAGGGTCGCTGCGCGTGGACATCGGGTTCTGACCGCCGAAAGTTCGATGCCGCGGTATGGCGCTCTGGCGTTTCCGCGCTAGGGTCTGGCCCTTGTCTTCAAGGAACCCAGCATGCCCCGCTCTCCGGACTATCTCGGCGCTGTCGGCATCGGGGTCAGCGACCTGGCCCGCTCCGTCGACTTCTACACCCGCGTCCTGGGCATGACCCAGACCCAAACCTTCAAGCTCGACTATATGGACGAGGTGGTGGTGGCCTTCGAGGGCCGCACCGCGGTGGTGCTCATGCACTACACCGACGGCTCGACGCGCAACTACACCGACAACCCGGTCAAGCTGGTCTTCTATGTGACCGACCCCAAGGCGGTGAGCGAGAAGATCAAGGCCGACGGCCTGACCATCATCCGCGAGCCCGCCCCCATCGCCACCCTGGGCGGGGCGGTGGTGGGCCTGGCCAAGGACCCCGACGGCTACACCATCGAACTGCTCCAGGCGCCGCCGCCGAAGACCTAACCCGCTCGCGGATAGAGGATGATCTGGGTGCAGCGGAAGGCGGCCATCAGCTTGCCGGTGGCGGCGTCCGTCAGGGTGGCGTCCCAGACCTGGGTGGTGCGGCCGCCGTGCAGCATCTGGGCGGTGCAGACCACCGCGCCCTCCCGCAGGGTGCTCATGAAGTTGCACTTCACCTCGGCGGTGGTGAAGCCGCTGGCCCCCTCCGGCCAGACGGTGGAGACCCCGTAGGCGCAGAGGATGTCGGCCACCGACAGCAGGCAGCCGGCCAGCAGGAAGCCGGTATGGGCCACCAGATCGGGCCGCACCTCGAAGCGGCCTGCCACGCGGCCGTCGGAGACCTCCGTGACCGTCAGGCCCAGATGGCCCGGCAGCTTGCCCTCATTGGCGCGGTTCAGGCCCTCGACGGAGGTGTTGTTGCTGGTGCTGCCCATGTCTCTCCCCTTCTTTGCGCCCATCTAGCGCAGAGCGCCGGGCCCGTGTCAGGGTCACGGCGCGGAAAATGCGGAGGGCCGATGGCCGGGATGGATCTGAGCCAGGTGGCCGAGCGCCTGGCCGCGCGGCGTCCGGCGTCGGGGACCTATGTCGTCGGCGTCACCGGCGCCGTCGCCGCCGGCAAGAGCGTCTTCGCCCAGAGTCTGGCCGCGCACCTGGCCGCGGCCGGCGAGCGGGTGGAGCTGGTCTGCACCGACGGCTTTCTGCTGCCCAACGCCCGGCTGGCGGAGCTGGAGCTCACCAACCAGAAGGGTTTCCCGCCCTCCTACGACCACGCCGCCCTGCGCGCGGCCCTGGAGGGGGTGCGCCGGGGCCCCACCGTCTTCCCCGGCTATTCCCACGTCACTTATGACGTCGACCCCGCGCTCGCTCGGACCCTGGATCCCCCGGACGTCCTGGTGATCGAGGGGCTGAACCTGATCCCCACCCACGGCCCGTCCCTGATCGACACCCTGGTCTATCTGGACGCCGAGGAAACCCACCTGGAGGCCTGGTTCACCGCCCGCTTCATGGGCCTGTGGGAGGCCGCCGAGCACGATCCCGCCTCCTTCTACGCCCGCTTCCGCGGCATGAGCCGGCCCGAGGCCGAGGGCCTGGCCAGGATGGTCTGGGAGAAGGTCAACCTGAAGAACCTGCGCGACCACATCGCCCCCGCCCGCGCCCTGGCCGACCTGGTGGTGCGCAAGGGCGCCGACCACGCGATCGTGGCGGTGGAGGCGCGGCCTCAGTAGACGATCGGCCGGGCCTTCTGCGGATAGCGGCTGCAGTCGTCCTCCACCCAGCGGATGTGGCGGGCCTCCAGCTCGGCCTTCTGGGCCTCGATGTCGGCGTTGTAGAGGCAGGGCAGGATCACCCGGATCGGGATGTGCTGGTCCTCGCTGAGCGCCAGGACGAACCTGGCCACGCTCTGCTTCATCATCTGGTAGTCGGCCTGCTGGCCGCGGCGGAAGCCGTCGCGGTCGCCATAGCCGCTGACCGCCAGGTCTCCCTCGCGGGCCAGGGCCCGGCGCTCCACGCCATCGCCCTCCCAGGTCCCCGGGGCGATGTAGTTGGACAGCCTGAGCACCTCGAAGGGGTTTCCCAGCAGGCCGAGGCTCACCAGGGCCACGGCGTCGCGCTCGTTGAGGCCGACGAAGCGGGCGCTGAAGCCTGCGTCCACCGTGGTCTGGAAGGCCACCCGGCCGGTGCGCCGCTCGACGATGCGGTAGATGGCCCGGCTGCGGCTTTCGAAGGTGGCGCCGAAGGCCGAGCCGTCCAGGTCGACGAACTCGATCTGCAGGCCATAGCGGGCGGCGATGGGGGTGGGCGCCAGCATGCCGGACTTCTCCAGCAGCAGGGTGAGCTGCGGCCGGAACTGGGCCTGGTTGGCCTCGGAGAACAGGAAGGAGTGCTGGCTCATCCCCGAGACGTAGTCGACCACGACGGTCTGGTAGAAGGGATGGCCCGGAGGCACGGCGAAGGCGATGGCGTTGCGCAACGGCGGGCGCTGCACCTCCAGCATGGTCTGATGGGAGGCGCAGGACGCCAGGCCCAAGCTCAAGACCGCCACCAGGCTCGTCAACCAGCGCATGTTCGTCCCCCTCGCGCCGCAAGCTCTACCTTGAGGAGGGATAATGGAAGATTACGCGGCGCGGCCTCGCCGCCCGTAGCGCGAGCGCCAGAACACCCTTCCTTAACCCTGATCGCCGCTGTATCACCGGAACATATCCCGAACGCCTGAGTCCCGCATGACCGCCATCCGCATCCTCGGCCTCGATCCCGGCCTGCGCCGCACCGGGTGGGGCGTGATCGAGATCGAAGGGGCGCGGCTGACCCACGTGGCCCACGGGGTCATCGTTCCCAAGGACACCGCGCCCTTCTCCGAGCGCCTGCTGGCCCTGTTCGAGGGGATCAGCGAGGTCGTCGCCCTGCACAAGCCGCACGAGGCGGCGGTGGAGGAGACCTTCATGAACAACAACGCCGCCTCGGCCCTGAAGCTCGGCCATGCCAGGGCCATGGCCCTGGTGGTCCCGGCCCGCGCCGGCTTG
Organism: Pseudomonadota bacterium; assembly: GCA_040388315.1. GTDB lineage: Bacteria > Pseudomonadota > Alphaproteobacteria > Caulobacterales > Caulobacteraceae > Phenylobacterium. The sequence goes on along the minus strand of JAZKBZ010000129.1, from coordinate 11,768 downwards.
GCCGTCGCCGAATACGCCGCCACGGTGGTCAAGAAGGCCGTGGTAGGGACCGGGGCGGCGGACAAGACCCAGGTGGCCTTCATGATCGCCCGCCTGCTGCCGAAGGCCGGCCCCACCACCGCCGACGCCGCCGACGCGCTCGCCGTCGCCATCGCCCACGCCCACGCCCGCAAGGTCCGCAGGCTGGGGGTCGCGGCATGATCGGGCGGCTGCGGGGCCTGGTGGCCGAGGTCGGCGAGGAGGACGCCCTGATCGACGTGGCCGGGGTCGGCTATGTGGTCCGCTGCGGCGCGCGCACCCTCGGCCACCTGCCCGCGCTCGGCGAGGAGGCGGTGCTGCACGTCGAGACCCAGTGGTCGGAGGCCACAGGCATGCGGCTCTACGGCTTCCTCGGCCGCGACGAGCGCCGCGCCTTCGTCATCCTGCAGTCGATCCAGGGCGTCGGCCCCAAGGCGGCCCTGGGCGTCCTGGACATCCTGTCGCCCCCCGAACTGGCCCAGGCCGCCGCCCGCGAGGACAAGGCCGCCGTGGCCCGCGCCAACGGGGTCGGCCCCAAGCTCGCCCTGCGCATCGTCACCGAGCTGAAGGACAAGCCGCTCACCGACGGCCCGGTGGCCGCCTTCCACGCCACCGCCGCCGCCCCGACCCCGCCGCCGCCTTCCGCCACCGGCGAGGCGGTCTCGGCCCTGATGGGTCTGGGCATCGCCGAGGTGAACGCGCGGCGCGTCGTCGAACAGGCCACCCTGCGCCTGGGGGACGAGGCCACCGTCCAGGCCCTGATCAAGGCTGGTTTGCAGGAGTTGGGGCGTTGACCCGTCTGGTCTCGGGCGAGGAAGCCCCGCTGGAGAGCCACGACAAGGCCCTGCGGCCCCAGACGCTGTCGGAGTTCGTCGGCCAGGAGCAGGCCAAGGGCAATCTCTCGGTCTTCATCGAGGCGGCCAAGGCCCGCGAGGAGGCCCTCGACCACGTCCTGCTGTTCGGCCCGCCGGGCCTGGGCAAGACCACCCTGGCCCAGATCGTCGCCCGCGAGTTGGGGGTGAACTTCCGGGCCACCTCCGGGCCGGTCCTGGCCAAGGCCGGGGACCTGGCGGCGATCCTCACCAATCTCGAGCCCCGCGACGTCCTGTTCATCGACGAGATCCACCGCCTGCCGGCCAATGTGGAGGAGATCCTCTATCCGGCCATGGAGGACCACGTCCTCGACCTGATCATCGGCGACGGCCCCTCGGCCCGCTCGATCCGCATCGACCTGGCCCCCTTCACCCTGGTGGCCGCCACCACCCGGGCCGGCCTGCTGGCCACCCCCCTGCGCGACCGCTTCGGCATTCCCCTGCGCCTGGAGTTCTACACCCACCCCGAGTTGCAGAAGGTGCTGACCCAGGCGGCGCGCAAGATGAACCTGGAGCTGTCGCCGGACGGCGCCCTGGAGATCGCCGCCCGCGCCCGGGGCACCCCCCGGGTGGCCGGGCGCCTGCTGCGCCGCGTCCGCGACTTCGCCGCCGCCGACGGCGTGACCCTCATCGACCGCAAGGTCGCCGCCAAGGCGCTGGCCCGCCTCGACGTCGACGAGGCGGGCCTGGATGCGCTCGACCGCCGCTACCTGCGCGCCCTGATCGAGAACTATGGCGGCGGCCCAGCCGGAGTGGAGACCCTGGCCTACGCCATCGCCGAGGCCCGCGACGCGGTGGAGGACGTCATCGAGCCCTACCTGCTGCAGCAGGGCTTCATCCAGCGCACGCCGCGCGGCCGCATGATCTGCGCCAAGGCCTACGCCCACATCGGCCTCACCCCGCCGCCGCAGATCCAGGCCGGCGGCCAGGCCGGGCTGTTCGAGGACGAATCCTAAAAAGCCCCGCTCACATGGTCCTCGACCCCGTCGGCCCCAGCCGGGCATAAGGGGGCGATGCGAACCCTTTTCCTGATCCTGCTGGGCGCCGTGCTCTGGTTCGTCGCCGCGGCCTTCATCCGGCTGACCCTGCCCTTTGGCCTGTTCAGCGGCGGGCCGGTCACCCTGGCCCTGTTCGCGATCACCGCCCTGATGTCGCCGGTGCTGGTGAGCGGGGTCCACAGGATCACCTCCGGCGGCCCCGCGCCGCGCCTGCCCACCGCCGCCATCCTCTGCACGGTCGGCGTCCTGCTGGATGCGCTGGCCATGGTCTGGTCGCCGGAGCTCTACGCCGCCAACCCCGCTCGCCTGGTGGGCGGCGCGGCCTGGCTGCTGTTCGGGGTCGGCGCCATCCTGACCTCTGCCATGCTGCAGGACCGTCCCCGATGACCGAACCCTATGCCGGCGAGATCGTCGGCCGGGAGCACCAGCTTCCGGTGCGCATCTATTACGAGGACACCGACTTCACCGGCGTCGTCTATCACGGTCAGTACGTCCGCTTCTTCGAGCGCGGCCGCAGCGATTTCCTGCGGGTGGCCGGCATCGGCCATGCGCAGCTGTTGGAGCGCCCAGACCCCGCCGCCTTCACCGTCGTGCGGCTGGAGCTGGACTTCAAGGCGCCCGCCCGCATCGACGACGCCCTGCTGGTGCGCACCACCTACGACCGCATGGCGGGCCCTCGCCTGTTCATCAACCAGAAGATCACCCGCGGCGAGCAAGTGATTGCGCAGGCGGTCGTGGAGGCCGCCTGTATCGATCTCGCAGGACGGCCACGAAAGCCGCCCAAGGAACTCATAGCGACGCTCAGGCCCCTTTTTTGCTAGGGCTTGGCCTTAAGTTCGACACCGCGCCGTTCCAAGCCAATCCTGGCCGGACGCAAACCACGGAGCCCAGGCCGCATGGACCCCGCAGTCCCCGCCGCGATCACGCCCGAGACCTTCTCCTTCATCGCCCTCTTCCTGCGCGCCGACTGGGTCGTGAAGTCGGTCATGGCCGGCTTGGCGCTGTCCTCGCTCTGGTCCTGGACGGTGATCATCGACAAGCTGTTCCGCTTCTCGGCGCTGAACGGCCAGGCTGACCGCTTCGAGAACCAGGTCTCCTCGGGCCGCAGCCTGGAGGACATCGCCCAGGAGGCCGGGGAGCGGCCCAAGCACGCCCTGCCCCGCATGCTGCAGGGCGCCCTGCGCGAATGGCGGGACGCCCGGGCCAAGGGCCTGGCCACCGACACCCAGGCCGCCTTCCTGATCCAGCGCATCGACCGGGTGCTGGACACCACCATCGCCCGCGAGGCCCAGCGGGTGGAGGACGGCCTCGGCTCGCTCGCCATCGTCGCCACCGCCTCACCCTTCATCGGCCTGTTCGGCACCGTCTGGGGGATCATGCACGCCTTCCAGGAGATCGCGATCCAGAAGAACACCAACCTGGCCGTGGTCGCCCCCTCCATCGCCGAGGCCCTGTTCGCCACCGCCATCGGCCTGATCAGCGCGATTCCCGCCTATATCGCCTATAACAAATTTTCCACCGACGCCTCGCGCTACACCGCCCGCCTTGAGGGCTTCGCCGACGACCTGTCCACCGCCATCCAGCGGCGGCTGGCCGACCGGAGCTAGGGCCATGGCGCTCTCCAGTCACGACGCCTTCGCCGCCGGCGGCGGGGGCCGGCGCAGACGGCGCGGCGGCGGACGCCGCGGCGCCCTGTCGGAAATCAACGTCACGCCCCTGGTGGACGTGATGCTGGTGTTGCTGATCGTCTTCATGATCTCCGCCCCCCTGCTGACCGTGGGCGTCCCCGTGGAGCTGCCCAAGACCGAGGCCGGCGCCATGGAGGACCAGTCCGAGCCGCTCACCGTCTCCATCCGCGCCGACGGCTCCCTGTTCGTGCAGGAGGACCCCGTGCCCTTCGCCGGGCTCGCCCCGCGCCTCAGGGCCATGGCCGGCGACGTCACCGCCAAGCCGATCTATGTGCGGGCCGACGGCCGGGCCTCCTATGCGGTGGTGGCTCAGGTGATGGCCGCCCTTTCGACCTCGGGCTTCAAGTCGATCAACCTGATCACCGACACCGGCGGCCCCTCTTCCGGCGGAACCCCCGCCCCGGACGCCCCGGGGACCTGAGGCCGCCATGACGCGCACCCGGTCGGATTTCTCCGCGGCCATGCTCGCCTCCCTGCTGATCCACGGCGGGGTGCTGGTGGCCGCCCTGATCTCCTGGCCGTGGCAGAAGCAGCTTCCGGCCGGGACAACCGTGCCGGTCAACATCATCTCCAACGCCACCTATACCGACCTGCGCGCCGCGGCCCAGGCCGCCCAGGAGCAGGCCGCCGCCACCGAGACGCCCGTCCCCGACGCCCCGCCGGAGCCCGCGCTCGAGGCCCCGTCGCCCGAGCCGGTTCCCCCCGCGCCCCAGCCCGCCCCGACGCCCTCCAAGGCGCCCGCCGCGGCCAAGCCCACCGTCGATCCGGCCGCCAAGGGCCAGCAGAAGCCGGCGCCCGCCAAGCCCCAGAAGGCGCTGGATCTCGACGCCCTGTCGGCCAGCATCGCCAAGAGCCGGCCCTCCGGCGGCAAGGCCTCCTCGGCCGCCCAGGGTGCGTCCCGCCAGGAGACCGCGCGGGAGGCACGCCCCTCGGCCGGCGCCGGC
>JAZKBZ010000129.1:6065-7238 GCA_040388315.1 Pseudomonadota bacterium | reverse complement strand
CTCGGCCAGCGCGCTGGCCGGCCTAGTCTCGGAGCTGCAGCGCCGCTGGAACCCCAATTGCGAGGTCGAGGGCGGCCGCGACGTCCGCGTCCGGGTGACCTTCACCCTGTCGGCCGGCGGCCAGGTGGTCGGCCCGGTCGAGGCCGGCGGCCAGGAGAATTCGTCCAACCCCGTGGTCCGGGCCGCCGCCGAGCGCGCCATCCGCGCCGTGCGCCAGGCCGCCGCCGAGAAATCCCTGCCCCGGGAGGTCTATGGCCAGGCCTGGGCCCCCACCTTCAACGCCCAGGAAGCCTGCCGATGAGCGCCCCCAAGGAGACCCGTCCCATGCGACTGAAGGCCCTCTGCCTGGCGATCGCCAGCCTGCTGCTCGCCTCCGCGTCCCTGGCCACGCCGGCCCAGGCGCAGATCGAGATCGACGTGAACAAGGGCGACGTCCAGCCCCTGCCCATCGCCGTGCCGGCCTTCGGCGGGACCCGCGGCGCCGACATCGCCCAGGTCATCACCGGCAATCTGGAACGCTCAGGGCTCTTCGCCCCGATCAACCCCGCCGCCTTCATCGAGAAGGGCCTGGACGTGGCTGTGCAGCCGCGCTTCCCCGACTGGAAGGCGATCAACGCCCAGGCCCTGGTCAACGGCCAGGTCACCGTCGAGGGCGGCCGCCTGCGGGTCGATTTCCGCCTGTGGGACGTCTATTCGGAGCAGCAGCTCCTGGGCCTGCAGTTCACCTCCACCCCGGAGAACTGGCGCCGGGTGGCCCACAAGATCTCCGACGCCGTCTATGAGCGGCTCACCGGCGAGAAGGGCTATTTCGACACCCGCATCGTCTTCGTCTCGGAGACCGGCGGGCGCCTGAACCGCACCAAGACGCTCGCCATCATGGATCAGGACGGGGCCAATCCCAGCTACCTGACCGACGGCTCCTACATCGTCATGTCGCCCAGGTTCTCCGCCACCAGCCAGGAGATCACCTACATGACCCTGCGGCCGGAGGGCTCGGCCATCTACCTGTTCAACCTGGAGACCGCGCGGCGCGAGAGCATCGGCAAGTTCCCCGGCATGGTCTATGCGCCGCGCTTCTCGCCGGACGGCGGCCGCGTGGCCTTCTCCGTCGAGCGGGGCGGCAACAGCGACATCTATGTGATGAACCTCAAGAGCCGCACGTCGGCGCGCCTG
>JAZKBZ010000129.1:0-6055 GCA_040388315.1 Pseudomonadota bacterium | reverse complement strand
TCTCGCCGGACGGGACCAAGATCGTCTTCAACTCCGACCGCGGCGGCTCGCCCCAGCTCTACATCATGAATTCCGACGGCTCGGGCGTCCGTCGCATTTCTTACGGATCGGGGCGCTATACCACTCCGGTCTGGAGCCCGGTGGGGGACTTCATCGCCTTCACCAAACAGACAGGCGGGGAGTTCCACATCGGGGTCATGCGGCCCGACGGATCGGATGAGCGGCTTTTGACCACCAGCTACCTCGACGAGAGCCCCACCTGGGCGCCGAACGGGCGGGTGCTGATGTTCAGCCGTGAAACGCAGGGCGGACCTCCGCGTTTGTGGACGGTGGATGTAACAGGTCGAATCCTGCGCGCGGCGCCCTATCCGGGCTCCGGCTCAGACCCAGCCTGGTCTCCATTGCTCAACTGATGAGAGAATTCAGGTGTAACCTTTCCACAGTGGCGGTCATTTGAAATGTCCGGCAGATGGAAATGCAGGTAGAGTTTAGGAAATGGCGCGGTTGGCGCCGGCGAAACCCAGCTTAAGGAGAAGCCCGACATGAGCTTCAGCACCAAGCACGCCCTTCGACTGGCGCTTGTGACCACCGCGGCTCTGTCCATGGCCGCCTGCGCCAGCCGTCCCAAGCCCGGCCCGGGCGTCGGCCCTGGTCCCGGCCCCGGCTATCCGTCGCAACCGGGCCCCGGTCCGAGCGCGGGCAATGTGGTCCCGGGCTCGATCCAGGACTTCGTGATCAACATCGGCGACCGGGTCTATTTCGACTTCGACCGCTACGAGATCCGCTCCGACGCCAGCCCCGTGCTGGACGCCCAGGCCCAGTGGCTGATGCGCTATCCCAGCGTCGCGGTCCGGATCGAAGGCAACGCCGACGAACGCGGCACCCGCGAATACAACCTGGCGCTCGGCGCCCGCCGCGCCAACTCGGTGCGGGAATATCTGGTGAGCCGCGGCGTCTCGCCGGCGCGGATTTCCACCGTGTCCTTCGGCAAGGAACGCCCGATCGATCCGGGCACCAGCGAAGAGGCCTACCAGCGCAACCGGAACGGCCACACGGCCATCACCGGCGGCGCGCGCTAGGACCTAGTACCAGTTCGAGGAGAGTGCGAGAGGGGCCCCCGATGCGGGGCCCCTCTTTGCGTTCTGGACTTGCCCGGCCGCCAAGCCGCATTTTGGCCCCCCGACCTGCAGATGATGAACTCATGACCCTTCGCCGCCTCGCCCTGTCCTCCGCCGCCGTCCTGACGCTCGCCCTCGCCGCGGCGCCCGCCCTGGCCCAGACGCCGATCGATCCCCTCGACGCGCGCGACGCGCGGCGGCTTGACCGCATGGAGCAGGTGATGCGCGAGCTGCGCTCCATCGTCTTCCAGGGCCGCGACTCCGGAAAGCCGGTGGTGGTCCAGCCGGCGGAGACCGACTACCAGCTCCAGGAACTGACCCGCCGCATCGCCGACCTGGAACAGGCCCTGACCCGGGTGAACGGCCAGCTGGAGACCACCAGCCACGATCTCGAACAGGCCAAGCGCGACACCGAGGCCTTGAAGCGGGACAACAAGGCGCTCACCGACCGCCTCGGCGGGGTCGAGCAGCGCCAGGCCGCGCCGGTCGCCGAAGGCCCCGCCCCGGACCTCGCCGGCGGCGGAGCCATCGCGGCCGGGCCGGCCCCCACCTCGTCGGAGGCCTTCACCGCGGCCCGCCAGCTGATGCTCAGCGGCGACTATACCGGCGCCGAAGGCGCCTTCCGCGACTATGTCGACCGCTATGACGACAGCGCCAAGGCGCCGGAGGCCCGCTACTGGCTGGGCAAGACCCTGTCGGCCCGCGCCGCCCACGCCGACGCCGCCCAGGCCTATATCGGCGCCATCCGCGGCTGGCCCGCCACCAGCTGGGCCCCCGACGCCACCGTCGAGCTCTCTCGCGCCCTGATCGCCCTGAAGAAGCCCGCCGACGCCTGCCAGATCCTCGGCGAGTTCGACCGCCGCTATCCCAAGGCGGCCGCGGCCGTGAAGGGCCGCGCCGCCGCCGCCCGGGCCCAGGCAAAGTGCGCGGCCTGACGGCCGAGGTTCACGAGGTCCTCGACCGCCGCCTGCTGAGCCCATCGCCCGCGCCGATCGTCGTGGCCCTGTCCGGCGGCGGGGATTCCCTGGCCCTGGCCTTGATCGCCGCCGATTGGGCCAGGGCCCATGGCCGGTCGCTGCTCATCCTCACCGTGGATCACCGCCTGCGCGCCGAGAGCGCGGCCTGGACGCAGGCCTGCGCGGCCACAGCCCGCCGCCTCGGCGCCGGCTTCCGGGCGCTCGCCTGGGAGGGGGAGAAGCCCGCGACCGGCCTGCCCGCCGCGGCGCGGACCGCCCGCCACCGCCTGATCGCCGACGCCGCCCGGGAAGCCGGGGCCAAGGTCGTCCTGATGGGCCACACCGCCAGCGACCGCCTGGAGGCCACCGCCATGCGGCAGGCCGGAGCCACGACCCCCAGTCCACGCGAATGGTCGCCCTCGCCGGTCTGGCCCGAGGGGCGCGACGTCTTCCTGCTAAGGCCCCTCCTGACCCGGACACGCGCCGACATCCGCGCCTGGCTCGCCGAGCGCGGCGAAACCTGGATCGAGGATCCGGCCAATGAGGATGTGCGCTTCGCCCGCGCCCGCGCCCGGGCGGGCCTGAGCGGCGCCGAGACCGACGAAGTCGCCACGGTCCCGGATCTCGCCGACCTCGCCCGCGCCGCCACCGATCTGGCCGGCGGCCTCGCCCTGCCCCGCGCGGCCCTCCTGAAGGCCCCAAGGGCCTTCCTCGCCATCGCCTGCCTCTGCGCCGCCGGAACCGCCCGCCCGCCGCGCAGCGACCGCTTGGCGCGTCTGGCGCCGTCGCTGAGCGGCGACTTCACCGCCACCCTGGCCGGGGCGCGGATCGAGGCGGACGGGGACCAGGTGCGCTTCCTGCGCGATGCGGGCCGGCAGGGGCTGACGCCCCTGACCCTGGCCGCCGGAGCGACCGGCGTCTGGGATGGCCGCTTCGAGATCACCACCGAACGGCCCGTGACAATCCAGGCCCTGGCCGGTCAAGCGGCCGGGCTCCCGGCCTCGCAGCGCGCGACGCTCCAGCGCCTGCCGGCCGGCGCGCGCGGGACCTTGCCCTTCATCGCGGGCGAGGGCTCGCCGATGCTGACGCAGATCCCCGACCTGTCCGCGCGCCCCCTGGCCCTGGATCGGCTGCGCGCGGCCTGTGGGGTCGTCGAGAGGGAACCGGCCTAGCGCGCCAGCACGTGTTCGATCCCGACGATGATCGGGTCGGCGAAGCGCTTGCCCAGCAGGGTGGAGTGGTTGGCGCCGGCGATGTCGACCACATAGCCCCGCGCCGAGGCATGGGCGGGCGCCGCCTGGATGGCCTTCAGCCGGGCCGGCAGCCGGGTGCCTCCGGCGTTCACCACCGCCACCGGCAGGCTGGGATCATAGTGGCCGATCTCGCGCCCCTGGGCCGAAGTGGCCGCCCAGTGGGCCACCTCCTCCGCCGACCAGTGGGCGTGGCTGGCCAGGCCGTAGATGCGCCGCTTCTCGGTCGACGCCTCGCCCTCCAGGCCGATCTTGTCACCGACCACCAGGGCGAAGGGCTTCATGAAGCCGATCCCGGACCAGCGGCCCACCAGCTTCATGGCCCGCCGGAAGCCGTGGATGGCGCGCGCGGCGACGGGGCTCTCGATCGTTTCAGGCGTGACGGCGTCCACCAGCACGACGCCGGTCACCCGCTCGCGATTGCGTCCGACGAAGACCCGCAGCAGCAGCCCGCCCATGGAATGGCCCACCAGGATCAGCGGCCCGGTCTCCCCCAGATGGGCCAGCAGGGCCTCCAGGTCGGCGACGATGGCCCGCCCGTCGCGGGGCCGGGGGCCGGGGTCGGAATAGCCCAGGCCCGCCCGGTCATAGGCCAGGCTGCGCAGGCCCTTCTCCGCCAGGCGTTGCTGCACCACGGCCCAGTCGGCGGCGCAGCCGAAGGCGCCGCACTCCAGCACGATCAGGGGCTCGACGCAGGCCTCCCCGGCCTGCACCACGCGCAGGCGGCGCCCGCCGATGTCGACGAGCGCGCCGCGCGTGGGATGGAATCCGGCCTTGGCCATGGCGAGACTTAGGAGTCCCGCCCGGTCAGGCGCAAGGCCGGTTTGCGGCTATTTCCAGACGATCGTCTGGGGCGCCTCGGAAGCCCCGTAGTCGATCTCCACCCGGGTCACCGCCTTGGCGCCGGCCGGCACGTCGAAGGGCGCCCGCGCGGTGGTGGGCTTGAAGGCCACCGGCGCCCCGCCGTCGAAGCTGACCCGGACGTTGCGCACCCCGGTCTCCGGGTTGGCCAGGAAGCTCGGCTGGTCGGCCGCGGTCCCGGTCTCGGTGACCACGAAGAAGCGCTTGGTCTGGCTGGCGCCGGCGTACCACATAATGTTGAGCTGCTGGCCGCCGACCCGCCAGTTGGGGGTCATGGCCACCTTGGCTATCGAGCCCTTGGTCTTGATCTCGACGCTCTGGGCCGGAAGGATGCCGTGGGCGCCCTCCGCCATGGAGAGGGCCAGGGCCGGGGGACCCGCCGGAGCCGCGGGTTCGCTCTTCCCGCAGGCGGCGAGAGAGGTGCTCAGTAGAAGGACGGACGCGAGCGCAAGCCCGCTAAAGCCTGAACGCATGGGTCGTTTCCTCGTTTTTTATGACACGAGCATGGGCACAAGCTTGGCCATGCACAAGGCCGTGCGCGGAAACCTTACTGGGGTTAGGTTCGCGCACCTGGCGGAGAGGGATTCGACCATGCTGCGACTGATTCTGGCGGTGATTCTCGGGCCCCTGATCGGGCTCGTGGTGCTGGGGGTCGTGGACGGGGCCGCCAACATGATCTTCCCGCCGCCGCCAGGCGTGAACCTCACCGATCCGGCCGCCATCCGCGCGGCCACCGCCGTCCTGCCGATGGGCGCCCTGGTGGGCACGATCCTGGCCTGGCTGCTGGGGGCGCTGGCCGCCGCCTGGAGCGCCAACCTGATCGCCGGACGCCGGGCCCTGGCCGGCCGCATCGTCAGCGGCCTGTTCCTGGCCTTCGCCGCCTGGACGATGGCCACCACCGCCTATCCGCTGTGGACCCGGATCGGCCTGTTGATCGCGGTGCTGGTGGCGGCTGTCGCGGCCGACCGCGCCTCGGGGAAACCTAGACCCTAGCCCTGGAGCTTCAGGGTCTGGCGGACCCGGCCGCCCTTGCCCTTCTTGCCCTTGGCGGCCTTGGCCTCCATCAGCGCCTTCTTGCTCTCCGGGATCTCGGAGACATAGGCGATGCGGACCCGGGGCGAGACATAGGAGCCCAGCTTGATGGGCAGATCCTCGGCGGTGGCGAACTCGCGGTTTATGAACACCAGGGGATTGAGCGGTTTGTCGTCCTGGCGGATCTCGAAGTGGACGTGCGGTCCTGTCGAGGTGCCGCTGGAACCCATCTTGCCGATCGTCTTGCCGGCCTCGACATAGGCGCCCTTCCGGGTCCCGCGCTCGATCTTGCCCAGATGGGCGTAGAAGCTGGTGAGGCCGACCCCGTGCTCGATCTCGACATAGCGGCCATAGGAGGGGCTCTCGCCGGCGCGGACCACGATCCCGTCGGCCACGGCCACGACCTTGGTCCCGGTGGGGCCGGCGATGTCGACGCCCTCGTGCAGGCGGCCATGGTCTTCCCAGGGCAGGCGGCGCAGGCCGAAGGGGGAGTTGATCAATTGTCCAGGCACCGGGTTGCCGCAATCGAACACCGGCGGCGGCGGCGCGGGCTCGGCGGCGGGCGCGGCAGGGGCCGCCGGCGCTGAGGCCACGGGCTTCTGCTTGACGTCGGGCAAGGCGGCGTAGGCGACGGTGACCGCGGCCAGGCCCAGCACCACCGCGGCGGCGGTCTCCAGGCCGAAATGGCGCACGCGATCGGTCGCCGACGAAGACTTCGAACTCAAACGGAACCTCTTCCAGTAAAGTCGAGCTTTAAACTCGTCCGCTAGAGGTTATGCGGACCGCGTCGACGATTTCCCACGGATGTGCGCGGGCTAGATGCCGGGTCTTTGGGACG
>JAZKBZ010000128.1:35015-44207 GCA_040388315.1 Pseudomonadota bacterium | reverse complement strand
GCTCGACGGGGTGACCCGACGGATCATCGGCGTGGTGGAGAACGACGACGCCCACACGATGACCTTCTTCGCCCCCGAGGATCAGGCCGGCTGGAACAAGATCAAGCGCGCCTTCCCTGGGGAGCGGGTGACCCTGGAGAGCTGGTCCGACAACCGCAAGCAGGTGGTGGTCAAGGTGCAGGGGCCGAAGACGGGGGCGGCCTACATGTTCGTCGATCTCGCCGCCGGCCGCGCCTCCATGGTGGACGACATCCAGACCGGCCTAGGGCCGGACGAGATCTCCACCGCCACCATGATCAGTTACAAGGCCGCCGACGGACTGGAGATCCCCGCGATCCTGACCCTGCCCAAAGGGCGGGACCCCAAGAGCCTGCCCCTGGTAGTCATGCCGCACGGGGGCCCGCAATCCTTCGACACCCTCGATTTCGACTGGTGGAGTCAGGCGCTCGCCTCCCGCGGCTACGCCGTGCTGCAGCCCAATTTCCGCGGTTCCGACGGCTACGGCCCGGCCTTCACCGCCGCCGGGTATGGCGAGTGGGGCCGCAAGATGCAGACCGACCTCTCCGACGGGGTGACGCATCTCGCCGGCCAGGGGATCATCGATCCCAAGCGGGTCTGCATCGCGGGCGGCAGCTACGGTGGCTACGCGGCCCTGGCCGGGGTCGCCCTGCAGCCGGGGGTCTACCGCTGTGCGGTGGCGGTCTCCGGCATCTCCGACCTCCATCGTTTCCTGATGTGGAAGCGGGGAAATCTCGGCGGTGGCCGGAACGACACCCTGCGCTTCTGGCGGCGCTTCATGGGCGTGGAAGGCGAGGACGAGAGCGGGCTCGGCGCCTACTCCCCGGCGCTCCAGGTCGCGGCGATCAAGGCGCCGGTCCTGCTGATCCACGGCAAGGACGACCTGGTGGTGCCCTTTGAGCAAACCCAGTTGATGGCCGACGCCCTGACCGCGGCGGGCAAGCCGGTGGAGCTGGTGACCCTGAAGGCCGAGGATCACGGGCTGTCGCGCGGGGCGACCCGCATCCAGATGCTGCAGGCGACCGTGGACTTCCTGGAGAAGAACAATCCCCCCCGCTAGCTGACAGGGCCATCGTTCGGCGGCATCCTCGGCGGCGTTGGCGCGTTGAGTGCGCTTGGGTTTCAGGAGATGGCCATGCGTTGGCAAGGCGGACGGCGCGGCGGGAACATCGAGGATCGCCGCGGACTCGGCTCGGTGGCGGGCGGGGTCGGGATCGGCGGGCTGGTCCTGGCGGCCATCGGCTATTTCGTCTTCGGCATCGATCCCTCGACGACGCTGAGCGTGGTCAATCAGGCTGGCGGCGGGGCTGAGCAGCAGGAGGGCGTGCGTGGCACGCCCCAGGACGCCGACGCCCAGTTCGTCGATGTCATCGAGACCTCCACCAGCGACGTCTGGGGCCAGGTCTTCAAGGCCTCCAACCGCAGCTACGATCCGCCGGCCGGGGTGGTGATCTATGACCGCGCCACTGGCACCGGCTGCGGCATGGGCCAGTCGGCCATGGGGCCGTTCTATTGCCCGCAGGACCGCAAGGTCTATCTGGACCTGGCCTTCTGGCAGGAGCTTTCGGGCCGCTTCGGCGCCCAGGGCGACGCGGCGCGAGCCTATGTCATCGCCCACGAGATCGGCCACCACGTCCAGAACCTCACCGGTCAGATGGAGCGCTCCAAGCAGTACGGCGCGCGTGGCGAGGACTCCGGCTCGGTGCGGCTGGAGCTGCAGGCCGATTGCTATGCCGGGGTCTGGGCCGCGCGGGCCTCCGAGGCCTCGGGCGGCCAGGTGGCGCTGGACCCCAAGGACGTGGAGGACGGCCTGCGCGCCGCCGCCGCGGTGGGCGACGACACCCTGCAGAAGCAGTCCCAGGGTCGGGTCATGCCCGACGCCTTCACCCACGGCACGAGCGAGCAGCGGATGCGCTGGTTCCGCGCCGGGGTGCAGAACGGCGATCCGGCGTCCTGCGACACCTTCAGTGCGTCACGTCTCTAGCAAGCGCGTCACGCCTCGAGAACCGGCACGGGCTCGTAGCCAAGGCAGACGTCCACGCAGCGCTTGGCGAGCAGTTCGCCAGCGTCCAGCAGCGGCTTGCTCACATCCTTGGGGGACAGAACCAGGGGAACCTCGGTGCAGCCGGCGATGATGGCCTCCGCGCCCTCGGCCACCAGGATCTGGGCCAGGTCAGCCATGCCCTGGCGCACCTCTGGACCGAGGTCGCCGGCCTTGATCTTGGCCAGCAGGGTCATGAACCCCTCCTGGGCCTCGGCCGGCAGGGTCACCAGGCCCATGCCCTGGGCGGCGAGGTATTCGCGATAGAGCCGGATGGCCTGCTTGGTGCCCAGGACCCCGGCCCGACGGGCTCCGGTGTCGCGCGCTGCGACCGAGGCGGTGGCGATCATGTCGACCAGCGGCAGGCCCGAGGCCCGGGTGATCAGGTCGGCATGGGCATGCGCCGTGTTGCAGGCGATGGCCAGCACCTCGGCCCCGGCGCCGTGCAAGGCGCCGGCCATCTCGGCCAGGACCGGCCCGGGCTTGGCGAAGGGGTCGTTGCGGTCGGGGACCTGAGGATTGATGTCGACGATGACGCGGATGTGGTCCTTCTCCGACTTCACCGGGGTGAAGGCCTGGAGCTTGGCGAGGAAGTCGAGGGTGGCGGCCGGACCCATGCCGCCGAGGACGCCGAGGACGAGGCTCATTCGAGGTTTCCTTCCAGTTCCGAGGCGTAGCCGAACAGGCCCTGGGCGCCGCCGGTGTGCAGGAAGACCACGGTCTCGTCCTGGAAGGCGCCGGCCTTGGTGAGCGCGATCAGGCCCTTCATGGCCTTGCCGGTATAGACCGGATCCAGCAGCAGGGCCTCGGTGCGGGCCACCAGCTTCAGGGCTTCGATCACCGCCTCGTCGATCAGGCCGTAGCCCGCGCCGACATAGTCGCAATCGGCCACGGTCATCTCGCGGGTGACGCGGTCGGGGTGGCCCAGCAGGGCCGCGGTCTCCACCGCCAGCTTGTGGACATTGGCCTCCTGCACGTCCCGGGGCGCGCGGACCCCGATGCCGAGGATCGGGATATCGGCCCCGATCAAGGCCAGGCCCGCCACCAGTCCGGCGTGGGTGCCGGCGCTGCCGGTGGCCGTGATGATGCGGTCGATGACGATCCCCTGCTCATCGGCCTGGCGCACCAGCTCGACGGCGCAGTCCACATAGCCGAGCGCGCCGATGGCGTTGGAGCCGCCGCCAGGGATTATGTAGGGGATCCCGCCCCCGGCGCGGACCTCCTCGGCCACCTCCGCCAGGGCCGCGTTCATGTCGGTTCCGGCCGGCACATTGCGCAGCTTTCCCCCCAGCAGGCGGTCCAGCAGGACGTTGCCCGAGGTATTGTAATCGACTGCCTTGGAGCCGGTCCGCTCCTCCAGGATGATCTCGCAGGCCAGGCCGAAATGGGCGGCGGCGGCGGCCGTCTGGCGTACGTGGTTGGACTGCACCGCGCCTTGCGTCACCAGGGTGTCGCAGCCCTGGTCGAGGGCGTCTCCCAGCAGGAATTCCAGCTTGCGGGTCTTGTTGCCGCCGCCGGCCAGGCCAGTGCAGTCGTCGCGCTTGACCCACAGCTCGGGGCCGCCCAGGGCCGCGCTGAGGCGGGGCATGGGCTCCAGCGGCGTGGGCAGGTGCGCGAAGCGGGCGCGGGGAAAGCGGGCCAGGTGCATGGAGGTCTCCTCGAGCCTCCTGCCTAGCACGGGCGGCGCGGGCTTCGCGAGACGCTTAGGGCTTCAGCTTGGGGGGCAGGGCGGCGATCTGCGCCGGGGTCAGCTTGGTGATCTTGCTGACGATGCAGGGCGACAGGCCGATGGCCCCGGCCACCTTCAGGTCCAGGTCGATGGGCTGGCAGATGAAGTCATTGCCCCGGCTCTCGATCACCAGGGGATCGCCGAAATTGGCTCCGGCCAGGCAGGCTCCGGCCATGTCGATCCGGTAGACTTCCTTGCGGGCCACCCCGACATAGAGGGTCTTGGAGTCGCCGACCGTGTGGCCGTTCATCTGGCTGACGCGGAAGCATTGCCGCGCCGGCGCGGGATCGGCGGCCAGGGCGGGGGCGGCGCCGGCGCTCAGGGCCGCGGCGGCCAGGAGAAGGGGGAGGAGACGGGTCATGGAGTGATCCTTGCGGGTGACGGAAGATCAGCACCCCAGGATGGCATTTGTCGGGCGCCTCAGCTAGCGTGGGGGCTTCTCCGGGGAGTCGCCGCAGCGGCTGAGAGGCGGGTTCGTCCCCGCGACCCGCCGAACCTGATCCGGGTCATGCCGGCGAAGGGAGGGAACGCGGGCCACCGCACGACCACTCTGCGCGACACGTCCGGGTCTCCTTATCAAGGCAGGAGCCCGCGCATGAACATCCAAACCCCCGTCCCCAGCAATGGCGCCATCCCCACCGGGGAGCGTTCCGGATCGCGCAAGGTCTATCAGCCGGGCCTGCTGTGGCCCGACATCCGGGTGCCGTTCCGCGAGGTGGCCGTCCACCCCAGCGCCAATGAGCCGCCGGTGACCAT
Source organism: Pseudomonadota bacterium (assembly GCA_040388315.1). Classification (GTDB taxonomy): domain Bacteria; phylum Pseudomonadota; class Alphaproteobacteria; order Caulobacterales; family Caulobacteraceae; genus Phenylobacterium. The sequence goes on along the minus strand of JAZKBZ010000128.1, from coordinate 39,663 downwards.
CTATGATCCGTCCGGCCCCTATACCGACCCCACCGCGACCATCGACATCGACAAGGGGCTGCCCAAGACCCGCGAACCCTGGGTGGTCTCCCGGGGCGACGTCGAGGTGGTGGCCGAGCCCCGGGCGGTGAAGCCCGAGGACAACGGCGGGGCCAGCGGCGCGCACTTGGCGCCGGAGTTCACAGCGCCGCGCCGAGTCTACCGCGCCAAGGGCGCAGGCTGCGTCACCCAGATGGACTACGCCCGGCGGGGGATCATCACGCCTGAGATGGAGTACGTCGCCATCCGCGAGAACCTGCGGCGCCGGGAAGGCGACGGCTTCATTCGCGACGGCGAGGACTTCGGGGCCGAGATTCCCGATGTCTGCACGCCCGAGTTCGTGCGCTCGGAGGTGGCTCGGGGCCGGGCGATCATCCCGGCCAATATCAACCACACCGAGCTGGAGCCGATGGCCATCGGCCGGAATTTCCTGGTGAAGATCAACGCCAATATCGGCAACTCCGCGGTGCTCTCCACCGTAGCCGACGAGGTGGACAAGATGGTCTGGGCGATCCGCTGGGGAGCCGACACGGTCATGGACCTGTCCACCGGCCGCAACATCCACAACATCCGCGACTGGATCATCCGCAACAGCCCCGTTCCCATCGGAACAGTGCCGATCTACCAGGCCCTGGAGAAGGTCGACGGCGTCGCCGAGGACCTGACCTGGGAGGTGTTCCGCGACACCCTGATCGAGCAGGCCGAGCAGGGGGTCGACTACTTCACCATCCATGCCGGGGTGCGGCTGTCCTATGTGCCGCTGACCGCCAAGCGGGTGACGGGGATCGTCAGTCGCGGCGGGTCGATCATGGCCAAGTGGTGCCTGGCCCACCACAAGGAGAACTTCCTCTACGAGCACTTCGAGGACATCTGCCAGATCATGCGGGCCTACGATGTCTCGTTCAGCCTGGGCGACGGCCTGCGGCCGGGCTCCATCGCCGACGCCAATGACGCCGCCCAGTTCGCCGAGCTGGAGACCCTGGGGGAGCTGACGAAGGTGGCCTGGAAGCACGGGGTCCAGACCATGATCGAGGGCCCCGGCCATGTGCCGATGCACAAGATCAAGGCCAATATGGACAAGCAGCTGAAGGTCTGCGGGGAGGCGCCGTTCTACACCCTGGGCCCGCTGACGACGGACATCGCGCCGGGCTATGACCACATCACCAGCGGCATCGGGGCGGCCATGATCGGCTGGTTCGGGACCGCCATGCTCTGCTACGTGACGCCGAAGGAGCACCTGGGCTTGCCCGACCGGGAGGACGTCAAGCAGGGGGTGATCACCTACAAGATCGCCGCCCACGCCGCCGACCTGGCCAAGGGCCATCCCACCGCCCGGGCCTGGGACGACGCGCTGAGCCGGGCGCGGTTCGAGTTCCGCTGGGAGGACCAGTTCAACCTGGGCCTCGATCCGGAGACGGCGCGGGAATACCACGACGAGAGCCTGCCCAAGGAGGCCTTCAAGACCGCCCACTTCTGCTCCATGTGCGGCCCGAAGTTCTGCTCCATGAAGATCAGCCAGGAGATCCGCGAGACGGCGGCCCGGCAGAACGACGTGGCCGAGGGGATGGCCGAGATGAGCGCCAAGTTCCGCGCGGCGGGGAGCGAGATTCAGGTCAAGCTCTGACCACATGTTGGTGGTCGCGGATGGAGCAAATGGGGTTTTCGCAAGGGGCGACCGACGAAGACCTGTCGATGGCCGACTGGACCGACGCGGACTGCACCGATGCGGTCTTCGTGGGCTGCACCATCGAGGGGGCGCAGTTCTCGGGGACGGTGCTGGAAGGCAGTAAATTCAAGGGTTGCCGCATCCTCGGCGCCCGGTTCGCCAGCGCCAACCTGCGCGAGGCGCACTTTGAGGACTGTACGTTCGTCCAGGCCAACATTGGACCAACATTTGCCCATTGCGGTCTCGATGAAGTGCGCTTCACCCGCTGCGACCTGTCCTTCGCGCGGTTCGAAAGGTCGAGCCTGTACGGGGCCCAGTTCGAGACCTGCAACCTGCGGGGCGCGGCCTTCGTGGGGGCCGACTTCAGCCGGTCATTCGGCAGGAAGGTGATCCGCACCCAGGTGTCGTTCTCGGGCTGCAGCCTGGAGCTGGCCGACCTCGCCCAGGCGCGGCTGGCGGGCGCCGACCTGACCAATGTCTCGCTGCGGGAGACCGACCTGCGGGAGGCCGACCTGACGGGGGCGGACATGCGCAAGTGCGACCTGTTCCAGGCGCTGACCGGCGGGGCCAGGCTGGCCGGGGCGGACCTGAGGGGCGCGGAGGTGAGCGGCCTGGATCTCACCAAGCTCGCCAGTGTCCAAGGCATGAAGGTCGACGTCGGCCAGCAGTACCGTCTGCTGACCGCCTTGGGCCTCGACGTCTACGCCGAGTAGTCGTCGTCGCGGCGGGCGCGAACCTTGACCCGCTCGGGCTTGGGCCAGGTGCGGACCATCACCACCAGCATGGCCGAGCCGAGGATGGCGGCCAGGCCCGACAGGCCCTGGGCGGCGTCCATGCCAAGCGCCGCCTGGCGGCCCACCAGGGCGCTGGCCAGGATGACGAGGCCCATGGCGGCGCGCTCGGCGGAAAGACGGGCGGTGATCGACTTCAGCATGGGTTCTCCTATGCCCTCCAATTGACGTGCGATTTCAGGGTCGCGCGTCAGGGTAAATTTGGAATGTGGTCGGCCTGCGGCGAGTGGTCACGCTTGAGGCGGTCGGCAGGGGGGATCGCCGCGTTTGCGGTCAGTCGTCCTGGCGGGCGGTGATCTTGCCGGCGACGGGCGCGGTGCGCACCCAGACGGCCACCGTCACCGAACCCAGCACCGAGGTGGCTGCGCCGGCCCACTGGAGCGCATCCATGCCCTGGGCGGCGTAGCGGCCCGCCAGCAGGCTGACCACGAAGACCAGACCGGCGGACGCCCACTCGGCTCCGGTGCGCGAAAACAGCGTGTTCAGCATGGGGGTCCCTTGGCGGGCAGGATGTCGGTAGGCGGTCATAAGGCCATACCCGCAAGGGATTCGCGATGCGGCATGGCCGCGCAGACCCCGATCTTGCCTAGGCCCGCACCGCCAACTTGACTAATTCATATCTGACTGGTTATACGTTAACCCATAGCCCGAAGGTTATTGATCTCAGATGTCGACCGCTCAGGACGTGCTCTTCCGGACCCTCGCCGATCCCACTCGGCGAGCGCTCTTCGAGCGGCTTTGCCGCGAGGGGGAGCAGACGGTGGGGGCGCTGACGGCCCGGGCCGGGGTCTCGCAGCCGGCGGTCTCCAAGCACCTGGCGGTCCTCAAACAGGCCGGGCTGGTGCGCGATCGCGCCGAAGGCCGCCGGACCCACTACAGCGCCCAGCGCGAGGCCCTGGCGCCGTTGGTCGACTGGACGACCCAGATGACCGGGTTCTGGGAAAATCGGATCGACCAACTGGAAGATCTCCTCAAGAGGATGGACCAATGAGCACCGCCGCCGAAATCCTCTCCGTCGTCGTCGAACGGGAGGTGGCCTTTCCGCCGGAGAAGATCTGGCGGGCGCTCACCCAGCCCCACCTGATCGCGGAGTGGCTGATGAAGAACGACTTCAAGCCGGAACTCGGCCACAGCTTCAGCCTCAGCGCCGAGTGGGGCGCGGTGGACTGCCAGGTCCAGAGCCTGGAGGCCAACAGGCGCCTATCCTACAGCTGGGACGGCCTGGGCCTGGAGAGCGTGGTCACCTGGACGCTGACGCCGACCGCCACGGGGACCCGGCTGCGCATGGAGCAGGTGGGCTTCCGGCCCGATCAGCAGCTGGCCTACCGGGGCGCCACGGCCGGATGGCCCAGGTTCCTCGACAAGCTGGAGCAGGTTCTGGCGCGGGCGGACTAGGTCCCGTCCGCATCGGTTCGTCGGCAGAGGAGGTTTCCATGAACGCCTGGATTCGCCAGATTCACCGCTGGGTGTGCGTCGCCTTCACGGCGGGCGTCACCCTCAACATCGTCGTCATCTTCGGCCTGGGACAGCAACAGCCCTCGCTCTGGGTGGGGCTCTGCGCGCTCGCACCCCTGGTCCTGCTCCTGCTCACCGGCCTCTACATGTTCGTGCTGCCCTATGCCGCCCGGTGGCGGGGCGGCCGGCCGTCGTCTGAGAAGCTGTGAGACCCGCCATGATGAAGACCACCGCCGACATCGACGCGCTGGAGCTGGCCGGCGCCCCGCCCTCCCAACTGATCGACGCCCGGATCGCCGAGCTGGCCGACTGGCGCGGCGAGATGCTCGCCCGGCTCCGGGCCATCATCCAGGCGGCCGACCCGCAGGTGGTGGAGGAATGGAAGTGGCGCGGGGTGCCCGTCTGGTCCCACGACGGCATCCTCACCACCGGCGAGACCTACAAGACGGTGGTGAAGCTGACCTTCGCCAAGGGCGCGGCCCTGGCCGATCCGACGGGCCTGTTCAATTCCAGCCTGGAGGGGAACACCCGGCGCGCCATCGACTTCGCCGAGGGGGCGGCGGTGGACGAGGCGGCCCTGACGGCGCTGGTGCGGGCGGCGGTGGCGCTGAACGTCGCGGCGCGGGCGGGGAAGGCGGGGAAGATGGCGGAGAGGGCTTGAGGGGCGGCGGCGAGCGCGGGCCTCGGGGGGGAGCCG
>JAZKBZ010000128.1:6718-34979 GCA_040388315.1 Pseudomonadota bacterium | reverse complement strand
TGGCGGTCGGGTGCGGGCCTAGCCTGATCGCATGACCGACCTCGAAATATGCCCTGAGCGGCCTGACGATGTGGCGGCTGTGCGGGCGTTGGTCACGGCGGCCTTCGGCGCCGACGACGACACCGCCGACTTCGTGCAGGCCGTGCGGGAGCGTGCCGAGGTCTGCCTGGCGCAGGTCGCGGTGGCGGGGGGCGCCATCATCGGACACGCCCAATGGTGCGCGGCCCCGTTCGTCGTCGACGGTCGGCCAGTGAGGGGCGCCTACCTGGCCTGCCTCTCGGTGGCTCCGGACCTTCAGAGGCGCGGCGTCGGGTCGCGCCTGGTGCGGGGCGGTCTCGACCGTCTCCGGGCGATGGGGGTCCAGGCGGCGAGCCTGCTGGGCGACCCGGATTACTACGGGCGCTTCGGCTTTTCCTCCGACCTGGCGGCCCGCATCGAGGCGCCGCACCGGTCGCGGGGGCGAGGGTTCCAGGCCCTTGAGCTGGTCAGCGGAGCCCTGGACGGCGAGATCGTGCGCGGCGACTTCCCGGCCGTGATCGCGCCAGGGGACGCGAGCGGAACACCGCCCTAGGCGAGACCTCCGAGCGCAACCGGAGAGGCGCGGCCCAGACTGAGGCGGGGGTTCACGAACTCGCTTCGCCATTCGCGGCCATCACGTGCGGGACGTACTCCAGGTCCCAGTGATCTGGCCGAAACGACACCTTGCCGTTGAGCAGGACCTGATCGTCGGGCCTGTAGGCGATGGCCGACAGCGGCGCCTCGGTGGTGTCCGCCATCTCCGGTTCGTCGTAGTGATCGAGGTGAAAGTGATCCCAGCGCTCGCTCAGGTGCTGGAGTTCTTTGACCAGCAGATCCCGGCCCGTCTCGTTCACGCGGATGTCGAAGCTGCCGTCCGATTGGACGCTGACGGTGATCCTTGGTTTCATGGCGACCGTCAGGTTGGACATTGGGACATTCAGCGAAATAGGGACACGCGCAATTCGCTCCGCGCAACCCCCATGGGCAGCCCCGGTGGCGCTCCCTCTCAATCAAGCCCCGTCATCCCGGGCGACCCGCAGGGGAGACCCGGGACCCAGGGGATGGAATGCGGCCCCTGGGTCCCGGCTCTCCGCTTCGCTGCGGCCGGGATGACGGAGTGGGTTCGCTGTCCCTATCCCAGGTCGGGATCGCGGCCCGGCGTCGCCGGTAGCCCTGTCCGGGCGCCCAGCTCCTCGGCGGCGCTCACCGCCCGTCGTAGAGCTGCTCGAGCAACGCCACCGAGGTCAGGCCCACGCCCCTGCGCCTCAGGCGGCGCGCCTTCAGCCACGCATAGCTGGCCCGCGAGGCCTTGGGGTCACTCATGGCGATGGGGCGGAGCTCGGCCACGGTCCTGCCGTGCCGGGAGATAATGACCGTCTCGCCCGCCAGCGCGCGGTCGATCAGGCGGGACAGGCTCTTCCTGGCGTCGGAGATGCTGTAGGCGGTCATGGCGGGTCCGCCACCGTCAACCGCACCGGATCCAGCGCCGCCCCGGCCGGGTAGTGGTCGCCGAGCCATTGGCTGCCGAACATCATCAGCGCCGCCGGGAGGATGAGGCCGCCCGTGGGGTCGGGGGCCGTGGCGGCGAGGTCGAGCTTCGCGGCCTCCAGGCGGTAGGTGCGGGTGGGGTGGTCGGCGAGGGTGAGGATCGCGCCGGCCTCGCCGATCTCCAGGATGGGGTCGACCAGGGAGACCTTGAGCATGCCGCCGTGGGCGGTGAACTGGACCTCGCCCAGGAAGACGCCGCGTCCGGTCAGCCGGCCGCCCGCGTCCAGGGTCAGGCCGCTGTCGGGGGCGGCGGCGAAGGTGAAGCCGCCGTCGTCGGTGCGCGCGGCGCCGGCGCCGGCCTCGATGGTTCCGCCCGCGCCCTCGACATAGGCGCGGAAGCTCTGTTTCACGCCCCAGGTCAGGGCGGTCACGGTGCGCATGGCCATGCTCCTCAACCCAACAATTCGCGGCGTGCGGCGAAGGCGGCCTCGACGCAGGGCATGACCAGCCAGCCGATGCTCTCGCCGACCGAGTCGAGTTCCTTGGCCGTGCTGGACGAGACGTGCAGGAACTGGGACTCGCAGATGAAGTGCACCATCAGGACCTTGGGGTCGATCCGCCCGGCGACCCCGTGCAGGTTGAACTCGTCGTTGAAGTCGCTGGCCTCGCGCAGCCCCCGGACCACGTGGGTCGCCTGGATCTGGTGGGCGTAGGCGATCAGGCTGCGGTCGGTGTACTCGCTGACCTCCAGGGCGCCGCCGAACAGGCTTTCGGTTCCGGTGGCGGCCTGGGGCCACAGCTCGGTGATGGAGTCGACGATCAGCCGCTGGCTCTCCTCGATCCCGAAGGTGCGCGCCTTCTTGACGTTGGCGCCGATGGCGACGTGGACGGCGTCGAAGGTCATCAGGGCCTTGCCGATGATGTCCAGGTGCCCGCGGGTTACGGGATCGAAGGACCCCGCATAGAGCGCCTTGGTGGCGCCGGACTTACGCATGTGAGGACCTCGAACCCTTGCCTGAGGCGGGGAGAGTTCCGCGATGCGGGCGCAATGCGCAAGTCTGGGCGCGCCTGCGGCGTTCACGGTAAGGTCAGCCCATGATTCATCGCCTCATCGCAGCGGCCCTGGCGGCCGCGCTCATCGCTTTTCCGGCCCAGGCCCAGACGGTGGTTCTGGTCCGCCACGGCGAGAAGGCCGTCGCCACCGGCGACTCCGACTTGTCGGCGGCGGGGCAGGCCCGGGCGCAGGCGCTGGCCCAGGCGCTTGCCGGGGCAAGGGTGAGCCTGGTGCTGGCGACTCCGCTCAAGCGCACCGCCCAGACGGCGCGGCCGACCGCCGAGGCGGCGGGGGTCCCCATCGTCGCCATCGGCTTCGACGGTGGCGACGCGGCCCACGTCCAGCGGGTGGCGGCCCGGGCGCGGCAGGCGCCGGCCGGCGCCACCGTGCTCATCGTCGGCCACAGCAACACGGTGGCGCAGATCGCCCGCGCCCTGGGCGACCCGGCGCCCGCGCCGCTCACCGACTGCGATTACGATCAGCTGACGGTGCTCCAGCTCGACGGGCCCGCCGCCAGGGCCGTCCATAGCCGCTACGGCGCCCCGACGCAGAGCTGTTGAACCGGTCCCACGTCAGGCTGTCACGCTCTATGCTCGCCCCATGAGCCCGTTTCCCCAACTGCCGCCCAACGCCTTCGCCCGGGAGGACGACGGTGACGACGCGGACTTCTACGCCCAGGCCCGGCTGAAGACCCATATCGATGAGGCCGCCATCGCGGCCCTGACCGGCTTCTACCGCCGGGCGCTGCCGGCAGGCGGGGCGCTGCTGGACCTGATGAGCAGCTGGGTGAGCCACCTGCCGCCGGAGGTCGCCTATGGCGAGGTGATCGGGCACGGGATGAACGCGCAGGAGCTGGCGGCCAATCCGCGGCTGACGCGCTGGTTCGTGCAGGACTTGAACCGGACGCCCAGCCTGGACCTGGCCGAGGCCAGCCTCGACGCGGCCATGATCTGCGTAGGCGTCCAGTACCTGCAGCAGCCCCTGGCGGTGCTGGCGGAACTGGCGCGTGTCCTGCGGCCCGGCGCGCCGCTGGTGGTGAGCTATTCCAACCGCTGCTTTCCCACCAAGGCGGTCGCCATCTGGCGGGGGGTCGGCCCGGAGGGGCACGCCCGCCTGATCGAGCTCTATCTGGAAGAGGCGGGGTTCACCGGCGTGGAGGTTCACCGGCTGAGAGACGGACGGGGCGGCGATCCGATGACCGTGGTGACGGGGCGGACGGCGATCTAGGCGTCTTCCATCCGCCATTTCTGATTGTCGCCGCCATTCCAGCGGAAGCCGATGACCGGGGTGTTCTCGTCGGTGCGCCCGTGGTCCACGTCGACCACCTTGTCATGCCGGTTGTTGTTGAGGGCGAACCACGGCGCCGGCTCCAGCAGGTCGCCGGTAAACACCAGACCGTCGTCGTCCTTGTCGTACTGATAGCGGTCGGGATGCAGCAGGCCAATGGCGGTCCCCCCCATCCATTGCAGGATGTGATTGGTGCCTTCGTGGATGAGATGGAAGGCGCCAGGTCCGCGGTCGCGTCGGAGCCAGATCGTGCCGGGTCCCTGGTTGAGGCTCCGCAGGCAGGGCTTGTAGGTGCCGAAGGAGACGTCGGTGATGCTCAGATACTTGCTGGTGGTGACGTAGGGGACGATGCGGCAGCGGTAGTCGGCCATCTGGGCCTCCTGAAATGCGTGGGGGTGGCCGGACGGGTCAGACGTTCTCCATGCGCCAGACCTGATTATCCTCAGGCTGGGCGGTGGAGTACCAGGTCCAGGCGATGACATTGGTGCCCGAGGCCGTGTTGCTGTGGTCGACGTCGGCCACGTGGCTGTGGTCGTGGTTGTTCAGTGCAAACCAAGGCCAGCGGCCGGCGCCCAGCAGATCGGCCGTGCAGTAGTGCTCCCGATCGTCGGGATTGAAGGGGCAGAGGCCCAGGGGATCGCCCTTGCCGCTCCAGAAGAGCCCGTAGTTGTCGGTCTCATGCAGCAGGCTGAAGGCGCCGGGGCCGCGGTCGCGACGAATCCAGACCAGGCCGGACTCGTTGAGATTGCGGATCACCGTCCTGGCGCCGTCGCGACCCAGGGCGAGGTTGGGGTTCAGATAGGAGATGAAACGGACGCGCTGATCAGGTGGCATCGGGGCGGACTCCGTGGCACGGCTAAGGTTAGCCCTACCATTACACCCGCTGCGGTAGCGCAGCACCTGTCGATTTTTGACCTACCTGGAGATTTTCGCAGGCCGCCGCAGGCCCCGGGCGCCCGCGGTCCCGGACCGTGATCAGGGGGCGGGCGCGGGCCTGGTGAGATCGAAGGCCACGCGGAACAGCCGGCCCGGGCGGGCCAGTTCATAGGTGAAGACCTGGGGGGTGAGGCCCAGGGACCAGACATTGGTGTTGGAGACCGACCGGCCCGTGCGGGTGAACAGGGCGATGGAGAAGGCGTCGGCCGGGAACCGCTGGAGGTCGGCGGTCCCCGGCTCCCGGGTGTCGCCGCCATATTGCGACAGCTCGTCCTCGATCCCGTCGGGGTGGCGGTGATCATGCTTCAGGCGCAGGCGGCCGTCGGGCAGGCGGGTGACGATCCAGGTGCGCGAGCGGTCCGCGCCGACCCGGAAGGGGATGCGGACCTCACGGTCGGTGCAGCCGGTCACGGTCATCACCAGCTCCGCCTTGCGGAACGCGGCGTCGGCCTCGTCGCCCATCGCGACCTGGCCCGAGAAGGTCTGGCCGCAGAGACGGGTCAGGCCCTCGAAGAAGGCGTCGGCCGGCGCCTGGGCCAGGGCCGCGCCGGGCGCGGCGGCCAGGCAAATCCCCGCGACGAACAACAGCAGCGATCTCATTGGGGCCCTTTCCAAGAACGTCGCAGGGTGTAGCCGCCGCCCGGGGCCCGTGTCCAACGCCCGAGGGGCGGGCTGGAGCGTCCGACCCGGGTCGCGGAAGGGCGACCCGGTGGTGGCCGAAGGCTCAGCGTCGCAAGCCTGACAGCTGGTCGGCCAGGGCCATGGCGGCGCGGTAGCCGGCGTCGGCGGCCATCTCATAGGCCTTCCAGTCCTGCAGACCGACGCCCGAGACCCGCGGGGTGATCTTCACCACGTCGTCGCGGACCAGGGCCGTGGCGGTGACGCTGGGCATGGTGGCCGAGCGGATCAGCACCGAGACGATGGGCGGGCCCCGCAGCCAGGCGCCGGAGGCGAGCCAGCGCCAGCCCGAGGGTTTGAGCAGCAGGTCGTCGGGCTGCAGTCCGTCGGCGCTGGAGACGTCGACCCCGATGGTCACCCCGTCATGCTGCTCGCGGACCAGGTCCACCGGCAGGTTGCGCACCAGGGACCCGTCCACCAGCACGTGGCCGTCCTCCACCACCGGCGGCAGGACGCCGGGCAGGGACAGCGAGGCGCGCAGGGCCCGGCGCAGGGAGCCCCGGCGGTGGACTCGCATGCCGCCCACGGTGAGGTCGGTGGAGACGCAGGTGAAGGGCCGCCACAGGTCGCTGATCTGGACGTCGCCGAAGTGGGTCTCCAGGCGGTGGTCCACCATGCGGCCCCGCGTCATGGCCAGGATGGGGAAGGCGATGTCCGACAGCGGGCTGGAGTCCACGAAGGCCGCGTGGATGCGGCGGTCCATCTCCGGGCCCTCCCAGCCCATGGCCAGGCCCGCGGCGATCACCGCCCCCATGGAGGTGCCGGCGACGAAGTCGATGGGGATCCCCAGCTCGGCCAGGGCGCGGGCGACGCCGATATGAGCGTAGGCTCGGGCGCCGCCTCCGGAGAGCGCAAGGCCCACGGAATTGCCGGTATAGATGCGGGCCAGGCGGGCCAGGTCGGGCCCGTCGCCCTGCCGGATCTGGAACAACCGCGAGGCCGGGACGGCGTCCAGCCAGGGGTCGGACCCGTGGGGCCGCCCGCTGTCGGCCCGGTGAACCCGGATGACGTCCAGCAGGCGCTGGTTGCGGATCGCCGCCGTGGCGAAGCCGATGGGACTCTCGGGCAGGGGCGTTTCGGCGTCCGCCACCAGGATCAGCCGATCGATCTGGCGGCCGCAATAGGTGGCGAAATCGACGTCCTTCCGCTCGGCGGCCATCAGGACGAAGTCGTGCTCCACCTCCAGGGCGTGGAGATAGGCCGGCGAGCTGTCGTCGGCCTCGGCGCCCAGGACCGCGACCTCGGCGCCCAGGGCGCGCATGGCGATGGCCAGGCGTTCGACCAGATCGCGCAGGGCGACGCTGTCGGCGATGGCCACGAAGCCCAGGATCGAACTCCTGCGCTGCTGGGGGGCGGGGGCGGTTCGCAGGCGCGCCAGGGCGGCCCGGGCCACGGCGGCCAGCAGGTCGGGACGCTCGCCCAGCAGGACCGCGGCGCGGGCGGCGGGGATCGCCTGGAGCTCGGAATCCCGCAGGGCGGTGATGGTGGTGTGGTGCAGGCCATCGCCCAGCAGCTGGGCTCCGCCGATCAGGGCGCCGGGCCGATGCACCGTCAGCAGGCGCCCGCCGCCCTCGACCGTGGGCTCCACCTCGGCCAGGCGTCCGGCGGTGAGCCGGTAGAGCGCCGCGACCGCCTCGCCGGCGTCCGCCAGCAGCGCCCCGCCCGGCAACAGCAGGGGTGAGCCTTCCGCGGCGAAGGCGCTGTCGAGGGCTTGGGTCGGCATGGGCCGGGAACATCCATACGGCTGAGGCGCGGGCGGCCCGATCATCCCATCAAAGGTACGGTGAAGCTATGGCGGTGGTCCTCGGCGCCGCCGCTATCTCGTCCGCGCGATATAGGCGTCGACCTGGGCCTCCAGGACGTCCAGGGGCAGGGCGCCGTTGGACAGCACCACCTCGTGGTAGTCCCTGAGGTCGAACTTCGGGCCCAGGGCCGCCTCGGCCTTGGCGCGCAGCTGCGAGATCTTCAGCTGGCCGGTCTTGTAGCTGGTGGCCTGGCCGGGATTGGTGAAGTAGCGGTCGACCTCCGAGGCGATGTCGCGCTCGGAGTTGAGGGTGTTGTCGCGCATGTAGGCGATGGTCTGATCGCGGGTCCAATGCTTGGCGTGGATGCCGGTGTCCACCACCAGGCGGGCGGCGCGCCACAGCTCCAGGGAGAGCCTGCCGAAGTCGTTATAGGGGTCCTGGTAGAAGCCAGCCTCCTTGCCGAGCTTCTCGGCGTACAGGCCCCAGCCCTCGATATAGGCGCCCTGGTAGGCGAAGCGGCGGAACATCGGCAGCTCGGCCTGCTCCATGGAGCGGGCGATCTGGAAGTGGTGGCCCGGCGCGCCCTCGTGATAGGCGATGGCCTCGATCTGGGGCTTCAGCACCTGGGTCATGTCCGACAGGTTCACGTAGAAGATGCCCGGCCGCGAGCCGTCGGGGGTCCCCGGATTGTAGAAGGCCACCGAGGCGGTCTTCTCGCGGAAGGGCTCGACGGCGCGGACCTCCAGGGCCTGCTTGGGCAGGTGGGAGAACTGCCGGGGCGCCACGGCCATGTAACTTCCGATCAGGGCCTTGGCGTCGGCCAGGTACTGCTGCTTGCCGGCCGGGGTGTTGGGATAGTGGAACTTGGGGTCGGTCTTCACATAGGCGAAGAACTCGGCCAGCGAGCCCTTGAACCCGACCTTGGTCTTGATGGCCTCCATCTCGCCGCGGATGCGGGCGACCTCCGACAGGCCAGTCTGGTGGATCTGATCGGGGGTGAGGGTGGTGGTGGTGAAGAAGGCCACCATGTCGGCGTAGTAGGCGTCGCCCTGGGGCAGGGCCCAGACGCCGTCGACGCTGGTCGCCTTGGCCGACATGGCCGCCAGGGCGGCCAGGTAGCGGTCGTAGCCGCGCCGCCACTCGCCCTTCAGCGCCGCCTCCCCGTCGGCCAGCAGCTTGGCCTTGGTCGCCTCGTCGGTCTTGAGCGCGGCGACCTTGGTCTTGAAGTCGGCCCAGATGGCGTGGTCGGGGCCGGTGTCGAAGGGGGCGCCCTTGATCTGGTTCCGGGCGTCGGGGATGACGCGGCCGAAGACGAAGGCCGGCGGCAGGTAGCCCTTGGCGGTGCGCTCGCCGAGGTCGGCGGAGACCTCGCCGGCCACCCGCTCCACCGCCCGCAGGCGGGCGACATAGGCCTGGGCGTCCGCGACGGTGTCGACCCGGTGGTTGTTGATCAGCATCACCGGCAGGCCGTCCAGGGCGCCGCCGGTGGAGGAGACCGCATAGGCCTGCCAGTACCACTTGGTCAGGGTGGCCTGGGTGGCCACGGCCTTGGCGAAGAGGTCATAGGAGAGCTGGGACTCCGGGCTGAGCCGGGCGCGGTCGAAGGTCCGCGTCATGCGCGCGAGCTGGGCCTGCGCCACCGCCAGGGCCTTGTCCTGGCCGGCCTTGGTGTAGTCGCCCAGTTCGCCGTAGCGCTCCTTCATGCCCAGCTGGGTGAGGGTCTCGGGACTGAGGCGGGCGCTCTCCAGGAAGGCCTCCTGGAAGAAGGCCGCCAGGCGGGCGTCCTCCGAGACGGCCGGCGCCACGGCGGCGGGCGCGGCGACGGGCGCCTGGGCGTAGGCCGGCGCAGCGGCCAGGGCCGCGGTCAGGGCGAGGACGGAAAAGGCGGTGCGTAACATGAGGCCCCCAAGGTCACTTTGGGCGTGACCATAGGCGCCGGGGGAGGGACCGAAAGTGAAATTTCGGACAGCTTTCGCGTGTTCGACCGCCGAGTTCAGCCCGGGTCGACGTCGGCCGGGGGCGGGGCGTCGCGGGCCAGCAGGGCGGTCCCCTCGGGCGTGATGTCCCAACCCTCCTGGCTGCGGTGGGCCAGGCCCAGCTCGGTCAGGGCGCGGGCGTCGGAGATGTTGACGAAGCCCACGGCCTCGCCGGCCTTCTTGCGGGCCAGATCGCGCAGGGTCTCGACCTGACCGCTCGTGAGATCGTCCATCGGGAAACCGTTCACTGACAGGAAAGCGCGCCGACGGGCCGGCGCGCCGCGAACCTAGCGGGGGGCTCCCGCCGGATCAATCGCGCGCACCCAGGCCCGGCGCCCGAACCGGCGCCCGGTCCGGCCGCGAGGCCCCTAGAACAGGCCGGCGCGCTGGCCGATCACCGCGATGGCGATGACGATCAGCACCACCTGGATGATCCAGTTGAGGGGCGAGGGGATGGGCATCTTCTGGACGGCGAACAGGGCCAGGGCCAGGAGGACCACGACGACGAGGATGACGATCAGGATGGACATAGACCTCTAACCTCCACCGTGCGGGAAGGTTCCGGCCCACGAAAGAGGGCGGCGCCCGGAGGCGCCGCCCAGTTTGTCGGGACGGGTGAGAGGGGATGGCCCCCGTCCCGGAGATCCTTACGGGGTCGGAATGGTGGCCGCCTCGGGCTGGGCCGAGTCCGGCGTGGCTTCGGCCGGGGCCGGGTTGACCGGCTCGGGAGCCGCCGTCACCGGCGGAATCACGAGGGCGGCCGGGGCCGAGGCCGAGGTCTGGGCCGAACCCGAATAGGTCATCGGGGCCGACGGCAGGGTGGCGCTGGCGTCCTGGCCCGCGGCCTCGGCGCTGGGCGCCGCGGCCGGGCGGGCGCGGGCCACGCGGGTGGGCGCAGCGGCGACGCGAGCCATGGTCCTGGGCGTCTCGACCCGAACCGGGGCGGGGGCCTCGGGGGCCATGGCGGCCGGGGCCTCAAGGGCCGCGGTCTGGGCCGGAGCCGGCGCCAGCATCGGAGCCGGGGCCACGGCGACCGCGGCGCTCGGGGGCGGAGTTTCGTCGCGGGGCGCGCCCATCATCATGACGGCGGCGCCGAGGGCGAGGGCCACCGTGGGCACGGCGATCAGGGCCGCGGGGTGGATGCCGCCCTTGGCCTTGCGGCTCTTGGGGCGGGCATAGATGGGGGCTTCGGCGAACATCGGCGTGTCGCCGGCGCGGGCCGGCTCGTCGCGCGCGAAGTCGGCGGCGGTGAAGGTGGGCTTGGCGAAGGGGCTATATTCGACAGTCATGTTTCAGACCTCCCAATGTTGTTCAGGAGATTAACGAAGCGAATGCTCACACGTTCCGTGATTTCAGGAGGCGATCCCAACCCGGAGGGACCTGAAGCGCCGCTATTGCCTGTGGAATACCGGTTTGCGGCGATTCAAATTTTCTTCGATAACTTCAATTTTTCGCAATTGTTGGACAACATCCGTCCATCATCATGCCGAATTCTTTCAAATTCGCACCGCAATCGCGCCTCAATTGACGGCTCAGCTTAGATCGGCGGCCAGTTCGGCGATGGAGAGCACGATGCGGTCGGGGACGATGGGGCTGTCCTCGGGCAGGCCCTCCCCCAGGTGATCGTGCCAGATGGCGTAGATCCCCAGGCGCTGGGGGGCGGCCACCTCCCATTCCAGATTGTCCCCCACCATCCAGGTCTCCGCCGCGGTGACGCCCAGGGCGGCCATGGCGTGGAGATAGGCCATCTCCTCGGGCTTGCCGAAGCCGGCCTCGCCCTCGATCTGGATGTGATCGAAACGGTCGGCCAGGTCGAAGCGCTTGATCTTCTCCCGCTGGACGGCGGCCGCGCCGTTGGTCACCAGGGCCAGCTTCACGCCGCGGCGCTTCAGTTCGTCGATGGCCTCCAGGGCGCCGGGGAAGAAGCGGGCCTGTTCCTCACGATAGGCGTGGAAGCGCGCGGCGAAGGTCGCGGCGGCCTCGGGGGTTAGACCCGACGCCTGGCCCTGGAGGTCGGCGAAGACCCCGGTCACGATGCTGAGCCGCGCGGCGGCAAGGTTGAAGCGCCCGACCTTGTGGCGCTCGGCGTCCGACCAGAACAGGCGGAAGGCGCTCTCCAGCCGCTCGGCGACCTCCGAGGGCGCGAGGGGCGCCAGGAGGGCGGCGAACTCCTCGGCCACCTCGGCCAGGAGCAGCGGGCGGCGGCCGAAGGAGATGATGGTCTCATCCAGGTCGAACAGGATGGCGCGAGGCAGGGGTGTCATGGAACGAGACTAACCCGTGAGTCGGGTCGTTGGACTGAGTCCTTTGCGCCACGGTGGGGTTCGCCTGACGCGGGTGTGACCTCAGGTCTCCAAGGCCCCGCTTGACCCGGCGCGCGCCGCCCCGCCAAGGTGGTCTGGACGTCGGAGGGGTGTGCATGAGTTTTCGGGCCCGGCTCGAACGTGAGTGGCGGTTCGTACGCGGGCTCAACCGCACCCTGAAGCGGGTGAAGACCATTGCGCCCACCTCCCCCAACCTGATCTGCGACGATCTGCAGGCCGCCGTCGACCAGTGGCGCGACCGCCGCGCCCTGACCTTCGAGGGCAAGACCCTGACCTATGGCGAGATGGACGCCATCGCCAACCGCTACGCCCACTGGGCCAAGACCAACAACCTGCGGCGCGGCCAGACGGTGGCGCTGTTCATGCCCAACCGGCTGGAATACTTCCCCATCTGGTATGGCCTGACCAAGGTGGGGGTGGTCACCGCCCTGATCAACAACCAGCTCTCGGGCCTGGCGCTCGCCCACTGCCTGAACATCTCCGGCGCCGGCCACGCCATCGTCGACGGCGAGACCTCGCCCACCTTCGAGCAGGCCCGCGGCCTGCTGGAGCGACCCATGCAGCAGTGGGTGCTGGGCCACGCCGTCGGCGACCAGCGCGACCTCTCCCAGGCCCTGAAGAGCTGCAGCTCCCTGCCGCCGGACCGGATGGTGCGGGAGGGCATGACGGCGCACGACACCGCGCTGCTGATCTACACCTCCGGCACCACGGGCCTGCCCAAGGCCGCCCGGATCACCCATGTGCGGGCCCAGCTGTTCATGCGCGGCTTCGCCGGGGCGACGGGGGCCACGGAGAAGGACCGGGTCTATAATCCCCTGCCGCTCTACCACTCCACCGGCGGCCTCTGCGGCCTGGGCGCGGCCCTGCTGAACGGCGGGTCGGTGGTGCTGAAGAAGAAGTTCTCCGCCACCCACTTCTGGTCCGACGTCGCGAGCGAGGAAGCCACCTTGTTCGTCTATATCGGCGAGCTGTGCCGCTACCTGGTGAACCAGGCCCCCGGCGAGGACGAGACCCGCCACAGGCTGCGGCTGGCCTTCGGCAACGGACTGCGCCCCGACGTCTGGGCCGAGATGAAGGCCCGCTTCCGCATCCCGGAGATCCTGGAGTTCTACGGCTCCACCGAGGGCAATGTGTCGATGTTCAACTTCGACGGCCGCACCGGCGCCATCGGCCGCGCGCCCAAATGGCTGCGCAACAAGTTCAACATCCGGCTGGTGCAGTACGACGTGGAGGCCGAGGCGCCGATCCGTGGGACCGACGGCTTCTGCATCGAGTGCGGCCCGGGCCAGGTGGGGGAGTGCATCGGCAAGATCAACCCCGGCGACGCCCGCAGCGAATATACCGGCTATGTCGACAAGGCCGCCTCGGACAAGAAGATCCTGCGCGACGTCTTCGAGAAGGGGGACGCCTGGTTCCGCACCGGCGACCTGATGAAGATCGACGCCGACGGCTACTTCTATTTCGTCGACCGGATCGGGGACACGTTCCGCTGGAAGGGCGAGAACGTCTCCACCGGCGAGGTGGCCGAACGGCTGGAGGCCATTCCCGGCGTCATCGAGGCCAATGTCTACGGTGTGCAGGTCCCCGGCGCCGACGGCCGCGCCGGCATGGCCGGGCTGGTGGTGGAGGGCGGCTTCGACATCAAGGCCTTCGGCGAGCAGGTGGCCCGCGACCTGCCCCCCTACGCCCAGCCGGTCTTCGTGCGCCTGCTGCCGGCCATCGAGGTCACCGGAACCTTCAAGCACCGCAAGGTTGACCTGGTGGCCGAGGGGTTCGACCCCGGCAAGGTGAAGGGTCCGATGTTCTACAAGGACGGCGCCAAGGGCTATGTGAAGCTCACCAAGGCCGGTTTCGCCAAGCTGGAGGCGGGCGGGGTCAAGCTTTAGGGCGCCCTTAAAGCCTGCCGCGCGATCCTGTCCCCATGTCCAAGCTCATCCTCGTCACCGGCGGCGCCGGCTTCATCGGTTCGTCGCTGTGCGCGCGCCTCGTCGCCGACGGCCACGAGGTCATCTCCATCGACAACTACTTCGCGGGCAGCAAGGACGCCCATGTCGACGGGGTGGATTATCGCGAGGGCCACACCAAGGACATTTCGACCCTGGTTCCGGAGTCCCCGGACCTGGTCTTCCACCTGGGGGAATATTCCCGGGTGGAGAAGAGCCTGAAGGAGCCGGAGGTGGTGTGGGACCTGAACAAGGTCGGCACCTTCGGGGTGCTGGAGTTCTGCCGGGAGAAGGGCTGCAAGCTGCTCTACGCCGGCTCCTCCACCAAGTTCGGGGATGGCGGGCTGGGGCGCGACCAGAGCCCCTATGCCTGGACCAAGGCCACCAACACCGAGCTCGTGCGCAACTATGGCGACTGGTACGGCCTGAACTACGCCATCACCTACTTCTACAATGTCTATGGGCCGGGCGAGCGGGCCGGGGCCTATGGCACCCTGATCGAAATCTTCCGCCAGCGGCGGCTGGCCGGCGAGCCCCTGCGGGTCAATGCGCCGGGCACCCAGAAGCGCAACTTCACCCATATCGACGACATCGTCGAAGGCCTGGTCCTGGTGGGGGAGCACGGCGAGGGCGACGATTTCGGCCTGGGGGACAACCGCGCCTATTCCATCCTGGAGGTGGCCGAGATGTTCGGCGGCGAGATCGTGATGGGCCCCGAAGTGGCCGGCAATCGGATGAGCGCCGACATCGACACCAGCAAGACCCGCCTGCTGGGCTGGGCGCCGACCCGCGCCCTGATCGACTATATCGGCCAGACGCCGGGCGCGAAGACCCAGCCGCGTCGGGCTTAGACGGCCGGCTTCAGGGGCAGGATCACCTGGCAGTGGAGCCCGTCCTGGCGGTAGTCGAGGGTCGCTTCGCCGCCGAGTTCGCCCTTGAGGCTGCGCTCGATCAGGCGTGAGCCGAAGCCTTTGCGGGTGGGCGCTGCGACCTTGGGGCCCTTCTCCTCGGTCCAGGCGATCACCAGGCGGCGGTCCGCCACCGTCCAGGTCACCTTCACGCAGCCTTCGGGACTGGAGAGCGCGCCGTACTTGGCGGCGTTGGTGGCCAGTTCGTGGAACAGCAGCCCCAGGGCCAGGGCCTGGGACGGCGAGAGGCCGAGGTCGGGACCCTCCAGCTTGTAGCGCTCGACGCCATGGGGCCGGAACTCGGCGCCCAGGATGTCGCGCAGGTCGGCGCCGCGCCAGCTGGAGGCGGTGAGCAGGTCGTGGGTGGAGGAGAGCGCCATCAGGCGGGACTCGAAGGCCTGCTTGAAGGCCTGGGGGTCGGGGCTGGTGCGCAGGGTCTGGGCGGCGATGGACTGGACGGTGGCCAGGGTGTTCTTCACCCGGTGATTCAACTCGTCCAGCAGCAGCTTCTGCTGCTCCTCGGCCCGCACCCGGTCGGTGACGTCGCTGCCCTCCACGAACACCCCGGCCGCCCCGCCGTCGGCGCCGAGGATCGGCTGGTAGATGAAGTCCAGGAAGCGTTCCTCGGGCGGTCCGTCGGGCGCGCGCTGGAGGAGGACGCTGATCGACCGGCCGATGAAGGGTTCGCGACTGGCCATCACCCCTTCGAGCAGCTTGATGAAACCCTGGCCGCGCACCTCGGGCAGGGCCACGGCCACCGGCCGACCGATGATCGGGCGATGGCCGATGAGCTGGTTATAGGCGTCGTTGGCGAGGGTGAAGGTGAGGTCGCGCCCGGTGAGCACGGCCATGAAGCCGGGCGCCTGGCGGAAGATGTCGCGCAGCTCGCCGGTCTCCTGCAGCAGGGAGAGGTTGGCCTCCTGAACCTCCTGCACCCGTTGGAGCAGGCTGGTCTCGCCGGGCCCGGGGGCCAGGGCGCCGGGACCGTGGGCCATCTCCTTCAGCGACTGGAGCTCGGTGACGTCGACGGTGTTCTGGACGATGAAGGCCACCTCGCCGTCGTCGTCCAGCAGGGGGGTGTGGACCGCCGACCAGTAGCGCATCTCCATCCCGCCGCCGCGGCTGGCCGGCCGCTCGATGGCGTAGGAGATCAGCGCCATGCTGTCGGCATGGCGGGTCTCGATGACGCGCTGGAAGGAGGCACGCAGCAGGCGGCCGCTCTCACCGGGATCGGGGAACAGCTCGAAGATGTCCCGGCCCAGCAGTTCCTCACGGGTCCGGCCGACCACCTGGACATAGGCCTGGTTGGCGGCGACGTACCGCAGCGTCCGGTCCAGCACCATGTAGGGGCTGGGCAGGACGTCGAAGAGGGCCTGGAAGTCGATCTGCTGCAACACGTCGTCCCGCATAGCCTTGAAGCCCGCGGGGGCGCTCAAGCGAGGTCACTCTTAGCGAACCTGGTACATAGGCGCACCGGGCGAAAAGTCGAAGCCTGACGAAAGGTCGCGCCGCCGCTGCGCATCGCGGCGGACTCGCCTATATCTGGCCCATGCCCACGGACGTGACCCTGGCGCCCCTGAAGGGCGCGGCCCTGATCAAGGACGAGGTGAGACGCCTGCCGGACGCGCCGGGGGTCTATCGCATGATGGGGGAGGACGGCGAGGTCCTCTATGTGGGCAAGGCGCGCTCCCTGAAGAAGCGGGTCCTGCAGTACGCCCAGGGGCGCTTCCACACCCAGCGCATCGCCCTGATGGTGGACCTGACCCGGTCCATGGAGTTCGTCACGGTCCGCACCGAGACCGACGCCCTGTTCCTCGAAATCAACCTGATCAAGCAGCTGAAGCCGCGTTTCAACGTGCTGCTGCGGGACGACAAGAGCTTCCCCGAGATCGTCATCCGGCGCGAGCACCCGGCCGCCCAGCTGCGCAAGCACCGTGGGGCCCACACCATCAAGGGTGACTATTTCGGACCCTTCGCCAGCGCCTGGGCGGTGAACCGCACGCTCAACACCCTGCAGAAGGCCTTCCTGCTGCGGTCGTGCTCCGACAGCGTCTATGAGAGCCGCACCCGGCCCTGCATGCTGCACCAGATCAAGCGCTGCGCCGCCCCCTGCACGGGGCTGGTGAGCCTGGAGGACTACGCGGCGCTGGTGGAACAGGCCGAGGACTTCCTGCGCGGCAAGAGTCGGGCGGTGATCTCCAAGATGTCGGACGAGATGCAGGCGGCCTCCGACGAGATGGAGTTCGAGCGGGCCGCGCGCCTGCGCGACCGCATCCGGGCGCTGGCGTCGGTGGCCCAGGAGCAGCAGATCAATCCGGAGACCCTGGAGGAGGCCGACGTCTTTGCTTTGTTCGCCGAGGGCGGTCAGGCCTGCGTCCAGGTGTTCTTCTTCCGGGCGGGCCAGAACTGGGGCAACCGGGCCTATTTCCCCCGCGTCGACAAGTCCGACGAGGACGTCGACATCATGAGCGCCTTCCTGGGCCAGTTCTACGACGACAAGCCGATCCCGCGCCTGATCCTGACCAATGTCGAGCCCGCCGAGCGCGACTTGCTGAACGAGGCCTTCACCCTGAAGGCCGGCCGCAAGGTGGAGATCAGCCGGCCGCAGAAGGGCGAGAAGAAGGGCCTGGTGGACCACGCCCTGACCAACGCCCGCGAGGCCCTGGCGCGGAAGATGAGCGAGAGCTCGGCCCAGGGGAAGCTGCTGGCCGGGGTGGCCGAGGCCTTCGGCCTGGAGGCCCCGCCCGAGCGGATCGAGGTCTATGACAACAGCCACATCATGGGGACCAACGCCGTCGGCGGCATGATCGTGGCCGGACCCGACGGCTTCCAGAAGAACCAGTACCGCAAGTTCAACATCAAGGGGACCGAGTTGACCCCCGGCGACGACTTCGGGATGATGAAGGAGGTGCTGCGGCGCCGCTTCGGCCGCATGGTCAAGGAGGAGGAGAGCGGCGAGGCCTCCAGCCCGCGGCCCGACCTGGTGCTGATCGACGGCGGCGCGGGCCAGATCTCGGCGGTGATGGAGGTGATGGCCGACCTGGGCGTCGACGACATCCCGGTGGTCGGCGTCGCCAAGGGGCCCGACCGCGACGCGGGGCTGGAGCGGTTCCACGTGGCCGGCAAGCCGCAGTTCATGCTCGAGCCCAAGTCGCCGGTTCTCTACTACCTGCAGCGCCTGCGCGACGAGGCCCACCGCTTCGCCATCGGCACCCACCGCATCAAGCGCTCCATCGACATGAAGAAGAATCCCCTCGACGAGATCGAGGGCGTGGGCCCGGGGCGCAAGCGGGCCCTGCTGCACGCCTTCGGCTCGGCCCGTGGGGTCTCCAGAGCCTCGGTGGAGGACATCATGAAGGTGGAGGGGGTCAGCGAGCCGCTCGCCCAGCGGATCTTCGACTTCTTCCGCAAGAGCTAGCGACGGAAGCTGGGCTGGAGCGTTAGACTGCGATGATGAAGTCCCTGCCCAATATCCTGTCCGCCGGCCGCCTGGTCCTCACCGTCCTGATGTTCGTGGCGCTCGCCGCGGCGGCGGGGGGCGTGCCCTATGTCAGCGAACGGCTGACGCCGGAGACGCAGTTCGCCCTGCAGCGCTTCGCCTTCTGGGCCTTCGTGATCGCCGCGATCACCGACTATTTCGACGGGTGGCTGGCCCGCAAACTGGACGCCGTGACGGTCTGGGGCGCGATCCTCGACCCGATCGGCGACAAGGTGCTGGTGGCCGGCGCGATCCTGGGCCTGATGGCGCTGGGGCCGCAGCCGGCGGTGGTGCTGCCGGTGGGTCTGATCCTGTTTCGCGAATTCACGGTCAGCGCCCTGCGCGAGGTGGGCGCCGGCAAGGGGATCAAGCTGCCGGTGACGATGCTGGCCAAGTGGAAGACCACCCTGCAACTGGTGGCCCTGGGCGCCGAGCTGCTGGTGGCCTCCTGGGGCGCCTTCCAGCTCCCGGCCGACCCGGCCGTCCGTGAGCCGGTGACCCTGTTCGCCCATACCACCCTGTGGATCGCGGCTGGCGTGACCCTGATCACCGGCTGGCAGTACTGGAACCAGACGCGCAAGGCGCTGGCCGCCTAGAGCCCCTTAGGGTCAGATGAAATCTGACCCGTTCAAAAGGGCTCTAAATTCAAAGTGTAGAGCGCGTCGGGCGGGTTAACCGGCGTCCACTTAACCCTGACGCGCTCTAGCTCATTGGATTGGCGGGCGGGCTCGGTTCCGGCAGGGGGATGAACTCCTGGTCGTCGGCGTCGGGCAGCTTCATGCGGCCGGCGCGCCAGTCGGCCTTGGCCTGCGCGATGCGCTCTTTCGACGAGGAGACGAAGTTCCACTCGATGAAGCGCGGGCCCACAGGCTCGCCCCCCAGCAGCATGACGATGGCCGGGGTGATCGCCGTGAACAGCACCGGCTCACCGGGTTTGAAGACGATCATCTGGCCTTCGCGATAGGTCTGGCCCAGCACCTCGACCTCGCCTTGGGCGACATAGGCCGCGCGCTCGGGATATTCGGCCGGCAGCTGCGCCTTGGCGCCGGCTGCCAGGGCCCAGTGGACGTAGAACATCGGCGAGTGGGTCTTCACCTTCGCCTCCGCGCCGAAGGCCTTGCCGACGATCAGCCGGGCCCACAGGCCGTCCACCTCATAGGTCGGCAGGTCGGCGGCCTCGTGGTGGTGGAAGGCCGGATCGATCTCCTCCTGGCCGTCGGGCAGGGCGACCCAGGTCTGGATGCCGTGCAGGCGGCCGCCGTGGGCGCGCAGGGCCTCAAAGCGCTCGGAGTGGGTGATGCCCCGGCCGGCGGTCATCCAGTTGACCTCGCCGGGCTTCACCACCTGGACCGCGCCCACGGAGTCCCGGTGGGTCATCTCGCCCTCGAACAGGTAGCTCACCGTCGAGAGGCCGATGTGGGGATGCGGGCGGACGTCGACGTCGCGGGCGAAGCCGGCCGCGAACTCGGCCGGGCCCATGTGGTCGAAGAAGATGAAAGGGCCGACCATCCGGTGCGAGTGGAAGGGCAGGACGCGGCCGACTTCGAACCCACCAAGGTCCTTGCGGCGTTGTTCGATGACCAGATCGATCACGGGATAACTCTTAGCTGTGGGCGCTCACATACGGGCTGACGAGGCCGAGTGGGGCGGCGGTGGTGTTCTTCACCGAGCGGATGACGATCCGGCTCTCGATGTTGGACACCAGGCCCAGGGACAGGATCTTGTCACGCAGGAAGTCGTCGAAGGCGTGCATGTCCCGGGTCACGATCCGCAGCTCGTAGTCGGCCGAGCCGGTGACGGTGGCGCACTGCACCACCTCGGCCAGCTTGATGATGGCCTGTTCGAAGTCGTTGAGGTTGTCCTTGGTGGGCAGGCTGAGCTTGACGGTGCAGTAGACCTCGAAGCCCAGGCCCAGCAGCTCGCGGTCCAGGATGGTCACCCGGCGCTGGATGATGCCCGAATCCTCCAGGCGCTTGATGCGGCGCCAGCAGGGGCTGGAGGACAATCCGACCCGCTCGGCGATCTCGGCGACGGACAATCCGGCGTCATGCTGGATGAGATCGAGAATCTTAGCATCGACGGCGTCGAGGGCCTCGGACAAGTTTTCCTCCCACACTTGGCGCTTATGGGCCTCATTCGTGCCCCGGAACCGCTTGCGAGGGGCACGCCTTTAGCAAGCAATTGCGGCGCACTTATATGATCTTCTAACCTCGTTAGGGAACCCAAAAGGAAAGAAATTGCGATGCGGCACCAGGATGTGACGCTCGACGACAAATTTCTGCTCAGCCAAGGCCGGGTCTTCATCACCGGCGTGCAGGCCTTGTTGCGAGTCCTGATGGATCAACGCCGCCTGGACCAGGCGGCGGGCCTCAACACGGCGGGCTTCCTGTCGGGTTATCGCGGCTCGCCCCTGGGCGGCCTCGACCAGCAGGCGACGCGGGCCAGGAAACACCTGGAAGCCTGCGAAGTGGTCTTCAAGGAAGGCCTCAACGAGGATCTGGCGGCCACCGCCGTCTGGGGCAGCCAGCAGGCCAACCTGTTCCCCGGCGCCAAGTTCGATGGCGTCTACGGCATGTGGTACGGCAAGGCCCCCGGGGTCGACCGAACCGGCGACGCCTTCAAGCACGCCAATTTCGCCGGGACCTTCCCCAAGGGCGGGGTCCTGGCCGTGGCCGGGGACGACCACACCTGCAAGTCCTCGACCCTGCCGTCGCAGTCGGAGTTCGCCTTCCAGGACTTCGAGATGCCGGTGCTGTCGCCGGCCGACGTGCAGGAGGTGCTGGACTACGGCCTGCTGGGCTACGCCATGTCGCGCTATTCCGGCCTGTGGGTGGGCTTGATCGCCCTGGCCGACACCATGGACTCAGGCGTCACCATCGACGTCGACCTGGCCCGCCACAAATTCGTCCTGCCCGCCAACTTCAAGCTGCCCGCCGGGGGCCTCGGCATCCGGCTGAAGGACCAGCCCCTGGACAAGGAGCGCCGGCTCCGCACCCAGAAGCTTCCCGCGGCCCTGGCCTTCGCCCGCGCCAACAAGATCGACCGTGTGGTGCTGCCGGCCGCCCGGCCGCGCCTGGGCATCGTCTGTTCGGGCCAGGCCTACAAGGACGTCATCGAGGCCTTCGCGGCCATGCGCATCAGCCTGGAGGAGGCCGCGGCCCTGGGGGTCTCCATCTACAAGGTCGGCATGCCCTGGCCGCTGGAGCCGTTGGGGCTGAAGGCCTTCGCCGCCGGCCTCGAGACCCTGATGGTCATCGAGCACAAGCGCCCGCTGATCGAGGTCCAGGCCCGCGCCGCCCTCTATGACCTGCCCGCCCACGCCCGGCCGAAGATCATCGGCAAGACCGACGAGGGGGGCCATCCCCTGCTGTCGGAACTCGGCTCGCTATCGGTGGCCGAGGTGGCGCTGGCCATCGCCGACCGCCTGCCGCCGGGGCCGCACATGGAGCGGGTGCATGACTATCTGAGCCGCGTCTCGGCCGCCTCCATGGCCGCCGTCACCCTGGCCGCCGAACAGCAGCGTAAGCCGTTCTTCTGCTCGGGCTGCCCGCACAACACCTCGACCCGCCTGCCAGAGGGCAGCCGCGCCCTGGCCGGCATCGGCTGCCACTACATGGCCAGCTTCTCCGATCCCCAGACCGATCTGAACAGCCACATGGGCGGGGAGGGCCTGACCTGGGTCGGGGCCGCGCCGTTCACGACGGAGAGCCACGTCTTCGCCAACCTGGGCGACGGGACCTACAACCACTCCGGCTCGCTCGCCATCCGCGCCTCGATCGCCGCTGAGTCCCACATCACCTACAAGCTGCTGTTCAACGACGCCGTCGCCATGACCGGGGGCCAGCAGGCCGAGAGCGGCTTCACCCCGGCCCAGATCACCCGGCAGCTCGCCTCGGAGGGCGTCGCCAAGACCGTGATCGTGGCCGACGACGTCCACCGCTACGCGCACGTCACCGACCTGGCGCCGGGGGTGGAGGTCAAGCCGCGCTCGGAGCTGATGGCCGTGCAGCGGATGCTGCGGGAAACCCCGGGCACCACGGTCCTGCTCTATGACCAGGTCTGCGCCACCGAGAAGCGCCGCCGCCGCAAGCGCGGGGCCATGGAGACCGCCACCAAGCGGGTGTTCATCAATCCCCTGGTCTGCGAGGGCTGCGGCGACTGCTCCAAGGTCTCCAACTGCGTCTCCGTCGAGCCGCTGAACACCGAGTTCGGCCGCAAGCGGAAGATCAACCAGTCCAGCTGCAACACCGACTATTCCTGCCTCGGCGGCTTCTGCCCCTCCTTCGTCACCATCGAGGGGGGCGAGAACGCCCAGGCCAAGGCCCTGCCGGCGCTCACCGCCGAGTCCACCCCCCTGCCGACCTTCGCGCCGCTGGAGGGGGTGAAGAACATCGTCTTCACCGGCATCGGCGGGACAGGCGTCACCACCGTGGCCTCGATCCTGGCGATGGCCGCCCATGTGGACGGCCGCGCCGCCTCGGTGGTGGACATGACCGGCCTGGCCCAGAAGGGCGGGGCGGTATTCTCCCACGTCCGCATCGGCGAGCTGGAGGACACCGTTGTCGGCGGCCGGGTGCCCGCGGCCTCGGCCCATGTCCTGATCGCCTGCGACATCCTCTCGGCGGCGGGCCCCGACGCGCTGTCGCTCTACGCCAAGGACCGCACCGTGGCCTGCGGCAACGAGGACTTCGCGCCGACCGCCGACTTCGTCACCGACCGCGACGTGCGCTTCGACGCCGGCAGCATGGCCCGCCGGATCGCGGCGGCCACCCAGTCCTACGACGAGTGCCCGGCGCACCATCTGGCCGAGACCCACTTCGGCGACGCCATCTACGCCAACATGATCATGGTGGGCTTCGCCTGGCAGAAGGGGCTGATCCCGATCTCCAGCCGCGCGGTCTATCGGGCCATCCGCCTGAACGGCGTCCAGGCCGACGCCAATCTGCAGGCCTTCGAACTGGGTCGCCGGGTCGCTCACGATCCGAGCCAGCGCGGCAAGGCCGAGGCCGACGTCCCGACGCCGGAGACCATGCCGCTGGCCGAGCTGATCGCCCATCGCGCCGCCGAGCTGACCGCCTATCAGAACCAGGCCTATGCCCGCCGCTACCTCACCCGCGTGGAGGAGGTCGCCAAGGCCGAGGCCATCTTCGGCTCGGAGGTCCTGACCCGCTCGGTGGCGGTGAACCTCTACAAGCTGATGGCCTACAAGGACGAGTACGAGGTGGCCCGGCTCTATTCCGACGGCCGCTTCGAGGCTGAGAAGAACGGCACCTTCAAGGGCGGCAAGGCCAAGGTCTGGCTGGCCCCGCCGATCATCGCCCCCAAGGACTCCGAGGGCCGGCCCAAGAAGATCGCCTTCGGCGGCTGGATGCTGGACTACGGCTTCCCCGTCCTGGCCAGGCTCAAGGGCCTGCGCGGCACCACGCTCGACCTGTTCGGCTACAGCGAGGAGCGGAAGATGGAGCGCCGGCTGATCGCCGACTACGAGGCGGGCCTCGACAAGCTGCTGGCCGGCCTCTCGGCGGAGACGGCGCCGCTCGCCGTCCAGATCGCCCAGATCCCGCAGCAGATCCGCGGCTATGGCCACATCAAGGACGCCTCGGTCACCAAGGCCAAGGCGCAGGAGACGGCGCTGTGGGCGCAGTGGGGAAGCGCGCCCTGAACCGTCAGCAGAAGTGCGGCCGGGCGACCGTTCGGGAGAAGTCGCCCGCGCGTGCGTCCGTCTCGCGCACGAAGACATAGAGCGTACCGCCGCCGCCCCAGTTCATCTTCAGCCGGTCGTCGGAGTCGATCTGCAGCAGGAGGCGCCAACTGTCCGACGCCGCTTCGAGCCCAGGCGGGATGGGTTGTCCATGTTTGTAGGACAGGCCCCGCGACTCGAACTCGCAGACCATGGGCAGCCACTCGCCCTGGATCTCGTCCGGATATCCGCCGAGTTGGTGGCGCGGCCCGGGCGCGCAGGGCAGATCCGGGATCAGACTCCACGCGGGATGCTGGGCGTCGAGCCCAACCGCCTCCTCCCCCAGCCACAGGAGGCTCGGGAGCGATGTCTCGGGCGCGAGGGTCACCGGTCTTTGAGGGTGGCGCCAAGTCCGCGGTACGCCGGCAGGCGGCGACCGGGGCGCCCTCTCGCCGTCAGGCGCATGCAGAATCCGCACCTGATCGGCATAGCCCCAACGATCATCGCGAAAGGCGTAGAGCGCGCCTGATGGCGGCAGCCATTCGGGTCCGCCGTGCCGATGCGCCTCGGCGAGATCGATCTGCAGCAGGAAACCGAGGGGCCCCTCGGCGCCCTGAGGCCACTCAATGTTCGCCGGAAGATCCGGGTCGCCGCCCATCTTCGAGAAGCCCGGCCCCCCGTTGGGGATCAGCCGCAAACTTGGCGCCGCCATTTCCACGACCCGCCGGGCGATCTGCTCCGGATCTCCGGTCGCCCTGCCGGAGGGCGCCTGCGCCTTTGGCGGCGGCCGACGCCGGTCCAGCACGGTGCTGACAACCCCGTAGGCGAGGGTCGCCAGGATCGCGATGATCCAGAAGTTCAACGTCCCGCCTCCCTGTCGTCCGCCGCGGACTCGGTCGCGATGGCGCCGTCGCCGACCAGGATTCCGTTGGCGGCCTTCCACCAGTTCGGCGTGCCGCGAATATAGCGCTCAAGAGGGCCGAAGCGCTCCTGACCCTTATATCGCCCATGGACGAGGCCGTGCTCTTCCGCCGACTCCATGCCCTTGATGTTGAAGGGTTGGTTCTTGATCCAGTCCGGGACGACCTTGCCCCAGCCATTCGCCGGAATGAGGGCGTGATGTCCAGGCTGTCCCTTCTGGAGGAGGCCTCTCTCGGTCAACCATTTTCTCATGCCGGGCTCCTCCCAGGGCTTCGTGCGCCAGGCGAAGGGCGGCTTCAGCTTGACGTGCCCCTTGAGAAGGCCCCGTCCGCCCTTGCCCAGAAGGTAGATCTCGGCCGCCCCCACGGCGGCCTCGGTGAGCGCCTTCACCTTGCGGCCACTCACCCAGTCCTCTCGCGCCTTGGTCGGCGCCTTCAGGACTTCGACCACGTCGGCGACAACGCTGTCGGGGAAGGTGCTGGGTGGCGCCGCCCGCGCGCGCGCTGGGGCGGCGACGGGCGAACCTTCCACCCTCGCCTTGTGATCTCGGATCATGGCGTCGTAGGCGTCCTTGTCGGGGTCCACGACCGAACGGGGTTGATCGCCCCTTGCATAGGAACCGCTCACACTTGTCTCCTGGCTGCTGATTGCTCTCCGCTACGCGACCGAGCGCGCAATCCGAGGATGCCATGCAAACGCGAGAAAGTAGAACAAAAAGTGAACAACTGGCGACCGGGCCCTGAGGGATCGCCCGGGCCGCTCCCAACCCCGCAACGGAGGGGAAGACTTTCGTTCTAAGGCCGCGCCGCCGCGCGTTCGGCGAGCAGGGCGCGCTTGAGGTCCTGGTCCTTGTTGCGGCTGGCGGCCTCGATCAGGGTGAGGTCGATGACGTCGCGCTGGGCGTGGCTGCCGCCGAAGCGGGCCGATCGGTTGCGCACCGTCCGCAGGCGCTCCACGGCCCTGCCATAGTCGGCCTGGCCGAAGGCGTGCAGCCCCTCCATCAGCGGCAGGCCCACCTCGGCGACGAACCCGGCGTTGTCGCCCGGTCCCCGCAGGGCGGTCTGCTGAGCCTCGAGCAGGGCCTTGGCCGCCTCGGTCCGGCCCGCCCCGACGAAGGCCATCATGGCGTGGGCGTCGTCGAAGGCGTAGGCGCCCAGCTCCGCCGCCTTGGCTTCGTAGACGTCGGCCAGGTCGTTCCAGCGGTTCCCGAGCTCGATGCCCCGCAGGGAAAGGCGCCAGAGCATGGCTGCAGCGTCCACCAGGTCCACGGCCATGTCGGACTTGGCGCCCCAGATCGGCCCGTCATAGAGCTTCAGCACCTCGTCCACCTCGCCCAGGCCCAGGTGGAAGAGGGCCAGGTGCCACCAGTTGTGGACGGCGAAGAAACTCTCGCGGGTCCAGGCCTCGATGTCGCCCCGCATCCAGGCCACCCCCTCGGCGCGGCGATCCTGCATCTCCAGGACGTGGGCCACGGCGTGCTGGGCCCAGCCGTTGCGCGGCTGCAGGGCCACGGCCTGGCGGCCGGCGGCCTCGGCCCGGTCATAGAGGCCGGTCTCCTCCAGTCCGAAGGCCAGCATGCCGAGGGCGGCGTGATAGTCGGGGCGGTCCGGCGACCAGGAGGGCAGGGCGCGGCCGATGCGGTCGCGCAGCATCCGGGAGTCGCCGGTCACGAAATCCATCAGCTGGCCGACCTGGAGCGCCATCGCGTCCTTGGGATTGGCGATGGTCAGGTCCTCGAAGATGCGGCCCGCGGCGCGGAACTCGCCAGCGATGATCTTCTCCAGGGCGGCCAGGTGCCCCTGCTCGCGGGTGTTGGCCGGCAGGGCCCTGGCGGTCATGACTGCGGCGACACCCACCTGGGCGGCGGCGGCGTTGGCCCCGATCAGATGCAGATAGGCCTTCAGCGCATGGGCCATGACGAAGGCCGGGCTGTCGGCGATGGCCCGGTCCAGCAGGCCGACGGCGTCGCCCGCATAGCAGTGATAGGCCTCGACCGCGGCGAGGTAATTTTCCGTCGCCTCAGCGCTGGCGCCCGAGAGGACCGACCCTGACAAGTCGCGATGTTGCATGTGTTTCTCCTGAAAAATGGGAGAAGATGGATAGTTTTTCCGAAGTTGGGTCTCTAGCGGACGCGCGGTCTGTTTTTGGCGCGCCGGGATTTCCCTGGTATCTGAACTGCTTGTCTCAACCTTGGCGAGCGAAAGGGCGTCATGGCCGACGCGCGGGGCGAAAAAACTGCACCGACGGTGCAGTCGGAGGCGAAATCCAAGGGCGAGCGCACGCGCCATCGCCTGATGGATGTCGCTTATCAGGCCGTGGTCCGCAAGGGTTTCGCCGCCACCTCCATCGAGGAGCTGGTGGAGGCCGCCGGCATCACCAAGAGCGGCTTCTTCTATCACTTCCGGGACAAGAACGACCTGGCCCGGCAACTGCTGGACCGCTACCAGGCCGAGAACGACGTCTTCCAGGCGGGCCTGGCCGCGCGGGCCCGCGAGCTGTCGGACGATCCCCTGCACCGCTTCCTGATCTTCCTGAAGCTCTATGCCGAGGCCATGGAGGCGGTGCTGGACCAGCACCCGGGCTGCATCGTCGCCACCATCACCTTCCAGGACCAGGCCTTCGACCGTGAGGTGCGGCGGCGCAACGCCGACGGAGTGATGATCTGGCGCACCTTCTTCCTGGCCTGGCTGGAGGAAATCGCCGCGGCCTATCCGCCGCACATCGAGGTGGACCTGGTGACCCTGGCCGACGCGGTGTTCGGCATCACCTCCTCGGGCCTGACCATGGCCAAGACCCTGGAGGACCCCAAGATCCTGGTGGGGCAGCTCCTGCTCTACCGCGACAGCATCCGGCTCATCTTCGCCCCGCGCTGACCTTCGCGCGCTAGCCGGTTGGCCTCGCCGGCCGCATCGGCTACCCACAAATCCATGGCGGATTTCGATTTCGACGCGGTGGTGGTGGGCGCGGGCGCCGTGGGCCTGGCCTGCGGATATGGGCTCTCCAGGCGCGGCCTGACGGTGGCGGTGCTGGAGGCCGGGCCGATCATCGGCGAGGGGGTGTCGGCGCGCAATTCCGAGGTGATCCACGGCGGGCTCTACTATCCGAGCGGCTCCCTGAAGGCGAAGCTCTGCGTCCAGGGCCGCCGGGCGCTTTACGCCTTCTGCGACAGCCACAAGGTCGCCTATGACCGCTGCGGAAAGCTGGTGGTGGCCACCACGCCGGACGAGGTCGGGCGGCTGGACGCCATCCTGGAGCAGGCTCGCGCCAACGACGTGGAGGGTATGGCCCGCCTGTCGAAGGCGGAGGTCCACGCCCTGGAGCCGGAGCTGAAGTGCGAGGCGGCCCTGGTCTCCCCCCAGAGCGGGGTCTTCGACAGCCACGGCTACATGCTGGCCCTGGAGGGGGAGATCGAGGCGGCCGGCGGGGCGGTGGTGACCTCAACCCCCTTCGAGGGGGCGAGTCCGCTGGCGGGCGGCGGCTGGTCGGTCCGCGCCGGCGGGGCCGAGCCCACGACCCTGACCTGCCGGCTGCTGGTGACCGCGCCGGGTTTGTCGGCCCAGGCGGTGGCGGCGCAGATCGAGGGCTTCCCGAAGGCGACCATCCCTGAGGGCCACTACGGCAAGGGGGTCTATTTCCGGCTGACCGGCAAGGCCCCCTTCGCCCGGCTGATCTATCCGCCGCCGATCCCGGGCGCGCTGGGCACCCACTATCGCCGCGACCTCGGCGGCCAGGCGGTGTTCGGCCCCGACCTGCAGTTCGTCGAGGCCCTGGACTACAGCGTCGACCCGGCCCGGATCCAGCTCCAGGGCGGGACCGCGACCCGGT
>JAZKBZ010000128.1:5548-6708 GCA_040388315.1 Pseudomonadota bacterium | reverse complement strand
CGGGCCGGGGAGTTCTACGCCTATATCCGCAAGTTCTGGCCGGGCCTGCCGGATGGGGCGCTGAGCCCCGACTATGCCGGCATCCGCCCCAAGCTGCATGGGCCGGGCGAGCCGCAGCCGGACTTCCGCATCGATGGGCCGGAAGCGCACGGCATGGCGGATCTGGTCACCCTGTTCGGCATCGAGAGCCCGGGGCTCACCAGCTCCCTGGCGATCGGTGAAGAGGTCGCCGCGCGGCTGGGGCTCTAACGCTGGCCGCAGGGCTTCCCATATGGGGGCCATGACCCCGCTTTCCGTCCTCGACCTTTCGCCGATCCTGCAGGGCGGCGACGCCGGCCAGTCCTTGCGCAACACGCTCGATCTCGCCCAGCACGCCGAGGCGCTGGGCTACAACCGCTACTGGCTGGCCGAGCATCACAACATGCGCGGGGTGGCGAGCGCCGCGACCTCGGTGGTGATCGCCCACGTGGCGGCGGGCACCAGGACCATCCGGGTCGGAGCCGGTGGGGTCATGCTGCCCAACCACGCGCCCCTGGTGATCGCCGAGCAGTTCGGAACGCTGGCGGCCCTGCATCCGGGCCGTATCGACCTGGGCGTCGGCCGAGCGCCGGGGACCGACCAGCTGACCGCGTGGGCCCTGCGCCGCACGCTCACCGGCGACGTCGACCAGTTCCCGCAGGACGTCCTGGAACTGCTGCACTATTTCGAGCCCGCCCAGCCCAACCAGGCGGTTCGCGCCGTGCCCGGCGAGGGGACCCGCGTGCCGGTCTGGATCCTGGGGTCGAGCCTGTTCGGCGCCCAGCTGGCCGCGGCGCTCGGCCTGCCCTTCGCCTTCGCCAGCCACTTCGCCCCGGCCCAGATGATGCAGGCCATCGCCCTCTACCGCGCCCAGTTCCAACCCTCGGCCTATGGCGACACGCCCTATGTGATGCTGGGCCTGAACATCGTGGCCGCCCCCACCGACGAAGAGGCGCGGTTCCTGTTCACCTCCCTGCAGCAAGCCTTCGTCAACCTGCGCACCGGTCAACCCGGACCCCTGCCGCCGCCGGTGGAGGGCTATGGCGAGCGGCTCGATCCCATGGCCCAGGCGGGCCTGGCCTCGGCCCTCTCCCAGGCCATCATCGGCTCGCCCGACACCGTGCGGATGGGCCTGGCGGAGT
>JAZKBZ010000128.1:0-5538 GCA_040388315.1 Pseudomonadota bacterium | reverse complement strand
AGCTGATGGTCACCTCGCAGATCTTCGACCACGCGGCGCGGCGACGCTCGTTCCAGATCGCCGCGGCGGCGCGGGATGATCTGGCGCGGGCGGCATAGCGCGCCAGCATCCCCACCGCTCATCCCGGCGAAGGCCGGGATGAGCGGAGTTTGAATCAGCCCTTCGGCACGAGCTTCAAGATCCGCCCCTCGGCGTTGTCGGTGGCCAGGTAGAGGGCGCCGTCGGGGCCCACCACCACGTCGCGGATGCGTTCCTTCAGGTCGGTGACGAGGCGCTCCTCGCCCACCACCTTGTCGCCGTCGAGGGTCAGGCGGGTTAACGAGGTGCTGCCCAGGCCGCCGACGAACAGGCTGCCCTTCCACTTGGGAAACAGGCCGGCGTTGTAGAAGGCCATGCCCGAGGGGGCGATGACCGGATCCCAGTAATAGACCGGCTGCTCCATGCCGTCCTTGGCGGTGAGGCCGGCGCCGATGGGGCCGCCCTGGTACTCGATGCCGTAGGCGATGGTGGGCCAGCCATAGTCCTTGCCCGCCTGGGGGATGTTGAGCTCGTCGCCGCCGCGCGTCCCATGCTCGATGGTCCACAGCTTGCCTGTGGCCGGGTTCAGCGCCGCGGCCTGGACGTTGCGGTGGCCGATGGACCAGATTTCCGGCCGGGCGCCGGGCGTCTTCACGAAGGGATTGTCGGCGGGGATCGAGCCGTCGGGATTGAGGCGCACCACCTTGCCCAGCAGGCCGTCCAGCCGCTGGGCCTGCATGCGGCCGGGCAGGATGGAGCGTTCGCCGAGCGTGATGAACAGCTTGCCGTCGGGGGCGAAGACCAGCCGGCCGCCATAGTGGAGGGTGGATTCCAGGGCCGGCGTCTGGTGGAAGATCACCTGGGGGTTCTCGATGGCGCCCATCCCGTCGGCGCCGATCACCAGCTTGCCGCGGGCGACGGCGGTGTTGGTGAACTTGCCCTCGGGGTTCTCGGCGTAGCTCCAGTAGACCAGGCCGTTCTTGGCGAAGGCCGGATCGATCGCCAGGCCGAGCAGTCCGCCCTGGCCCTTGGCGTAGACGGCGGGCAGGCCGGTGACCGGCTCGCTGAGCTTGCCGTCGGCGCCGACGATGCGCAGGCGGCCTGGACGTTCGGTCACCAGCATCCTGCCGTCGGGCAGGAAGGCGATGGCCCAGGGATTGGCCAGGCCCTCGACGACCGTCTTCACCTCGTAGGCGACGCCGGCCTTCATCTCGGGCGCGCGCGTCTGGCCGGGGAAGGCCGGAGTCTGGCCGACCCCGTTGGGGGCGCGGGTCTCCACGGGCGCGCCGGGGGCGGCCTGGGTGGGGCCGCAGGCCGAGACGAGGATCGCGGCGGTGGTGAGCAGCAACAGGCGACGCATGGAAATCTCCTTGAAATCAATAATCAAATCGTACCGGCCACCTGGGCCAGGGCCTCGTCTGGGGCCGCGCCCTCCAGGTGGATCAGCGACCAGACGGCGAAGAACAGCAGGGGCCAGCGCTCGGCGCCGCCGCCTTCGAACGTGGCGCGGACCGCCTCGGGGGTGCGCACCCGGCGCACCGCCTCAAGCTTGCCGATCCGTTCGGCGAGGTCGGCGGCGCGGGGCGCGATCCAGGCGTCGACGGGGACGGTGAAGCCCTGCTTGCGGGCCCAGGGATCGGCGGCGGGGCAGACCCGCTCCAGCCACTTGCGCACCAGCCACTTGCCATAGCGTCCGCGCACCTTGAACCGGTCGGGCAGGGGGAAGGCGAAATCGGCCACCTTCGGGTCCAGGAACGGCGTGCGGCCCTCCAGGCCTTGGGCCATCAGGCAGCGGTCCAGCTTCAGCAGCAGGTCGTTCGGCAGCCAGGTGGCGATGTCGGCCCACTGGGCCTGTTGCAGCCGGGTGAGGCCGGCGGGCGGCTCGGCCTGGGCCCGCCAGCGCCCGAGCGCTTCGGCGTCGTCGGGGCGGGGCTCGGCGGGGCGTCCGCCCAGCCAGGCGGGGCGCAGGGCCTTGCGATAGCGGCCATAGCCGCCGAACAGCTCGTCGCCCCCCTCGCCGGTGAGCACCACGGTGAGGGTCCCCTTGGCGGCCTGCGCCAGCTTGTAGGTGGGCAGGGTGGCGTAGTCGGCGGTGGGGTCGTCCAGGGCCCACGCCACCTGGGGCAGGATGCGCCAGAAGTCGGCCTCGTCGAAGGTGGTCTCGCGCCAGTCGAGGTTCAGGGCCCTGGCCACCCGCTCGGCCTGGGCGCGTTCGTCCTTCGCGCCGGGCGCATCGAAGCCGCAGGTGAAGGCGGTGACCGGCCGGGCGTTCAGCCGCGACATCAGGGTGGCGATGGCCGCGGAGTCGATCCCGCCCGAAAGGAACAGGCCGTAGGGCACGTCGGAGCGCTGGTGGACGCGGACGCTGTCCTCCAGCACGGCGTCGAGCTGGTCGACCAGCTCTTCCTCAT
This sequence comes from Pseudomonadota bacterium, assembly GCA_040388315.1. Taxonomy (GTDB): domain Bacteria; phylum Pseudomonadota; class Alphaproteobacteria; order Caulobacterales; family Caulobacteraceae; genus Phenylobacterium. Next base: position 3,109 of record JAZKBZ010000128.1, on the reverse strand, counting down.
CGCGCGCGGCGCGGGCCGGCGGCGCGGAGAGGAAGGGCCGCCGCGTGGGCGCCTGCAGCTTGCCGTCGATCACCTCGACGATCTCGCCGGGCGCCAGGCGCTTGAGGCCCTTGAAGATGGTTTCGCCGCCGAGGGTGTAGTTGAAGGCCAGCAGTTCGCGGGCGTGGTCTTCGCTGAGCTCGGGCGCCAGCAGACTGGCGAAGGCCCGGGGCTCGGAGGCGAAATAGGCCGCGCCGTCCTGCTCCAGCACATAGAGCGGCTTGATGCCGAAGGGGTCGCGCACCAGCCAGGTGCGGCCGTCGGCGCCGATCAGGCAGAAGGCGTACATGCCCCGCAGGCGCTGGAAGGCGGCGGGCCCCTCGCGGGCGTAGAGGTGCAGCAGGGGCTCGAAGTCCGAGCCGGTGGCGAGCTGGCCCTCCAGGCCGAACTCGGCGGTGAGTTCGAGATAGTTGTAGATCTCGCCATTGCCGATGACGGTATTGCCCGCCGCGTGCAGGGGCTGCCAGCCGCCCTCCAGGTCGATGATGGAGAGACGAGCATGGGCCACCGAGCCGCCGCGCACCTGCTCGGTGCGCACCCCATTGGGGCCGCGATGGGTCAGGGTCTCGATCATCGGGCGCGCGGACGCCGACCCGTGCAGCACCCCGGCGATGCCGCACATCAGGCGGCTCCGTAGTCGGCGAAGAGGGAGCGCCACTGGGCCACCACGGCGGCCTCGGAGAACTCCGCCTCCACCCTGTCCGACCCGTTCTGCACCAGGCGGATTCGCAGCATGGGGTCGGCCAGCAGGCGGGCGACGGCGGCGGCCAGGGCCTGCGCCTCGTCCACCGGGACCAGCAGGCCGTCCTGCCCGTCGGCGATCAGGGCGGCGGGGCCCTGTGAGGCGGCGGCCACCACCGGCAGCCCGTGGGCCCAGGCCTGGATCACCACATTGCCCAGGGGCTCGTAGCGGGACGGGAAGACGCAGACATCGGCGGCGCGATAGAGGGCCGAGGCGTCGGTGCGCCAGCCCAGGAACCGCACCCGGTCGGCGACGCCCAGGGCCGCGGCCATGGCCTTCAGCTTGGCCTCCTGCGGCCCCACGCCCGCGATCCACAGGAAGGCGTCGGGAATCTCCGTCAGGGCCTGGAGGGTGATGTCGTGGGCCTTGGCCTCGTGCAGGCGGCCCATGGAGAGCAGCAGGGGGGCGTCGGCCGGCGTGGCGAGGCTCGCCCGGTCGGCGGCGGGCGCCTCGGCGGGCGCGGCGGCGAAGTTGGGGATGCAGCGCACCTTGCCCGGCGGCCAGCCCTGGCCGACGATCCATTCGGCGATGTCCTCGGTGTTGGCCACCAGCTCGTCGAAGCCGCGATAGTATTTGAGATTGTAGTAGCCGCCGAGCCGGCCGATCCGCGCCCAGGGGCCCTTGGGCGTGTGGCGCGCGGCGCGGTTCATCCAGGCGAGCGCCAGCTTGGCGCCCTGGCGCCGGGCGAAGCCGGCCGCCTTGGGCTTGGTCAGCAGGTCGACGGGGCCGCCGAATCGGAAGGTCTCGACGGGGACGCCGGCGGCGGCCAGACGGGCCTGGCGGTTGGCGTTGGGACGGATGGCGGCGGCCTGCGGGACCCCGGCCCGGGCGAGCCCCGTCACCAGGTCGACGAAGTACGTCTCCGCGCCGCCTTCGCCGGCCGTTCCAAGGAGGTGGAGCACGCTCATATGAGGCGCAACTCTAGCCGGGCTTTGCGCCGCACCCAAGCCGCTTGAAGCGGCGAACATCCCACCCTATAACCCGCGCCTCCGCGGGTGGCTCATGGCTGGGTAGCTCAGTTGGTTAGAGCGGTGGATTCATAACCCACAGGTCGGCGGTTCGAGCCCGCCTCCAGCTACCATCCGCGGATATTTCCCCCTAATTTCCTGATTTCTTGGAAGTTTTCGCCAAATTTCGTCGATATCTTAGCGAGGGTTTCGGCCGAATTGGCCTCGTTGGGGTCGATCTTTGCGCTTGGGCGGCGTCGATCCGTGCGGCCCGCGCTGCAAGCCCCACAATTATTCGCATCAGTTCTGGCGGGATGTCGGACTCGTTTTCTGCGGGCATTTGGTTCTGCCTGATGATGGCAAGGGCAATCTCCCCCGCCATAGGGATTATAGTCCCTAGAGACTATATGCCCGCCCGAGCTTGATCCACAGATGGATTGGCGGGCGATTGTCGGGCGGAACGTGAGGGAGCTTCGCTTGGCCCGTGCGCTGACGCAGGAGCAACTGGCCTTCGAAGCGCAGATCGATCTTACGTACCTCGGTGGCATCGAGCGGGGCAGGCGAAACCCCTCGCTACTGGTTCTTGTGCGCCTTGCGATTGCTCTGGGCGCCACGCCCGGAGACCTAGTTCAGGCGGGCCCAAACTGACATCTTAGCGAGGTGGATTCGACGCAAGCGCGTGATGAGAGACAACACGGTGCCGCCTAGCTAGTGGATGGAATCTCACACTTGGCACCGCCGCTGGCGCGCCCACGCTTCTGCCCGGAAGCGGTCCTCGCCGGAGTCGCAGAAGCCTGGTGAGCGGACATTCGCTCCAAGCTACCGGTCGGACAGATCAGAACCCTTCGGAGGGAAAAATAGCGCGCGTCGCGCATCTCGTTCTCTCTTAATGTCGTCCGCGACCGTCGTCGGATCATTCGGCGGGTTTCGAAGGGGCATGCCTAAGAGGAAGTATTTCAGGGCGATGACAGGAGCCAGAACGAGCGCGAATATCAGGGCTGTCGTTGGATCGCCGTCTAGGCAGAGGGACACGGCGAGGCAGAGCGCGGGCGTCCAAGTCAGGGCCAAGAGATAGTCCCGTAGATAGCTCACACGCAGGCGGCGAACCTGAAACCAGGCGAGCGCCCCAACGACCCCGGCAACGAGCACTCCCAGCCACGTGAGCATTAGATGCATCGCCTTGCTCGCCAAATCTCTTGCCGACCTCTGACACTAAAGGTGCAGGCAGGGTCTGCAATGGGTCGGATGCAGAAGTCGGACGCGAGCCAGACAGCGGACCTTCGACCTGACCGCCGGGAGCGGATTCTCCGAACTTCCGAGAAGGGTGGTGGGTTCAACTGATCGCCGCAACACACTCGGCGAAGGTCTCTGCCGGGGTCTT
>JAZKBZ010000127.1:7085-7574 GCA_040388315.1 Pseudomonadota bacterium | reverse complement strand
CTCGGGCAGCAAGTCGGCCGCGTCGACCACGGGGATCTCCGTCGAGCGGACGGAGATCCCGTCGATCTTGCGGTTGTGGGTCGGCGGCGCGTTCACTGGAGGTTGTCCTCCGGCTTGCCGGCCGCCAGGAAGCCCGACATCAGGGCCTGCTCCACCTCCAGCCGCGGCGAGGCCGGGGCGAAGGACGTCTCTCCGTCGCGATACCAGGCGGGCGGATAGGCGAAGCGGCCGCCGACGCTGAGCAGGCCGTCGAAGTCGGCGACGACGCCTTCGACCATCTCGGCGAAATAGGGCAGGCCGAAGGGGGCGGCGCCGGCTTGGCGCAGGCCCTGGAAGTAGCCCTTGTGGGCCTCGTAGCGCGTCGCGCCGCTGCTGGTGTTCTCATCCAGCAGGACGGCGATGCGCGGGGTCATGGCGTTCAGTCGGCCTCGATCGGCTCGCGGGGAAGGGCGGGTTCCGGCTCACCCTCCTCCTCGTCGACCATGGCGC
>JAZKBZ010000127.1:0-7075 GCA_040388315.1 Pseudomonadota bacterium | reverse complement strand
CAGGATGCGCCGGCGCACCCGGGCGCGGCGGATCTTCGGGAACACCGCGGCCAGTTCCATGCCCTCGGGCGTCATCAGGAAGGCGTGGGCCGGCGAGGGGCCTTCACCCGGGGCGGGCGCATTGAGCGCCTCGTCCGGCAGGCCATCGAAGAAGTAGGAGATGGAGGTCTGCAGGGCGCGCGCCATGTCCCAGAGCTTCGAGGCGCTCACCCGGTTGGCGGCGCGCTCGTACTTCTGGACCTGCTGAAAGGTCAGGCCGATGGATTCCGCCAGCTTCTCCTGGCTGACGCCCAGTTCCTTGCGCCTCAGACGGATACGCAAACCCACATGCAGGTCGATCGGATTGGGGGACCGATCGACGTCGAATTCCTTGGCCATATGCTTCCCATAGACGAATCCGAGCCGCGCCGCCAAAACATGACGCCGGCGTCAACTCAGACGGCTCGTCGAAAACGTCCCAACAGCGGGATGAGCGCGGATAAGAGCAACATGATGGCGAATCCGGCGTCGCCGAAACGCGAATACACCGTAGGAGCGAGCGCCGGAGGCAGGCGAATGTCGAGAATCCCTTCCTGCCCAAGGGTCAGTCGGGCGCCCAAAATGGGGCGTCCAAAGGCGTCAATCATGGTCGATACACCCGTGGGGGTAGCTCGCGCGATGGGCAGGCCCTCCTCGATGGCGCGGTAGGCGGCGATGTTCAGGTGCTGCCAGGGTCCGCTGGTGGCCCCGAACCAGGCGTCGTTGGACACGTTCAGCAGCCAGGCCGCCCGGCCGCCGCCGCGGCGCGCGGCCTCCGAGGCGAAGCCCGGGAACAGGGCCTCGTAGCAAATCAGGGGCTGCACGGCTGGCACGCCGTCGGGACGGATCGGCGCCGGCGGCGGCCCCGCCGTGAAGTCCTCGGGCATGTGCACCAGGCTGCGGATCCCGAGCTTGGTGGCGAGATCCCCCAGGGGCAGGAACTCGCCGAAGGGCACCAGGCGGTGCTTGTCGTAGAACCCCGTCACCCGCAGGCCCGGCGCCTCGCGGCGCAGGACCACCAGGCTGTTGAAATAGTCGACCCCGCCCTCGGGGCTGGGCCCCACACGATTGGCGCCCATCATCAGGGTCTGACCAGGCTGCAGGGCGTCGGTCAGGCGGGTGGCGTAGGGGCTGCCGGGCGCCAGCAGGTCGTCGATCACGGCTGGCAAGGCGCCCTCGGGCCAGACAACGATGTCGGGGCGGACCTTGGCGGGCCGGGTGGTCAGCGCGACATAGGTGGAGAAGACCATGTCCAGGTTCTCCGGCTTCCACTTCTCCTTCTGGTCGATATTGCCCTGGACGATCCGCACGAGGGGAGCGGCGGCGGCCGTCTGCGGCGCCCCCGACAGCCTCAGGGCGCCGAAGCCGTAGAGGCCGGCCAGGGTCAGGAGGATGGCGACGACGGCGGCGCGGCGGACTCGACCGGCTTCCCACAGCAGGGCGACGCAGGCGCCCAGGGCCACGGTGATCCAGGACAGGCCGTAGGTCCCCACGAAGGCGGCGACCTGGGAGGGGGCCGAGCCCGCCCGCCAGGCTTCGCCCGGCAGGTCCCAGGGGAAGCCGGTGAGGACATGGCCCCGCAGCCACTCGCACAGGGCCAGGGCCCCGGCGAACACCAGCACCCGCCAGGGACCCTTGGCCCCGGAGAGCCGGTAGATCAGGGCCGCCAGGCCCCAGAACAGGGCCAGGCCGCCGGACATCAGCAGCAGGGCGAAGGGGGCCATCCAGCCCTGATTGGCGGCGTCCACCAGGAAGGGCTCGGTGATCCAGTGGGTTCCAACGGCGAAATAGCCCACCCCGGCCAGCCAGCCGCGGAAGAAGGCCGAGCGCCCGGGTCGCGGGCCGTCGGTCTCCGCCAGCCACATCATCAGGCCATAGGCGGCGACACCAAGGATCAGGCCGAAGGGCGGATGGGCCAGGCCGGCGCCGACGCCGGCGCCCACCGCCAGGATCCGCGCGCGCCAGGCCGGCGACAGGGGGAGCCTCAAATGATGATGTCCGGCTCGGGCAGACGGCGCACCCGCACCCGCTTGACCCGCCGGGGGTCGGCGTCGGTGACCTGGAACTCGAAGCCCCCCGGATGGGCGATCACCTCGCCCCGCTGCGGCACGCGGCCGGCAAGCGCGGTGACCAGGCCCGCCACGGTGTCGATCTCCTCCTCGAGGTCGGGCGGGGCCAGCTCGGCGCCAAGCGCGGCCTCCAGCTCCTCCAGCGGCGCGCGGGCGTCGGCCTCGAAAACCCCGCCGGGACGGGCCACAACCCCGGCCGCCTGGGCCTCGTCATGCTCGTCGTCGATCTCGCCCACCACCGCCTCGACCAGGTCCTCCAGGGTCACCAGGCCGTCGGTGCCGCCGAACTCGTCGATCACCAGAGCCATGTGGATGCGGCTGGTCTGCATGCGCAGCAGCAGGTCGGCGGCGCGCATGGAGGCCGGAACGTAGAGGGCGTCGCGGCGCACCCTCTGCAGGATGGCGGCGGTGGGACCCGGCGGCTTGCCGCCCTTGGGCTTGGGACCCGCCAGTAGCTTGAAGACATCCTTCACGTGGACCACGCCGACCGGATCGTCGAGGGTCTCGCGATAGATGGGCATGCGGCTGTGCTCGGCCTCGACGAACCGCTCGATCACCCCGGCGAAGGGAGTGGTGAGCTCCACGGCGACGATGTCGGCCCGCGGGGTCATGACGTCCTCGACCCGCAGGGTCTGGAAGGCCTGGGCCTGATCGACCATCCGGTCGCCCACCAGATCGACCGGAGCCGCCGGCGGCTCCATGCCGCCCGTGCCGCGCAGTCGTCTCAGGAAGGCCCTGAAGCCGCGGCTCTTGCGCGCGGCCACGGGCGGGTCTTCGGAACTAGCCATCGTCTCCCTGTTCGGCGCCGTAGGGATCAGGCGCACCCAGACCGGCCATGACAACGCGCTCCAGACCTTCCATGTCCTCGGCGTCGGCGTCGTTTTCGTGATCGTACCCTACAAGATGCAGCACCCCGTGCGCCACAAGGTGTTGCAGATGGTGGGCCAGGGTCTTGCCCTGCTCGGCGGCCTCGCGCACGCAGACCCCGTGGGCGAGCGCGATGTCGCCCAGGTGGTCCTCGGGAGTCTCCGGCGCCGGGAAGGACAGCACATTGGTGGGGCTGTCCTTGCCCCGGAAGCGCAGGTTCAGGTCCTGGACACTGGCGTCGTCGGTGAGCAGCACCACCACCGCCCCCGCCCGCTGGGCGGCGGCCAGGGCGGCGGTCGCGGCCGCCGTCACCAGGGCCTCGATGTCGCGCAGGTCGCGGCTCCAGGCCTCGTCCTCGATCTCGACGTCGATCAAATGGAGCGTCCGCGCTTGGCGGCGTCGGCGTCATAGGCCCGCACGATGCGCTCCACCATGGGATGGCGCACCACGTCCTCGACGGTGAAGCGGTTGACCCCCACCCCCTTGACGCCCTCCAGCAGGCCGACGGCGTGGGCCAGTCCGGAATCGGCGGCGTTCACCAGGTCGATCTGGCTCGGGTCGCCGGTCACCGCCATGCGCGAGCCCTCCCCCAGCCGGGTCAGGACCATCTTCATCTGCAGGCGGGTGGTGTTCTGGGCCTCGTCGACGATGACGAAGGCGTGGTTCAGCGTTCGGCCGCGCAGGAAGGCGATGGGCGCGACCTCGATCTCGCCCTTCTCGCGCCGGCGCTTGAACTGCTCGGCGCCCAGGATGTCGGTCAGGGCCTCCCAGACAGGGGCCATGTAGGGGTCGACCTTTTCCGACAGGTCGCCGGGCAGGAAGCCGAGGCGCTCGCCGGCCTCCACCGCCGGGCGGCTGACGATCAGGCGCTCCACCTCGCCGCGCAGCAGCATGCCGGCGCCGTGGGCCACGGCCAGGAAGGTCTTGCCAGTGCCGGCGGGACCCAGGCCGAAGACCAGTTCGCAGGCCGCCAGCGCCTGGAGATAGCGGGCCTGGCCCGGCGTCTTGGGCGCCACCTGGCCGCGCTTGCCGGTGGGCAGTCCGCCCGGCGCGGCGCCTCGGCCCATCCGGGCCTGGCCGATGGCCACGCGGATGTCGGCCTCGGTGATCTCCAGGCCGGAGTCGGCGCGCTCGGCGATCTGCTCCACCACCCGCTTGGCGGCGGCGCGATTCTTGGCCTCGCCGGTGATCGACACCCCGCCGCCGGGGGTCTCCACCAGCACATCGAAGGCGTCCTCGATCAGGGCGGCGTGGCGGCTGGCCGCCCCGGCCACCGCGCGGGCGGCCACGTCGGACAGGGGAATGAACTCAGGCGCCTTGCTCACGCGAACTCCAATGCCAGGGATCCGGCCAGGCTCATCTTGGCGGCGCCCTCGATACGGACCGGAACGATCTGGCCGATCAGATGATCCGGGCCGGCGACGTGCACGGCCTGGAGATAGGGACTGCGCCCCGAAAGCTGGCCCGGATGGCGGCCGGCCCGCTCGAACAACACCGGCAGGGTCGCGCCGACCTGGCTGGCGTTGAAGGCCTTCTGCTGGTCGTCCAGCAAGGCGTTGAGGCGGGCCAGGCGCTCGTCCTTGACCGCCTCGGCCAGCTGGCCCGGCAGGGCGGCGGCGGGCGTCCCCGGACGGCGGGAATACTTGAAGGAGAAGGCGGCGGCGTAGCCGATCTCGGCCACCAACTGCAGGGTCGCCTCGAAGTCGCTCTCCCGCTCGCCGGGGAAGCCGACGATGAAGTCCCCGGCCATGGCCATGTCGGGCCGCGCCTTGCGGATCCTCTCCACCAGCCGGACATAGCTCTCGGCGGTGTGGGCGCGGTTCATGGCCTTCAGCACCCGGTCCGATCCGGCCTGCACCGGCAGGTGCAGATAGGGCATCAAGGCCTCGACATCGCCATGGGCCTCGATCAGGGCCTCGTCCATGTCGGCGGGGTGGCTGGTGGTGTAGCGGATGCGGTCCAGGCCCTCGATCCTGGCCAGCTGGCGGACCAGGGCCGCCAGGCCGCCCTTCCCTCCATAGGCGTTGACGTTCTGGCCCAGCAGGGTGACCTCGCGCACGCCCTGGGCGGCGAGATCGCGAGCCTCGGCCAGGATCGCCTGCGCGGGCCGCGAGTACTCCGCGCCGCGGGTATAGGGCACCACGCAGAAGGTGCAGAACTTGTCGCAGCCTTCCTGGACGGTGAGGAAGGCGGTGACGCCGGCGGCCTTCCGCTCCGGCCCCAGGCGGTCGAACTTGGCCTCCGCGGCGAAGTCGGCGGCCAGGCGCTCGCCCTTGGCGCGGTGGGTCCTGGCGATCAGCTCGGGCAGCTGGTGATAGGCCTGGGGTCCGATCACCAGGTCCACGGCCGGCTGGCGATGCATGATCTCCCTGCCCTCGGCCTGGGCCACGCAGCCGGCCACCGCGATGGTCATGGACTTGCCCTGGGCCTGGCGGTCCAGCTTCATCTGCTTGATGTAGCCGAGCTCGGAATAGACCTTCTCGGTGGCCTTCTCGCGGATGTGGCAGGTGTTGAGCACCACCAGATCGGCGTCCTCGGGCTGCTCCGCCATGGCGTAGCCCAGCGGACGCAGGATGTCGGCCATCCGCTCGCTGTCATAGACATTCATCTGACAGCCGTAGGTCTTGATGAAGAGGCGCCGGGCGGGCGCGGGATCGGTCATGGGGCGCAAGGCTCCGGTCAGTCCTCGACCGGAACGCCGTAGAGCTCCAGCCGGTGATCCACCAGCCTGTAGCCGAGCTTGCGGGCGATCGCCTCCTGCAGGGCCTCGATCTCGTCGTCGACGAACTCGATGACCTTGCCCGACTTCATGTCGATCAGGTGGTCGTGGTGGACCTCGGTGGCTTCCTCGTAGCGCGAACGGCCGTCGCGGAAGTCGTGGCGGGCGATGATGCCAGCCTCCTCGAACAGGCGGACCGTCCGGTAGACCGTGGCGATGGAGATGTGCGGGTCCACCTGGTGGGACCGGCGATAGAGCTCCTCCACGTCGGGGTGATCATGGGCGGCCGAGAGCACGCGCGCGATGACGCGGCGCTGCTCGGTCATGCGCATGCCCTTTTCGATGCAGAGATTCTCGATCCGGTCCAAGAACCGACTCCTGATTGCCGACTAGCCTTTAGGATAGGTCTAGAGGGCGGCGCTGTTAAGGTCGAGACGCATCACGACGGCGTCCACATAGACCCCGCCGCCGCGATCATAATAGCTGGGACGCCGGCCGGCGCGGACGAAACCCTGGGTTTCGTAGAGGGCGATGGCCCCGTCATTGTCCACCGCCACCTCCAGGAACATCGCCTGCGCCCCGGCCGCGCGGGCCGCGCCGGCGGCGGCGGTCACTAGGGCGCGGGCGACGCCGCGTCGCCGGGCCTGCGGATCCACCGCCAGGGTCAGGACCTCGGCCTCGCCGGCCAGGGCCCGGCAGAGGATCATGCCCAGGGGCGCCTCGGATTCCACGACCAGGCCGAAGGCGCCGGGACCGCTGGCCAGGTCGGCGATCTCCTCGGGCCCCCAGCCCGGGGTGAAGGCGCGGCGATGGACGGCCGACAGGGCCTCCAGGTCGGCTTGCTGGGCGGGGCGAAGGTTCATGCGGGCAGGTCGCGCCCGCCCGGCAACTTGGCGTCGGGGGCGCGGAGATAGAGGGGGCGGGGCGGAACCGGGCTGCGGCCGGCGGCGAGACGGCCCACGGCGACGGGATCGGCGTGGTCGGCGGCGATCACCGTGGCGCCGGGCAGGACCTCGGCCAGCAGGACCGCGCCGGAGCCCACCAGGGTCACGGGTCCGGCCAGCTCCGCCAGGCGGGCGGCGGCGGTTCCCAGCGGCAGGGCGTCGGGGGCGCTGACGGCGACCCCGTCGGCGAAGGCTTGGAGGTAGACCTGGTCACGCTTGGCGTCGAGCACGGCCAGGACGGTTCCGCCCAGCGGCTGCGCCAGGGCCTCCAGCACGCCGACCCCCACCACCGGAATGGCGAGCGCCGCCCCCAGGCCCTTGGCGAAGCCCTTGAACTCCTCGGCTATCTGGACTGCGAGCTCGCGGGTCGGCACCATGATGAGCACGCGGCCAGCGCCCGGCTGGAGGCGCTTGTTGATGAGCGGTATGAGGAAGGCAGCGGTCTTGCCGGTGCCGGT
>JAZKBZ010000126.1:1554-3523 GCA_040388315.1 Pseudomonadota bacterium | reverse complement strand
GGGAGCTTGGCCGCCGCGGTATGCAACGCCTCCATCGACAGGTTGATCCCTGGCGCGATGGCGCAGCCCTCAAGGCCGCCGTCGGCGGCCACCACGTCGAAGGTGGTGGCGGTGCCGGAGTCGATGACGATGAGGTCGCCCGGATAGACGATATGGGCCCCAATTGCGTTCACAAGGCGGTCGGCGCCGGCCTCGGCGGGCTTGGTGATGCGGACCGGGATCCCAAGCTCGGCGTTCTCGCCGATCACCAGGGGCTCCACGTGAAAATAGCGGCGCGAGAGATTGCGCAGGTTGAAGATCGACTGCGGCACCACGCTGGAGATGATGCAGGCGTCCAGGACGCCGAACTGCAGGCCGGCCATGTTCAAGAGCTGAGACAGCCAGACGGCGTATTCGTCGGCGGTGCGGCTGGAGTCGGTGGCCGCGCGCCACTGGGCGATCCAGCTCGCGCCGTCATGGACGGCGAACAGCGTGTTGGTGTTGCCCTGTTCGATGGCGAGCAGCATGTCAGGCCCCTCCGAAGAAAACGTCGCCGGCCGTTATGCGCAGAACCGCGCCGTCGTCCAGCCGCAGGCGTAGCGCCCCGTCCTGGTCCAGGCCCTCGGCGACCCCGCGCAGGGTCTGGTTGGGCAGGCGGGCCTCGCAGGACTGACCCAGGCCGTGGGCGCGTTCGGTCCAGCCCTTGGCGATGGGGGCGAAGCCCTCCCGCTCCCAGGCCAGGCGCCAGCGCTCGAAGGCCTGGGCGAGAACCTCCAGGGCGGCGCGCGGCGATGGCGGCGGGCCGGCCATGAACTCGGCGAAGGCGGCGGCGGGACGCTCCACGTCCTGGGGGGCGTTGGCGAGATTGATCCCGATGCCCACCGCCAGCCACAGCCGGCCGTCGGGCAGAGGTCCGGACTCCACCAGGATGCCGGCGGCCTTGCGGCCATGGATCAGCAGGTCGTTGGGCCACTTCACCGTGGCCACGCCGGCGCCCAGGCAGGTCTGCGCCAGGTCGGCGGCGGCCAGGGCCGCGACGAAGGAGATCTGGGCCGCCTCCCCCGCCGGCTTGTCGGTGGGAAACAGCAGGGTGGCGGCCAGGTTGCCGGACTTGGTCTGCCAGTCGCGGCCACGCCGACCGCGGCCGGCGGTCTGGGTGAGCGCGGTGATCCAGACGGGGCCGACCTCGCCCGCCTCGGCGCGGCGGCGCGCCTCGGCGTTGGTGGAATCGATCTCGTCGTAGGACTCGATCGGCGGAAGCGTCACCTAGACCAGGCCGAAGGCGGCCGCGGCGGCCTTGGCCAGCGGGTCGATGAAGACCAGGGCGCCCAGGACCAGCGGGAAGGAGAAGAGGGCCGCGGCGATGGCGATGGTGCGGGCCTCGGCCGGCGGAGCGTCCGTGCCGCCGACGCCGCCGTCGAACCACATCACCTTGATCAGGCGCAGATAGTAGAAGGCCGCCACCACGCTGCCCACCAGGCCGATCACGGCGGCGACGCCGAGGCCGGAATTGATGGCCGCCTTGAAGACATAGAACTTCGCCCAGAAGCCGGAGAAGGGCGGCAGGCCGAGGGCCGACAGGGAGAAGACAGTCATGGCGATGGCGATGCCGGGACGTTCCTTCATCAGGCCGGCCATGTCCTGGATGGTCTCCATCGGCTTGCCGGCCCGCGACAGGGCCGCCAGGCAGGCGAAGAAGCCGGTCACGTCGACCATGTAGAGGACCATGAAGACCAGCATGGACTGCACGCCCTCGGCGCTGCCAGAGGCGAGGCCCAGGACCGCGTAGCCGACATTGGCGATGGAGGAATAGGCCCACAGGCGCTTGAGGTTGCTCTGGGCCAGGCCGGCGAAGGCGCCGACCGCGATGGAGACCAGGGCGATGATCACCAGGACCTGGCTCCACTGGGCCGAGGCCCCCTGGAAGCCTTCGCTGAGTGCGCGGGCGAACAGCACCATGGCGGCAAGCTTCGGCGCGCCCGCGAAGAAG
>JAZKBZ010000126.1:0-1544 GCA_040388315.1 Pseudomonadota bacterium | reverse complement strand
GGCCACGACCGGAGTGGGCGCGCCTTCGTAGACGTCGGGGGTCCACATGTGGAACGGGGCGGCGGAGACCTTGAAAGCCAGGCCGCAGATCAGGAAGACCAGGCCGAACAGCACCCCCGTCCCGGCCCCGGCGTGGACCGCAACAGCGATGTCGACGAACTTGGTGGAGCCGGCGAAGCCATAGATCAGCGAGGCGCCGTAGAGCAGCAGGCCCGAGGAGAGCGCGCCGAGCACGAAGTACTTCAAGCCGGCTTCCGAGGCCTTGGCGTCGTCGCGGTGCATGGCGGCCAGGACGTAGAGGGCCAGCGACTGCAGCTCGACCCCGACATAGAGCGAGATCAGATCGCCAGCGGCCACCATCATCGACATGCCGAGCGCGGCCAGCAGGATCAGGACCGGGAACTCGAAATTGCGCACCCCGCGCCGCTCGAACCATTTCTGGCCCAGCGGGATGGCGACGGCGCTGGCGGCGAAGATCGCCACCTGGCTGAAGGCCGAGGCGGCGTCGGCCACCAGGCCCCCGGAGAAGCCCCTGCCCTGCGCCCCGAAGGCCGCGGCGTAGCCCGCGCCCGCCAGGGCGGCGACGGCGCCGACGGACAGCAGGTTCGTGGCCCGCGGCGCGAAGGCCCCGACCACCAGGAGCAGGAGGGCGGCGCCGGCCAGGATCAGCTCGGGACCGGCAAGGGCGATATCGGCGGAGAAGTTCATGGATAGCCCCTAGGCGCCGATGGCCGCGCGGTAGACCGCGACGAGGTTGTCGACCGACGACTGGGTCAGGTCGAAGACGGCTGCCGGATAGATGCCGAGGTAGAGGGTGGAGGCGATCAGCGGCGCGAAGATCGCCACCTCGCGCCAGTCGAGGTCGCCGATCTCGGCCAGGGCCGGATTGGTCAGCTCGCCGAAGATCACCCGGCGATAGAGGGAGAGCGCATAGACCGCCGAGAGGATGACCCCGCTGGCGGCCACCAGGGCCGTCCAGGTGGAGACGCCGTAGGTCCCGGTCATGGTCAGGATCTCGCCGACGAAGCCCGAAGTGCCCGGCAGGCCGACATTGCCCATGGTGAAGAGCATGAAGACCGCCGCGTACCACGGCATGCGGTTCACCAGCCCGCCGTAGAAGGCGATCTCGCGGGTGTGCATGCGGTCATAGACCACGCCGACGCAGAGGAAGAGCGCGCTGGCGATCACCCCGTGGCTGAGCATCTGGAAGATCGCGCCCTGCACGCCGATGGCGTTGCCGGAGAAGACGCCCATGGTCACGAAGCCCATGTGGGCCACAGACGAATAGGCGATCAGCTTCTTGATATCGGTCTGACGGAAGGCGACCAGCGAGGTGTAGACGATGGCGATGACGCTGAGCGCGAAGACCAGGGGCGTGAAGTATTCCGACGCCTGGGGGAACATCGGCAGGCTGAAGCGCAGGAGGCCGTAGCCGCCCATCTTCAGGAGGATGCCGGCCAGGATCACCGAGCCGGCCGTGGGCGCCTCGACGTGGGCGTCGGGCAGCCAGGTGTGGACCGGCCACATCGGCATCTTCACCGCGA
>JAZKBZ010000125.1:0-8448 GCA_040388315.1 Pseudomonadota bacterium | reverse complement strand
GCACAACGCCCTCGCATCCGGGTCGCAGGCCGACGCCGAGGTCATCGGCCGCAATGTCAGCATTCTGATGCCCCAGCCCTATCGGGACGCCCACGACAGCTATCTCGACCGCTATCGCCGCACCGGCGAGCGGCGGATCATCGGCATCGGCCGGGTGGTGGTGGGCGAGCGCAAGGACGGCTCGACCTTCCCCATGGAGCTGGCCGTAGGGGAGATGCAGTCCCAGGCCGAACGCTATTTCACCGGCTTCGTCCGCGACCTCTCCGAAACCCAGGCGACCGAGCGCCGCCTGCAGGACCTCCAGGCCGAGCTGGTCCACGTCTCGCGGTTGACGGCCCTGGGGGAGATGGCCTCGGCCCTCGCCCATGAGCTGAACCAGCCACTCTCGGCGATCGCCAACTATGTGAAGGGCTCGATCCGCATCATGGATCAGCCGACCCCCGACACCGCCAAGGTGCGCAACGCCCTGGTCCAGGCCGGCGAGCAGGCCCTGAGGGCCGGCGAGATCATCCGCCGCCTGCGCGACTTCGTTTCCAAGGGGGAGACCGAACGCCGCATCGAGCCCCTGCCCCAGCTGATCGAGGAGGCCGGCGCCCTGGCGATGATCGGCGCCAAGGAATACGGCGTGCGTCTGCGCTTCGATCTAGCGCCCGAACCCCGGCTGGTCCTGGCCGACAAGGTGCAGGTGCAGCAGGTGCTGCTGAACCTGTTGCGCAACGCCATCGAGGCCATGCACGACAGCCCCGTGCGCGACCTCACCGTGGCCTCCATCCCAGGGCCCGAGGACATGGTCACCATCACGGTCGCCGACACCGGCCCGGGCATCGACCCTCAGATCATTCAGCGCCTGTTCCAGCCCTTCGTCACCAGCAAGAGTCAGGGTATGGGCGTCGGACTTTCCATTTCGCGCACGATCATCGAAGCTCACGGCGGCCGGATCTGGGCCGAGCCAGGCCCGGAGGGCGGTACGGTGTTCTCCTTCACCCTGCGCGCGGTTCCCGAGGAGGAGCTTTCCGTTGGCGTCTGACTGCGTCCACATCATCGACGACGACGAGGCGATCCGCGATTCCCTGAGCTTCCTGCTGGAGAGCGCGGGGTTCGAGACCCGCACCTACGACTCGGCCGAGCGATTCCTGGAGAGCGCCGCCGGCCTGTCGGGCGGGTGCATCGTCAGCGACGTGCGGATGCCGGGCCTTAACGGGCTGGAGATGACCCGCCAGCTCAAGGCGATGCAGGTGAACCTGCCCATCGTGATGATCACCGGCCACGGCGACGTGCCCCTGGCGGTGGAGGCGATGAAGGCGGGCGTCACCGATTTCCTCGAAAAGCCGTTCAACGACGAGGCCCTGCTGAACGCCATCAAGGTGGCCCTGTCGGAGACCGCCACGGGGCGCGGCGCCGTGCTCACCGAACCGTTCCGCGAACTGCTGGCCCAGCTGTCGCCCCGGGAGACCGAGGTTCTGCGCGGCGTCGTCGAGGGCAAGGCCAACAAGGTCATCGCCTTCGAGCTGGGGATCAGTCCCCGCACCGTGGAGGTCTACCGCGCCAACGTCATGACCAAGACCGGCGCCGCCAGCCTGTCGGAGCTGATCCGCATGGCCCTGCTGGCCGGGTTCGCCTGACCCGAGGATTGCGCTGAATCAAATACGCCCGCGGCGGCTGCGCCTAGGGTTTCCAGCTTAGACTGGAGATTGGACTGCGTGTCGAACCGCCCGCCAAACATCGTTCTCGTGGATGACGACATCGCCCTGCGCACCGCCCTGACCTTCACCCTGGAGTTGGACGGATTCGTGGTGATGGCCCTGGGCAGCGGCGAGGACCTTCTCAACTGCACCCTCCCGGACGCCCCGGCCTGCTTGGTGCTGGATCAGAACATGGGCGGCCTCACCGGCCTTGATTCCCTCGCCCAGCTCCGGTCGCGGGCCATCGACCTGCCGGCCCTGCTGATCACCAGCCATCCCCGCCAGAGCGTCCGGGACGCGGCCGCGGCCCTGGGCGCGGTGATCGTGGAGAAGCCTCTCCTGGGGGACGCTCTGCTCTCGGAGATCGACGCGGCGCTGAAACGGCAGGCCGCGATCCGGAAGCCGGTTCCCGAGACCCCACGGCCAAGTTGACCCCCGTCAAGGCGACCGGGCGCGGCTCCGAGCCAGATGGCCGGCGACTTCAAGGGAGATTCCATCGTGCGCCCGAAAGGTGAGGTCCCGTCCCCCGATTCCGCCGCCCCGCCGGAGACGGAGCTACGGCGACGGGTGGTCGAGATTCTGGACGAGAACCACCTGATGAGCGTGGCCACCAACCGCAGCGACGGCTGGCCCCAGGTGACCGTGGTCAACTATCTGCGGGAAGGCCGCGCCCTGTGCTTCGTGGTGGCGCGCGACAGCCAGAAGTTCGCCAACATCGTCCGCGACCCGCGGGTCTCCCTGGCCATCGGCGGGGGTTCGGCCCGCGGCCTGTCGATGTCGGCCCGGGTCCACGAGGTGGTCGAGCCGCACCGGATCGAGCAGATCAACAAGGCCATCTGGGCGCGCGCCCAGGCGAAGGCCTTCTCGCCTCATCCCCTATCCCCCGCTGTGGCGGTGCTGCAGGCCGATCCGGAGATCGTGGCCCTGACCGACTACGCCGTCCCGCCCGGCCGCCGGGACCTGATGCGAATCGTCGAGGACTGGCGGGTGGAGAAGATCTAGAGCGCGCCAGGGTTAAGTGTGCGCAGTCAACCCGCCCGGGCGAGATCTAAGCCTATGAAGTAGAACCCCTTTTCACGGGTTGGGTGATTCCATCTAACCCTAAAGGGCTCTAGGCCGCCGCCGCGCCGAGACGGCCGACGGCGCGTAGCCAAGCCTCGCGCCGGGCGGGTTTGCCCTCGACGTCGCCGAGGATCGAGTGCCGGATCGGGCTGACGCCGGAGATCCAGAGAATGCCGCGCTCCAGGGCCCGCAGGCCGGCGGCGTCGAACACCCAGCGGAACACCGGCGCCGGCATGCCCATGGTGACGATCATCCGGGCCGAGCGCCCCTTCAGCAGGCCGCCCAGGCCGCCGCCGTCCTTGCGCAGGGCGAAGCCGTAGCGGAACACCTGCTCCAGGAAGGCCTTCAGCAGGGCCGGCGCGCCCCCCAGCCAGAGCGGGAAGATGATCACGACATGGTCGGCCCAGGCGATGGCGGTCTGGGCGCTGGCGATCACCGCGGGCGGGGGCGTGTCCTCGAAGTCCGTCTTTGAATGGATCATCGGGAAGTCCAGCGCGCCCACATCGATGCGTCGGATCATGTGGCCAGCCTCGCTGGCGCCACGCACATAGGCGTCGGCCAGGGCCGCGGCGAACCGCGTGCCGGCGGGATCGGGGTGACCGTTGATGACGACGATCTTGCGAGGCATCAAAGCGCCTTGGCGTGACGCCCGGCTTCGGGGGCGAAATAGGTGTCGAAGACCGCGCAGACGGTCCTCACCACGAGGCGGCCGAGATCGGTGACAATCAGACGATCGCCCTGCATCACCACCATGCCGTCGGCGGCGAAGTCGGTCAGTTCGGCGAGTTCGTCGTTGAGGTCGGCCAGGTCGCGTCCGTGGCGGGCGCAGACCGCGCCGAGATCCACCTGCAGGTCGCACATCAGCCGCTCGATGATCTCGCCGCGGAACCGGTCCTCCGGCGTGACCGGAACGCCGCGGGCGATGGGCAGGTCGCCGGCGGCGATGGCCGCGCGCCAGCCCAGTTCCTGGGCGACGTTCTGCACCAGGCCCTGGGGCAGGCTGCCGATGGCCGAGGCGCCGAGGCCCAGCAGGGTCTGGGCGCTGTCGGTGGTGTAGCCCTGGAAGTTGCGGCGCAGGCGGCGCTCGGTCTGGGCGCGGGCCAAGTCGTCGGTGGGCAGGGCGAAGTGATCCAGGCCGATGCGGACATAGCCCGCCGCCATCAGGTGCTCGGCGGCGGCCTCGCTCTGGTCCAGGCGCTCGGCCGCGCCCGGCAGGGCGGCCTCATCGATGAGCTGCTGATGGGTCTTCATCCAGGGCACGTGCGCGTAGCCAAACAGCGCCAGACGCTCGGGCCGCAGGGTGAGGATCTTGTCCACCGTGCTGAGCGTGTTGACCGTGGTCTGCTTGGGCAGGCCGTACATCAGGTCCAGGTTGATGGATCCGACCCCGGCCTCCCGCAGCCAGCCGACGCAGGCGGCGATCTGCTCGAAGCTGACCTCGCGGTTCACGGCGGTCTGGACGGCGGGCGTCAGATTCTGCACCCCCAGGCTCGCCCGGGACAGGCCGTGGGAGGCTGCGGCCTGCACCCAGTCGCGGGTCAGGACCCCAGGGTCGAGCTCCGCGGCCACCTCGGCGTCGGCGGTGACGTCGAAGATTTGGCGCAACCGGCCGAAGATGGCGGTCATCTCCTCGGGCGACAGCATGTTGGGGGTGCCGCCCCCGAGGTGGATCGCGTTGGCCGTCAAGCGATGCGGCAGGGCCTGCTCCAGCAGGTCCATCTCGGTGACCAGGTGATTGACGTAGTCACGAACCGGCTCGTGGCGGTTCACCGCCCGGGTGTTGCAGCCGCAGTACCAGCAGAGCTGGGCGCAGAAGGGGATGTGCAGATAGAGCGACACCGGATCGGTGGACGACAGCTCGGCGAGCCAGCGGCGGTAGGTGGCCGCGTCGACCTCGGGAGAGAACTGGACCGCGGTGGGATAGCTCGTATAGCGCGGGGCGCGACCGTCATACTTGGCGATCAGTTCGTCCATCGCCAGGGTGACCGGCTTGGGGGCGTGCAGGACAGAGGGCGGGGTCGACAAAGCAGCGGTCTCCGGAACGGTGTTCGCGCCATTGAGACTCAACAGACCCCACACGCCCTGACCTGGATCAAACCCTCGGCAGCGGCGCGTCCTCGGGGTCGTCGATGAGGATGCGGGCGGCGTCGCCATCGGGGTCTTCGTACTGGCCGTTGCGGACCGTCCACCAGAAGGCGCCCAGGCCGATGAGGGCCAGCAGGACCGAGAAGGGGGCCAGCAGGAAGAAGATGTTCATCGGCCCGCCCGGTTCATGCGCAGGGCGTTGAGGGTCACCGCCAGGGAGGAACCCGACATGGCCAGGGCCGCCAGGAAGGGATTGATCAGGCCCAGCATCGCCGCTGGCGCGGCGATCAGATTGTAGAGGGCCGAGAAGCCGAAGTTCTCCAGGGCCCGCCGGCGCGCCGTGCGGGCGACGTCGAAGGCGGTGACCACCGCCCCCAGGGCCTGCCCGGAGAACACCAGGTCGGCGGCGTTCTGGCTGGCGTCCAGGGCCGTGCCCGGCGCCATGGCGGCGTGCGCCTTGGAGAGCGCCGCGGCGTCGTTGAGGCCATCGCCCACCATCAGGACCTTCTGGCCCGCCAGGGACAGGGCCTCGACAGCCTCGGACTTCTCGAAGGGGGTCAAGCTGGCGCGCCATTGATCGACCCCCAGCTCGCGGGCCACCGCGGCCACCGGACCGGCCTGGTCGCCGGAGAGGATCTCCACCGTCAGGCCCCGGGCCTTCAGGTCCTCGATGGCCGCCCGCGCGTCGGGGCGGACGGCGTCGTGGAAGGCGAAGCGGATCTTGGTCTCGCCCTCGAAGGCGAACCAGAACTCGCTCTCGTTGGCCGAGGATTCGGCGACGCCGACGAAGGCGGCGCGGCCCAGGCGCGCACGGCGGCCGCCGATCACGCCCTCGACCCCCTGGCCGGGGGTCTCCACCACGTCCTGGGCCAGGGTCTCGCCCGGATCCTCGGCGGCGAGCGCGCGGGCCAGGGGATGGGCCGAGGCCCGCGCCAGGGGCGCGGCCAGGGCGATGGCGGCGGGGACCGGATCCACCAGGGTCGGCCGTCCCAGGGTCAGCACCCCGGTCTTGTCGAACACCACGTGGGTGATCTCGGCCAGGCGCTCCAGGGCGGCGCCAGACTTCACCAGCACCCCCTTGCGGAACAGCCGCGCCGAGGCGGTGATCTGCACGGCCGGCACGGCCAAGCCCAGCGCGCAGGGGCAGGTGATGATCAGGACCGCGACGGCCCGCAGCAGGGCCTCGCGGGGGCCAAGGCCGAGCGCCCAGCCCAGGACGAAGGTCAGGGCCGCGGCGCTGTGGACGACGGGGACGTAGATGGCCGCGGCGCGGTCGGCCAGGCGGACATAGAGAGACTTGCTCTGGGCGCCAGCGTCCACCAGCCGGGCGATGGCGGCCACGGCGGAGTCGTCGGAGCGGGCCAGGGCCTGGAGGGTGAGCGTCCCCCAGAGATTGAGGCCCCCGGCGCGGCAGACCTGGCCGGGGCGCACGGCGATGGGGCGCGTCTCCCCGGTCAGCAGGGCGTTGTCGAGCTCGGAGCGGCCGGACTCCACATGGGCGTCGACGGGGATGCGTTCGCCCGGACGCACCAGGATCAAGTCGCCGACGGCGACCTCGCTGAGGGGCTTGCGGTGCTGGGCGCCGGCGGCGTCGAGGACGGTGGCGCTGGGGGCCTGCATGGCCAGCAGGTCGGCGGCGGCGCTGCGGGCGCGGCTGCGCAGCTTGTGATCCATCCAGCGGCCGATCAGCAGCAGGAAGAGCAGGGAGACGGCGGCGTCGAAATAGGTGTCGCGGCCGTGCAGGAAGGTCTCGACGAAGCTGATCCCCAGGGTCAGCAGGACCCCCAGGGAGATCGGCACGTCCATGTTGGCGCGACCGACCTTCAGGGACCGCCAAGCGGATTCGAAGAAGGGCATGCCGGCATAGAGGGCGCAGGGCGCGCCGATCAGACCGCTGAGGATCTGCATCATGGTGCGGGTGGAGTCCCCCAGCTCCTGGCCGAACAGGCCAGCCCACAGGGGCACCGAGAACATCATGGCGTTGCCGGCGCCGAAGGCGGCGACGCCGAGCGCCAGGGCCAGACGGCGGCCCTCCTTGTCATGGGCGGCCGCGGCCAGGCCGGGGTCGTAGGGAGCGGAGGGATAGCCCAGCCGCTCCAGGACGCTCATCACCCGCGCGGGGTCGCCCGTGCGGTCGGCGAAGGTGACGGTGAACTTGCCAGAGGTGAGATTGAGGCGGGCGCGCTCGACGCCGGGCATGGCGCCCACCGCCGTCTCGATCTTCGACAGACAGGCGGCGCAGCGGGCGCCCTTCACCAGCAGGTCCAGGGTGGCGGCGCCGTCCTTGTCGGACTTCAGGAAGGCCGAATAGTCGGGCGCCGCGTCATAGGTCACCGCCATGTCAGCCTCCGCTCGGCCTCGAAGCGGGCGCCAGCGCGGTCGTGGGCCACCAGGCTGAGGTCCCAGGCGCCGGTCAGGCCGGCGACGCGGGCGACATAGGTTCCGGGTGCGGTCTCGGCGAACTTGGCGGTCTTGCGGCCGGACTCGGTGGCCGGGCGCTCCAGCTTGGCCTGGACGGCGAGCCCGGTGACCGGGGCCCCGGCGCGGTCGCGGAAGGACACCGTGACGCCGCCGCCGGCGCCGGCCGCGGCCATGGCGCGCCAGCCGAGGCGATCCTGGGCGGCCAGCTGGGCGAGCTTCTTGTTGTAGGCCACGCCGTCCTCGTAGGGGGTCACCGAGACCTCGCCGGGGAAGGTGCGGATGGCCATGATGGTGAAGCCGGTGTCCACAGCGATCACTACCAGGAAGAAGCCGACGATCATGGCCAGGACGTGAAGGCCACGCAGCTGGAACCCGGTGGGGGATTCGGTCTGGCTCATCGCGCGTTCGCGGCTCCCGAGAGGAAGTTGGTCTTGACGGTCATGGCGTCCCCGTCGGCCCGCAGGGCGAAAGCGGCGGGCATGTTTGGGGCGTCGATGGCGGCGGCGGGGACGGTGACGAAGACCCGCACGGCGCGAACCTCGTTGGGCTCGACGCGGACCCGCAGGGCCTCGCCGTCGGTCGCCGCGCCCGGCGTCCGCAGGCGGGCGCCCGGAGGCCCGGTGAAGGCGATCGCCACGTCCTTCGGGTAGAAGCCGCGATTGGCGATCTTCAGGGTGTAGCCATCGCGGATGGCGCCGTCGTGCAGGCGCACGAACATCGGATTGCGGTCGCGCAGGACGTGGACATCCAGGGCGCTGCGGTGGGTCATGCCCCAGATCATCAGGGCGCTGACCAGGGTGAGCGCCACGGCGTGCGCTTCGCCGCCATTCCGCTGGGCCACGAATTCACTTCGCTGGTGCTGGCGCTGCTGTGGACCGGCGGTCACCCGCCGAAAGTCGCGCCGGAAGTGCTCGACCAGATCCGCGCGCTGAGCGGCAAGATGGATGTTGAAGTGTATATGTCGCTGTCGTGCCATAACTGTCCGGACGTGGTCCAGGCGGCGGCGCTGATGGCCATCTACAACCCCCACATCAGCACGGTGATCATCGACGGCGGCATGTTCCCGGTCGAGGTCGACGCGCGCCAGGTGATGGCCGTGCCGATGGTGTTCAAGAACGACGCCCTGTTCGGCTCGGGCCGCATGACGCTGGAAGAAATCGTCGGCAAGCTCGACGTGCACGCCGCCGACCGCGACGCG
>JAZKBZ010000124.1:0-2549 GCA_040388315.1 Pseudomonadota bacterium | reverse complement strand
ACACCTCACTCTGGCACGTCGATGCCGTCCGGGGGCGTCCACCCCATCACCCTTCACAGACGTCGACGAGGTCCGCTTCCGGGTAACAGGGGGGGCGGCAAGCGATCTTTGTTCCCTCGTTGTTCTTGACATCCTCGCGCGTTTTCGGCAGAGTCTCGGCATTGGTCCTCGTTGCGCCCGCAGGCGCGGGACCGATCTTTCCGTTCACAATCAGAGGCTCGGCGTGGAAGCGCGCGGGGATGTTTGGCATGGATGATGAGGAACTGCCGCCGATCTTGAAGCCGCACCACACCAGTTGGAACATGCCGGTGGATGAGCCTCCGGCGCCGCCGGACCCGCCGCCGCGCGCCGTGCGGCCCTGGCGGCGTTTCAGCGAGGCGCTGGGGGTGGTGATCTGCCAGCGGGTGGCGGCCGGCGAGAGCCTGATGGAGATCTGCCGCGACCCCAGCATGCCCAGCCGGGCGGCGATCAAGACCTGGAGCCGCGAGCGGCCGGCCTTTGGGGCCAGCCTGGCCCAGGCCCGGTTCGACGGGCGCCATCGGCCGAGCGGCGGCCGGCGCGACACCTATTGCCCGCATGTGGCGGGGCTGATCTGCGAGCGGCTGGCCCTGGGGATGAGCCTGCGGCAGGCCTGCGCCCTGGAGGGCCTGCCCGGGGAGACCACCGTCATGGGCTGGCTGCAGCGCCATGCCGATTTCCTTGAGGCCTACGGGCGGGCCCGCGTGCTGCAGGCCCACCGGCGCTTCGACCAGGTCTGGGAGATCGCCGAGGCCGCCGACAAGGAGGGCGCCTATCTGGCCAAGGTGAAGATCGACGCGGTCCGCTGGCAGGCCTCGCGCCTGGCCCCCAAGCGCTATGGCCTGAAGGCCGACCTGGCCGAGGCCGGCGAGCGGGCGGCCGAACCGGCGCCCGACGGGGCCCCGGAGGAGCCGGTGGAGATGATCAATGTCCTGCTCACCAGCTACCGCCCCGGCGTGCCCGACCGGCTGGTGCGGATCCCGCGGGGGAAGGATTGAGGAGGGGCGGGCTGCCGCGTCTCCGCCCCCGTTCATGGTGGGGGGGGCGCGGCGCGAATAGGGCCTATTGGCCGATGTGGGCCTTGAACTCCGGCAGGGCCTCGGTCCAGCGGTCCAGGCTGTGGTCGAGCTGTTCCCAGGCGCCGCCGGGGCTGATGTCGACGTCGTATTCGCCCCAGACCGCGCCCTCGCCGGCGACGTAGCCGCGAATGTAGCGCTGGTCCTTGTTCCAGGCGTTGAGGGTGTCGGGCTTCAGGCTCAGCCCGCTCCAGCCGGCGGCGTACTGGATCGAGGCGCAGCGGCCGGCCTTGCTGCAGCTGTAGAAGTAGATGTCCCAGTTCACCCCGTCCGAGGCGCTGCTGACGATGGTGTTCCCCTCGGTGTCGTCGTGGATCTGGGCCTTGTAGCCGTGGCCCTGCAGCCACTGGGCCACCTCGGCGCGGGTCAGGCCGCCGGCGGGCAGGTCGCGGGCCTGGGCGGGCAGGGCGGCCAGGGCGAGGAGGGCGGCGAGGAGGGCGGGAAGCTTCATGGCGTGTCCTCCCGGACAGGCGGGCGCGTCGAGGCGCTCAAAGGTGAAGCTTCACCCGGGGGCGGGCGGGGTCAAGGGATCGCGCCCATATCCGTCATCCTAGGCACGAGGCCCAGGATGACGAGCGGGGGGATGAGGGCGGGCCGTCTACTCCGCCGCCTTGGCCATCGCCTCCTGGCCGAACACCCGGGCGAAGATGACGTCGACGTTCTTGAAGTGGTAGCCGAGGTCGAAGAGGTCGGCGATCTCGGCCTGCGAGAGGGTGACGCTGGGATCGGCCAGCAGCAGGTCGATGAACTTGCCCTCGCCGCGCCAGACCTTCATGGCCGCGCCCTGGACGGCGGCATAGGCGGCCTCGCGGGCCACGCCCTTCTGGGTCAGGGCCAGCAGGACGCGCTGGGAGTGAACCAGGCCGCCGAGGCGGTCCATGTTCTTGAGCATGTTCTCCGGATAGATCACCAGCCGCTCCACGACCCCGGCCAGGCGGCGCAGGGCGAAGTCCAGGTGGACCGTGGCGTCCGGGGCGATGCCGCGCTCGACCGACGAGTGGCTGATGTCGCGCTCGTGCCAGAGGGTGACGTTCTCCATGGCGGGCACCACGGCCGAGCGGATCAGGCGGGCCAGGCCCGTGAGGTTCTCCGTCAGGATCGGATTGCGCTTGTGGGGCATGGCGCTCGAGCCCTTCTGGCCCGGATCGAAGGGCTCCTCGGCCTCCAGCACCTCGGTGCGCTGCAGGTGGCGGATCTCGGTGGCCAGGCGCTCGATGGAGGAGGCGACGACGCCCAGCGCCGCGAAATAGGCCGCGTGGCGATCGCGCGGGATCACCTGGGTGGAGACCGGCTCCACGGCCAGGCCCAGCTGCTCGGCGACGTGGGCCTCCACCTCGGGGGCGACATTGGCGAAGGTGCCGACGGCGCCGGAGATGGCGCAGGTGGCGATCTCGAACCTGGCCATCGCCAGGCGCTCCTTGGCGCGCTGGAACTCGGCGTAGTGGCCGGCGAGCT
>JAZKBZ010000123.1:0-23552 GCA_040388315.1 Pseudomonadota bacterium | reverse complement strand
GGGCCGTGACGCAGGGGTGCTCGCGCCACGGATGAGCCTGCGCGAACCAGCGCTCTTCCTGGGTGACGCAGAAATAGGGGCCCTGGAATAGCTCCGAGGGCAGGATCACCTGGGCGCCCTGGTCGGCGGCCTGGCGGATCAGGTCGGCGGTCTTGGCGATATTGGCCTCCAGGTCCATCCCGTAGGACGTCTGCAGGGCGGCGACGGTCAGGGTGCGGGCCATCAGGCGGGCTCCTGCTGGGTGATGCAGTGGAAGGATCCGCCGCCGGTGAGGATGGCGTCCGAGGGCAGGGCGATGGCCTGGCGGTCCGGGAACAGGCTCTGCAGGGCCTGGAGGGCCAGTTCGGCGGCGCGCGGATCGCCGTCATAGGTGGGCATGACCACCGCCCCGTTGGCGATGATGAAGTTCATGTGGCTGGCGGGCGCGGCGCCGCCCTCGTGGCTCTCGATCCAGCCCGGCGAGGGGATACGCACCACCTTCAGGGCCCGGCCCTCGGCGTCGGTCATGGCCGACAGGTCCCGCGCGCAGGCGTCATAGGCCTCCACATTGACGTCGCCCCGGCCCCAGGCGACGGGGCAGACCACGACGCCCGGCGCCACGAAGCGGGCCAGGTTGTCGACATGGCCGTCGGTATGGTCGTTGGCCAGGCCGTCGCCCAGCCAGAGCACCTTGCGGGCGCCCAGGGAGGCGGCGAGCTCGGCCTCGGCGGCCTGCGCCGTCCAGCCGGGATTGCGGTTGGGGTTGAGTAGGCACTGGCCGGTGGTGAGGATCGTGCCCGCCCCGTCGTGGTCCAGGGAGCCCCCCTCCAGGATGATCTCCTGCTGGATCAGCGGCGCGCCGGAGGCTGTGGCGATCTGGGCGGCCACGGTGTCGTCGCCCTCCATCTCGTACTTGCCGCCCCAGCCGTTGAAGCGGAAGCCGCGCGCCTCGTCGCCCGCCGGGCCCTTGGCGAAGATCGGGCCGGTGTCGCGCAGCCAGATGTCGCCGAACTTGCCCGGCACGATCTCGATCCCCGCCACGCCTTCGAGCTGGGCCCGGGCGGCCGCCTCGCCCTCGGGGGAGCCGGTCATCAGGCGCACGCGCTCCCGCCCCGGGCCGGCCAGGGCGCGGGCAAGCGCGGCCACCTGGGCCTGGGCCAGGGCCAGGTCCTGCGCCCAGAGCTCCTCATGGCTGGGGAAGCCCAGCCACATGGCCTTGTGGGGCGCCCATTCGGCGGGAACGATCACGGTCATCGGCGGCCCTTCTGCTGGAGCCGCGAAATGGGCGGTGGCGGGGGGTTCGTCAAGCGGCGCTGAAGGAAGAGGAACCACGAACCGCACGAACCGCACGAACCGGTGAAGCGGCCCACCTCCTCTCCCGCTTGCGGGAGAGGGTAGGGTGAGGGCTCTTTCTGAAGGGCCGCTGTTGCTCGGGCCGCCGCAAGACCTCCGCTGCGCGGAGGCCCCCTCACCCATCCTCTCCCCCGCGGGCGGGGGCGAGGAGGTGAAGCTGGGAGGCGCCCCTACCCCGGTCCCGCGCCCACGGCGGCGGGCAGGTCGGTGGAGGCCTGGCCGAAGACGTAGCGCCAGCCCTCCGGGGTGCGGACATAGGTGTCGCTGAACCAGAGGCGGCGGTCGAAGGCGCGGCTGCCGCGGACGCCCTTCAGCCACAGGCGGGCGGTGACGATGGCGGTGTCGGGGCCGTAGAGGCGCACGGTCTGGGTGCCGGGGTCCTCCACCTGGTGTTCGAAGGCGACCTCGCGGGTGCGCGCCAGGGTCAGCAGGTCCTCGCCGGTATGGACCCCGCCGTCCCCGGTGATGAGGATCATTTGCGGGTGGAGGATCTGAGCCATGGCGGCGGCGTCATTGCGCTCGACAGCGGCCTGGTAGGCGGTGTCGAGGGCGGCGACGACGGCGCGGTCCTGGTCGGGCGCGGCGCGGGCGGGGGCCGCGCCGAGGGCCAGCAGGGCGCACAGGGGGTAGAGGGCGGTCTTCATGGGGCTTCCTATCGTCGAGCTTGATAGGGGCCGACCTAGCCCGGCCGCGCCGCGCGCGGCTTGCACTATCCTGCCAAACTTCCCCGGGCGACGGCCGAGGGCGCCGCGCCATAGCGGCGGGCGAAGCTGCGGCTGAAGTGGGACAGGTTGTTGAAGCCGCAGGCGTAGCAGGTCTCGGTGACGCTGCGCCCCTGGCTCAGCATGAGGCGAGCGGCCTTCAACCGGGCCTTGAGCAGGTAGCGGTGGGGCGGGAGCCCGGCCAGCTCGGTGAAGACCCGGCTGAAGTGGAACAGACTCATCCCCACCGAACGGGCCAAGTCGGCGACGCTGAAGGGTTCGGCGAATTCGGCGTCCAGGCGGTCTCGGACATGGTGCACCCGCTCGACGTACCAGGCGAAGCTCCGCTCGCTGTAGAGCGGGCCTGGCTCCGCCCCCGGGGCCTCGCGGAAGATCTCGGTGGCGCAGTATTCGGCGAACATCGGCGCGCCTTCGTCCACGGCCCGGGCCAGGCCCCAGCGCAGGTAGCGCAGGCGGTTGCTGGCCCGCAGCACCGGGCGCCCGGCCGCCGCCCAGCTGCCGGCGCGGTCGAAGCCGTCGTCATTGGCCGCCTGGTAGACGATGGAGAGGCAGGTGTCGGAAAACCCCGTCCCCTGGAAGGCCGAGCGGAAGGCCATGCCCGGATGGCTGAGCATCACGTCGCCGGGCGCCACCCGCCAGCGGCCCTCGCCGATCTCCAGGTCGAAGGTCCCCTCCTCCACGAAGCTGGCGCGGTAGGCGTCGGAGACGGCGCAGAAGGGCTGGTCCTCGTGTTCGACCGGGTGGTCGAACCGATAGACGGTGAGCTCGCGCGAGCTCCAGAGGGGGGTGATCCGCGCCATGCGGGGCTGAGCCTAGGAAGCGGGGCGGGGATTGTCGAGATGGAGGGAGGGTCCGAGTCCCCTGGTTCCTCCCCCAGGCCGAAGGCCGGTTCGGGGGAGGAATTCTTTGCCCCGCAACGAAAAAGGGCGGCCCGGGAGGGCCGCCCTTTCCGCGAAAGCGAGGTCGCCGCGAGGCCTAGAACTCGTAGCGAAGGCCCACCTGAACGGTCCAGAGCGACTTGCCGCCGGTGTCGAGGTTCCGCTGGGTCGAGCTCGATTGGAAGCTGGAGTAGCGGTAGCGGTTGCAGGCGAAGGGGTTGGCCGAGGAGGTCGTCACAACCGCGCCGGAAGCGTCGGCGCAGGCCACGCTGACCACGCGGTTGGTGTCGGAATACTCGTCGACGATGCCCCACTTGTCGTTGATCAGGTTGAGCAGGTTCTGGACGTCGAGGGTGACCCTGAACTTATGGCCCGCGATCGGCGAGGGAAGTTCCTGCGAGAGTTGCAGGTCGACCTGGGTGACGTCGTGGTTGGTGAAGGAGCCCTTTTCCTGCACCGCGCCCTCGGTCATCCCGAACTGAGTGACCGCGGCCAGGAAGTTGTCGCGCGTGGCGACGCTGTCGAAGGTGACCAGGCCGACGTCGAGGTCGGTCGGGCTCGACACTTCACCGGTGATCTTCGGCACATAGAGCAGGAAGTTGCCGCGGTTGACGCCGAACACCGGGCTGCGGCCGGAGCTGGCGTCCGACATCACGAAGGAGGTCGGGCGGCCCGAGCGGCGTTCGCCGAAGAGGGTCACGCGGGTCTCGTTGTCGCCGAAGAACTTGCGGGCGTAGGAGACGTCCAGCTTGAAGGCGTGGTCGATGGAATCGAAGGACGTGCCGTAGGCCGCGCCGTTCGCGTCATCGCCGGCGATGCCGCCGTAGAGCGAGCTCTGGGTCGAGGCGAAGCGCAGCGAGGAACTGCGGTCCTTGATGTCGGAGTGGGTGTAGGAGCCGCGAACGTCCAAGCCCCAGTCGAAGGACTTGCTGGCCGAGACCGCCACGGTCAGACCACGGCCGGCGCTGTCGTTGAACACCACCAGGTCGCGGTTGGAGGAGCCGGGGTTCTGCGAGGTGACGTTGAAGGTCGCGCGGGCCGCGGCGGTGGCCGAGGTCGAGGACCCGATGGCGTCGTAGCGGACGCGACCGTCCGGGGTGCGGGCGATGGCGCCGTTGACGATCAGCGGCTGGGCGCGGGTGTCGCGGATCAGGATGCCGTCGCGGGTCTTGGAACCCACAACGTCCAGGCCCAGGCGAATATCGTACCAGGGGGTGTCCCAGTTGGCCGAGAGGAAGGCCTTCCAGTCCGAGGGCAGCTGGTAGTTGGGCGACAGGGCCGAGACTTCCGCCAGGGGGGAGGCGACGCTGCCGCCCTGGAAGGCGATGACCGCGGCGGGGATGTCGTAGCCGAAGGTGGCGTCGGCCTTGTTGATGTTCAGGGCCGCGGCGCCGATGGCCGGGGTGAAGCCCGGGGTGCCGGAGATGTCCTGGAAGCCGGTGGCCGTGCGCTGGATCTGGATCCCCGAGGTGGAGATGCCATTGCCGTTGCCGTAGGAGTTGCCGATCAGAACGTCGGGAACGCCGCCAGAGAACAGGCCGACGCCGCCGCTGATCTTCAGGCTTTGGGTCGGCTTCCAGTCGAAGTTGACGCGCGGCAGCATGATGCCTCGGCCGTCATAGGTGGACTGGTTGCTGAAATTGTTCCGGGCCAGGAAGTTGGGGTTGGGAACCACGGCCGAGTCGCTGACGTACCAGTCGTAGCGGAAGCCGGCGGTGATGTTGAGGTCCGGGGTGACCGCGAGCGCATCCTGCAGGTACAGGCTGTGAACCATGTATTCCAGGACCGCGGCGGAGGATTCCACCGTCTTGCCGCCGACGGAGTTGCCGTAGCGCAGCTGGCCGGCCGTGCCGTTGGTGAAGTCGGCGATGGAGTCGAAGTAGTAGACCCCGTCACTGGTGGGCACGAACAGGTTGTTGATGTTCTGCTTCTTCAGCTGATAGCCGAACTTGATCAGGTTGTCGCCGAGCGAATATTCGCCCTTGGCCTGGATCTGGAAGGTCTCGGTGGCCAGGCTGTTGGCTTGGCGGAATTCGTCGGGGCCGAAGCGCACGACCGAGGTGGAGCCGCAGCTCGTCAGGTTGTCGCCGCCGGAATTGATGCTGGTGGGCGAGGTGCAGACGCTGATGTCGGCGAAGTTCTGGCCCGAGGGCGGCAGCTGACGACGCTCGTAGTCGCGATAGGTGACGCGGATCTGGGTGTGGAGGTTGTCGGTCCAGTCGGAGTTCAGTTCACCGACATAGGAATAGTCTTCTTCACCGGTCAGGTACCAGGAGGAGTCCAAGCCCGCGGAGGTGCGGCTGAGGTTCGTGCGCTGGGTGACCTCCGACAGGGCGTAGCGCGCGGTCAGGCTGAGGCGCTGACGGTCGGTGATGTTCCAGTCCAGCTTGGCCGCGTACTTCTCATCGACGATCGGCTTGGTGCGCGCGATCTTCCCGACGTCGAACTTCGAGGCGTACTGGGTGTTGAAGATGTTGGTGACGGTGTCGATGGTCGACTGGGTGACGCCGTTGATGCTGTTCTGGTAGCCCTGGCCGGTGGGGCCGGTGGAGGTGAGGTCGGAGGACTCGTAACGCTCATAGGAGAGCGCGAAGAAGACCTTGTCCTTCCAGATCGGGCCCGACAGGAACCCGCCGTAGTTGGTCTGGCTGATCGCGTTCCTCACCGCCGCGCCGCGGATCGAGTCGCCCTGCATCCCGTCATTGAGATAGTTGGTGAAGATCGAGCCGTGGAAGTCATTGCCGCCGGCCTTGAGCACCACGTCCAGGGCGCCGCCCTGGAAGTCGCCGTTCTCCACGTCGGTGGGGACGGCGTCGATGGTGAACTGCTCGACGGCGTCCAGCACGACCGGGCCGCGCCGGGTCGGCGTGCCGCCGGTGTTGAGGCCGTAGTTGTCGACCGCGGTGGCGCCGTCGATGGTGATGCGGTTCTGACGCGGGTTGGAGCCGGCGATGGAGATGCCGCTGTCGCCGCGGGTGTTCTGGCTGACCAGGGCCGAGCGCCGGGCCAGGTCGCGGACGTCGCGGGTGATGGAGACGACGCTTTCGACGTCGGTGGCGTCCAGCACGGTCTTGCGGCTGGTGTTGTTGGCGGTGACGTCGCGCGAGGCGGTGACGACGAACTCGTCCACCAGGTCCTGGGCCTGGAGGTTGACGTCCAGGCGCTGGTTGGAGCCGACCACCAGGTTCACGCCGGTGAGGTTCTTGGCCTCATAGCCCGGGGCGGCGAAGGTCAGGGTGTAGGGGCCGCCGGGGCGCAGGCCGCGGGCGTCGAAGCTGCCGTCGGGGCCGGTGGCGGTCTGGGACCGGGTGCCGGAAGGCGTGTGGACAATGGCGACGCTGGCGCCGCGCACCGGGGCGCCGCTCTGGTCCACGATCGTGCCGCCCACCGCCGAGGTGGTTTCCTGCGCGTAGACGGCGCTGGACATGGCGCACACGAGTACGCTCAGGGCCGCGCCGCCGGCGAGGCGTTTCATCGAAGTCATCTGGAAGATCCCCTATCCATCGTGCCGTGCGGGGATCGCTTGCCCAGCCCCCTTCGGCGTCTGGCCCCGCTATAGCGCTAAAATTGTGTTGATGGGTGACGCTTTTGTTACGCCGACATCAAGCCGGAAAGGTGCTGCACGAAAGACACGCATCGTCCTTTACAGGGCGCCCGCGCCGCGCCACCGTCCGCCGCCGAAACCAGGGATGGATCGCTTGTCCGATAACGCATTGTCCGCCTCCGGAGCCGGCGCCCAATGGCGAGGCGCCCTGCTGCTGGCGCTCGGCCTGACGGCGGCGCGGCTGGTCGCCCTCTTCGTCACGCCCCTGGAGCTCTATCCGGACGAGGCCCAGTACTGGCTTTGGTCGCGGACCCTGGACTGGGGCTACTATTCCAAGCCGCCGATGATCGCCTGGACCATCTGGACCACCACACTGATCGGCGGGAACGGCGAGGCCTGGGTGCGGCTGGCCGCGCCGCTCTATCACCTGGGGGCGACGCTGGCGGTGTTCGGGATCGGGCGGCGGCTCTATTCGCCCGCCGTCGGGTTCGCCGCCGCGGCCCTCTACGCCCTGATGCCGGGGGTGCAGATCTCGGCCCTGGCCATGGCCACCGACGCCATCCTGCTCTTCTATCTGAGCCTCGCCTTGCTGGCCTATGTGGAGCTTCCGAACGCGGAGGGCCGCCGCCGGCTGTGGACCGCCGCCGGGTTCGGGGCGGCGGTGGGGCTCGCCTTCCTGTCCAAGTACGCGGCGGTCTACGCCCTCATCGGGCTCGCCCTGCACCTGGCCATCAGCAAGGAGGCCCGGGCGGTCTGGAGCTGGGGGACGGCCGGGGCGGCGCTGGGGGCCTTCCTGCTGATCCTGTCGCCGAACCTGGCCTGGAACGCCGCCCACGGATTTTCCACCGTTCAGCACACGGCGGCCAACGCCGCCTGGGGCGGGCGCAAGCTGTTCAACCTGCCCGAGCTGGGGGAATTCATCGTCTCCCAGTTCGGGGTGTTCGGGCCGATCCCCCTGGCGGTGCTGATCGGCGGGAGCCTGCTGTTGGCGGTCCGCAGGCGCCTGACGGGCGCCGACCTGACCCTGCTGTGCTTTTCCATCCCGCCGCTGCTGATCGTCACCTTCCAGGCCTTCATCAGCCGGGCCAACGCCAACTGGTCCGGGGCGGGCTATGTGGCCGGCGCCGTGCTGGCGGCCGCCTGGCTGATCCGCTGGCGGGCGCGGGGGTGGCTGATCGCGGCGGTCGGGACCCAGGCCCTGATCGCGGCCCTGTTCCTGGTCTGCGTGGTGAGCCCGCCGCTGGCCGAGAAGATCGGGGCGGCCAACGCCTTCAAGCGGGCCAAGGGCTGGGAGCAGACCGTGCGCGGGATCACCGAGCGGGCGGCGGCGGAGCCGGGCCTGACCGCGGTGGCGGTGGACGACCGCTTCCTGTTCAACGCCTCGGCCTATTACGGGCGCGAGTTCTTCGGCGCCGTGAACGCCCCGCCCCTGAAGATGTGGGTGCGCGAGGCCCATCCGCAGAACCAGGCCGAGACCACCGATCCCCTGACCCCGGCCACCGGCGCCCACGTCCTGGCCGCCAGCCTGGACCTGGTCTATCGCGACGAGATGGCCCAGGACTTCAAGGCCGTCTCGGCCCGCGAGATCCGCAGCGTGATGCTGGACAGGAAACGCAAGCGGCGGACGGAGCTGTTCCTCGGGGACGGGTTCGCCCCCCTGCCGCGGGACCCGGTGACGGGGCAGCCGCCGGCGCCGGCGGCGAAAAACTAGGGAACCACGAACCTCACGGTTTACCCTACCGCCCCCACACCGCCTTCAGCGCCGCGTCGCGGCCGCAGCCGATGCGGTAGCGGGCATAGGCCATGGGGTTCTTCCTGGCATAGTCCTGGTGGTAGGCCTCGCCCATGTGGAAGGGGGCGGCGGGCAGGATCTGCGTCGCCACCGGGCGGCCCAGCTCCTTGGCCACCTGGGCCTTGATGGCCTGCGCGGCGGCGCGCTCGGCGGCGCCGTCGACGAAGACCGCGGTGCGGTAGGACGGGCCCTGGTCGCAGATCTGGCCGCCCTCGTCGGTGGGGTCGATGTGGTGGAAGAAGTTGGCCACCAGCAGGGAATAGCTGGTCTGGCTGGGATCGTAGGTGACCTTGATGGCCTCCAGGTGGCCCTCGTGGTCCTCATAGGTGGGACTGGCCGAGGCGCCGCCGGCATAGCCCACCACGACGTCCTTCACCCCCTTGGCGTGCTCGATGTCGTGCTCGGCCGACCAGAAGCAGCCGCCGGCGAAGACGGCGGTCTTCAGGGCGCCGGCCGCGGGGGCCGATCCGGCCAGCAGGAGGACGGCGGCGCCGACGGCGGCGAAGAGGGGCTTGTTCATGGCTCTACCTTGGTTGTCCTGAGGAGACATACGCAAGGGCGGGCGGAGAAGTTTCAGACCTACCCCCCGCTCCTCCCGGCGAAGGCCGGGACCCAGGTCGTAAGTCACGACCTAGGCCAGGAATCTGGAATTCGGCGGATGTATCTGGGCCCCGGCCTTCGCCGGGGTGAGCGGAATTGTTAGAGGGCCACCTCGAACTTGGCTTCCGTCTTGGCGGCGATCTCCTCGAGCGTGACGCCGTCGGCGAGCGCCGTGAGCGTCAGGGGCGACTTGCCGCGGGCGATGTCGAAGACCCCCAGGTCGGTGATCAGCAGGTCCACAACGCGCGCGCCGGTGAGCGGCAGGGTGCAGGCGGCGAGCAGCTTGGGGGCGCCGGACTTCTCCACATGGTCCATGACCACGACGACGCGCTTGACCCCGGCCACCAGGTCCATGGCCCCGCCCATGCCCTTCACCACCTTGCCCGGCACCATCCAGTTGGCCAGGTCGCCGGTTTCGGAGACCTGCATGCCCCCCAGGATGGAGAGCGCGATGTGGCCGCCACGGATCATGGCGAAGCTGTCGGCGCTGGAGAAGTAGGAGCTCTCCGGCAGCTCGGTGATGGTCTGCTTGCCGGCGTTGATCAGGTCGGCGTCCTCCTCCCCCTCATAGGGGAAGGGGCCCATGCCCAGCATGCCGTTCTCGCTCTGCAGGGTGACGGTCATGCCGGCCGGGATGTAGTTGGCCACCAGGGTCGGGATGCCGATGCCGAGGTTGACGTAGAAGCCGTCGCGCAGCTCGCTCGCGGCGCGGGCCGCCATCTGTTCGCGGGTCCAGGCCATCAGACTTCCTCTCCGGCGCCGGCGCCCTGCGCCGCGTTGGGCCGGGTGGTGACGCGCTCGATCCGCTTTTCGTATTTGGCGCCGGCGACGACGCTGTCGACGAAGATGCCCGGCGTGTGGATGTTGTCCTTGTCGAGACTGCCCACCGCGACGAGGTGTTCGACCTCGGCGACGGTGACCTTGCCGGCGGTGGCCATCATCGGATTGAAGTTCCGCGCGGTCTTTCGGTAGATCAGGTTGCCCGCCGCGTCGCCCTTCCAGGCCTTGACGATGGCCAGGTCCGCGGTGAGGCCGCGCTCCATGACATAGAGCTCGCCGTCGAACTCGCGGACCTCCTTGCCTTCCGCCACCAGCGTGCCGACCCCGGTCTTGGTGAAGAAGGCCGGGATGCCGGCGCCGCCGGCGCGGATGCGTTCGGCCAGGGTGCCCTGCGGGTTGAACTCCAGCTCCAGGTCGCCGGAGAGATAGAGCTTCTCGAACAGCTTGTTCTCGCCGACATAGGAGGAGACCATCTTCTTGATCTGGCCGCTCTCCAGCAGGATCCCCAGGCCAAAGCCGTCGATCCCGCAGTTGTTGGAGATGACGGTGAGACCCTTGGTCCCGCTCTCGCGGATCGCCGCGATCAGGTTTTCCGGGATGCCGCAGAGGCCAAAGCCCCCGGCCATGATGGTCATGCCGTCGAACAGGCGGCCCGCCAGGGCCTCGACAGCCGATTTCTGTGTCTTGTCAGCCATGAACGCCCATTACGCCGCACCGCAACATTTGGGAACCGGGCAATCAGATTTCGCGTGCACAAATCCGAGAACCCCGGTCCATAGTTCAGCCATGTCTCACCAACCCACCAGGGCCGGCCGATGAACGGTCAGGGCCTGCTGATCCAGGCGCTGGTCTATCTGACCGCCGGCGTGGTCTCGGTGCCGATCGCCAAGCGGATCGGCCTGGGCTCGGTGCTGGGCTACCTGATCGCCGGGGTGATCGTCGGTCCCTTCCTGCTGAACCTGGTGGGCGAGCCCACCGATGTGATGAAGTTCGCCGAGTTCGGGGTGGTGATCCTGCTGTTCCTGATCGGGCTGGAGGTGCGCCCGGCGCTCCTGTGGAAGATGCGGACGGCGATCTTCGGCCTGGGCGGCGGCCAGCTCGCGCTCACCACCGGGGTGATCGCCCTGGCCGGCCTGGCGCTGGGCCTGGACTGGCGCACGGCGACGGCCGCGGGGGTGGTGCTAGCCCTGTCGTCCACCGCCATCGTGCTGGCCAACCTGGAGGAGAAGGGCCTGCGCCAGGGGACCGTCGGCGAGGCGGTGTTCGGGGTGCTGCTGTTCCAGGACCTGGCGGTGATCCCGCTGTTCGCCCTGCTGCCCCTGCTGGCGGTGACCGCGCCCGACGCCGGCGCCGCGGCGGCGGCCGGCCATGGGGCCAGCCTGCTGGACGCCCTCCACCTGCCGGCCTGGGCCAAGGGCCTGGCCATCCTCGGCGCGGTGGCCGCGGTGATCGGCGGCGGGCGCTATCTGGTGCGGCCGGTGTTCCGCTTTATCGCCGCGGCCCGCCTGCGGGAGATCTTCACGGCCTCGGCCCTGCTGCTGGTGGTGGCGGTCGCGGCCCTGATGCAGACCGTGGGCCTGTCCCCGGCGCTGGGCGCCTTCCTGGCCGGGGTGGTGCTGGCCGAGAGCGAGTTCCGGCGCGAGCTGGAGACCGACATCGAGCCCTTCCGCGGCCTGCTGCTGGGGCTGTTCTTCATCACCGTGGGGGCGGGGCTCGACTTCTCGGTGATCGCCCGCCAGCCCGTGGCCCTGATCGGCCTGGTCCTGGGGATGATGATCCTCAAGGCGCTGGCCATGTTCGGAGTCGGACGGGTGTTCCGCATGGCGCGGCGGGAAGCCGCCACCACCGCGGTGTCCTTGGCCCAGGGCGGGGAGTTCGCCTTCGTCCTGCTGGGCTTCACGGTGGCGGCGGGCGTCATCGACGCCGATCTCTCCAAGCTGCTCTCGGCGGTGGTGGCGCTCTCCATGGCCTTCACCCCCCTGGCCTTCCTGGCCTACGAGAAGCTGGTGCTGAGCCGCGGCGACGGCCCCGGCGACGAGCCGGAGGCCATCCCCTTCGACGAGGGCGATCCGGAAGTGATCGTCGCGGGCTTCGGGCGGTTCGGCCAGATCGCCGCCCGCCTGCTGATCGCCAACGACTTCAACGTGGTGACCCTGGATTCCAGCATCGAGCAGATCGAGCTGCTGCGGGCCTTCGGGCGCAAGGTCCACTATGGCGACGCCAGCCGCATCGACCTGCTGCGCACCGCCGGCGCGGCCAAGGCCAAGCTGCTGATCGTGGCCATCGACGACAAGGACAAGGCCGTGGAGCTGGTGGAGGCGGCCAGGGCGGCCTTCCCGAACCTGGCCATCATGTCGCGGGCCTGGGACCGCCGGCACGCCTATGACCTACTGGCCCACGGCGCCGACGACGTGGAGCGCGAGAGCTTCGAAGGCAGCCTCGCTATGGGCAAGCGCGCCCTGTTGCGGCTGGGCTTCACCGAGCGCCGCGCGGTGGCCGCCGCCGTCACCTTCCGCAAGCTGGATCGCCAACTGTTCGAGAAGCTGGCGCCGGCCTATGGCCAGGAGGAGAACTACGTCCTGGCCAGCCGCGACTCCACCGAGACCATGGAGCGGTTGCTGAACGCCGAGATGCGGCGGGCGGCCGAGGAGGTCGAAGACCCCGAGGACGAGCTCGCCAGACGGGTGGAGAAGGATCGCCAGCCGGTGTAAGGGGCGGGTCATGACCAAGACCGCCATCCAACCCGTCTCGTTCCAGGCCTTCAACCGCGACTTCGCCGGCTTCTCCCAGGCGCTCGGCGACAGCTTCGCCCGCTACGGCTTCGCGGTGATCGCCGACCACGGTCTGCCCCAGGCCGACATCACCCGCGCGCTGGACGCCACCAAGGCCTTCTTCGCCCTGCCCGAAGACGTCAAGAAACGCTATGTCGCGGGGACCGGCGGCCAGCGCGGCTACACCCCCTTCGGTATCGAGACGGCCAAGGACGCCGAGCACTTCGACCTGAAGGAATTCTGGCACA
Source organism: Pseudomonadota bacterium (assembly GCA_040388315.1). Lineage (GTDB taxonomy): Bacteria > Pseudomonadota > Alphaproteobacteria > Caulobacterales > Caulobacteraceae > Phenylobacterium. The sequence continues at coordinate 10,885 of JAZKBZ010000123.1, read as the reverse complement.
TGGGGCGCGACCTGCCCCCCGGCCATCCCTACCGCGACCTGATGCCGGAGAACGTCTGGCCGGTGGAGGTCCCCACCTTCGTTTCCGACGTGGCCTGGCTCTATGACGCCCTCGACGAGCTGGGGGTCCAGGTGCTGGAGGCCATCGCCACCTATCTGAGGCTGGACCGGCATTTCTTCGATGAGACCGTCAATGACGGCAATTCGATCCTGCGCCTGCTGCACTACCCCCCCGTGCCCAGGGACGGCCCCAATATCCGGGCCGGGGCGCACGAGGACATCAATGTCATCACCCTGCTGCTTGGAGCAGAGGAGGCTGGGCTCGAAGTCTTGGACCGCGACGGCCAGTGGCTGGCGATCAATCCGCCGGCCGGGTCGGTGGTGGTCAATATCGGCGACATGCTGCAGCGGCTGACCAACCACCGCCTGCCCTCGACGACCCACAGGGTGGTGAACCCCGCGCCCGACCGCCGGGGTTTCCCGCGCTATTCGACGCCCTTCTTCCTGCACTTCAATCCCGACTACGAGATCGCGACGCTCGCCTCCTGCGTGGACGCCGAGCATCCCGACCGCTACCCGACCCCGATCACCGCCGATGCGTTCCTCAAGGAGCGGCTGCGCGAGATCAAGCTGCTGTAGATCCTCCTCTTCCGCTTGCGGGAGAGGTCGGGTGAGGGCTCCTTCTGCGCTTCCGTTGTCGCTCCCAGGCCGTGACGCGCAGCGTGCTGCGCGCGCCTCACCCATCCTCTCCCCCTGAAGGGGGCGAGGAGGAGAGCTCGCCTCGCCGCCACACTCTGGGTAGAAATCGGTTTTTGACAGTCACGGAGATTTAACCCCGCGCGCCCATCGTTCCACCCCACTGATCGGGGGAGACGTCATGGCCAAGAAGGACGGGGCTTTGCTTGGCGAAGCTGAACGTCCGGCCGCCAACGGCGGGCTGGATCTTTCGGAGCTGAAACCGACCCTGGCCCGCATCGCGCGGCTGGCCCAGGCCTATGCCAGGTTGCCGAACAGCGACGTGGTGGTCCTGGACGGGGATCAGACCTGGCATGCCGCCCAGCCCGACGACTGGCGCAGCGCGGTGCCCAACGAGGACTCCTTCACCGCCGTGGCCCTGCGCTCGGAAGGCGTGCTGTGGGTCGCCGACGCCCGGCAGGACCCGCGTTTCAAGGAGCACCGGGGCGTGACCGGCGAGCTGGGCATCCGGTTCTGCGCCGCCGCCCCGATCCGGTTGACCGACGGCCGCGGCGTGGGCGCCGTGCTGGTCTCCGACACCTCACCCCGTGACCATGATCCGGCCTTCGCCGACTACCTCACCGACCTGGCCGCCCTGGCCGGGGACGAGTGGGCCCGCTACACCGCCCGCCAGGACTTGGCCCGCGCCGCCGGCGAGGTGGCCGCGGCCCGCAACATGATCTCCGCCTTCGTCCAGGCCGCCCCGGTGGCCCTGTGCATGACCGACAAGCAGATGCGCGTCATCCAGGCCAGCCCCCGCTGGCGGGCCGAGCGCCAGAGCGACGACGTGGTGGGCCAGAGCCTCTACGAAGCCTATCCCGACACCCAGCGCTGGGCGCCGGTCTACAACCGCTGCCTCAAGGGCCAGCAGGTGCAGCACGAGCGCGTGCCGGTGAACCTGCCCGACGGCCGCCACCTGTGGGCGCGGGTTGAGATCAATCCCTGGCGGGAGGCCGACGGCGAGATCGGCGGCCTGCTGATCATGTCGGTGGACATGACCCGCACCGCCGACGCCCTGGAGGAGGCCAAGCGCAGCGAGGAGCGCCTGAAGCTGGCCCTGGAGATCGGCGAGCTGCGGATGTGGGAGATGGACTGGAAGCGCCGCGAGCTGACCGGCGCCGGCTACCAGGCCCCCAATCCCGGAGTCGAGGTCGGGACCACCTATGAGGAGATGAACGCCGACATCTGGCGGTCCATCCACCCCGCCGACCGCCCCGAGGCCATGCGCGCCTGGGACGACTACATGGAGGGCGGGGCCCCCTTCCGGCAGGTCTACCGCATCCCCCAGGTCGAGGGGCCGCACCAGTGGCACTACTCGGCCTGCGAGGCGATCCGCGACGAGCGGGGCCGCGTGGTCCGGGTGCTGGGGGTGCTGCGCAACATCGACAAGGAGAAGCGCGGCGAGCTGGAGCTGGTGAAGGCCAAGGAGGAGGCCGAGACCGCCAACCGGGCCAAGAGCGAGTTCCTGGCCAATATGAGCCACGAGATCCGCACCCCGCTGAACGGGGTGATGGGGATCGCCGGGGCGCTGGCCAAGACCGAGCTGACCCCCGGCCAGGCCGAGATGGTCGACCTGATCGAGACCTCGGCCCAGACCCTGGAGGCCCTGCTCACCGACATCCTGGACCTGGCCCGCATCGAGGCCGGCCGGCTGGAGATCCGTCCCGAGCCCTTCGACCTGACCACCTCGGTGAACGCCTGCGCCTCCCTGTTCCAGGCCAGCGCCGAGGCCAAGGACCTGAAGCTGACCGTCGAGGTCGATCCCTACGCCCAGGGGGCCTATGACGGCGACGCCCCGCGCATCCGCCAGATCCTCACCAACCTGCTGGGCAATGCGGTGAAGTTCACCGGCAAGGGCGAGGTGAAGCTTTCGGTGAAGGCGCGGCGCGACGAGACCTCCACCCACCTGACCTTCGACGTCGCCGACACCGGCATCGGCTTCGACGAGGAGACCCGGCAACGGCTGTTCGGCCGCTTCCAGCAGGCCGACGGCTCCATCACGCGCAGGTTCGGGGGCACGGGCCTGGGCCTGGCCATATCCCGCTCCCTGGCCGAGGCCATGGGCGGTGGGCTGTCGGCGGTCTCCGCGCCCGGCGAGGGCTCGACCTTCACCCTGGAGCTGGAACTGCCCCGCCGCCACGGGGCGGTGGACCTGTGGGGCGAACACGAGGCCCACGCCGAGGCCGAGGCCGACCTGGCCACCATGCGGGTGCTGCTGGCCGAGGACCACCCCACCAACCGCCGGGTCGTGGAGCTGATCCTGGGGGCCGCCGGCGTGGACCTGACCTGCGTCGAGAACGGCGCCGAGGCCGTGGACGCGGCCGCGCGGTCGAGCTTCGACCTGATCCTGATGGACATGCAGATGCCGGTGATGGACGGCCTGACCGCCATCCGCGCCATCCGCCGCCGGGAGGGCCGCGAGAAGGCCGCCCCCACCCCGATCTACACCCTGACGGCCAACGCCATGCCCGAGCACGCCCAGGCCTCCGCCGAGGCCGGCGCCGACGGCCACGTCACCAAGCCCATCACCGCCGACGGCCTGCTGCGGGTGGTGGAGCAGGTCTGGACCGACAAGGCCGGCGCCAAGACCGAGACCCCGGCGCCGGGCCGGATGTCGATGCACTGAGGGTGGACGTCAGCCCAGCGCCCGCCCCGCATAGGCGCGCATGGCCGCCACCAGATAGTCGGTGAGCCCCGCCGCGCGGCCCTCGTAGCGGGCGCGGAAATCGGGGTTGTCCTGGTAGATCAGGGCCAGGTTCTCATAGGCCGTGCGGTCGGGGACCCGGTTCCAGGACCGACCGATCCAGGCGTGGTGGCCGGCCACCAGGGCCCCCACCGCGCCGCTGTCGGCGGGCAGGCCGTCGGCGAGCGCCCGGGCCATCCCCGCCTCGAAGGCCTCGGCCTCGGCCACCAGGCCGTCGAACTGGCCCTGGCTGAGCGCGTGCAGGCGGGTCTTGGAGGCCTCGATCTCGGCCTGGACACCCGGTCCGAACCGGTCCGTCAGCCAGGCTTCGTGCTGGGCCTGCTTCTCCGGCGGGAAGCCGCGGAAGGTCGCCTTGTCGTTCATCGTCGTCTTGCCTTCGATTGCGGCGAGGGTCTGGTCGAGGGTGCGGACGAGCTGGCGGTATCGCCGGGCCTGGTCGAGCAGCGCCGCGCGTTGGGCGCGCAGGGCCGCGGCCTGGTCGAAGCCGGGATCGTCCAGGATCCGGCCGATGGCCTCCAGGCGGAAGCCCAGCTCCCGGTGGAGGAGGATCTGCTGCAGGCGCAGCAGTTCGCGCCGCCCATAGTAGCGATAGCCGTTCTCGCCCACGTGACCGGGCTTCAGCAGCCCGATCTCGTCATAGTGGCGCAGGGCCCGGACGGAGACGCCCGAGAGCCTGGCCACTTCGCTGACGGTGTAGACGCTCATCAGATCCACGCCTTGTTGCGGAAGGCCCCTCATCTGGGGGATCACGCGACGTGAGGGTCAAGCGGCGTCGGCGGCCTGCTGAGCGGGGCGGCGGTCGGCCTCCAGGGCCAGGTTGATGGCCGCCACCAGGCGCTCGGCCTTGATCGGCTTCTCCACCACCCCGTCCATGCCCTGGGCCAGGTAGCTCTCGGCGTCCCAGGGGTCGGCGTTGGCGGTCAGGGCCAGGATCGGCACCGCCCCGGCCGCGCCGGGCAGGGCGCGGATGCGGCGCGTGGCGGCCACCCCGTCGAGATTGGGCATGCGGATGTCCATCAGCACCAGGTCGAAGCGGCCGGCGCCGGCAGCGTCCACGGCCTGGAGGCCGTCCTCGACGCTCTCGCTGGTGGCGCCGAACATCTCGCACAGGGTCTCCACCACCAGACGGTTGGTGGCGTTGTCGTCGGCGATCAGGATGTGCAGGCCGCCGGAGGCCGCCTGGGCCTCGATCGGCGCGGGGACTTCGCAGGGCGCCGGCAGGCCGAAGAGCACGAACGAGAAGTACAGCCGGGTCCCCCCGGTCGGATTGCGCGCCGCGCCGATGGTTCCGCCCATCTGTTCGATCAGCTGGCGGCAGATGGAGAGACCAAGGCCCGCCCCGCCCTGCTTCAGACCCACCTCGGTCTGGCTGAAGGGCTGGAAGATGGCGGCCAGCCGGTCCTCCGGCACGCCGACGCCGGTGTCGGAGACCTCGCCTTCGATCTGCAGATGGATGTCGTCGCGGCGGACCCGGAGCGCGACCTCGACCCCGCCGGTCTGCGTGAACTTCAGGGCGTTGCCGATCAGGTTGTTGAACACCTGCTTGATGCGGATCTCGTCCCCCAGGGCCCATTGGTCGGGCGGGCCGTCATAGGCGACCGCCAGGGTCAGGCCCTTCAGCTCGGCCCGCGCGCCCCAGAGGGCGGCCAGGTCCCCGGCGATGCGGTTCAGATTGAAGCTGTCCTCGTTCAGCTCCAGCCGGCCGGCGTCGGCCCGCGACAGGTCCAGGGCGTCGGTCAGCAGGCGCAGCAGGGTCTCGCCCGAATCCTGGATGCCGCGCACATAGGGCAGGAGGTCGGGCTGGGCGAGCTTGCGCGCCAGGATGTCGGCGATGGCCAGGACGCCGTTGAGGGGGGTGCGGATCTCGTGGCTCATCACCGCCAGGAACTGGGACTTTGCGGTCAGGGCCGCCTGGGCCTCGAGCCGGGCGCGGTCCATGGCGCCGGCCAGGGCCTCCATCTCCTCGGCGTGGGCGTGGTGGGCGGCGCTGGTGGCCTGCAGCAGGCTGAGCGCGCTGCCCACCCCGGCGTAGCGGCCGCCCTGGGTGACGATGAAGCCGCGCAGCAGCTCCGAGGGCCGATCCACCAGGGCCTCGCCGCAGAAGGCCGCCACGTCGACGTCGCCCTCCACGACCAGGGGTTCGGAATTCATCAGCAGGGAGACCGGGCGGCGCGCATAGAGGGCGCGGCCATACTGGGCGGCCATGGCCAGGAAGAAGGCGGTGCGCTCCACCAGGCCCACCGGCCGGCCCTCGGCGTCGACCACGGCGATGGCCAGGGCGTCGGGCTCGGCCTGGAACCGCTCATAGACCAGGGCGCCGGGGGTGTCGGGGGGGATGGGGATGCAATTCTGGGCAAGGTCGAGGAGGACGCCGGACATGCAAGACCTCAGTACTGGGGGGTGCGCCAGTCCTAGGGGCCGCAAACTAACGGGAGGTGAATCCCGCTTCGGATGTACTTCATCTAAACTTGGAAGAATGTCTCATGACTGTCATGAAGATGTCATATTCCGGCCAATCAAAGTAAACGCTAGGCATAGATCCGGTTCAACGCCACGCCGCCGGCTCAGAACCAGGTCAGGTCGGTGCGCCGTCCGTTGAGGATGACGCCCCGCAGACGGCCGCGGCCGTCCTTCCCGGCCGAGATCACCGCGAAGGCCGTGGCGGGGTCGCCGGGCCGCCGGGCCCTCAGCGCCTTGTCGATCGCCTCGGCCTCCGCCTGGTCGGTGTGGAAGCGGTTGACGCCAAGGTCCAGCCTGACCACGGCCGGCCGGCCTTCGACTTCGGTCGAGGGCGGCGTGCAACCAACCTGGCCCCGCAGGGCGACGGGCCCGTGCCGCAGCGCCGCGGCCCGGGTGGCGCCGCCGCCGGTGACCCGATCGCCGGCCGCGCCGGGGCTCAGGGCGATCCAGCCCATCTTGCCCCAGGGGACAAGGTCCGGCGGACAGGGGGCGCCCGGCGGCTGGGTCTGGACGAGCTGCAGGGCGACATAGTGGCCGGTCAGCAGGTCGCGGGGATCGACGGCCTCCATGGCCAGCGTCACCTCGCGGCCGGCGGCGCGGGCGCGGTCCTCGCGGATCACCAGGGCGACCAGGGCGGCGGCCAGCAGCAGGCAGGCGCCCAGGATTCGAAGCGGCAGGGCGCGGCTCATGACTTGGCCCTCCGGCGCAACAGCCAGCCGGCGGCGAGCACCACCAGGGCGCAGGCCCCGAACACGCCGGCGGCGGTGAGCAGGCCCAGGCCCAGGTCGAACAGGATCACGCAGCCGGCGGCGGCCAGGGAGATGATCCCCGCCGCGGTGATCGCGCCCTGGCGGTCAAGCAGGCCAAGCGCGATCACCCCGCCCGACAGCACCAGCCAGACGCCGCGATGGGCCAGGCGGGCCAGGTCGTGATCGCCGATCCCGACGCTGGCGAAATAGATCAGGGCGCTCCAGACCGCCCAGCCGTAGACGATGGCGGCCAGGCCGTCGCCACGGCCCGCGCGCCAGCGCATCGCCGCGGCCAGGGCGGCGAACCCGGCCGCCGCCGCCAGGCATTCCAGCTGCCGGTCGCCCCGTTCGTCGATGAGCATGACCAGCAGGACGGCGATGGGCAGGGCGATGGCCGCGGCATGGGCCATGGGCCGGGAGCGCCAGACCCAGGCCAGCACCATCCCCAGCGGCGCGGCGTAGGCCAGCCAGGGGGTCGGGTGCTCCCCGACGTCGAAAAGCTGGGGCGACAGGTCGCCCAGGGCCAGCAGCAGCAGGGCCGCCACCCCGGCCCCGGCGGAGCGGCCGGCGACCGCCAGCAAGGCCGCCGCCAGGCCCGCCCCCCGCAGGGCGGTCTGGGGATCGCCGGCGATGTCGAAGATCTGTCCGGTCAGGCCGATGGCCGCGGCATAGATCAGGGCCGCCACCAGAAGCAGGGTGTCGCGCAGGACGGGGCGCTCGCCGCGCGCCGCCCAGGCCGCGCCCGCGCCGACCCCGAGGAAGAGGACCAGGATCATCACGAAGCGCGCCAGGCGGGGAATGACGCCCCAGTTGGCCGCGACGAAGGCGATGACCGCCACACCCAGCAGCAGCCCGCCCACCGCCGCCAGGGCGGTGGAGGCGTCCAGGCGACGGCTGTCGGCCACGCTGTCGAGGATCGGCTGGCGTGAGGTGGCCGGCGCCAGACCCTGGGCGATCCAGCGGTCCAGGTCGCGCTCAAGCCGAGCCTTGTAGCTCGCCATTCGGATCACCCCCGCCGTTCCCGGCCGCCAACCTCGCTCAAGACGCTCCCCCCCGCAAGCGGTCACGCCTTGGGGGCTCAGTCCGCGGTGGACGGGTCTCGCGTCAGGCGGAGGAAGAAGACTCGCGCGGCGCCGTAGTCGCGGGCGTCCAGGACCTCGAAACCGGGGACACTGAAGGCGGGCTCGGCCGAGCCGCGCTCGAAGACGATCAGGGCCTCGGGGGCCAGCCAGCCGCCGGCCTTGAGCTTGGCCAGCGCCATCTCGCCCAGGCCCCTGGCGTAGGGCGGGTCGAGGAAGGCGAGATCGAAGGCGGGCCCGTCGGCGCCGGGACGCACGCCCAGGTCGGTGGCGTCGCGGCGGTGGACGCGGGTGCGGCCAAACAGGCCCAGGGCGTCGACGTTCTCGCGGATCGCGCCGCGGGCGGCCTCGTCGGTCTCCACGAACAGGCAGAAGGCCGCCCCCCGCGACAGGGCCTCGAAGCCCAGCGCCCCGGAGCCGGCGAACAGGTCGATGACCCTCAGATCCCGCAGGCCCCGGCCCCAGGCGGCGTGCTCCAGGATGTTGAACACCGCCTGGCGGGCGCGGTCGGAGGTGGGGCGGGTGGCCTGGCCCTGCGGCGTGACCAGGGTCTTGCCCCGGAAGTCGCCGGAAACGATGCGCATGGATACCGGCCTCCCGGGCGGATTAGAGTGTCGGCCAAGGACGGCGATCGACCGGTCCGCAAGCAATGGGAGGCCGTTGATGACTTTCGTCACCGTGGAACGCAAGGGCGGTTGCGCCGTGATCACCTACGCCAACCCGCCGTTCGGGACCATGACCGCGGCCGGGTCGCGGGAGATGTACGTCGCGGCGCAGGCCGCCGCCGAGGACCCCACCGTGCGCTCCATCGTCCTGACCGGCGGCCTGCCGGGGATTTTCGTGCGCCACTACGATGTGGGGGAGCTGTCCTTCGCCAGCGACGCGAGCGCGCCTGGCGCTCCGCCGCGCCCGGCCCCCAGCGCACCGCCCGCCCCCGGCTTCCTGGAGATGACCGACCTGCTGGCCGCCGCCCCCAAGCCGGTGGTCGCCGCCATCAACGGCCTGTGCATGGGCGGCGGGTTCGAGATGGCGCTGGCCTGCGACCTGCGGATCGCCGGATCGGACGTCACCGCCATCGGCCTGCCGGAGACCCGGATCGGCATCTTCCCGGGCGGCGGCGGCACCCAGCGCCTGCCCCGGGTGATCGGTGAGGCCAAGGCGGTGGAGATGATCCTGCGCGGCCTGGTGGTGGACGCCGCCGAGGCCCTGCGCATCGGCCTGGTGCATGAACTGGCCGCCGACCCCCTGGCCCGCGCCCTGGAGATGGCGGCGGAGTGGGATGCTCGGGGCGCCGACGGGATCGCCTACGCCAAGCGGCTCACCCGCGCCGCTTTGGACCGCCCTTTGGCGCAGGGCCTGGCGGACGAGCGGGCGAGCTTCGCGGCCGTGATGGCGACGGACTCGGCCCGCGCGGGCCTGAAGGCCGCCCGGCCGCCGGCGGAGATCCAGAACGCTTAGCCTCCCGCGGCGCATCGGCGCGGGCGTCGCGCGCGTCGCGGGCGGCGGCCTCGGGGCCCTTGAAGCGGTCGGGCCGCCGCGCGTCGGCCTTGGGGCCGCGCGCCGGACGGGCCTCCGCCGTCGCGGCGTTGGGCCGGGGGCCGTGGGGTCGCGGCGCGTCCGGGCGAGGGCCCTTGGAACGCTCCTCACGCGGCGCTTCGGAGGGCGTGCGCTGGGCGGCGAGGCGGGCCGGCGAACGGGGCGCCTTCGACCGCGGCGCGTCGGCGCGCGGCGCCTCGGGACGCGGCGCCTCCATCCGAGGACCGTCCCGGCGCGGCGCGCGGAGCTCGACCGGCGCGCGCGGGGCGGCAGGACGAGCGTCGGCGCGCGGTGTGCGCGGCGGGATGGCGGTGGGGCGGACCTGGCCCTCGGGGGCGGCGGGCTTGGGCTTGGCCTTGCGCTTGGGATGGGGGCTGGGGGCGATCTTGGGCTTGGCCCAGCCGGCCTTGTAGACCGCCTTGGCCTTGGGCATGCCGTCGTCGGGACCGGCTCCGGCGCCCGGCGCGGTGCGACCGCGACGCGGGGCGTCGCCGCCGGCGCGGGTGGCGATGGGCTTGGAGAACTGCGCCCGGTCGGCGGTGGGCAGGTTTCGCGGGTCGATATGGTCGGCGAACTGCTCGCGGATCACGCGGGGCCCCACCTCCTCGATCTCGCCGACCCCGAGGGTTCCCAGCGCCAGCGGGCCATAGGACATGCGGATCAGGCGGTTGACCGTCAGGCCGAGCGCCTCCAGCACGCGGCGGACCTCGCGGTTCTTGCCCTCGGCCAGGGTCACGGTGATCCAGACATTGGCGCCCTGCGGGCCTTCCTTGGCCTTGTCGAGGTGGGCCTCGATGGCGCCGTAGCTGACGCCCTCGACGGTGACGCCGTTCTTCAGGCTATCGAGCTTTTCCTGGGTGACCCGGCCGCGGGCCCGGGCCCGGTAGCGGCGCACGATGGCGCTGGCCGGCAGCTCCAGGGCCCGCGCCAGGCCGCCGTCATTGGTGAGCAGCAGCAGGCCCTCGGAATTGAGGTCCAGGCGGCCGACGGAGATCAGCCGCGGCAGGGTCTTGGGCAGGGCGTCGAACACCGTGGGGCGGCCCTGCGGGTCCTTGTGGCTGGTCACCAGGCCGACGGGCTTGTGATAGCGGAACAGGCGGGCGGGCTCGGCGGCCTGGACCAGGGCGCCGTCGACGGTGAGGATGTCGTCGGGTTCGACCTTGGTGGCCGGCGTGGTCACCTGCACGCCGTTGACGAAGACCCGGCCGGCCTCGATCAGCCGCTCGACCTCGCGGCGCGAGGCGACGCCGGCCCGCGCCATGGCCTTGGCGATGCGTTCGCCGCCTTGACCTTGGGGGTCGTCCTGGGTGTCTTGGGGATCGTGGACCATGATTTTCGCACCATGCGCATCGCGCTCGAAGCCGCGCAAGCCGCAGCCGACCGTGGCGAGACCCCGGTGGGCGCCGTGGTGGTCGATCCGGCTACCGGCGAGGTGGTCGCCGTGGGCGCCAACGGGCCGATCGGGGCGCATGATCCCACCGCCCACGCCGAGATCGTAGCCCTGCGCGACGCCGCCAGGAAGCTCGGCAACTACCGGCTGACGGGCCTGACCCTGGTGGTGACCCTGGAGCCCTGCGCCATGTGCGCCGGGGCCATCAGCCATGCCCGCATCGGCCGGGTGGT
>JAZKBZ010000122.1:19320-27269 GCA_040388315.1 Pseudomonadota bacterium | reverse complement strand
CCGAGGAGGCGGAGGACGCCGGCGTCCGCGCCCGCCTGGCCGCCATCAGCCTGGACCACTCCGACCTCGACGCCGCGATCCAGGCCCTGATGCTGGCGCCCCTGCCCGACATGATGGTGATCAGCCGTCTGAAGCGGAAGAAGCTGCTGCTGAAGGACGAGATCGAGCGGCTGAAGGATCAACTCACCCCGGATATCATCGCCTAGCTTTCTGGAGCTGGGTCGGCGAGGGGCGGCTGGGCCGCCCGCTCGCGGTCGCGCAGCCGCTTGGCGGCGAACATGGCCGCGTCGGCCTCGGCCACCAGGGCCTCGGGCTCGGTGTCGGGCGTGATCTCCCGCACCCCGTAGGAGATGTGCAGGGGCGCCGACCAGTCGCCGAATTGGATGGGGGAGGCCTCGATGGCCTGGGCGAGGGACTCGGCCTTGGCTCGCGCCGTGGCCTCGTCGGCCTGGACCAGGATCACCCCGAACTCATCGCCGCCCATGCGGCCGATGATGTCGCTGTCGCGGACATTGGCCGCCAGACGCTCGGCCACGGCCTGCAGAGCCGCGTCGCCGGCGGCGTGGCCGAAGCGGTCATTGACCCCCTTGAAGCCGTCCAAGTCGAAATAGACCACGCTGGCGGGAGACCCGTAGCGTTGGGCGAAGGTGCGGATGCGGCCAAGCTCGCGGATGAAGGCCCGGCGGTTCAGCAGGGGCGTCAAAGGGTCGCGGTCGGCGAGGGTCTCGGCCTCGGAAAGCTTGGCCTTCAGGCGGGCGACTTCGCCGCGAAGATCGTCGATTTCGGTGAGCAGGGTCTTCACCGCGCCCTGGACCGCCGGGGTCAGATCGGCCTCGCTCAGGCCCAGGAAGGCGGTCCGATCGGCCGGCGCGGCCGTTCCGGCGGTGACATAGGCCCCCGCTTGGGCCAAGGCGCGCTTGCGGATGGCCGAAAACGGTTCGTTACGGGCGCCAGTTACCTTCATGCGGCTATATGCGGGCTTTCGGCGAACGCGAATCGTCGACGCCTTGTCGACGTTAAGAATCCTAAACGTCCTTGGTTGCGGGCGCAAAGGCGGCGCCTATACTCCGCGCCTTCTCGTCGCAGGGGCACGCCTTCATGAGCGCCACGTCAGCGCCCGTCGCCATCATCATGGGCAGCCGTTCCGACTGGCCGACATTGAAGGGCGCGGCCGAGAGCCTCAACGCCCTTGGGGTGGCCTATGAGGCCAAGGTGATCTCCGCCCACCGCACGCCTGACCGCATGTACGCCTTCGCCAAGGGGGCCAAGGCCGCCGGGTTCAAGGTGATCATCGCCGGGGCCGGGGGCGCGGCCCACCTGCCGGGCATGACCGCCTCCATGACCGAGCTGCCGGTGCTGGGCGTGCCGGTGCAATCCAAGTCGCTCAGCGGCCTCGATTCCCTGCTCTCCATCGTGCAGATGCCGGCCGGCATCGCGGTGGGCACCATGGCCATCGGCGAGGCGGGCGCCCGCAACGCCGGTCTGATGGCCGCCCAGATTCTGGCCCTGTCCGATTCGGCCCTGGCCCAGCGCCTGGCCGATCACCGGGCCCGTCATTCCCAGGCCGTCTCCGAAAGCGTCGAGGACTAACTCCCATGCCCGATCTTCCCCTGGCGCCCGGCGAGATGATCGGGATCCTCGGCGGGGGGCAGCTGGGTCGGATGCTGGCCCTGGCCGCGGCCCGGCTGGGCTTCGACGTGGCCATCCTGGAGCCGGAGCCCGATTCGCCGGCCGGCCGGGTCGCCGCCCACGCCATCCGCGGGCCCTATGACGACCCTCGCGCCCTGGAGGCCCTGGCCGCGGTGGCGGGCCTGGTGACCTACGAGTTCGAGAACGTGCCCGCCTCGGCGGTGTCCCACCTGATCGCCCAGGGGGTGGAGGTGGCGCCCAACGGCCGGGCCCTGGCCGTGGCCCAGGACCGGGTGGAGGAGAAGACCTTCCTCAATTCCATCGGGGTGGCCACCGTGGCCTTCGCCCAGGCCGACAGCGACGAGACCGCCAGCGCCGCCGTCGCCCAGCTCGGCGCGCCGGTGCTGATGAAGACCCGCCGCGAGGGCTATGACGGCAAGGGTCAGCGCTGGGTCGAACACGTGGCCGACGCCGCGGCGGCCTTCGAGGCCCTGGGGGGCGGGCCGGTGATCCTGGAGGCGCCCGCCGACTTCGTGCGCGAGCTGTCGGTGATCGCCGCCCGCGGCCGCGACGGGGAGCTGGCCATCTATCCCCTGGCCGAGAACCACCACGAGAACGGCGTCCTGCGCCGCTCCGTCGCCCCAGCTGCCATCACCCCGGCGCTCGCCGAACAGGCCGAGCGAATCGCCGCCCAGGTCCTCACCGGCCTGGACTATGTGGGGGTCATCGGCATCGAGCTGTTCGAGCTCCCTGACGGCCGGCTGCTGGTCAACGAGATCGCGCCGCGGGTGCACAACACCGGCCATTGGACCATGGACGGCTGCGAGGTCGACCAGTTCGAGCAGCACATCCGCGCCGTCGCCGGCTGGCCGCTGGGCCCCACGGCGGCGATCGCCCGGGTGGAGATGCTGAACCTGCTGGGGGACGAGGTCGAGGCCTGGGCCAAGCTGGCCGGCGAGCCGGAGACCCGGCTGCACCTCTACGGCAAGCGCGACGCCAAGCCCGGCCGCAAGATGGGCCATGTGAACCGGGTCAGCCCGCTGGCCGACCCGAGACGTTAGGCCTCGTTGGGAATGGCCGAGAGGGCCTCTTCCAGCTCCAGGAAGCTGGGCTGGGCGCCGGAGGGGACGCTGCCGCGGCCGATTTCCACCGAGATCTGGGCGGCGTTGCCGTGCAGGTGGGCCACCAGGACCGACTGGATGATGCGGTAGTAGGAGGCTTCCTCCTCGACGATCTCCTTCAGGCGGGTCGCGAAGGGACCCACCAGGCCATAGGCCAGGAACACGCCCAGGAAGGTGCCCACCAGGGCGCCGCCGATCATCTCGCCCAGGATCTCCGGCGGCTCGGTGATGGCGCCCATGGTCTTGATGACGCCGAGCACGGCGGCGACGATACCCAGCGCGGGGAGGGCGTCGGCCAGGCTCTGCAGGGCGCCGGCGGGCGCCAGGGATTCGTGGTGGTGCTTCTCCAGCTGCTTTTCCATGGCGTCCTCGACCTGGTGCGGGTCCTCGAGGTTCATGGTCATCATCCGCAGGGTGTCGCAGATGAAGTCGACGGCGAAGTGGTCCTTGGTCACCCTCGGGAAGCGCGAGAAGATCGAGGAGTCCTTGGGGTTCTCGATATGGCTTTCCAGGGCGATGACGCCCTTGGACTTCATGGTCTTGGTCAGCAGGAATAGCAGGGACAGCAGGTCGCGGTAGTCCGAGGCCTTCCACTTGGGGCCTTTGAACACCTTGGCCAGGCCCGAACCCGAGCTCTTCACCACCGTCATCGAGTTGGAGATCAAGAAGCTGGCGACGCCAGCGCCGCCGATCGCCATCATCTCGTGCGGGGCGGCGTGCAGGATGACGCCCATGTTGCCGCCCGACATGATGTAGCTGCCGAACACCAGGCCGAAGAGCAGCACGATGCCGATGATCTGAAACATGCGAGACGGGTCCTAGGGCGCGATAGGCCGGAGCATCCCTGTTAATGCTTAATGGCCGGTGAGGATTTATGGGGTTTCGCGCCCCGGCGGCGCGGACTAACAGCCAGATATGCCCAAGTCCCCCCCGGCCCCCCTGGGCCTGCCCAAGTCATCTTTCGCGATCATTTTCGGGGTCTCCCTGGTGACCGCCATGGGCAATACCGGGATGATCTCGGTGCTGCCGGCCATCGGCCGATCCATCGGCATCCCCGACTATCTGGTGGCCGGCGTCTTCTCGCTGTCAGCCCTGCTGTGGGCGGGATCCTCGCCCTACTGGGCGCGGACCTCCGACCGCTACGGCCGCAAGCCGCTGATGCTGGTGGGGCTGACGGGGTTCGCCGTCTCCATGGCCGCCTGCGCCCTGGTGGTGGCCGCGGGCCTGCACAAGCTGGCCGCGCCAATGGTGATCTTCGTCTTCTTCCTGCTGGCGCGGGCCCTGTTTGGGCTGTTCGGCGCCGCGTCGAACCCCGCCACCCAGGCCTATGTGGCCGAGCACACCCCGCCGGAGGAGCGCACCACGGCCATGTCGAGCCTGGCCGGCGCCTTCGGCCTGGGGACGGTGATCGGGCCCTTCCTGGCGCCGCTGTTCATTATCCCCTTCCTCGGCATCGGCCTGGCCGGGCCGATGCTGGTCTTCTCGCTGATCGCGCTCTCCATGCTGGCGGTGGTCTGGAAGCTGCTGCCCGAGAGCAGCCACATGCCGGTCCAGCCGGTGAAGATGGCGCCGACCATGGACGCCAAGGCCGACGCGGCCGGCAAGGAGACGCCCATGTGGCGCGACCCGCGCCTGACGCCCTTCCTGATCTACGGCTTCGTCGTCGCGGTCTGCCAGACCGCCCAGGGCCAGACCCTGGGCTTCCTGATCATCGACAAGCTCGGCAAGTCGCCCACCGAGGCGCAGGGCTTCATCGCCATCGCCATGATGTTCGGGGCGATGGCCGGCCTGCTCTCCCAGTGGGGGATCATCCGCATGTTCGAGATGACCCCGCGCCAGCTGCTGCGCTGGGGCGTGGCGGTGGCGGCGCTGGGCAACCTGATCGTCGCCTTCCAGCCCAGCTACGCCGCCGTGGTGGCGGGCTACGCCATCTCAAGCCTGGGCTTCGGCCTGGCGCGGCCGGGGTTCACGGCCGGCTCGTCCCTGGCCGTCGGCATGCACGAGCAGGCCCGGGCGGCCGGCGCCATCGCCGCGGTGAACGGGGTGAACGTGGTCCTGGCCCCGGCTTTCGTGCTGCTCTACGAAAAGGTCCACGCCGCGCCCTTCGTGCTCAACATGGTCATGATGCTGGCCATGCTGGTCTACGCCTTCCGCAACAGCCAGCTGGCCAACGCCGACCCCAAGCCGGCGACCCAGGCGGACTCGGCCATGGCCACCCTGGAGAAGAGCGACGAGGGCTCCCTCTAGAGGATGTTGGCCTCGGCCTTGAGGCGGCTGACCATGTCGAGGGACAGGTAGCCGTCGGCTGTCAGGCCGCGGGATTTCTGCCAGTTGCGCAGGGCGGTGCGGGTATTGACCCCCACCACCCCGTCGGGCTGGCCGGGATCGAAGCCGAGTTGGGCGAGCGCCCGCTGGGTGACGATGCGGTCGCCCAGCGACAACGCGCTTTCATAGGGCCAGGCCTTCACCAGGGGCCCCATGCCGCCGAAGCGGTCGGCCAGCAGGCCGACGCCCAGCGCGTAGGTGGTGGCGTTGTTGTATTTGCGGATCACGAAGTGGTTCGGGAACAGCAGGAAGCAGGGGCCCTGGGCGCCGGTCGGCGCGATCAGCATGGCCTTGGCGGTGAGGTCGGCCGTGGTCCAGGGCAGGCCGTCGGCGCGGCGCACGCCGAGCTGGGCCCACCAGTCCGGCGTCTCGCGCGGGCCCTCGGTGAGGCTGTAGTCGAAGCCGTCGGGCAGGATCACCTCGCGGGCCCAGCCCTGGCCGCGCTGCCAGCCGCCCCTGGCCAGCAGGTTGGCGGCCGAGGCCAGGGCGTCGGGGGCCGAGCCCCAGACATCGCGGCGGCCGTCGCCGTCGCCGTCCACGGCGGTGGCCAGGAAGCTGGTGGGGATGAACTGGGTCTGGCCCATGGCGCCGGCCCAGGAGCCGCGCAGGCGCTCGCGGGGGAACTCACCCGAACCGATGATCCGCAGGGCGGCCATCAGCTGATCCTCGGCGAAGGCCCGGCGGCGGCCCTGGGCGGCCAGGGTGGCCATGGAGCGGACCACGTCGAAGTCTCCCATCACCGCGCCGAACCCGGTCTCCATGGCCCAGATGGCCATCAGGATGTCGCCGGGCACGCCGTATTGGTCCTCGATCTGGGCCAGGGTGGGGGCGAGCGCCGGCTTGCGGCGGGCGGCGATGGCCACACGATCCTCGCTGACCACACCCTTGATGTAGTCGCCGAAGGGCTTGGCGAATTCCGGTTGACGGGTGTCGAGGCTGTTGACCCGCGGATCGGGCGTTAGGCCCGCCAGCTCGCGGTCCAGCAGGGCCGGCGGCAGGCCGGCCTTCACCGCGCGCATGTAGAAGTCGCGGGCCCACTCGTCGAAGGTCATGTCGCCCGACTGGGTGGGCGGCGCCGCCGGCGCCGGCTGCTGCGGCGTGGGGGCGGGCGGCAGGGGGCTGACCGTCGGCACCAGATTGGCCGACGGGTCGGCGCAACCGGCCAGGAGCAGAACGAGGAAACAGCGACGATCCATCGGGGCAACCTAGCGGTGACCGCGCCTGCGACTCAATCACAAGCCCGTCAGGGGCGAACGACGGCTCGTCTGGCGCGGGCGCCCGTGATCAGGCCGCGAAGCTGAGCCGCAGGGTCATCAGGCTGGTCTCGCGGATCGGGGCCAGGTCCATCAGGGGGTCCAGCAGCAGTTGCATGGACAGGCCAAACAACAGGGCGCCGGTGATCAGGGCCGCGGCGTCGGCGTCGATGCCGGCCCGCACCGCGCCTTCGGCCTGGCCGCGCAGGAAGAAGGACTCCAGGGCCTGCTCCACCTGCTTGTGGGCGGCGGCGAAGGGCGCGCGCAGCTCCGAGACATCGGCCACGGCGGCGGCCAGGACCACGAAATAGGCCCGAAGTTCGCCGTCGCGGTCCAGGGCGGTCAGGAAGACGTCGACATAGGCCAGGACCGCCTCCAGGCCGTTCAGCTCGTCGACGCGCCGGTCCTCCAGCAGGCCCCCCAGGCGGCCCTGGAGATCGGCGATGAGGGCCTCGATCAGGCCTCGCTTGGAGCCGAATCTCTGGGTGACCAGGCCCCGGCTGTAGCCGGCGCGGGCGCCGATGTTCTCGAAGGTGGCCGCGCCCATGCCGCGCTCCACCACCAGCTCGGCGGCGGCGGCCAGCAGCCGGCGTTCGGATTCGTCGCGCCGCTGCGCCTGACTCCGGCGCGCTTTGACCTTCGTCAATGTCGTGGCCATGTTGCGAATTCTAGAAAGTTGTTGGACAACTAACAAGTGGGCTGCGCTCGATCGTGGCCGCTCCAAGATAAGCAAGGCCGGAAACGCGCATGACCATCCCCTCCGACATCGCCCAGACCATCATCGACCCCCGCGCCTATGCGGACGGCAAGCAGGTGGATGACGCCTTCGCCTGGCTGCGCAAGGAGGCGCCCCTGGACCAGGCCCAGCCCGAGGGGTTCGACCCCTTCTGGGTGGTGACGCGCCACGCCGACATCCTGGAGGTCGAGCGCCAGAACGAGCTGTTCCACAACGGCGACCGATCCACGGTGCTCACCACCATCGACGCCGACAAGAAGGTCCGCGAGATGATGGGGGGCAGCCCGCACCTGGTCCGCTCCCTGGTGCAGATGGACAACCCCGACCACATGGCCTACCGGCGCCTGACCCAGGGTTCCTTCGTGCCGCAGAGCCTGCGCCCCCTCGAGGCGCGAATCCGCGAGATCGCCCGCGGCTTCGTCGACCGCATGGCCGCCCACGGCAGCCAGTGCGATTTCGCCCGCGACGTGGCCTTCCTCTATCCGCTGCACGTGATCATGGAGGTGATCGGCGTCCCGGAATCCGACGAGCCGCGGATGCTGAAGCTGACCCAGGAGCTGTTCGGCAGCGCCGACCCCGAGCTGAACCGGACGGGCGACACGGCTCAGACCACCGACGAAGGCGTCGACACCATCCAGTCGGTGGTGATGGACTTCATGCTCTATTTCAACGCCATCACCGAGGACCGGCGGGTCAATCCGCGCAATGACCTGGCCAGCGTGATCGCCAACGGCACGGTCAATGGTCAGCCGCTCGGCCACCTGGAGGCCATGAGCTACTACATCATCGCCGCCACCGCCGGCCACGACACCACCTCCAGCACCACCGCCGGCGCCCTCTGGGCCCTGGCCGAGCGCCCGGCCCAGTTCCGCGCGGTCAAGGAAG
>JAZKBZ010000122.1:17694-19310 GCA_040388315.1 Pseudomonadota bacterium | reverse complement strand
GCCTTGTGGGCGCTCGCCGAGAACCCCGAGCAGTTCGCCAAGGTGAAGGCCAACCCGGCCCTGATCCCCGGCCTGATCGAGGAGTCGATCCGCTGGGTGACGCCTGTGAAGCACTTCATGCGCACGGCCACCGCCGACGCCGAGCTGGCGGGCAAGAAGATCGCCAAGGGCGACTGGATGATGCTGTCCTATCCCTCCGGCAACCGCGACGAGGCGGTGTTCGCCGACCCCTTCAAGTTCGACGTCGAGCGCACCCCCAACAAGCACGTGGCCTTCGGCTACGGCGCCCATGTGTGCCTGGGCCAGCACCTGGCGCGGATGGAGATGCGGGTTCTCTGGGAAGAGCTGTTCGCACGCCTGGAGTCGGTCGAGCTGGACGGGACGCCGCGCAACATGTCGGCCAGCTTCGTCTGCGGGCCCAAGTCGGTTCCGATCCGCTTCAAGATGCATTGAGGCCGCCGGTGTCCGCCCCGTTCAAGACCTGGCAGTGCCGCACCTGCGGCTACATCTATGAGGAAGAGTTCGGCGATCCGGGGGAGGGCTTGGCCCCGGGAACCCGCTGGGCCGACATTCCCGACACCTGGATCTGTCCCCTGTGCGGCACGGCCAAGGCCGAGTTCGACATGATCGAGCTGTAGAGACGAGCGGGCGGCGCGCGACAACGCCCGCCCGCCGTTGACTCACCCGCCGCCGCCTCGTATATGCGCCGGCTCTTGTAGACACCCCCGGGCGAGAGCCTGGTCTTTAAGAAGATACGGTCATGAAGGTTCGAAGCTCGCTCAAGTCGCTCAAGACGCGTCACCGCGACTGCAAGCTCGTGCGCCGCAAGGGCGTCGTCTACATCATCAACAAGACCAACCCGCGCTTCAAAGCCAAGCAAGGCTAAGGCGCCGGGGTCCCGGATGCCGAAGGCGGTCATCTGGGACGTTGGTAATGTGGTCGTGCGCTGGAATCCACGCACGCTCTATTCCCAGATCTTTCCAGAGCCGGTCGCTTGCGACCGGTTTTTGTCGTCGGTCTGCACCATGATCTGGCACGTCAACCACGACCTGGGCGTGACCTTCGCGGAGAACCGCGCGCCCCTGATCGCCCGGTTCCCGGAATACCAGGCGGAGATCGAGGCCTGGGAGACCCGCTGGTGGGACATGTTCTCCGGGACCATCCCCGAGAGCGAGGCCGCCATCGAGGCGCTGCACGCGGCCGGGGTCCCGCAATACGGCCTGACCAACATGTCGGAGGAAACCTTCGAGGGCACCATGGCCATGAGCCCGGCCTTCGGACGCCTGCGCGACATCGTGGTCTCGGCCCGCGAGGGCATGATCAAGCCCGACCCGCGCATCTATGCGCTGACCTGCGAGCGGTTCGGCCTGGCGCCGGAGGACATCGTCTTCATCGACGACAGCCTGGCGAATGTCGAAAGCGCCCGGGCCTTCGGCATCGACACCCACCACTTCACCGACCCGGCGGCCCTGCGCCCGGCCCTGGCGGCGCGGGGGCTTCTCTAGGTCTGACGGTCCTGGCGAGGAACCGGCAGCGGCGGCGCATGTTGTGAAGCGGTCACCAGCAAGGAGATCGCCCATGAGCACCCCCCACGAACACGCCGTGAAGGTCCTGAA
>JAZKBZ010000122.1:5394-17684 GCA_040388315.1 Pseudomonadota bacterium | reverse complement strand
AGCCCCAATAGCCACGACATCAAGGTTCTGAACAGCCTGATCGAGACCACCCTCGACAGCGCCCGTGGCTACAAGGAAGCCGCCCACAGCTCCGAGGACACGCAGTACAAGACCATGTTCAGCGAGCGCTCGCTGAAGCGCATGAAGATCACCGGCGAGCTGCAGCAGGAGGTGCGGACCTTCGGCGGCGAGCCGGAGGACGACCAGTCCATGCTCGGCAAGGCGCACAACATGTTCGTCGACCTGAAGGCCGCGGTCACGGGTCATGACGAGAAGGCGATCATCAACGAGGTCGAACGCGGCGAGGACTTCATCAAGGCCAAGTTCGAGAAGGCCCTGGCGGAGGACGATCTGCCCGCGACGGTCCGCGAGGTGGTCAGCCGCGCCTTCGCCGATATCAAGGCCGACCACGACACGATCAGCGCCCTGAAGAAGCGCCTGAACTAGGGGAATTAAGCCCCCGGCGTCTCGCGGCGCCGGGGGCTGATTCCGTTCGACCTACTCGGTCTTGGCGGCGGCCTCGGCGGCGGCGTCGGCCTTGCGGGCCGCCGTGCCGGCGGCGGCGGCGGTGTTGGCCGCGGCGGTGTCCACCGCAGCCGCCGTGTTGGCGGCGGCGGCGTCGGCGTTGGCCGCGGTGTCATTGGCGGCCGAGGAGGCCGCGGCGCCGGCCTGGTCGGCGGCGGCGGCGGCATGGTCTTCGGTCTTCTGCGAGCAGGCGGCCAGGGTGAGGCTGGCGATAGCCGCCGAGAGGATCAGGGCGAGGCGCATGGGGTTCTCCGTTGGTGTTCAGGGTCTGCAGCGCCCACCCCGCCGACGGGAAGGCCGGGGCGCGCCCGCCTCGAATGAGGCCGAGAAGCTTAACCGCGCAAGGCCGGTTTTGGATGCATGGAAGCGGGGAAGCCGACGCTGGGTCACCCTTGCGACCCGCGGGGCTTCCGGAGCAGGGTGGCGCATCGACTGAAGGACCGTGGCGATGACCTCCCAGCCTCTCCCCTCGATGATCGACCTGACGCCGCTCAACGAGACCTACCGCGCCGATCCCCATGTGGTGCTGGACGACCTGCGGGCCCGATGTCCGGTGCACCGGGACGCCGTCTCCGGCAACTTCGTGATCAGCCGCTACGGCGACGTGCGCGCCATCGTGTCGGACCGGGAGCTGTGGCGCGATCCGCTGCGAGCCGAGCCCGCGGCCATGTTCCAGCGGCAACAGACCCAGGGCTACGATCCCAGCCTGCCGCGCACCAGCCAGGCCAGCATCCTGACCCTGGACGATCCCGACCACGCCCGTATCCGCCAGCCCCTGGCCCAGGCCCTCTACGCCCGGGTGGCGCGCTTCCGTCCGGAGGTGGAGCGCATCGTCGGCGAGGCCCTGGACCGGATGGAGGGGACGGCCAGCCTCGACCTGATGGCGGCCTTCTGCGTGCCGATCCCCATCGACGCCATCGCCTCGATCCTGGGGGTCGACCATGACCGGCTGGCGGAGTTCCGCGAATGGTCGGAGGGTAGCATCCAGGGCCTGAATCCCTTCCGCACGCCCGAGCAGACCGCGGTGATGGAGACCGCCAGCGCGGCGCTGTCGGACTATTTCACCAAGACCATCGCCGCCCGGCGCCACGCCCCCCGCGACGACCTCATCAGCGACATGGTGGGCCTGCAGGCGGCCGGCGCGGACCTCAGCGACGACGAGCTGCGGATCAATCTCACCGCCCTGCTGATCGGCGGCAACCTCACCACCACCGACCTGATCGGCAACGCCGTGCGCCTGCTGCTGCTCAACCCGGCGGAGCTGGCCAAGCTGAAGGCCGATCCGAAGATCATCAACGGCCTTGTGGAGGAGGTGCTGCGCTACGAGCCGCCGGTGGACATCACCGGCCGGATCGCGTCGGCCGACATGGAGGTGGGCGGTTGTCCGGTGAAGGCCGGCCAGGCCATGACCGTCTCCCTGCGCGCCGCCAACCGCGACCCGGAGGTCTATGAGGACCCGCACCGCTTCGACGTGACCCGCAAGCACAGGCCCCACGTGGCCTTCGGCGGCGGGGCCCACATCTGCATCGGGGCGCCCCTGGCCCGGCTGGAGGCCCAGGTGGCCCTCACCATGCTGTTCGACCGCTTCCCGGACCTGAAGCTGGCCCATCCCGATGAGACGCCGGAGTGGCGCAAGCTACCCTTCTTCCGGGGGATGGAACGGCTCGAGGTGCTCACCTAGGGTTGACCCGTATCAAGGCCGACGCCCGCGCGCGCCGCCAGGGTCGAGGCTGATGCGCGCTCGAGGCGCCCCGGGGCCGGATATGGACTCTTCCCACGCGACGCCGGCCTTCGACATCAGGGGCCTGGCCAAGGTCTACAGGACCGAGGCCGGGCAGGTGCACGCCCTGCGCGGGGTCGATCTGCAGATCGCCAAGGGCGAGACCTTGGTGCTGCTGGGGCCCTCGGGCTCGGGCAAGTCCACCCTGCTCAATATCCTGGGGGGCCTGGACCGGGCGAGCTCTGGGTCGGCCCGCTTCCATGACCTGGAGCTGACCACCGCCAGCGACCGCGAACTGACCCGCTACCGGCGGGCCAGCGTCGGCTTCATCTTCCAGTTCTTCAACCTGGTCCCCAGCCTGACGGCGCGGGAGAACGTGGCCCTGATCACCGAGATCTCCCGCGATCCCATGCCGCCCGAGGAGGCGCTGGCCCGCGTCGGCCTGGCCGACCGCCTGGACCACTTCCCCGCCCAGCTCTCCGGCGGCGAGCAGCAGCGGGTGGCCGTGGCCCGCGCCATCGCCAAGCGACCCGAGCTTCTGTTCTGCGACGAGCCCACCGGGTCCCTGGACAGCGAGAGCGGTGTCCGCGTGCTGGAGGCCATCGCCGAGGTCACCGCCGCGGTGGGGGCGACCACCATGATCGTCTCCCACAACACCTCCATCGGGGCCATGGCCGACCGGATCATCCGCTTTCGCGACGGCCAGATCACCGAGGCCGTGGCCAACGCCCACAAGATCGCCCCCAAGGAGATGGCCTGGTGAGGCCCGCCCCCCTGGACCGCAAGGTGCTGCGCGACCTGTGGCGCATGAAGTGGCAGGTGATGGCCATCGCCCTGCTGATCGCCTGCGGGGTCTCGGTGGCGGTGATGTCCTTCTCCGCCCAGCGGGCCCTGGCCACGGCCCAGGCCGCCTTCTACGCAGAGACCCGCTTCGCCGACGCCTTCGCCCAGGCCAAGCATGCGCCCCTGTCCCTGGCTCGCGAGCTGGCGGCCATCGAAGGCGTGAGCGCCCTGGACGTGCGTATCGCCGAGGTGGGGCTGATGGACGTGCCGGGTCTGGCGCGCCCGGCCACGGCCCGGCTGATCGCCCTGCCGCAGGACGAGCGGGCGGCGCTGAACGGGATCGTGCTGGTCGAGGGACGGCTGCCCGACCCCACCCGCACCGACGAGGCCGTGGCCCTGAAGACCTTCATGACCGCCGCCCACCTGCATCTCGGGCAGAAGCTGAGCGCGGTGATCGGCGGGCGGACCTTCGATTTCAAGATCGTCGGCGCGGCCCTGTCGCCGGAATACGTCTATGTGCCGGCCCCGGAATCCTTCATGCCCGACGATGCCCACCAGGGCGTGCTGTGGGCGCCGCGGCCGGCGGTGGAGCGGGTGGCCGGCATGTCGGGGGCCTTCAACATCGCGGCCTTCCGCCTGGCGCCGGGGGCCTCGGTGGCCGGCGTGCTGCAGGACGCCGACCGCATCCTGTCGGCCTATGGCGGCCGGGCGGCCTATGCCCGGGCCGACCAGCCCTCCCACGCCTTCCTGGACGCCGAGCTCAAGGAGCTGTCCACCTCGGCCAGCATCCTGCCGCCGATCTTCCTGCTGATCGCCGCGGCCCTGGTGCATCTCGTGATCACCCGGCTGGTGGAGGCCGAGCGCGAGCAGATCGGCCTGCTCAAGGCCTTCGGCTACAGCGACCTGGAGGCGGCCTCGCCCTATCTGAAGCTGGCCGGCGCCATCGGCTTGACCGGCGCCCTGGCCGGAGGTGTGGCCGGCGGCGCCCTGGGGGCGGCCATCGTCGATCTGTACCGCGAGTATTTCCGCTTCCCCGTCCTGGAGGTGACCTTCCACTGGCCCGCCTTCGCCGGCGCCTCGGCGGTGGCCGTCGCCGCGGCCCTGGGGGGATCGCTGACCGCCGTGCGGCGGGCCGCGGCCCTCTCGCCGGCCGTGGCCATGGCGCCGCCCCGGCCCGCGGCCTATCGCGCCGGCCTGCTGGACCGGCTGGTGCGGGGCGCGGGGGTCGACCAGGCGACCCGGATGATCGTGCGCCACCTGGAGCGGTTCCCGGGCCGCGGCCTGCTGGCGGCGCTCGGCCTGGCCTCCAGCCTCTCCCTGCTGGTGGGGACCCAGTTCCTGTTCGACAGCCTCGATCAGGTGGTGGACCAGGCCTACTACAGGACCCAGAGTTGGACCGACTCGGTGGGCCTGGCCGAGGCGCGGGGGCTCGCCGCCGTGGCCGAGATCGGCCGCCTGCCCGGGGTGACGGCGGCCGAGCCGGTGCGGGTCGTCGCCGCCCGCCTGAAGGCGGCCGGGCGCGAGGAGACCACCCGCCTGGTGGGGCTGGACTCGGACGCCCGCCTGCAGCGGCCCCTGGACGCCCGCGACCGGCCCATCCCCTTCAAGGGCGAGGGCCTGGTGGTGAGCGAGGCCCTGGCCGGGCGGCTGTCCCTGCATCCCGGCGACCGGGTCTGGGTGGAGGTCCTGGACGGCCGGGCCTCCAGCGGCCTGATGACCATCACCGCGCTCGCCCGCGACTACAGCGGCTTTGCCGCCTATCTGGACCGCCGGGCCCTGAACCGGCTGCTGGGAGAGGGCGACCTGGCCAACCGCGCCGAGCTGCTGGTGGCGTCCGACGCGCGGCCGGCCTTCTACCGCGCCGTGGCCGACCGGCCCGGGATCATCGGCGCCTCCTCGCGGGACGAAACGGTGGCCGCCTGGCGCCAAGCCATGGCCGAGGCCTTCCGCATGACCCTGACCTTCTATGTCGGATTCGCCGCCGCCATCGCCTTCGGGGTGGCCTACAACGTCACCCGCATCTCGCTGTCGGAGCGGTCGCGGGACCTGGCCACCCTGCACGTCCTGGGCTTCGGCCACGGGGAGTGCGCCTATATCCTGGCGGGCGAGCTGGCTGTGCTGGCTCTGGCTGCGATCCCCCTGGGGGTGCTGGGGGGGCAGGGCCTGGCCCACGGCCTGGTGGCGGCCTATTCGCGCGACGAACTGCGGCTGCCGGCGGTGATCACCGCCCAGAGCTATGGCGTGGCGATGGCGGCCTATCTCACGGCCGTCCTGCTGGGCGGGGTGCTGGTGGTGCGCCGCGTCTGGAATCTCGATCTCGTAAGCGTTCTCAAGACCAGGGAGTAGGACGGTGGCCGACATCAAGTGGGTGAGGTGGGCCCTGGGCGGGGCGGCGGCGGCGGCGGCGGCCGGCGCCCTGGCCCTGCTGCTGGCCCCGCGGCCCGTGCCGGTGGACGTCGGGACCGCCCAGCTGGGCCCCATCGCCCAGACCGTCACCGATCAGGGGCTGGCGCGGGTGCGGGAAGCCTATCTGGTGGCCGCCCCGGTGTCCGGGCGGCTGGAACGCGTCGACCTGCACGTGGGCGATCAGGTGATCGCCGGCACGACGGTGGTGGCCAGGATCCGCCCCGCCAGCGCCGACTTGCTGGACCCCCGGGCCCGCGCCCAGGCCGAGGCCTCCCTGGCGGCGGCCGACGCCGCGGTGGGGGCGGCCCAGGCCCAGCGCGAGCAACTGGCGGCCCAGGCGCGCAAGGCCGAGGCCGACCTCGGCCGGGTCCGCATCCTGGCCGGCAAGGGCTTCGCCGCCCGCCAGACCCTGGACGCCGCCGAGGCCGAGGCCCGCGCCAGCCGCGCGGCGGTGCGCGCGGCCACCGCTCAGCTGGAGGTCAGCCGCTCGCAGCTGGCGGTGGCCCGCGCGGCCCTGCTCGGGCCGGAGGCCGGCGGCGGCCGGACCGTGGCGGTGACCTCGCCGGCGTCGGGCTATGTCACCCGTGTCCTGCAGGAGAGCGAGGCGCCGCTCGCGATGGGGGCGCCCCTGCTGGAGGTCAGCGACCAGAGGGGCCTGGAGGCGGCCATCGAGTTCCTGTCCCAGGACGCGGTGCGGATCGCCGAGGGCATGCCGGCCGAGATCTACGACTGGGGCGGACCTGGGACCCTGCCGGCGGTGGTGCGCCGGGTGGAGCCCCAGGCCTTCACCAAGACCTCGGCCCTGGGGGTCGAGGAGCAGAGGGTGCGGGTGCTGCTGCAGCTCACCGGACCGGCGGCGACCTGGGCGCGCCTGGGGCCCGGCTACCGCGTCTGGGGCCGGGTGATCCTGCGCCAGGCGCCCCGCGCCCTGAAGGCGCCCCTGGGCGCCCTGGTGCGGGAGGACGGCGGTTGGGCGGTCTACAGGACCGAAGGCGGCCGGGCGCGGCTGACCCCCATCAAGGTCGGCGCCCTCACCGACCGCGAGGCCGAGGTGCTGTCGGGGCTGAAGGCGGGCGACCGGCTGGTGGTCTTCCCTTCCGACAAGGTCCGCGATGGCGCCCGGGTGAAGGAACGGGCGAAACCCTAGCCTCGGACGAGCTCGAAGAACTCCTGGCGCGTGCGGGGATCGTCGCGGACCTCGCCCAGCAGGTGGCTGGTGGTCAGGCGCGAGCCCGGGGTGTTGACCCCGCGCATGGTCATGCAGCTGTGCTCGGAGATGATCACCACGCCCACGCCCTTGGGGGCCAGGATGTCCTGGATGGCGCCGGCGATCTCTGCGGTGAGCTTCTCCTGGATCTGCAGCCGGCGGGCGAAGCCGTGGACCACGCGGGCCAGCTTGGAGATTCCCACCACCCGGTCGTTGGGCAGGTAGCCGACATGGGCGGTCCCCAGGAAGGGCAGCATGTGGTGCTCGCAGAAGCTCACCACCCGGATGTCGCGCAGGATCACCAGCTCGTCATAGCCGCCCACCTCCTCGAAGGTGCGGGCCAGGTAGTCCTTGGGATCGGTCTCGTAGCCGGAGAACAGCTCCTTGTAGGAGCGCGCGACCCGGGCCGGGGTCTCCTTGAGGCCCTCGCGGTCGGGATCGTCGCCGGCCCATTCGATGAGGGTGCGGACAGCGGCCTCGGCCTCCTGCTGGCTCGGGCGCTTGGGGGATGTGGTCATCGTGGGAACTCCGCGGCGTTCCGCCTCAACGGATCACCCCGGTGAAGGTTCAGAGCGGATGACAGGGGCGGGCCGCGCGGCTAGTGTCCGGCGCTTTCCAGCCTCCGACCCGCGAGTTCCCATGGCCGACGACGCCACCGCCCACGCCGACATCCTGAACCAGACGGCCCAGGGCCAGCTGAAGAGCATCATCGAGCGCATCGAGCGGCTCGAGCAGGAGAAGTCCGAGATCGCCGAGCAGATCAAGGAGGTCTTCGCCGAGGCCAAGGGCAACGGCTTCGACGTCAAGATCCTGCGCAAGGTGATCCGCATCCGCAAGCAGGACGCCGCCAAGCGCCAGGAAGAAGACGCCATCCTGGACCTCTACCTCTCCGCGCTCGGAGTGATTTGAAGCGGGGCCCGCCAGATCGGAAGGCGCAGGCCCAGCGGGCCGCGCTGAACGCCCTGAAACGCGCCCAGCGCACGGCCGACAAGGCCGGCGTCAAGCTCTCCGACTGGGAGGGCGAATTCCTCGAATCGGTCACCGAGCGGGTGAAGACCTACGGCCGCGCCTTCGCCGACCCCGAGAAGGGCGGCGCGGGCGAGGCCTTCTCGGTCATGCAGCACATCAAACTGAAAGAGATCGTCGCCAAGGCCAAGGGCGAGAAGAAGCCGCCCCCGGTCCGTCGCGGCTTCAAGCGGCGCGGGGCGCCCAAGGCCGATGAAGACGGCGCCTAGGGGTGGCCTCCGACGACACCCTGCCTGAACTGATCGCCCGGGCCCGGCGCGCCGCGCTGACCCTGCGCGCCACGACTCTGAAGTCGCGCGGCCCCGGCCACGCCGTCTATGTGGTGCTGCTGGAGGACCCGCGCCGGCCCTGCCGCTGGGGCCTCTATGTGGGGGAGACCTCGCGCGATCCCGACCTGCGCTTCGACCAGCACAAGACCGGCTACAAGGCCAGCCGCTGGGTGAACCGCTTCGGCGTCCGCCTGCTCCCCGAGGTGGTGGAGCACCTCAATCCCCTCAAGCGTTGGGAGGCCATCGACCTGGAGGAAGCGCTCGCCGAGGCGTTCCGCAAGGCCGGCGTCGCCTGGGTCGAGGGCGGCCACTAGACCCTCAGACCTCGCGGCCGATCGGATAGAGCAGGTATCGATCGTCGTAGAAGGGCGTGCGCTCATAGAACCAGGCCAGGCGCGCGGCGGCGTCCTTGGCGAACTCCGGCTCGGCGGCCAGCTTGGCCTCGAATTCCGTCCGCAGCCCCGCGTCGGCCGCCAGCATCCGGTCGGCGAGGGGGGCGATGGCGTAGGCCTCGATATATTCCACCCGGGTCAGCACCTCGGGGATCATGCCCCAGGCGAAGAAGCTCTCGCTGGACTGCGGCTCCAGCAGCAGCACCACCAGGTCCCCGAGGGGCTGGTCGGTGGAGACCCGCACCGAACCGGGCGGGAAGGTCCAGGCGCGGCGCTCCGGCGTCACCTGGGTGACCTTGATGGCCACGTGGCCCTCGGCGGCCTCGCGGGCGATCTCCGGGTCCTTCAGCCGCAGCATGTCCAGGGTGAGGGTGCGCGGCGCCTCGACCCGTTCCGTCGCCACCCCGTGCAGGACCAGGCGCTCGATCAGGTCGCCCCGGTAACCCGGGACCCAATAGGCCCTGGGCCGCGCCAGGGTCAGGGTCGGTTCCGACAGGAAGTGGGGCAGGGTCCACGGCTCCGGGTCCGGCTCCCCCAGCCAGCGGATCTCGCGGCGCCCCGAGGCCACGCTCTGATAGGTGTCGTACTTGATGCCCTTGAAGGTGCGGGTCCGCGCCGGCGCCTTGGCGCGCACGAAGTTGGCCGGGATCTGCGCCGGCCGCAGGGCGCGGTCGGCGGTGATCGCCGCCCGCAGGTCCGCGCCCTTGTCCGCCAGCAACCTTAGGGCCGTCTCCAGGAACACATAGGTCGCCAGCACGCGCTGCGCGTGGGGCTTGAGGCTGTGGTTCTCGATCAGGATGGTGGGGACGTGGGCGGCCGCACCCCAGCCGTTGGAGAACCGTTCACCGAGGCCGCCGTCCGACAACCCGGCCTTGGGGTCATCGTCGTCCAGGCCGAACACCAGCTCGCCGGGGATGTGGCCCTCGGCCTCCAGGGCGTCGTTCATCACCGGCTTGAAGACGTCGTCCAGCCAGACGGCGATGGACGGCGACCGCGACCAGGACCGTTCCTCGCCGTTGTAGCCGTAGGTCAGGTCGTACTGGTAATCGAGGCCATCGGTGACGTGGATGTCCACATAGAGGTCGGGCCGGTACTTGTTCAGCAGGCCCCGCGCGGCCTGCATCTCCGGCTGGTCCAGCTTCATGTAGTCGCGGTTGAGGTTCTGGTTCGTCGCGGTGTTGCGCAGGGCGTCCTTCCCGTAGAAGCAGATGTCGCGCAGCAGCATCATGCCCGCGTCCTTGCCGTCGATCTCGCCCGGGTGGATGCCGGCCTGGGCCAGCAGCACCGGCTTCCTGGGATCGAAGGCCGCCCCGTCCTTGCTGGCGATCACCGCATAGATCGACCGCCCCTCCGGCGAGGTCCCGAACACCTCGATGCGGATCCAGGGCGAGGCCGCCTCCAGCCGGTCGAACCAGGCGCGGGTGGCGGCGTAGTCTGGGCTGAAATTGTGGTCGGGGTCGGCCTCGAAGGCGCTGACCCAGGGATCGGTCGCCGGCCGAAGCAGGGCCTGGCTGGCGCCCTGCCAGGGCGGGGCGGGGGGCAGGAACTCCTGGTCCCAGGGGGCGACCGGGGCGGCGGGGGTGTCGACCATCTGCAGGCTCACTCCGGACGCGGCGAAGCCTGGCTCCGACGCGAGCTTGAACCTGTCTTCCTTGGGGGAGCGGGCGGCCCCTGTCGAGGGCCCGCCCGACCTTCCTCCGTCAGGCGACGGCGGCGGAGTCCTCGCCTTCGCCGTCCTTCAGGATGCCGTCGAGGCCCTGCTCTCGGACCTTGCGGTAGAGGGTGGAGCGGCCGATGCCGAGCCGGCGGGCCACCTCGCTCATGTGGCCGGCATAGATCTCGATGGCCAGCTGGATGAGGTCGCGCTCGATCTCCTCCAGGGTCCGCAGGTGGCCGCGGCCGTCGAGGATGCGCACCGGCGAGTCCTGCGGGATCTCGCTCATCAGCTGCTGGGCGGTCGGCAGGGACGGGGCCTGGGCCATCAGGGCGGCGGGCGAGACGGCCTCCGGCGGCGGGGCGGCCACCCCGGAGATGGCCGGGAAGTCATAGGGCTGCAGATAGGGCGAGTCGGCCAGCACGATGGCGCGGTAGACCGCGTTCTCCAGCTGGCGGACATTGCCCGGCCAGTCGAAGGCGGTGAGGAAGGCCAGGGTCTCGGGCGAGGCGCCCACCACCGACTTGCCCTCCTCGATATTGAAGCGGCGGATGAAGTGCTCCACCAGGGCGGGGATGTCCTCGCGGCGGTTGCGCAGGGCCGGGGCCTCGATGGGGAAGACGTTGAGGCGGTAGAACAGGTCCTCGCGGAACAGGCCGTCCTTCACCGCCTGGGCCGGATCGCGGTTGGTGGCCGAGACGATGCGGACGTCCACCTTCAGCGAGCGCTTGGAGCCGATGGCGTCGACCTCGCCCTCCTGCAGCACCCGCAGCAGCTTGACCTGCATGTCCAGCGGCAGCTCGCCCACCTCGTCCAGGAACAGGGTGCCGCCATTGGCCTCCTGGAACTTGCCCAGGTGCTTGTCGGTGGCGCCGGTGAAGCTGCCCTTCTCGTGGCCGAACAGGATGGACTCGATCAGGTTCTCGGGGATGGCGCCGCAGTTGACCGCCACGAAGGGCTTGCCGGCGCGGTCGGACGATCCGTGCACGGCGCGCGCGATGACTTCCTTGCCGACCCCGCTCTCGCCGGTGATCAGGATGGGGATGGAGGACTTCGCCGCCCGCTCGCCCAGGCGCTTGACCATGGTCATGGCCGGCGAGTCCCCCACCATGTCGGCGAAGCTGGCGCGGCCGGTCGTATGCTTCTTCAGCCGCTCGACCTCGCTCTTCAGGGAGCCGAGATTGAGCGCGTTGCGGATGGAGACGATGATGCGTTCCGGCGAGGCCGGCTTGACGAAGAAGTCGCAGGCGCCGGCCTGCATGGCGGCGACCACGGTGTCGATGCCGCCGGTGGCGGTGACCACGATCACCGGCTGGTTGTGACCGCGGGCCCGCATCTCCTTGAGGGTCTCCTGGCCGGTGATGCCGGGCATCACCAGGTCCAGCAGCACCAGGTCGGTCGGCGCGCCCGACTGCAGCCGGGCGATCGCCTGGTCGCCGTTCTCGGCGTGGACCGCGACGAAGCCCTCCCGCTCCAGGACCGCCTGGATCAGCCTGCGCTGTGTCGGGTCGTCATCGACGACGAGGACCGTCTTGGTCATTTGAAAACACCCACCAGAACCGGGCGCCGCCACATGGACGAGGCCTCTTGTTGACCCGGATTGATACAGGCCTTGGGTAAAGGACGCGTTTCGGAGTCCTGAGTCGGGTGTTAACGGCGGGGGCTTGCACACAGCCAAGCTCCGGCGCTCTCATCGGACAAAACAGGGGGAGGACACCGATGTTCGTGGGTCACTACGCCGCCGCACTGGCGGCCAAGAGCGCCGAACCGCGCGGCCCGCTCTGGACCTATGTCCTGGGCTGCCAGCTGATCGACGTGGCCTGGGGCGGGCTGATCGCCACGGGCGTCGAGCGGGTCACCGTCGATCCCAACCTGCCGGGCAGCGCCCTGGTGCTGGAGCACATGCCCTACACCCACAGCCTGCCGGCCTCGATCGCCTGGTCGGTGGGCGCCGCCCTGCTGGCGCGCCTGGTCCTGCGCCTGCCCTGGAAGGTGGCGGTGGTGATCGCCCTGACGGTCTTCTCCCACTGGCTGGCCGACTTCCTGGTGCATCGCCCCGACCTGGAGCTGTGGTTCGGCGGGGAGAAGGTGGGGCTGGGTCTGTGGAACTATCCGGTCCCCGAACAGGCCGTGGAGATCGGCCTGCTGGGCCTGGCCGCGGCGGCCTGGACCTGGCGGCGCGCCAAGCTCGGCCAGGGGCTGTGGCCGGCCCTGATCTTCGTGGGCCTGCTGCTGGCCCTGCAAATCTACGCCATGCTGCAGCCGGCCAATCCCGATCCCGTGGGCCTGGGAACCACGGCCATCGCCG
>JAZKBZ010000122.1:0-5384 GCA_040388315.1 Pseudomonadota bacterium | reverse complement strand
GTGTTCACCGCCCTGGCCTGGATCATCGACCGGCCCGGGCCACAGCCCAGGTCAGCCTGACGCGACGTCACCAGTTGCGGCCAGGAGCGCCGCGCGCATAGTACAGCCAGGACCGGCATACACGGTCGGGGAGGACCTCCATGAAGCTCACCAAGCTCGCCATCGTCCTGGCGTTCTCAGCTCTCGTCGCGGCGTGCGGGCAGGCCAAGCCCGGAAACGTCGATGGCAAGCGGATCGCCGCGGCCTCGGGCAATGGCGACTGGGTCTCGGTCGGCCGGACCTATGACGAGCAGCGCTTCAGTCCCCTCACCAAGATCGACACCAAGAACGTCGGGGCCCTGGGCCTGGCCTGGTACCACGAGTTCGACACCGACCGCGGCCAGGAGGCCACACCGGTGGTGGTCGACGGGGTCATGTACACCACCACGGCCTGGTCCAAGGTCTACGCCTTCGACGCCAAGACCGGCGAGCAGAAGTGGGCCTTCGACCCCAAGGTCGACGGCTCCAAGGGCTATGACGCCTGCTGCGACGTGGTGAACCGCGGGGTCGCCGTCTGGAAGGGCCGCGTCTATTTCGGCACCCTCGACGGCCGCCTGATCGCGTTGGACGCCGCCACCGGCAAGCCGGTCTGGACGACCCAGACCACCGACAACGCCCAGCCCTATACGATCACCGGCGCCCCCCGGATCATCAAGGACAAGGTGATGATCGGCAACGGCGGCGCCGAGTACGGCGTGCGCGGCTACCTGTCGGCCTACGACACCGCGACCGGCAAGCTGGCCTGGCGCTTCTACACCACCCCCAACGCCAAGGGTCAGCCGGACGGCGCGGCCAGCGACAAGATCATGAAGGAGAAGGCCGCCGCCACCTGGTTCGGCGACGGCTGGAAGCAGACTGGCGGCGGCGGCACGGTTTGGGATTCCATGGCCTATGACCCGGACCTCGACATCCTCTATGTCGGCGTCGGCAACGGCTCGCCCTGGAACCGGATGAAGCGGTCGGACGGCAAGGGCGACAACCTCTTCCTGTCCTCGATCCTGGCGCTCAAGCCCGACACCGGCGCCTATGTCTGGCACTATCAGACGACGCCCGGCGAGAGCTGGGACTACACCGCCACCCAGCACATTATCCTGGCCGACCTGACGGTGGGCGGGAAGCCACGCAAGGTGCTGATGCAGGCCCCGAAGAACGGCTTCTTCTATGTGCTCGACCGGGCGACCGGCGCGCTGCTCTCGGCCAAGACCTATGTGCCGATCACCTGGGCGACCGGGGTCGACCTGAAGACCGGGCGGCCGATCGAGAACCCCGGCGCGCGCTATGAGACCGCGCCCTCCCTGCAATTCCCCGGACCGCTCGGCGGCCACAACTGGCACCCGATGTCCTACAGCCCGAAGACGGGCCTAGTCTATATCCCGGCCCAGCTCGACCCCTTCGCCTACACCAACGAGAAGGACTACAAGCACCGTCAGGGCGCCTGGAACCTCGGCACCGATTTCCTGGCCAACGCCTTCCCGAGCGACAAGGCTCAGCTGGCCGGCCTGAAGTCGATGTTCAAGGGTCAGCTGATCGCCTGGGACCCGGTGGCCCAGAAGGCCCGCTGGACCGTGCAGCACCCCTATTTCTGGAACGCGGGCATCATGTCGACGGCCGGCGGCCTGGTCTTCCAGGGCAATGGCGTGGGCGATTTCGTCGCCTATGACGCGGCCACCGGCAAGAAGCTGTGGAGCTACAAGACCGAGAACGGCGTCGTCGCCGCGCCCTCGACCTATGAGATCGATGGCGAGCAGTACGTGGCCCTGATGGTGGGCTATGGCGGCGGGGCGCCGACCTCGGCCTCGGCCGTGCTGCGCGAGCGTCCCCGTCTACCCGGGCGGCTGATGGTCTTCAAGCTGGGCGGCAAGGCCCAGGCCAAGCCCTACGACATTCCGGTCATCCCGGCCCTGGATCTCACCGGCGTCTCCTCGGCCGGCGACGCCAAGGCGGGCTTCGCGCTGTTCCACAACAACTGCCAGGTCTGCCACGGCCCCAGCGTCTCGGGCGCCTTCCTGCCCGACCTCAAGAAGTCGCCGATGCTGCTGACCGACGCCGACTGGAAGTCGGTGGTGATCGACGGCGCCCGCAAGGCCAACGGCATGGCGAGCTTCGCCCGCTTCCTGTCGCCCAAGGACGCCGAGGACATCCGCGCCTATGTGCTCACCGAGGCCCGCAACGCCCAGGGCGGGGCCGCCCCGGCCAAGGTCCAGGACGCCAAGTAGGGAGCCTTCTCCTCGCCCCCTTCAGGGGGAGAGGTTGGGTGAGGGGGCCTCCGCGCAGCGAAGGTCTTCCGGCGCCCGGGAGCAACAACGGGTCTTCCGATAGGGCCCTCACCCTACCCTCTCCCGCAGGCGGGAGAGGAGGTTTGCTGTCTAGGCCGGCAGCGCGCCTTCCACCTGTTCGGCGATCCAGTCGGCCTGATCGGCGGTGAGCACCAGGGGCGGGGAGATGCGCAGGGTGTGGTCGTGGGTGTCCTTGGCCAGCAGGCCGCGGGCGGCCAGGGCCTCCACCACCGGCCGGGCGCCGCCGGCGTCGGGATGCAGCTCCACCGCCAGCATCAGGCCGCGGCCGCGCACCTCCTTGACGGCGGGGTTGGCGATGGCCGAGAGCGAGGCCTTCAGCCGGGCGCCGAGGGCCGCGGAATTGTCGATCATGCCCTCCT
Organism: Pseudomonadota bacterium; assembly: GCA_040388315.1. Taxonomy (GTDB): domain Bacteria; phylum Pseudomonadota; class Alphaproteobacteria; order Caulobacterales; family Caulobacteraceae; genus Phenylobacterium. The sequence goes on along the minus strand of JAZKBZ010000122.1, from coordinate 2,689 downwards.
CCACCAGCACCTTCATGGCCATGCGGGCCACGGCGCAGGCCAGGGGATTTCCGCCGAAGGTGGAGCCGTGGTCGCCGGGCTTCAGCACCCCCAGGACCTGCGCGTTGGAGAGCACGGCCGAGACCGGATAGACCCCGCCGGCCAGCGCCTTGCCCACCAGGGTGAGGTCGGCCTCGACGCCTTCATGCTCCTCGGCCAGCAGCTTGCCGGTGCGACCGAACCCGGTCTGGATCTCGTCGAGGATCAGCACGACATTGTGGGCGGTGCAGAGCTCGCGGACCTTCGTGAAGTAGCCGGCCGGTGGGATCACCACGCCCGCCTCGCCCTGGATCGGCTCCACCAGGAAGCCGACGGTATTCGGCGTGATGGCGGCCTCGAAGGCGGCGGCGTCGCCGTAGGGGACCATCCTGAAGCCTGGGGTGAAGGGGCCGAAGCCGGCGCGGGTCTGGTCGTCGGAGGAGAAGCCGACGATGGCCAGAGTCCGGCCGTGGAAATTCTCCGAACAGACGATGATCTCGGCGCGGTCGGCGGGGACGCCCTTCACCTCGTAGCCCCATTTGCGGACGGTCTTCAGCGCGCTCTCCACCGCCTCGGCGCCGGAGTTCATCGGTAGGGCCATGTGGGAGTTGGTCAGCGTGCAGAGCTCCTCCAGGAAGGCCGGCAACTGGTCGTTGCGGAAGGCGCGGCTGGTCAGGGTCAGGCGCTGGGCCTGCTCGGTCATGGCGGCGATGATGCGCGGGTGGCAGTGGCCCTGGTTCACCGCCGAATAGGCCGAGAGGCAGTCCAGGTAGCGTTTCCCATCCACGTCCCAGACGAAGACGCCCTCGCCGCGGGTCAGGACCACGTCGAGGGGCTTGTAGTTGTGGGCGCCATAGTGGTTTTCCCGCGCGATCAGGTCGGCGGCGCGGTTGAGGACGGCGGTGGTCATGCGGGGACTCCCTGAGGGGCGGAGACGAGATCCAGGCGAAGCGTCATGCAGAAGGCCGCCCCGCCGGAGAGGATGAAGGGGGCGAGGTCCACCTCGACGAGGGTGTAGCCGCGGGCCTCGATGCGGGTCTTCAACTCGGCCGGGGCGCGGGCCATGATCACCGTGCGGCCGAGGCAGACGGCGTTGACGCAAAGGGCCTCGGCGTCCTGGCGGGTGGCGATCAGGCGGTCGGCGGGGGCGACGCGGTCCTCGATGGCGACGAGCGCCTGGGGGGTGAAGGCGGGGGGATAGTAGAGCACCTCCCCGCCGCTCAGCGGCCGGAAGCAGGTGTCCAGGTGGTAGAAGTGGGGGCTGGCCAGCTCCAGGGCCACGGCGGGCCGGCCGAAGGTGCGGGCGATGACCTCGACGGCGTCGGCGTCGGAGCGCTGGCCGTGGCCGGTCCAGAAGACCCCCCGGGTCTCGTCCCACAGGGCGTCGCCGGCCCCCTCGTGGACCAGCCCCTCGGGGAGCTCGACGATGCGGTCGATCCAGCCGCGGCGCTTCAGGGTCTCGAAGGCCGCCCGGAACGGGGCCTCCTCCCCCTGGCGCTCGGGGTGGCGGAAGCGGGCCAGCAGGGCCACGCCGTCCAGCACCACGGCGGCGTTGGCGGGGAAGACCAGGTCGGGCAGGCCCGCCACGGCGGGGACCATCTCCACCCGGGCGCCGGCGGCCTGCAGGGCCCAGCTCAGGGCCGCCGAGCCGCCCCGGGCGGCGCGGGCATGGCCCGGGGTCCAGGCGGCGGGGCTCATCCAGGGATTGATGGTGTAGCTGACGTCGAAATGACCGGGGTCGGTCATCAGGAAGGTGGGGGCCATGGGTCGCCTCGTGAGGAGTCCTCCCAACTGTCCCGTGCCGTCGCGGTAGCGAAAAGCCGCGAGGCTGCTACGGTATGTCAGAATTGCTGGCGTTTCGGCAGATAGGATTGGCGAAATGGACGATCTGGACCGTCGGCTGCTGGCCCTGCTGCGGGTTCATCGGGAGAATCTGCGAGTTGCCGCCGTTCGTGTTGAAGCTGGCCGGTATCGGCTGAGCGCCCGTGAACATGCCGGTCAGGTTCGACATGAACTGCGGGTCGATGAGCTGCTGCTGCTGCGCCTGCCTGAGCATCATGCCCTGGTTCTCTGCCATCAGAGTTTCCCTCCGCCACCGAGACTGCCAACGAGCCCGCCAGCGCCCTGCCCGATGCCCATGAGTGGTGACGGCTGCGCGTTGATCGGGTTGCTTGCAATGCCCAAGTGCGCCGCCGCGATGTCACGCGGCCACTGGTACTGCTGCGCCAAGAGCGGGAGTTGTGCGCTGAGAGCCGCGATGATGTCCTGCGGACGCTGAAGTGCCGCCTGCGTGCGAACGTTCCGCATCCCGGTTGCGATGTTCGAGCCGAGGTCTTGCGTCACCCTCCGCTCCTGCCCGCGTGTCGTGCCTGAGCGGAACCCCTGCGCGGCGGTAGCCCGCTCGTTGTTCTGCATGGTCTGACCGCGAGCCGCGCCGTAGGCCCCCTCGCGCACGGCGTTGTCCTGAAGCTCGATAGATTCAGGCGTCCACGAGTACGGGTTCTGCGCGAGTTGCCGCCCGAGGTCACGCGCCGCCAGGAAGTTCGGGTTGAGCAGGAAGTCGGCCTGACCCCCCTGAAGCGAGTTGATCGCGCTCCGTCCCGACCTTCGTGCGGTTCTCTGTCCTGAGCTTTCGGACCTGCTTTTTCTCCACGATGACTGCGACCGGAGT
>JAZKBZ010000121.1:0-11196 GCA_040388315.1 Pseudomonadota bacterium | reverse complement strand
GGCCGCCGTCGGCCGCCCCCAGATGATCAAGGGCGACTGGATCAAGCCCGGCGCCACGGTGATCGACGTCGGCATCAACCGCGTGCCCTTCCGCGATCCGGTCAAGGCCGCGGCGGGCAAGACCAAGCTGGTGGGGGACGTGGACTTCAAGTCGGCCGAGAAGGTCGCCGCCCACATCACCCCGGTCCCCGGCGGCATCGGCCTGATGACCGTCGCCTGCCTGCTCTCCAACACCGTCACCGCCGCCAAGCGCATCCACGGCCTGGAGGGCTAACCCCTCGCCCCCGCTCGCGGGGGAGAGGTCAGGGTGAGGGGGCCTCGGCGCAGCCGAGGTCTTTCTGATTCAGGAGGGTCGAGGCGGCGCCGAAAGGCCCTCACCCCACCTCTCCCGCAAGCGGGAGAGGCGCGCGCCGCGCTGACCTATGGCCTCTCGAACGGCCGCCGCCGCCTCAGGCGGGCGTCCGCCCCAGGGCCCCGGTCCAGGCGACGATGTCGCTCAGCACGCCGCTGACGGCGGTGTTGAAGCCCGCCACGATGGTGGCCTGGCGGTTGCCGGTCACGGGGACCTTCTGTTCGAAGGTGCGTTCGGCCACCAGGGTGCGGTCGGCCGACCGGGTGAGGGTGGCTTGCACGCTCACCACCACCTCCGGGTTGGCCTTCGGCGTGTCGTAGGCGACCTTGAAGTCGGCGACGATCAGCTTCAGCGCATAGTCGGACTTGCCCATCTCGCCGCGCCCGACCAGCCGGGCAGGGCCGCCCTGGTCGAAGGCGCGGTTCACCGCTTCGTCGAACAGCACCGTGGCGGCCGAGACCCAGCGGGCCTGGCCGATATAGGCCGCGTCGTTACCGCCGGTGATGGTCAGGATCTGGTCGCCCGCCGCGGCGCGGGTGAAGCCGTTGGCCAGCTTCAGGACGCCGAAGGTCTCGCCGGCCGGCGGCGGCGCCGCGTCGGCGGGCGCGACATAGCCGAAGCTGTAGAGCTGGGCCGGCTTGGTCTTGGGCAGGAGCGTGATGCAGCCGGTGAGGGCCACGGCCGTGGCGGCCACGACGGTGAGCCGGAATAGGCGCTGCAGGCGGGTCATGGCTTCACCTCGAGTTCATTGCCGGCCGGCTTGGCGACGGCGCCGCGGGGATTGGTCTGGAGTTCGTTGGCCAGGCGCTCGATCGCCTCGGCCGTGGCCTGGAGCTGCACCGCCGCGGCGGTGAGCTGGGGCAGGCCGGTGGTGGCGAAGTCGCTGGCGGGGCTCTCGAGCTTGCCCATCATCGAGCGCAGGTCCTTGGCGGCGGCTTGGGCCTCCTCGGCGGCGTCGGCCAGGTTCGTCAGGGTCCGCTTGCCGTCGCCGTCCAGCAGGTTCTGGCCCGAGGCGCCCAGGGCGCTGATCGACTGGGCGGCGGTGTCGATGCTCTGCAGGGCCTTCTGGGCGTCGGCGATCACCGCCTTGCGCTCCCGCAGCTCGGCGGTCACCGCCTGGGTGTCGCTGAGCGCGGCGGAGAAGGTCTTCACGTTCTGGTCCGACAGCACCTTGTTGATGCGGTCCAGCGCCTCGACGGTGCGGCTCAGCACCGTGCCGCCGCCCTCCAGCAGGTCCGAGAGCGTGCTGCGCTGGCTGCGGATCACCGGGATCTTGCCGTCCGGCGTCACCTCCCGCAGCAGGGGCTTCGACGGGGTGCCCGCGCTGATCTGCACATAGTTCACCCCGGTGATGCCCTGGGGTTCCAGGGTGGCGACGGAGTCCACGCGGATCGGCACGTCGGAGGTGACGCGGGCGCGGGCCACCACGTTCTTGGGGTTCTCGCGGGCCAGCTCGATCTTGGTGACCTCGCCCACCTTGATGCCGTTGAACCGCACCTCGCCCCCCTGGGTGAGGCCGTTGATCGGTCCCTGGAAGATGATGTCGTAGAGCTGGTAGTCGCGGCTGAACTGGACCTTGGCCAGCCACACGCCGAAGATCACCAGACCCAGGAACAGGATCAGGGTCGAGAGGCCCACCAGGGCGTAATTGGCGTCTTTTTCCATTAGCCCACTGTCTCGGCTTTTGTCGCTGAACGCACCGCGGCCCGGCCGCGAGGCCCCAGGAAGTATTCACGAATCCACGGATGCTTGGACTTTTCCAGCGTCCGCACCGGGGCGTTGGCCACCACCTTCTTGTCGGCCACCACCGCCACCCGATCGGTGATCGCATAGAGGGTGTCGAGGTCGTGGGTGATCATGAAGACGGTGAGGTCCAGGCTGTGGGAGAGGTCCTTGATCAGCTCGTCGAAGGCCGCGGCCCCGATGGGGTCGAGGCCGGCGGTCGGCTCGTCGAGGAACAGCAGCTCGGGATCGAGGGCGAGCGCGCGGGCCAGACCCGCGCGCTTGCGCATCCCGCCCGACAGCTCCGAGGGCTTCAGGTGGGCGGCGTTGGCCGGCAGGCCCACGAGCGCGATCTTCAGCTCCGCCAGCTCCATCACCACCCGCTTGGGCATGTTGGTGTGCTCGTACATGGGCGCGGCGACGTTCTCGCGCACCGTCAGGTTGGAGAACAGGGCGCCCTGCTGGAACAGCACCCCCCAGCGGCGCTCGATGGCCGACCACTTGCGGCGCGAGGCGTTCTGGATGTCCTGGCCGAACACCTGGACCGTGCCGCCGTCGGGGGTCTTCAGGCCGATGATGGTGTTGAGCAGCACCGACTTGCCGCTGCCCGATCCGCCCACCACGCCCTGGACCTCGCCGCGCTTGACGGTCAGGTCCAGGCCCTCGTGGATGACCTTCTCGCCGAACTTGGAGACCAGGCCCCTCACCTCGATGGCGGGGCCCGTGGTCGGCAGTTCGTCCTCGGTCAGGTCGACGTCGTCCGGGGGGGCGAGGCTCACAGGTCGAGCTCCATGTAGATCAGGGCGAAGATCGCATCGATCAGGATGATGGCGAAGATCGCGTGCACCACCGCCGCGGTCACCCGACGCCCGAGGGACTCGACGTCGCCGCCGACCTCCAGGCCCTGGCGGCAGCCGATCCCGGCCACCACTGCGGCCATGACCGGGGCCTTGGAGAGCGCGATCCAGAAATGGGTCGCCCCCACATTGTCGACGATCCGCTGCAGGAAGAAGGAGGGGCCCAGGTTCAGCACCGACCAGGTGATCATCAGGCCGCCCGCCAGGCCCGCCAGGGTGGCCACGAAGGTCAGCAGCGGGATCGTCACCAGCAGGGCGACGAAGCGCGGCAGCACCAGGGCCTCGAACGGGTCGACCCCCATCACCTTCATGGCGTCGATCTCCTGGCTCATCTTCATCGAGCCGATCTCGGCGGCGAAGGACGAGGCCGACCGGCCGGCCAGCAGGATGGCGGTGATCAGGATGTTGAACTCCCGCGTCACGGCGATGCCGATCAGCTCGACGGCGAACACCTCGGCCCCGAACTGGCGCAGCATGTTGGCGCCCAGCAGGCCGACGACGGCGCCGATGAAGAACGAGGTGGTGACCACGATGGGGATGGCGTCGAGGCCCGCCCGCTCGGCCAGGGACACACAGGCCGCCCAGCGGATGCGACGGGGATTGATGATCGTCCGGAATAGCACCACCAGCAGGTGGCCGGCGAAGGCCAGGGTGTCGAGGACCTCCCTGGACAGGTCCATCACGCCCTTGCCGATGCGGATGGTCAGTTCGTGGAAGCCGCGTGGCTTGACCGTGGGCGGCGGCTTGACCACGGCGGCCTGGCTGACCAGCTCGATGAGCCTCTGGGTTTCGGGGCGCGCCTTGACCTTGGCGGCCTCGAACCGGTCCCCGGCCGCCTGGATGACCGCATAGGCGCCGGCGGTGTCCATGCGCCCGACCTGGGTCAGGTCCAGGTGCACGGAACTGCGTCCGGCCAGCTCGTCGCGCAGGCCGCTGGCGGCGGGCCCGATCAGCGCGGCGGTCCAGTCGCCGGTGAGTTCGATGACCCCCTGGTCGCGGGCGTCCTTGACGGTGAAATCGGCGGGTCGTTCCATCGGCTCGCGCGTCTTCGCCTTCCTGAAGGGACAGCTCGCTTGAGTCGAGCCTGGGAGGGAACCTAGCAGAGCCGCCTCCCCACGCCGAACGCCTTATGGCGCCGGTTGTTCCGTGGTCTGCGGGTTATCGGCGGCCGTGCTCGCGCTCTGGTGATCGCTGATTGTCGACATAGCCTATCTTTCGCCCAATTCCCTCGGGTATCAGAGGCCCCATGTTCAGTCGTCCAACTGCCGGGAGCGTCCCGTTGACCCGCCAGATCGATTTCGCCGGCAAGTCCGGATCGGTTTACCGCTACTCCGCCCTCGAAGAGGAGCGGACCCTTCCGCCGGTCGGGGCCAACTATGTCATCGCCCAGGTGACCCCCAAGGGCGCCAGCATCCTGTTCGCCGGCGAGACCGAGTGCCTGTCGGCCCGCGACTGGCAGGCGGCCCTGGACGAGGCCCACGCCCGCTACGGCGCGACCGAGGTCCTGATGCGGCTCAACGTCCGCGGCGCGGTGCGCAAGGCCGAGCGCGAGGACCTCATCGAGGAACACAGCCCGCCGATGAACGCGGGCTAGCGGGATGAGGAGAAGTGGGAACCGGTTTTCCGCCCGCATCCCGCTCAACTAAGAAATAGCTCCCGAGCTCCAGGTTCGCCATCATGGCCCCATGGCCTGGGCGATCGTGATCTTCGGGGCGGCGGTCTGGCCGGACGGCGGACCCAGCCCCACCCTGCGCCGGCGCGTCGCCTATGGCCGCCAGGCCGCCGCCGACCATCCCGACGCCCTGGTCTTCTGCTCCGGCGGGGTGGGCCGTCACGGGCCCTCCGAGGCCTCGCTGATGGCTGGCCTGCTGATCGGGCGCGGGATCGACCCGGCCCGCCTGGTCCTGGACGAGCTCAGCCGTGACACCCTGGAGAACGTCGTGGCCGCCGCCCGCTTCATCCGCGCCGAGGGCCTGGAGGGCGCCGTGGTCTGCACCGACGGCTATCATGTCCCCCGCGCCCGCATGCTGTTTGGCGCCCTGGGGGTCCCCAGCCGCCCGGGCCCGATCCGCCCCGGCTATGCCGGACCCCGCGCCCACTGGCTGAAGATGCTGGCCCGCGAGACCCTGGCCTATCCCTACGACCTGGCGCTGGCCGTCGCGTCACGCCGCAGGCTATTGCGCGACCTGGAATCTTAAAGTCAATAAAATCAAATACTTAAACGAAATCCGACCGCCCCGGGAGGGGCGCGGAGGACATCTTCATCAAGCGGCCGAACTCAGCCCGCGATCCCGGCGATGTCGTCCACCGTGGCGAAGGTGAGCTTGGGATTGTGGGCGATCAGGCTCTCCGGGGTCGAGTAGCCCCAGGTGACCGCGCCGAAGTCGATGCCGGCCTTGGCCGCGGCCCGGGCGTCGCGGTCCTCGTCGCCGATGCAGATGGTCTGGGTGCGGGCCACGGCCAGCTTGCGCAGCACCCGGCGGAACTTCCGCGCCTTGCCGAACAGCGAGGCGCCGCAATCGAAGTGGACGAACAGGGCCGACAGCTCCGGCCCCAGGCCGATCCTCACGCTGGCCTCGGTGTCGGAGGACACCAGGGCCAGGACCACCCCGCGCCCGTGCAGGTCGCGCAGCATCTCGGGGATTCCGGGGAACAGCGGGATGCCGGAGGAGGCGTCCTTCTTCATGGCCCGGAAGTCCTTGGCGATCCGCGCCAGCTTCCAGGTGGAGACGCCCATGGTCTTCATGATGACGCGCGCGCTCGCGCCGCGCAGCGATTCCCGCTCCTCGGCGTCGATGGCGCGGAAATTGTGCCGCGCCGCCATGTGATCGAGGACGCTGGTGAACCACGGATAGGAGTCCGCCAGGGTGCCGTCGAAGTCGAAGATCGCGAGTCGATAAGCCACGGTGGTTTCGTAGCCCGTGGCGGGCGGCGCTGGAAGGGTCATCGCCGGGGAAGCCTGCAGTCCCAGGTCGACGAGCCTGTCTTGGCCAGGGCGAGCCGCCGGGAAGGAAGTGGTGGATGCGACAGGGATTGAACCTGTGACCCCCTCGGTGTGAACGAGGTGCTCTCCCGCTGAGCTACGCATCCTCCGGAAGGGATGCGCCTATAGCTCGCCGCTTCCCGCCGGGCAAGCGGTGAGAAGCCGCAGACACGCATCCGTCAACTGATCGAAGTGATCGATGAGGATGTCGGGGCCCAGTTCGGCGACCGGGATCTCGGTGTAGCCGAAGCTGACCAGCACCAGGGGAACCCCGGCCGCGCGGGCCGCGCCGGCGTCCGTGGCGGCGTCGCCCACCATCACCGCCCGATCGATCCGGCCCCCGGCGGCGGCCACCGCGGTGGTCAGGTGGCTGGCGTCGGGCTTGGGCTTGGGGGCCAGGTCACCGCCGATCACCGAGTCGAAGAACCTGGCGAGGTCCAGGCGCTCCAGGATCGGCACGGACAGGCTGGTGAGCTTGTTGGTGCAGACCGAAAGCTTGGCGCCGGCGTCCTTCAGCTCCGTCAGGCAGTCGACGACGCCGGCGAAGGGCCGGGTCAGGTCGGCGCTGTGCTCGCTGTAGTGAGCGATGAAGCGGTCGAAGAGCTCGGGCATCTGATCGTTGGGGACCGGGTGGCCCTGGGCCGTGAAGCCGCGCTCCAGCAGCCATTTGGCGCCGTGGCCGATAAAGGGCCTCGCCTCCGCCAAGGGCAGGGGCGCGATCCCCTCCTGCTCCAGCAGGACGTTGAGCGCGCCGATCAGGTCGTGCGCGGAATCCACCAGGGTCCCGTCCAGGTCGAAGGCGATGGTGGCGCCGGCGAGGGGCGTAAGGTCGGGCACGGCGCAGGCTCCATCGAAAGCGCTCGCCGTTTCGGCTAAACGCCGCGAGATTGCAATGTCTTCGCCGATTCCAGGACCCTCGCCCATGACCGCACGCGCCGCCGTTATCCTCGCCGCCGGCCAAGGCACGCGCATGAGGTCGCCGATCCCCAAGCTGCTGCACAAGGTGGGCGGGCGCACCCTGCTGGACCGGGTGATCGACACCGTCCAGGCCTCGGGCTGCGAGCGGATCGTGGTGGTGGTGGGGAACCACAGCCCAGGCGTCCGCGATCTCGTTGTCAAACGCCTGGGGGAGGCCGCGGTGGCGGTGCAGGACCCGCCGCTTGGCACCGCCCACGCGGTGCTGGCCGCCAAGCAAGCCCTGGCGGACTTCAACGGCGACGTCCTGGTGACCAATGGCGACTGCCCGCTGCTGCAGGCCGCCGACCTTGATCCGCTGTTTGCCTTGCGCGCTTCGGGGACGGACCTGGCCATCATGGGCTTCAAGCCGGTGGACGGCCTGCTCTATGGCCGCCTGATCCTGGGGGCCGATGGCCATGTGATCCGCATCGTGGAGCCCAAGGACGCCACGGCCGAGGAGCTGGCTGTGAAGGCCTGCAACGCCGGCATGTACTGCGCCGATCGCGCGGCCCTGTTCGCCTGGCTCGACCGGGTCGACAACAACAACGCCAAGCAGGAATTCTACATCACCAGCATCGTCGGCCTGGCCACCGCCGAGGAGAAGAAGGTGCGGGTCAATTTCGCGCCGGAAAACGCGGTGATGGGCGCCGACACCCCCATGCAACTCTCCCAGGCCGAGGCCATCTTCCAGGGCCGGGCCCGCGCCCACTTCCTGGCCCAGGGCGTGGCCATGGCCGCGCCGGAGACCGTCCACTTCAGCTGGGACACCCAGCTCCAGCCCGGGGTGCAGGTCGAGCAGTTCGTGGTCTTCGCCCCCGGCGTCACCGTGGAGACCGGCGCGGTGATCCGCGCCTTCAGCCACCTGGAGGGCGCCGTCGTCCGCGCCGGCGCCCTGGTGGGGCCCTATGCCCGCCTGCGGCCGGGCGCCGACATCGGCGAGGCGGCCCACATCGGCAACTTCGTGGAGGTCAAGAAGGTCAAGGTCGGCGCCGGCGCCAAGGCCAACCACCTGTCCTACCTGGGGGACGGCACGGTCGGGGCCGGGGCCAACATCGGGGCCGGAACCATCTTCTGCAACTATGACGGCTTCGACAAATACGAGACCCACATCGGCGAGAACGCCTTCATCGGCTCCAACACCGCTCTGGTGGCGCCGGTGAGCGTGGGCGCCGGGGGGATGACCGGCTCGGGATCGGTGGTCACCGCCGACGTCCCGGCCGACGCGCTCGCCCTGGCCCGCCCGCCCCAGCAGATCAAGGAAGGCTGGGCGGCGAAGTTCCGGGCCAAGAAGATGGCCGGTCGAGCGAAGAAATGAGTCGTCAACCTCCTCCCTCCGCTTCATGGGGAGGGGAGATCGCGGAGCGATCGAGGGTAGGGAAGTCTGACACGCCCCGCACCTCACCGGCATTCCCCACCCGGGCGGCTTCGCCGCCTTTCCCTCCCCATGAAGGGGAGGGAGGATAGGTACGATGGACGCAGACGATCAGAAACGCGCCGCGGGCGAGGCCGCCGCGGCCCTTGTCGAAGCCGGCATGACCGTGGGCTTGGGCACCGGCTCCACCGCCGCCTGGTTCGTGAGGGCGCTGGCCGCCCGCAAGTTGGACGTGGTGGGGGTCGCCACCTCGGTGGCCACCGCCGAGCTGGCCGCCAGCCTGGGCATGACGCTCAAGGAGCTGGGGGAGGCGAAGTCCATCGACCTCACCGTCGACGGCGCCGACGAGATCGGCCCGGCCCTGTCCCTGATCAAGGGCGGCGGGGCGGCCCTGCTGCGGGAGAAGCTGGTCTGGGAGGCCTCCAGGCGCTGCGTGGTCATCGCCGACGCCGCCAAGCGGGTGCCGGTGCTGGGCAAGTTCCCCCTGCCCATCGAGGTGGTGGCCTTCGGGCATGAGACCACGATGCTGCGAATCTGCGACGCGCTGACGGAATGCGACCTGGGGGTCGCCCCGCGCCTGCGGATGAAGGATGGCGCGCCGGTCCGCACCGACAGCGGCAATGTCATCTATGACGCCGCCTGCGGGCGCATCGAGGAGCCGGCCCTGCTGGCCGCGGTCCTGAAGAGCGTCACCGGGGTCGTGGACCACGGCCTCTTCCTGGACCTGGCCGACCTGGCCCTGGTGGGTACGGCCGACGGCGTGGTGACGGTGGAGCCCTAGGCCTCGCTAAGGCCCAGGTTTATTTGATCTGACGTGTTCCCGCCGGAGGGCCCGAGGGCCATGTCCAGCGGAAGCGCTTCGAAGGAGTTTCACTTGGCGAGCTACGACTACGATCTCTTCGTCATCGGCGCGGGCTCGGGCGGCGTGCGCGCCGCGCGGCTGGCGGCCATGTCCGGGGCCAAGGTGGCGGTGGCCGAGGAGCACCGGGTCGGCGGCACCTGCGTCATCCGCGGCTGCGTGCCCAAGAAGTTCATGGTCTACGCCTCGGAGTTCGCCAGCTACGCCAAGGTGGCCGAGGGCTACGGCTGGTCCCCCAGCCAGTCGACCTTCGACTGGCCCAAGTTCCTGGAGGCCAAGGACCGCGAGATCGCCCGGCTGTCGGGCATCTACGTCACCAACCTCAGCAACGCCGGGGCCGAGCTGGTCCATGCCCGGGCCACCCTGAAGGACGCCCACACCGTCGAGATCGTCGGCAAGGGGATCGTGACCGCCGACAAGGTCCTGGTGGCCACCGGCGGTCGGCCCTGGATGCCCGCCGATCTGCCGGGCGTCGAGCACGCCATCACCTCGGAAGAGGCCTTCCACCTGCCGCAGCTTCCCAAGTCGATCCTGATCGTCGGCGGCGGCTATATCGCCGTGGAGTTCGCCGGCATCTTTGCGGGCCTGGGGGTGGACACCACCCTGATCTACCGCGGCGCCAACATCCTGCGCGGCTTCGACGACGACGTCCGCTCCCACCTGGCCGAGGAGATGAAGAAGCGCGGCATCAAGGTGATCCTGGGCTGCAGCCATACCAGCATCGAGAAGACCGACGCCGGCCTCGTCAGCCATCTCTCCAGCGGCCACGATGTCGTCACCGACCAGGTGATGCTGGCCACCGGCCGCACGCCCCACACCAAGGGCCTGGGCCTGGAGGCCGCCGGGGTGAAGTTGGCCGAAAGCGGCGCGGTGGTGGTGGACAAGTTTTCCAAGACCAATATCGCCAACATCTGGGCCGTCGGCGACGTCACCGACCGCATCAACCTGACCCCGGTGGCGATCCGCGAGGGGGCGGCCTTCTCCCAGACCGAGTTCTACGACAATCCCACCACCTTCGATCACGACATGGTGGCCTCGGCGGTCTTCTCCCAGCCTCCGGTCGGCTCGGTGGGGCAGTCGGAGGCGCAGGCGCGGCATGAGCACGGCAAGCTCGATATCTATCTCTCTCGCTTCCGGCCGATGAAGACCACCTTCTACGGCGGCGACGACCGTTGCCTGATCAAGCTGGTGGTGGCGCAGGACAGCCAGAAGATCGTCGGCTGCCACGTGGTGGGCCCCGACGCGCCGGAGATCATCCAGATGGCCGCCATCGCGCTCAAGATGGGCGTCACCAAGGCCCAGTGGGACTCCACCTGCGCCGTCCACCCGACGCTCGCCGAGGAGCTGGTGACCATGCGCGAGAAGCACGCGCCAGCGGGCCTGAGCGCGGCATGAGCCCCCCAGCCGCACCAGGCGCCAAGCTCGCCGCCTGGTGCGGCTGGGTGCTGGCGGGCGGCTTCGTCCTGACCCCGATCATCGGCTGGCTGGCCCCGCTCGCCTTTGCGCCCCTGTTGACCCTGATGGGGCTGCTGGCCCTGCCGGCGGTGCGGGTTGAGGACGAGGATCGGCCGGTCGGCATCGCCGTGGTGACCCTGGTGCTGTGGGCGGCCGGATCATCGGCCTGGAGCCCCTTCACCGCCAAGGGCCTTGGCGATTCCACCGCCGCCAAGCTGATCGCCGAGACCGTGGTCTATTTCGCCGCCGTCTGCGCCGCCCGTGGGGCCGCCCCCGCCGGCCGGACCGTGGCCCTCCGCATCCTGGCCTATGGGACGGCCCTGCTGGGGGTGGTGATGCTGGTGGAGGGCCTGACCGGCGCCATGCTCTACCGCGCCGTCCGCGACGCCATCCACGATCCGATCCGGCCCGACCTAGGCATCAAGAACGCCGCCCAGGGCCTGTTCATCCTGGCCATGCTGGCCCCGCCAGCCGCCCTGGCCGCCGTCCGGGTGGCCCGCGCGCCCTGGCTGATCGCCCCCATGTTGGCAGGCTTGGTGGTGACCTGCGTCACCTTCGGCTACGACGCGCCCCTGATCGCCCTGGCCGCCTGCCTGCTGGCGGGTTTGGCCGCCTGGCGCTGGCCGGGCGGAGCGCCCA
>JAZKBZ010000120.1:35256-54563 GCA_040388315.1 Pseudomonadota bacterium | reverse complement strand
GCAGGGCGACATCGTAGGCGAAGAGGGTGGCGCGGTCGTCGTCGGGCATGAACCAGGCCCGCAGGCCGTCGGCGCACGGCGTCATCGGCGGCGCCTGCGCAACCGCCAGCCGACGATCCCGGCGCCCAGCAGGATCACCCCCCAGCCGATGGCCAGGATCACCAGGGTCTGCTTGACCTCCATCAGCGCCATCAGGTTGTCCACATTGCCCGTGCGCCAGAACACCCACTCTCCGGCCAGCCGGGTCGCCAGCAGCTCGTCGCCGGTCTCCAGCACCACGATCCCGTCGCCGCTGGCCGGATCGAACCGCGCCGCGGTGTTGATGGCCGGGAAGTTGTTGCCGTCATGACCGACGATGAAGTCGCCGGCCCCGTTGGGCGCATAGAGCACCAGGCCCAGGCCCCAGATGTCGGCGCCGAACTGGCGGGCGTGGGGCCGGCGCATTTCCGCGAGGGTCGCGGGCTTGAGCACGCCCCGCCCCGGCGCGGCCCCGTCCGGGCCCGGCCGGTGGGCGGCGATGAGGCGGGTCAGGTCGGCGGCGGAGGTGTAGAGCGAGGCCGCCGCCGTCGCCGTGAACCGGTAGTGGATCGCCTTCTTACCGCCAGGCCCATAGATCTCCGCGACATTGGTGGGCCACGGTTCCGGCAGCAGGTAGGTGGACCGGGTCATGCCCAGGGGGTCCAGCACCGCGCGCCGCATGTAGGCGGCGAAGGGCTCGCCGGTGACGTCCTCGATCAGCAGCTGCAGCAGGGCGTAGCCGCCCCCGGAATATTTCCAGCCGGCGCCGGGTTGTTGGCCCACCTTCACCTCACCCTGCGCGTTGGGAGACGCGTCGATGGCGCGGGTCAGGGACGACACCAGGGGCTGGACCGGCTTGCCGGGCTCGAACCCCATATAGCCCAGACCGTCGGTCAGGCCCGCCGTGTGGCTCAGCACGCGGCGCACCGTCACCTGGCGGTTGTCGAATTCGCTGGGCGGCAGCTTCCAGCGCTTGAGATAGGTGTCCACCGGGGCGTCGAGATCGACACGGCCGGCCTCCACCAGGGTCATCACCCCGAGCGCGGTGATCCATTTGCTGAGCGAGGCCACCTGGAACAGGGTGTCGCGGTCCACGGGCGCGCCGGCCGAGGCGAAGCGCTCATGCACGGGCCGGCCGTTCTCGATCAGGGTCAGGGCCAGGTTGCCGGTGGACTCCGCGGCGATCATCCTGTCCGCCGCCGCGGCGAAGGCGGCCGTGTCGCCCCGCGGCGCCAGGGGTTGCCGCCACCAGCCCTCCAGGGTCCCGGCTCCGAAGACGACGGTCCAGACCGCTAGCGCCCCGAGGGTGGCGACTCCCAGCAGAATCCAACGGCGCATCGGCGTGATCTCCCCAAGCTCGCCCCCGACTTGCCGCGCGGCGTCAGGGGTCGGGGAGGAAGCTTGGCTCTAGCGATGGCGGCGGACAACCCCCGCCCTCGGCCCTAGCCGCCGTGACCGCCATGCATGTGGGCGCAACTGACATTGGGATTCATGTCGGCGAAGGCGCCCTTGGGGTTCGGCTTCCAGGCCCAGACGTGCAGCTCATAGAAGGGGTTCAGCCCATAGCGGTTGGGGGCGCCGTTGAAGGCGAACAGGTGGCCGGAGAGCGAGGCCGGGCCCTTGAAGGAGATGTACTCCACCGCCACCAGGCTCATCTTGCCGCCGGGCCCGGGCTCGTACATCACCGCCTGTGGGCGCTTGATGTCGGGGACCTCGTCCTTCAGGTGCTCGGCGTTCACATAGTGGACCCCCATGGCCCCGCCATCGATCCCGCTGGTGCAGGGGATCGGCGCATAGCCCTCGGCCACGGCGACCTTCACGTCCTTGAACCGGCTGTTGGCGGCGCGGACCTGCTCCACCAGCGGATTGACCGCCACCCCGGCCGAGGCGCCGCCGACGGCGAACAGCGAAACCAGGGTCACGGCCCAGGCAAACGTCTTCATGCATCTCTCCTTGGCCCAGGATCGGGCCGGGAGCGGTGACTAGCCGGGCGAAGAGCTTGGCCGTGAGAGGCGATGAGGTCATTTCGCGGGGGTGATTGTGCAGTGCCAAGATTCTGCCGACCCAGGTTGCCGCAAGGGGCGCAGGCTTGCTCGACGAGAACAAAGCGGGTACGCTTTTTGTCGTGTCAGATGAAGATCTTCCAAATGCGGCCTCAGATCCGAGCTTCTTTGACGGCCGGTTGCTGATCGACATCCTGGCCTGGGATTGGAACCTGAGTGTTGCGATTGGCGACCGCGTCGTGTCGGGGTCGAAGCTCGCATCCCAGGGCCTGGACTACGGTCGTGACTTCACGATCCACGGCCACGTGCGCGCACCTCGTGAGCTCCGCGGCAAGACCATCAAGGTCACCTTGTCGCCCTTTGGCCCGAAAGTCCGTTTTGGACGTGGGGGCCTCCAGCACGTGGGCGAATTTACGCCGCCGTCAGAGGGCTTCGAGTTTGAGGCGGTGCTGATGTTGCCCGAGGAAGCGATCGCTTCCACCGCCACGTCCTTGGGGTCGAGATGGAAGTATCTCCAGATCAAGACCGACGACGAAGGCCCCGACGGCGCGAAAGCTTCTGCCTACTTCTTCCACGCCCGCATTCATCCGAATCTCAAGGCCTGGGCGAATGCTGACTGAAGCCTGGCAAGACTTCATCGTCGAGCTGCGTGGCGTCGATGCCGGGCTTAGCGTTTTGCCGTGCCCGCCGTCGGTCCCGAAGGCGCACCGCTTCCAAGGCGGCCTGATCTATTCCCAGATGATCGAGATCGAGGGTCGTGTGCTTGCGCCTGAGGAGCTGACAGGTCGCAGGATGCGCATCTGGCTGGGTCAACTGGAGCGTTGGCGCCTCATGCCGGGCGAGCCGCCTAACATCGGCGACATCTACGACCGGACCGGGGAGCTTCCCGGCGGCGGACTGGAAACCATGCTCTACATTCCGAAGGATGCCTGGCTCACCGCCAATTTTTGCCTAGATACGGTCTGGCGTCGCCTCAAGCTGACGGGTGCCGATGGTGACGGCGCCCGGATGAGGCTCGTTGACTTCTCATTCTCGTCGGGCGCTCCGACGCGTCCCTAAACGACGATGTCGGTGGCGGTGGACGCAGTGCGGCGCCAACCATTCTCTGCTTTTCCCTGTTTTGATATTTTATCTTCCGCCGGATGGCGCGCGCCTGGCGCCGCGTCGGTGGGCTCGCCCCAGAGAATGGCCTGTTCGTCGCCGGCATGTACGTCGAGGCACGTGAAATAGCGCTCCAAGAACAGGGAATCGTGGCTCGCGGAACAGGGATCCCTCAGCCGAAGAGCAGGACAGTATCTCGACCGGTCAGGAGAACATCTGCGGGCAGCACGACACCCGTCGCCGGGGCGCAGTCACTGGGCGCTAAGCTTGCAGAATGAGAACAAAGCACGTACGACTTGGTTGTGTCAGACGCAGATCCTCCCAACGCGGCCTCCGATCCGGGCTTCTTCGACGGCCGGCTGATGATCGATATCCTTGGTTGGGATTGGAACATGCGCATTGCGATTGGCGACCACGCAGTGGCTCGACCGCAGGGGCGGACCCATGGCCTTGAGTACGGTCGCGACTTCACTATCCACGGCCGCGTCCGCGCACCCCGCAAACTTCGCGGCAAGGAGATGAAAGTGACGCTGTCGCCGTTTGGGCCGAGGGTGCGCTTTGGACAGAGAGGCCTGCAGCAGGTGGGCGCCTTGGCCGAGTTGCCCCCAGGCTCCGACTTCGACTTTGAGGCGATGCTCATGTTGCCCGAAGACGCGATCGCCTCCACCGCAACGTCCTTGGCGTCGACTTGGAAGCATCTCCAGATTCGAATCGGGAACGACGGTCCTGGGAGCACGAGCATCGTCGCCTACGACTTCCACGCCAGAATTCACCCAAATCTCGAAGCCTGGGCGAATGCTGACTGAAGCGCGGCTAGACCTTCTCATCGAGCTGCGTGGCTACGACGGCGGGCTCGGCCTTATGCCTTGCCCGCCATCAGTCCCGAAGGCGCACCGTTTTCAAGGTGGTCTGATCTACTCTCGAATGATTGAAATCGAGGGTCGTGTGGTTGCGCCTGAAGGTTTGGCCGGCCGCCGAATGCGCATCTGGCTAGACCAACTGGAGAGCTGGCACTTCAGCCGAAGGGAGCCACCCCACATCGGCGACATCTGCGATCGAGAGGGAGAGCTTCCAGGGGGCGGCCTGGAGACCACGCTCTACATTCCCAAAGATGCGTGGCTCACAGCCACTATTTGCCTGAGCACAGTCTGGCGCCATCTCAGGCTGACGGGAGCCGATGGCGACGGTCGAAGTATGCGGCTCGTCGACTTCTCATTCTCATCGGACGGCCTGCCTCCTCGTTGAGGATGGCCCACTACCGGCCGGGCGGGCCAAATCTCAGCGCTGGCGTACCGACTTCCCCAGTCGCGCTGCAGTACCCCAACCGCCTGGTTTGGTTTTCCCAGCACCTCGGACTCTTTGCCGCCTGACAAATCTTCCTGTCAGCTTCGAACTGTTGATTGCATTGGGGCCTGTCACTCCATTTCTCACCCGGTCGTGCCGAGCGGATGACACCAGCCGCGGCCAAGATCTACGCAGCGACAGCCACTGGCCATCGCAAGCGCCAGATCCGCGCGATCGTACGGCGGGTGGAGATAGCGGGCGACGCCGTCGCACTGACCATCGACACCCAGCGGCTCAATGCGAAAGATGCCGGGGCGCCGCGCAAGCGTGGGCGGCCTCGGAAGACGGATCCAAGCCCGTTTGAAACGATCGTGTTGCCGATGAAGGTTAGGGCGGTTTCGGCGGGCGCCGAGCTGCAGTCGCCAGAGGGTGTGAGGCCCGCGCCTGACGGGGCATTGGACAGGCCATTGATCACGGCGATTGCTGACGCGCATCGCTGGCGTTGGCAGATCGAGGCGGGACAGGCGCCGTCCATAGCAGCGCTCGCGGAAACGGCTGGGCTGGACGTCGAGACTTTCGAGCGCAGGCTATTGCTGGCGTATCTGGCGCCGGACGTCACACGCGACATCGTCCTCGGGCGCCGAAGTGAGGCCTTGGACCTAGAGGCCCTGACGGATGGGCCGCTCCCATTGTCCTGGGAACAGCAACAACAAGTCCTCGCCGCCCGCCCCGCATAGGGCCACCGAACCCACCGCGCGCCTAAGTCCATGGCCGGCGAAATTCGTCCTGCGCCTCGAAAACTATATGGCCGCTCAGCGGGCTGGATTCGAACCGCTCTCTACGGTCGGAGAATTCGAACAGGGGCACTCCGGTCCTGACGGGCAGAGAATGGGCCCCTAGAAACCACCGCCAACGGCCCCAAATGGTGCCAGAGAACGCGGAGTTACCATCGCGAATCCACGCCAACCGCCCGGAATGTCGGAGGTATTTCGAGTTCCAGAAAGTTGAATGAAAACAACTAGTTATGGCTGGCGGAGAGGGTGGGATTCGAACCCACGGTACCGGTAAAGGTACGCCGCATTTCGAGTGCGGTGCTTTCGACCACTCAGCCACCTCTCCGGAGCCGTCTGGAGGCTCCCCAAGGGGGGGCCCGCCGAGCGAGGGCGGAACCTACTCATCGCGCCCCTGCGGCGCAAGCCCAGGCTTTCAGTCGTCGGCGGGCAGGATCACGACACCGTCCTCGTCGGCGTGCAGCATGTCGCCGGGCAGGAAGACCACCCCGCCGAAGGCCACCGGCACGTCGGCCACCCCCTCGCCGCGCTTGACGCTGCGGATCGGCACCGAGCCCAGGGCCTTGATGCCGATGTCCAGGGTGGCGAGGATGGGGGTGTCGCGCACTGCGCCATGGACGACGATGCCGGCCCAGCCGTTCCTCACCCCGTCGGCGGCGAGGACGTCCCCCACCAGGGCCTTGGCCAGCGACCCGCCGCCGTCGACGACGAGGACGCAGCCCTCGCCGGGTTCGGCGAGCGTGGCCTTGACCAGGGAGTTGTCCTCCCGGCAGCGGACGGTGCGGATGGGGCCGGAGAAGGCCTTGCGGGCGCCGTAGTCGCGGAACTGGACGAGGCAGACCTCGATCTCGTCCTCGTGGTCGTCGCAGAGGTCGGCGACGCTCTTGGCGGGGGTTTGGGCGGGATGGGTCATGCGGTCAGCGCCGGGCCTTTATAATCGTCGCGCAGTTCGCGCTTCAGCACCTTGCCGATGTGGCTGCGGGGCAGGCCGCCCACCAGGATCAGGTCGGCCAGGCGCTGGGTCTTGCCCAGCTTGGCGTTGGTCCAGGCCTTCAGCTCGTCGGCGGTGACCTTGGCGCCCTTCTTCAGGGCCACGAAGGCCACCGGGGTCTCGCCCCACTTGTCGGACGCCACGCCCACCACCGCGGCCTCAAGCACCTCCGGATGCTGGATGATCTCGGCCTCGAGGTCGGAGGGATAGATGTTGAAGCCGCCGGAGATGATCATGTCCTTCTTGCGGTCCATCAGGGTCAGGAAGCCGTCGGCGTCGAATACGCCGACATCCCCGGTCCTTATGTAACGAAGGCCCTCGGGGCTGTACCACTCGGCCTCGGAGGTCTTGCCCGGCTGGTTGTGGTAGCCGACCATCATGGCGCCCGAGCGGCCCACCACCTCGCCGATCTTGCCCTGGGGCACCTCCTTGAGGTCCTCGTCGATCAGCCGGATGTCGTGGCCCGGCAGGGGGCGGCCGACGGTGTGCAGCTTGTCGGGGAACTCATGGGCCAGCAGGCCACAGGAGCCGCCGCCCTCGGTCATGCCGTAATATTCGATCAGGCCGCCGGGCCAGCGCTTCAGCACGTCGGCCTTCAGGGCCGCGGCGAAGGGGGCGCTGGTGGAGAACTTCATCACGTAGCTGGAGAGGTCGTAGGAGTCGAAGTCCGGCCGCTCCATCAAGCGGCGGTACTGCACCGGCACCAGCATGGCGTGGGTGGCGCGATACTTTTCCGACAGCTTCAGGAACTGCTCGGCGTCGAACTTGGGCATCAGCACCGCCGTGCCGCCGTTGGACATGGTGGGCAGGTAGGAAACGAGCGTGGTGTTCGAATAGAGCGGAGTGGAGATCATGGTCACCGCGGTCTCGGGATAGACCCCGCGACGGATTTGGCCCCAGCGCATGGCGTGCGGCTGGACGATGCCCTTGGGGGTGCCGGTGGTGCCCGAGGAATAGATGATGTTGAAGCCCTGCTGCGGGGTCACGCTCACCGGCCGGGGCTTGGAGCCCTCCGGCGCCAGCCAGTCCAGCAGCGGGATTCCGGCGTCGGAGCCGTCGAGGGCCACCCGCTGGGCGGTGATCTGGTCGGCGACGCCGGCCAGCGCGTCGGAGACGGCCTTGTCCAGGAAGAAGACCTTGGCCCCGCAGTCCTTGAGCATGCCGATGAGGCTCTCGGGCGTCGAGGAGGGCGCCAGGGGGGCGACGACGCCGCCGGCCCGCAGGATGCCGAAGAAGGTCGCGCCGTACTCCACCGAGGAGGTGGCGCAGATGGCCGCGACGTCGGCGTTCTCCACGCCCTCCCGCTGCAGGGCTGTGGCCAAGCGGTCCATGAAGGCGTCGAGCTGGCGGTAGGTGAGGCTGGAGCGGGCGTCCACCAGGGCGGGCTTGTCGGGGCGCTCCTTGGCCTGCTCGCCGATCACCTCGGACAGAGTCTCGAAGTCCTGGGTCAGCATCTGTTCGACGGACATCGCGTCACTCCCTACCAAATGTTCAAATTTTATGGGGCCGTCTTAGCCGCAAGGCGCGGCGCCCGACAACCGAATATGCCGCTTGCCGACCCCGTCTGCCGCGAGGGAAACTGGCGGCCAACCCCGCAGCATAGGCGGGGGCCTGGACGCCATTCAGAACCGCCCGGATTTTCAGTCGGGCATCCATTTGGGACGAGACGATATTATGGCCGACGAGATGATTTCCCTCGGCGCGAAGCTAAGAGCCTTCGCCCAATCGCAGCCCGACGCCCCGGCGGTCAGTTGCGGCGACACCACGCTTTCCTATTCCCAGTTCCACAAGCTGACCAACCGCGCCGCCCGCGGCCTGCTGGCCTATGGGGTCAAGCATGGCGACCTGGTGACGCTGGGCCTACCCAACTCCACCGATTTCGCCGTCGCCTGCTGGGCCATGTGGAAGATCGGCGCGACACCGCAGCCGGTGGCCTTCCGCCTGCCCCAGGCCGAGCTGGAGGCCATCATGGAGCTGGCCAAGACTCCGGTGGTGATCGCCGAGTTCGAGGCGAAGATCGACCGGCCGCTGCTGAAGGTCTCCGATCTGCTGGCCAGGAGCGACGACGACAGCGACCTGCCCGACGCCACCGCGCCGGTCTCCAAGGCCCCCACTTCAGGTGGGTCAACCGGCCGCCCCAAGCTGATCCTGGCCGGCCAGCCCGGCGTGACGACGAAGGAGACCCCCGAGGTCGGCGGCTGGCAGCTGACGCCCAAGTCCGTCGCCGTCCTGCCGGCCCCGCTCTATCATAACGCCGGCTTCGGCATGATGATGAGCGTGCTGAACCTGGGCGCCCACCTGATCGTCCTGCCGCGCTTCGATCCGGAAGGCACGCTGGCCGAGATCGAGAAGCGCCGCGCGACCTGGATCTACATGGTGCCGACCATGATGAACCGCATCTGGCATCTGCCGGAGGAGGTCCGCACCAAGTACGATCTCAGCTCGCTGAAGACCCTCTGGCACCTGGCGGCGCCCTGCCCGCCGTGGCTGAAGGAGGCCTTCATCCACTGGCTGGGGGGCGAGGTGATCCAGGAGCTCTATGCCGGCACCGAGGCCCAGGCCTCGACGGTGATCTCCGGGACCGAGTGGCTGGAACACCGGGGCTCGGTGGGCAAGGTCCGCATGGGCGAGATGGTCGCCTTCGACGACAACGGGAACCCGCTGCCGCCCCGCGAGATCGGCGAAATCTACATGCGCCGGCCCGAGGGCATGCCCCCCAGCTACAAGTATCTGGGCGCCACGGCCAAGGTCCTGCCCGGCGGCTGGGAGAGCCTGGGAGACATCGGCTGGTTCGACGAGGACGGCTATCTCTACCTGGCCGACCGGCGCACCGACATGATCCTGGTGGGGGGCTCCAACGTCTATCCCGCCGAGATCGAGGCGGCGCTGGAGGAGCATGACAGCGTCCAGTCCTGCGCGGTGATCGGCATCCCCGACGACGACCTGGGAAACAAGATCCACGCCATCGTCCAGACGCGGGGGCCGGGCGACGAGGCCTCGCTGCGGGAGCACCTGAAGTCCAAGCTGGTGACCTACAAGCAGCCGCGGACCTATGAGTTCGTCGACGAGCCCCTGCGCGACGACGCCGGCAAGGTGCGCCGCACCGCCCTGCGCGACGCCCGCATCGCCAAGCTGAAGGAAGGCCAGCCGGCCTGACGGCTTCTCCTCTCCCGCTTGCGGGAGAGGGTAGGGTGAGGGCTCTTTCTGAACTTCCGTTGTCGCTCCGGGCGCCGAAGACCTCCGCTGCGCGGAGGCCCCCTCACCCTAACTCTCTCCCACGGGGGAGAGGAGAACGCGTCCGCACTTCCGCTTTGGGGTGGCTCGGGCTAAGCCAACCGCCATTCATTAAGAGACGAATTTCTAGGAAGGGGATCGATGAGTATTAAGGGCAAGGCCTACATCATGGGGGCCTATGAGCACCCCACCCGGGACGCTCCCGACAAGTCGACGCCGCAGCTGCACGCCGAGTGCGCCAAGGGCGCCCTGGCCGACGCGGGCCTCACCAAGGACGACATCGACGGCTACTTCTGCGCCGGCGACGCCCCGGGCTTCGGCGGCATGTCCATGGTCGACTACATGGGCCTGAAGAACGTCCGCCACATGGACTCCACCGAGACCGGCGGCTCGTCCTACCTGCTGCACGTCGGCCACGCGGCCCAGGCGATCGCGGCGGGCAAGTGCACCGTGGCGCTCATCACCCTGGCCGGCCGTCCGCGCCAGAACAAGTTCTTCCCCGGCGGCGGCGGCCGACCGGGCCAGCTCACCGACGGACCGCCGGAAGCCGGCTTCGAGAACATCTACGGCGGCTCGACCCACAACACCTACGGCATGTGCGCCATGCGCCACATGTACGAGTACGGCACCACCAGCGAGCAGTTGGCCTGGATCAAGGTGGCCGCCAGCCATCACGCCCAGTGGAACGAGCACGCCTTCCTGAAGGACGTGGTCACCGTCGAGCAGGTGGTGAACTCCCGCATGATCTCCGATCCGCTGCACCTGCTGGACTGCTGCGTCGTCACCGATGGCGGCGGCGCCCTGATCGTCACCAGCCCGGAAGTCGCCAAGAGCCTGAAGCGGCCCCTGGTGAAGGTGATCGGCGCCGGCGAATCCCCCAAGGGACCCCGCGGCGGCAAGGACCTGGACCTCACCCACTCCGGCGCCCTGTGGTCTGGCCCCATCGCCTTCGGCGAGGCCGGCGTCACCCCGCAGGACATGAAGTACGCCTCGATCTACGACAGCTTCACCATCACGGTGCTGATGCAGCTGGAGGACCTCGGCTTCTGCAAGAAGGGCGAGGGCGGCAAGTTCGTCTCCGACGGCAACCTGATCTCCGGCGTCGGCAAGCTGCCCTTCAACACCGACGGCGGCGGGCTGTGCAACAACCACCCCACCAACCGGGGCGGCATCACCAAGGTGATCGAGGCCGTGCGCCAGCTGCGCGGCGAGGCCCACCCCAAGGTCCAGGTTCCCAACTGCGACCTGGCGCTGGCCCACGGCACGGGCGGTTCGCTGGGCACCCGCCACGGCGCGGGCACCGTCATCATGGAACGGGAGGCTTAGGATGAGCGACGTTCAAGACAAGCCGGCCGAGGGCCGCAAGATCCCGGCCCCGGCCGTGACCATCGAGTCCAAGCCCTTCTGGGACGCGGCCGAACAGGGCAAGTTCCTGATCAAGCGCTGCAACGCCTGCAACGAGCCGCACTGGTATCCCCGCGCGCTCTGCCCCTTCTGCTTCTCCGACGACACCGTCTGGGAAGAGAGCCCGGGCGAAGGGGTGATCTACACCTACTCCACCATGCACCGCTCGCCGACCGGCCCCTACGCCATCGGCTACGTCACCCTCAACGAGGGCCCGGCGGTGCTGACCAACTTCGTGGACTGCGACCTCTCCAAGCTGGCCATCGGCCAGAAGGTGAAGGTGAAGTTCCAGCCCACCGAGGGCGGCCCGCCCGTCCCGGTGTTCTCGCCGGTCTAACCGGCGGCGATCTCGCGACCGAGCCGCTGGATCAGCGGTTCGGCTTCGCGGGGATGGCGCAGGCGCGCCACAGTCAAGTGCACCAGGCGCGGACTGGCGAAGGCTTCCTCGTAGCGCGCGCGCCGCGTGTGGAAGGTGCGCCAGGCCCACAGCACCGGATGGTCGGGATCACGCCACTGGGCGAAGGTCTCGCGGTTGCCTGTGCCCGGCCACAACTCCTCGTTCGTCCAGGCCCGCTGGAACGAGCGGGTGATGACCCGCCACATGACGATCGGCCGTTCGTAGTCCAGCCAGACGACGTAGGTGGCGCGGGCCAGAATGACCGGCAGGACGGCGCTGTAGTTGCCGTCCGTGACCCAGGCCTCGACGGCGATGGCGGCGGCCACCTCATCCTTGAAGGCCTGCGGATCGTCGGTGCTCAGTGCTTTCCAGCCCGGCCGCCAGTTGATGGCGTCGAGCTCGATGGCCGGCAGGTTCAGGACCGCACCCAGGCGTTTGGCCAGGGTCGACTTGCCCGATCCCGAGCTGCCGATCACCGCGATCCGCATCAGTCGGCCCTGAGGCCCATCTCCGCCGTCACCTCGGCGGTGTCCTCGCCAAGCCTTGGCGCGTGGCGGCGGATGTTGGAGGGCGAGCCGGTGAATTTCACCGGCGGCTTCATGGCGTTGTAGGGCCCGGCGTGGGGGTGGTCGTAGCGCTCGAAGAAGCCGACCGCCTTGAGGTGCGGGTCCTCGGGCAAATCATCCAGCCGCGCGGTTTTCACGATGGGGATCGAGAGCGGCTTGAGCAGGTCCAGCCACTCCTGGGTGGTCTTGGTCTGGGTGACCTCGCCGACAAGGCCGTAGAGCTCGCCGATGTGCTTGGCCCGCGTCGCGTAGTCGGAGAAGCGTGGGTCCTTGCCGAAGGTCTCGCCCATGCCGGCGGCGGCGAAGAACTGGTCCCACTGCTTGTCGGTATAGGGCAGCAGGCCGATATAGCCGTCCTTGGTCTGGTAGGGTTTGCGGTTGGGATTGGCCACCCGCTGATAGGCCCACTGACCGGTGGGCGGCTCGAAGGTGTGGTCGTAGAGGTGCTCCACCAGGTTGAAGCTGGTGACGCATTCCAGCATCGGCACCTCGATGAACTGGCCCTGGCCGGTGCGTTCCTTGTGCAGCAGCCCCGCGGTGATGGCCTGACACATGAAGAGCCCCGAGACCTTGTCGGCCACCAGGGTCGGCAGGATGCGCGGGGTGGGGTTGCCGTCGGTGCGGGGCAGCAGGTCGGCCAGGCCCGAGGCCGACTGGATCAGGTCGTCATAGGCCGGCTCCCCGGCGTAGGGGCCGTCGGAGCCATAGCCGGCGGCGTGAACATAGACCACGTCGGGCCGCAGGGCCTTCACGTCCTCATAGGCCAGGCCCAGGCGCTTGAGCCCCTCGTAGCGGACCGAGGTGGCGAAGACGTCGCAGCTCCTGATGAGGGCCTCCAGCAGCGGGCGGGAGGCGGGATCGCGCATGTCCATCAGCACCGAACGCTTGTTGCGGTTGATGGTCAGGAAGATGGGGCCCAGGTCGCGGGGGCAATCCTCGGGCACGTGGCCGGCCCAGCGCATGATGTCGCCGCCGTCGCCGCGGCCCGAGCCCGGGTCCTCCAGCTTGATGACCTCGGCGCCCTGGTCGCCCAGCATCTGGGTGGCGTAGGCGCCGAACACCACGCTGGTGAGGTCCAGGATGCGGATGCCCGCCAGGGGGCCGGTGGCCTTGTCCGCCAACTTCATGGTGTCGGTCACGTTCGTCCCTCCCGGTCGCCTCTTGGTCCTGGAAGATCATTGAAGCCGGGGTCGGCGCAAGGGGTCACGCCGGGGCGCCGCCCTGAGGAATTTTCAGCGGGCGCTTGCCGTCCGGAGCGGCAACCCCGCTAATTCCGGCCAAGGCCGAAACAACAGGCGTCGAGGGCGGACCATGGACTTCGAACTTTCCGAAGAGCACCGGATGCTCAAGGATCTGGCGCAGAAATTCGTCCGCGACGAGCTGATGCCGTTGGAAGGCGCCGTCCTGGCGCGCGAGGCCGCCGGCAAGGGCGTGGGTCTGACCACGGAAGAACGCGAGAAGATCGACGTGGTCTCCAAACGCCTGGGCCTCTGGGGCCTGGACGCGCCGGAGGACGTGGGGGGTTCCGACCTGCCCCAGGTGGCCCTGGTGGCGGTCAACGAGGCCCTGGGCTCGACGGTGACCCCCTACACCCTGCCGCCGGACTCCCCGAACCTGCGGATGCTGATGGCCACGGTGACCGAGCGCCAGCGGGAGGCCTATCTCGCCCCCTATGTGCGCGGCGAGACCATCAGCGCCATCGGCATCTCCGAACCCGGGGCCGGCGCCGACCCGGCCGGCATGCTGACCCGGGCGGTGCGCGACGGCGACGACTGGGTGATCGACGGAAGAAAGATCTGGACCAGCCGGGCCGCCGAGGCCGACTTCACCATCGTCATGGCGGTGACCGACAAGGAGAAGGGCGCCCGGGGCGGGATGAGCGCCTTCCTGGTGGACGGCGACAACCCGGGCTTCAAGGTGCTGCGCAAGATCCCGATGATCGGCGGGGCCATGACCTATGAGGTGGCCCTGGAGGACTGCCGGGTTCCCGGCTGGAAACTGCTGGGGACCGAGGGCCAGGGGTTCGCCCCCATGCAGGTGCGGCTGGGGACGCGGCGGATGGAGATGGCCGCCTGGTGCATCGGCCTGGCGCAGCGGGCCCTGGACATGATGTGCGAGTACGCGCCGCAGCGGGTGACCTTCGGCCAGCCGCTGTCGGACCGCCAGGCGGTGCAGTGGTGGGCGGCCGACGCGGCCATCAAGATCCACGCCGCCCGGCTGATGACCTATGACTGCGCCGCCAAGCTCGACCAGGGCCGCGACGTGCGAAACGAGATCTCCATGGTCAAGGTTTTCGCCACCGAGATGGCCTGGGAGGTCATCGACAACGCCATGCAATGCTTCGGCGCCATGGGCATGACCAAGGAAATGCCCTTGCAGCTGATGGCCTCGCTGGTACGCAACATGCGGATCTATGACGGGCCCTCGGAAGTCCACCGGATGGTGGTGGCCCGCAACCTGATGGGAACGAGACGATGAGCACCACCTACGACCACCTGAAGGTCACCCACGACGGCCACGTGGCGACGGTGGAGATCGACCGCCCGCCTTTCAACCACGTCTCCGTGGAGCTGATGGCCGACCTGGCCGAGGCCCTGGAGAGGATCGACGGCGACGGGGTGACCCGGGCCGTGGTTCTATGCTCGGCGGGCAAGGCCTTCTGCGCCGGCGCCGACCTGGTGGCCAGCGACGGCATCGCCGGCAGCGGCATGGGGGGCATCGGCAGCCTCTATGACCAGGCCGTGCGGCTCTACGCCATCGAGACCCCGATCGTGGTGGCCGTGCAGGGCGCGGCGGTCGGCGCGGGCCTGGGCCTGGCCCTCGTCGGCGACTTCCGGGTCGCCGCCCCCGAGGCGCGGTTCACCGCCAACTTCGTCAAGCTGGGCTTCCATCCGGGCTTTGGCCTGACCCACACCCTGCCCCGGCTGATCGGCGAGCACCGGGCCAACCTGATGTTCCTCACCGGCCGCCGGGTGAAGGCCGAGGACGCCCTGGCCTGGGGCCTGGTGGACGAGGTCGCACCGCTGGCCGACCTGCGGGCCGCCGCCGGCCGCCTGGCCCTGGAAATCGCCGAGAACGCGCCGCTGGCGGTCATCGCCACCCGCAAGACCCTGCGCGGCGACCTGGCCACCGCCGTCCGCGCCCAGACGATCCACGAGCATGGCCAGCAGACCCTCCTGCGGGCCACCGAGGACTATGCCGAGGGCGTGCGGGCGGTCTCCGAGCGCCGGGTCGGAAACTTCAAGGGCCGCTAGGGCGATGGCCCACCCGCTTGATCGACCGGTCTGGAGCACGCTGAGCACCCGCCAGCGGGACTTGGCCTTGGGCGACGACCGGGCCCTGCGGTTCGACCCCCGCTACAACGTGTTCGGCGCAGCCGCCGACGGATCGCCGCAGAACCTGGCCGCGCTTCGCGAGCTGATCCCGGCGGACGGGACCCTGTGGGTGGTGGAGGCCCAGCCCTTCACCCCGCCGCCTGGCGTCGCGGTGGTGAAGGCGGCGGTCTGCGCCCAGATGGTGGCGGAAGCCCCGAAGCCGGGCGATCCGGACTTCGCCTTCGAGGACCTGACCGAGGCCGATGCGGTCCAGATGCTGGCGCTCGCCACCCTCACCGAACCAGGACCGTTCCTCGAGGCCACCCATCGCCTGGGCGCCTTCGTGGGGATCAAGCAGGCGGGGCGGCTGGTGGCCATGGCCGGGGAGCGGATGCGGCCCGAGGGCTTCACCGAGGTCAGCGGGGTCTGCACCCATCCCGACCATCGCGGCCGCGGCCTTGCGGGCCGGCTGATGCAGGTGGTGGCCGGGCGCATCACAGCGCGCGGGGAGACGCCCTTCCTGCACTCCTACGCCAGCAACACCGGCGCGATCCGGCTCTACGAGTCGCTGGGGTTCGAAGTCCGCCGCGAAGTGACGGCGACGGTGCTGGCGCGCGGCTAAACCGCATTGCCGAGTTGCGACGCCGCCCGCGCCAGTTCGGTGATCCGACCCCAGTCGCCGGCGCGCACGGCGTCCATCGGCGCGACCCAGGAGCCGCCGACACAGATGACGTTGGGCTGGGCGAGATAGTCGGGGGCGTTCTCCAGGCTGACCCCGCCCGTGGGGCAGAAGGTGGCCTGGGGGAAGGGGCTGGCGAAGGCCTTCAGGGCGCCGACTCCGCCGACGATGTTGGCGGGGAACAGCTTGAAGTGGCTGTAGCCGGCCCGCAGGCCCCACATCAGTTCGGTCGCCGTGGCGATCCCGGGCAGCAGGGGGACGGGACCGTCGAATCCCTCGCCCTCGATCAGGCCGGGGCTGACCCCGAACCTGGCGCCGGCGTCGGCCACCGACTGGCGGGCCGAGGCGGTGGTGATGGTGCCGGCGCCGACCACCGCGCCCTCGACCTCGCCGGCGATGCGGCGGATCGATTCCAGGGCGACCGGCGTGCGCAGGGTGACCTCCAACGCATAGAGCCCGCCGGCCACCAGGGCCTTGGCGAGCGGCACGGCGTGGGCCTCTTCCTCGATGATCAGGACCGGGACGACCGGCGCGAGCTTGAGGATCTCCTGCAGGGTCAAAGCCGGTTTCCTTCCAACTGTTTCAGCGCCCGGGCCGCCCCCACCAGAGCCGCATAGGGATGGACGATCAGGGAGGTGGGGATATCGCGCGTATAGTCGGAAAGCCGGCCCTTGTCTTCGAACCGCCTGCGGAACTCTCCGCCGTTCAGACGGTCGACCATGCGCGGGGCGATGCCGCCGGAGACATAGACCCCGGCGCGGGCGCCGAAGGTCAGGGCCAGGTCGCCGGCCACAGACCCCAGGATGCCGCAGAAGCGGTCGAGGACCTCGGAGCAGAGGGGGTCGCCCGCCTGGCCGGCGGCGAACACCGCCTTCTCGTCGGCCAGGGCGGTCGGGACGCCGCGGATCTCGCCCAGCGCCCGGTAGAGTTCGAACATGCCGCGGCCGGAAAGCACCCGCTCGATGGAGACCCGGCCATGGATCTTGCGCAGCCAGGCCAGGACCTCGGCCTCCAGCTCGTCATAGGGGGCGAAGGCGCCGTGTCCCCCCTCGGTGGCGATGGGAACATCGGCGCGGTCGGAGCGGGCCAGGCCCGCCACCCCGAAGCCGGTGCCCGCGCCCAGCACGACGAGGGGCGCGCCTTCGGTCCCCTTCAGCACCGGCCCCAGGGGCTTGAGGTCGTCGGCGTCCAGGGCCGGGGCGGCCAGGGCCTGGGCGGCGAAGTCGTTGAGCAGCTGGGCGGCTTCGAAGGCGAAGGTCCCCACCAGCTCGCCCTCGGAAATCCGCCAGGCCAGGTTGGTGAACTCGATCTCGCCGTCCACCACCGGACCGGCCACGGCCAGCACGGCGCGCGGCGGACAGCGGCGGCCCACCGTGGTCTCCAGGTACTGGGCGATCACCTCGCCCAGGGCGCCGAAGTCGGCGGCGGCGTAGGTCTTGGGGTGACGGATATGGCCGGCGTCATCCACCAGGGCCAGGCGCGCGTTCGTGCCCCCAACGTCGCCCACCAAGCCAGTATAGTTGGTCTTCACGCGGCGTCCCCGAACAAGGTGCAGGCCCCGGCCTCGGCGGGTCCGGCGGCGCGGCGCATGGCTCCGAAGAGTTCACGGCCGTAGCCGAAGGCGGCGGCGGGCCTGGGCGCCTCGGGCCGGGCCGCCAGCTCGGCGGCGGGGACCAGGATCTCCAGCTCCCCGGCATGGGCGTCCAGGCGCACCAGGTCGCCGGTGCGGACGAAGGCCAGGGGCCCGCCCATGGCCGCCTCCGGCGAGACGTGGATAGCGGCGGGCACCTTGCCCGAGGCGCCGGACATCCGCCCGTCGGTGACCAGGGCCACCTTGAATCCCTTGTCCAGAAGGACCCCCAGCACCGGGGTCAGGCTGTGGAGCTCGGGCATGCCGTTGGACCGCGGCCCCTGGAACCGGACCACGGCGATGAAGTCGCGGTTCAGCTCGCCGTTCTTGTAGGCCTCCAGCAGGTCGTCCTGGTCCTCGAAGACGATGGCCGGGGCCTCGACGATCAGGTGCTCGTCCTTCACCGCCGAGGTCTTGATGACCGCGCGGCCCAGGCCGCCCGACAGCAGGCGGATGCCGCCCTCCGGCTGGAAGGGATCGTTGGCGGGACGCAGGATGTCGAGGTTGAGGGAGGCGGTGGGCCCCTCGCGCCAGACCAGCTTGCCGTCCTGGAGGAAAGGCTCGCGCTGGTAGCGGCGCAGGCCGGGACCGGCGATGGTGGTGACGTCCTCGTGAGCCAGGCCCGCGTCCAATAGCTCGCGCACCACATAGGCCATGCCGCCGGCGGCGTGGAAGGCGTTCACGTCCTCGCTGCCGTTGGGATAGACGCGGGCCATCAGGGGGGTGACGCGGGACAGTTCGTCGAAGTCGGTCCAGTCGACGATGACCCCGGCGGCGCGCGCCATGGCCACGATGTGCAGGGTGTGGTTGGTCGAGCCGCCGGTGGCCAGCAGGCCTGCGATGGCGTTGACGATCGACTTCTCGTCCACCACCGCCGACATCGGCGCATAGGCGTTGGTCCCGTCGGCGATCTCGATGGCCCGCTGGGGCGCCGCGGCGGTCAGGGCGTCGCGCAGGGGGGTGTTGGGGGTGACGAAGGCCGCGCCCGGCAGGTGCAGGCCCATCATCTCCATCATCATCTGGTTGGAGTTGGCGGTGCCGTAGAAGGTGCAGGTCCCCGGGCCGTGATAGGATCTCATCTCCATGTCCAGCAGCTCGTCGCGGGTGGCCTTGCCCTCGGCGTAGAGACCCCGGACCCGGGCCTTCTCGGCGTTGGAGGCGCCCGAGGTCATGGGACCGCCGGGGACGAAGATCACCGGCAGGTGGCCGAAGGCCAGCGCCCCGATGGTCAGGCCCGGCACGATCTTGTCGCAGATCCCCAGCATCAGGGCCGCGTCGAAGGCGTCGTGGGTCAGGGCCACGGCGGTGGACATGGCGATCACGTCGCGGCTGAACAGGGAAAGCTCCATGCCGGGACGGCCCTGGGTGACGCCATCGCACATGGCCGGAACCCCGCCGGCGAACTGGGCCGTGCCGCCCATGGCCTCGGCGGCGGCCTTGATGATGTCGGGGAAACGCTCCAGCGGCTGGTGGGCGGAGAGCATGTCGTTATAGGCCGAGACGATGGCCACGTTCGGAGCGCCCGGATTGCGCATCCGCTGCTTGTCGCCGTCGGGCGAGGCGGCGAAGGCGTGGGCCCAGTTGGCGCAGGACAGCTTGGCGCGGCCGGGCCCGGCGTGGCGGGCGGCCTCCATGCGCGACAGGTAGTCGGCGCGGCTTTCGCGGCTGCGCGCCACAATGCGCGCGGTGACAGCTTCGGTGACCGGATGCATGGGATGGCTCCTTGAAACTCACGGCGCCCAGAGGACGCGCACGGGCGCTGTAGCCTGTTTGAGAAAGGCGTGCACCGGCAGTCCGGAGCCCCCCTCGACGATCTGGCGTTTCACCGCGCCGCGGATCAGGACCAGGGTGGCGCGGGCCTGCAAGAGGGCGCGCAGGGTGAGGCTGATGCGGGC
>JAZKBZ010000120.1:0-35246 GCA_040388315.1 Pseudomonadota bacterium | reverse complement strand
CGGCATCGCCGGGTTCGCCAAGGGCGGCGCCAGCGTCAACCTGACCGAGAAGGAGTTCACCTTTCGGCAGTCGGCGGCGAGCCGACGCCCGCCGGAACTCCGATCACGAAGCGTTCGCCGGCGGGATCGAGACCGGCCGCCATCACCGGACTGCCGGGGATCAGGGAGGCGATGTGGCCATCCTCCCCCATGCCGAGGAACAGCATGTCGAAGGGGGCGAGCGCCCGAAGAAGGGGCTCGGCGATCTCGGCGGCGCCGTCGGGGGTCGGGACGCTGGAATAGAGGGGCAGGAAGGTGGCCGCCGCCGCAGGGCCCCGCAGCAGGCGCTCGCGCACCAGGCGTTCGTTGGAGTCCGGTGAGGTCATCGGAACGAACCGATCGTCGGAGAGGCTGACCGTGACCCGCCCCCAATCGAGGTCGGCCCCGCTCAGGACGTCATAGACCGGCGCCGGTGAGCGGCCGCCCGTGCCGATCAGGCTGGCGTGGCCACGCGTCGCGAGGCCGGCGCTCAAGGCGGCCACGGTGGCGGCGCGCGCGGCGTCCGCCAGGGCCGCTTCGTCGGGGAAGGACTCGATCATACCCGCCCATAACGCGACGCGGGGCGGACGGATCGCAAAAACAGCGTTCGGATGCGGAACTTTCCCGCGAGCTCGGGAGCTATGCCTTTGCAGGCGCGGCCTCTTTCAGCGTCGGCGGAGACTCGCCCCCAGTACAGGATCGCGCGCCATGAGAATCGCCCAGGTTCCGCCTCTGTATGAAGCCGTTCCCCCGCGGTTCTATGGCGGGACAGAGCGGGTGGTCTCCCACCTGACCGACGCCCTGGTGGAGCTGGGCCACGACGTCACCCTGTTCGCCAGCGCCGATGCGCGGACCAAGGCCAAGGTGATCATCGTGCGCGATCAGGCCATCCGCCTGGACCCGGCCCCGCTGAAGTCCGACCTGGCCGCCCACATGTCGATGCTGTCGGAGGTCCGCCGCCGCGCGGCCGACTTCGACGTCATCCACTTCCACACCGACATGATCCATTTCCCCTTCTTCGAGGACATGGCCGACAAGACCATCACCACCCTGCACGGGCGGCTCGACCTGAAGGATCTGGCCGGGGTCTACGAGCGCTGGCCGCAATATCCGCTGGTCTCCATCAGCGACGACCAGCGCAAGCCGCTGGCCTTCGCCAACTGGGCCGGCACCGTCCATCATGGAATGACCACAGACATCTACGACTTCCACGCCAAGCCGGAGGGCTACCTCGCCTTCCTGGGCCGGATCTCGCCGGAAAAACGCCCTGACCGGGCGATCGCCATCGCCACGCGCCTGGGCATGAAGCTGAAGATCGCCGCCAAGGTGGACGCCGCCGACCAGCGCTATTTCCAGGAGAAGATCGAGCCGCTGATCCTGGCCGAGCCGCTGATCGAGTTCGTCGGCGAGATCGGCGACGAGGAGAAGTCCGCCTTCCTGGGCGGAGCCGACGCCCTGCTGTTTCCCATCGACTGGCCCGAGCCCTTCGGCCTGGTGATGATCGAGGCCATGGCCTGCGGCACGCCGGTGGTGGCCTATGCCTGCGGCTCGGTGCCCGAGGTGATCGAGGACGGCGTGACCGGCTATATCGTGCGCACCGACGACGAGGCGGTGGACGCCGTCCGCCGGCTGGGCGGCCTGGATCGCCGCAAGGTGCGCCAGCAGTTCGAACTGAGATACTCGGCCACCGCCATGGCCCGGCGTTATCTTGACCTCTACGCCCGGCTGGGCGCACCGCTCAGCCAGGACTTCGCCTTCGCCGCCACCGCCTGAGGCACCAAGACATGGACGATCTCGCGCCGGCTCCGGACGCGCCGGTGGAGTTGGGCGAGTCGGTCGAGCCGCGCACCCCGCACCGGCTGCACGCTCTGAAGGACAAGGACACCTTCGTGGTGGCCGACTCCTATGGCGACATCCTGGGGTCTGGCGACGGCCTGTTCCACAACGACACCCGCATCCTGTCGCGGTTCCGCGTGCTGCTGGGGGGCAAGCCGCCGTCCCTGCTATCGGCGGCCATCGCCCAGGACAATGTGTTCTTCACCTTCAACGGCGCCAACCAGGCCTTGCCCTATCCCGGCGGTCCGGTGGGGCCCCCCGGGGTGCTGCACATCGAGCGCAAGCGGTTCCTGTGGGAAGAGCGACTCTATGAGCGCATCTCCTGCACCAACTACAGCCGCGACGTGGTGCTGCTGCCCCTGGTGATCGAGTTCGGGGCCGACTTCCACGACATGTTCGAGGTGCGCGGCATGAAGCGCGCCCGGCGCGGCCAGACGCTGCCGCCGCAGATCGACGGGCGCCGGGTGCGGTTCGGCTATATCGGGCTCGACCAGGTGGAGCGGGCCAGCGTGATCGCCTTCTCCGACCCGCCCGGCCGGCTGAACGCCCAGCGGGCGGAGTTCATGTACTCCCTGGCGCCCGAGGGACAGCTGGAGCTCTATCTGGAGATCGGCGCCACCGACGGCCACATCCCCAGCCGCGAGCGGTTCCGGGACGGGGCGGCCCGCGCCCGCTGGGACATGCGCGCGCGGCGCCGGCACGGGGCGCGGCTGAAGAGCTCGGGGCGGCTGTTCAACGAATGGCTGGAGAAGTCCCGCGCGGACTTGGCCCTGCTCACCACCCGCATGGAGACCGGCCCCTATCCCTATGCCGGCATCCCCTGGTTCTCCACGGCCTTCGGCCGCGACGCCATCATCACCGCCTGGCAGATCCTGTGGTTCGAACCCTCGCTCGCCAGGGGGGTGCTGACCTATCTGGCCGCGCACCAGGCCGAGGAGGTCTCGGCCTTCCGCGACTCAGCACCCGGCAAGATCATGCACGAGACCCGCAAGGGCGAGATGCCGGCGCTCGGCGAGGTGCCCTTCGGCCGCTATTACGGCGGGGTCGACACCACGCCGCTGTTCGTGGCGCTCGCCGGCGCCTATGCCGAGCGGACCGGCGACATGGCCCTGATCGACGACCTTTGGCCGGCCCTGATGGCGGCCACCGCCTGGATGGAGCACTTCGGCGACACCAATGGCGACGGGCTGATCGACTATGCCCGAGGCCAGGAGAGCGGCCTGGCCAACCAGGGTTGGAAGGACAGCCAGGACAGCGTCTTCCACGCCGACGGACGTTTTCCCGATGGGCCCATCGCCCTGGTGGAGGTGCAGGGCTACGCGTTTTCCGCCTACAGGGCCATGGCCCGCTTCGCCCGCCTGCGCGAGGATGACGAGAGCCACGACCGCTGGACCGCCCGGGCCGAGCACATCCGCGAGACGGTGGAGGCGCGGTTCTGGATGGACGACCAGCAGTTCTACGGCATCGCCATCGACGGCGAGGGCGAGCTGTGCCGCACCAAGACCACCAATCCCGGCCACCTGCTGTTTTGCGGCCTGCCCTCGCCGGAGCGGGCGCGGAAGGTGACCGAGCATCTGCTCTCGGCGCGGTTCGAGTCCGGCTGGGGGCTGCGGACGCTCGCCACCGGTGAGGCCCGTTTCAATCCGATGAGCTATCACAACGGCTCGGTCTGGCCCCACGACACGGCGGTCTGCGCCATGGGCCTGTCGCGTTATGGTGAGCGGGACGGGGTCGTGAACCTGACCTCCGGCCTGTTCGAGACCGCCGCCAGCTTCGAGATGCGGCTGCCGGAACTGTTCTGCGGCTTCCCGCGCAACGCCGGCGAGCCGCCGGTGAACTATCCGGTCGCCTGCCTGCCCCAGGCCTGGGCGGCGGGCTCGGTGTTCATGATGCTGCAGGCCTGCCTGGGGATCTGCGTGAACGGCGCCGACGGCGAGATCGAGATCGTCGATCCCCGCCTGCCCATCGGCATCGACCGGCTCTCCGTCGACGGCCTGAGGCTGGGGGAGGCCCGGGTCAACCTGCTGTTCGAACGCTCCGCCGGCAAGGTCACGGTCCACGCCCACAGCCGCTCGGGCGTGCCGGTCAAGATCCGCTAGCCGACAGATCGTTCAAGCTCGAACGATCAAGGTCTAACGCTTCATCGGCGTGTGGGCCAGGCGCAGGATATTGGCCGCGCCCGGCGAGCCCATGGGCAGGCCGGCCAGGATCAGAACCCGGTGGCCGGGGGGCGCCAGGCCAAGGTCGGTGACCATGTTGACCGCCACCTTCACCAGGTCCTCCGGATCGGTGACCTCGTCGATCACCCGGGCCTCCACCCCCCAGGCCAGGGCCAGGCGCCGCGCCGTGGCCAGCCGGGTGGTGAGCGCCAGCGTCGGCTGCAGGGGGCGCTCCCGCGACAGGCGCAGGGCGGTCTGGCCGGTGGTGGTGAAGGCGACCAGGCAGGCGGTGGAGGCCGCCTCGCCGGCGCGCCGGGCCGCGGCCACCAGGGCGTCGGCGTCGGCGTCCTCCACCGGATATTCCGCCCGCATCAGCTCGGGCCAGCGGGGATCCTGCTCCACCCGGGTGAGGATGCGGTCCATGATGGTCACCGCCTCCACCGGATAGTCCCCGGCCGCGGTCTCGGCCGAGAGCATCACCGCGTCGGCGCCCTCATAGACCGCGCCGGCCACGTCGGAGGCCTCGGCCCGGGTCGGGCTGGGGGACTTGATCATGCTCTCCAGCATCTGGGTGGCGACGATCACCGGGATGCCGCGGGTCCGGGCCGCGCGGACCAGGGCCTTCTGAACCACCGGCACGTCCTCGGGGTTCAGCTCGACGCCGAGATCGCCGCGGGCGACCATCACCGCCTCGCAGAGGTCGAGGATCTCATCGAGGGCCTCCAGGGCCGCCGGCTTCTCGATCTTGGCCAGGACGCCGGCCCGGCCCTGCACGATCTGGCGCAGCTCGGCCATGTCCGAGGCCCGCTGGACGAAGGACAGCGCCACCCAGTCGACCCCTTCGGACAGGGCGAAGTTGAGGTCCTCCAGGTCCTTGGGCGTCAGAGCCGGGATCGGGATGGCCAGGCCCGGCAGGTTGAGCCCCTTGTGATTGGAGAGCGCCTCGCCGGAGACCACGACCGTGTCGGCGAAGTCGGCGCCGCACTTTTCCACCCGCAGCCGCACCTTGCCGTCGTCCAGCAGGATGTCGGCGCCGGGCTTGAGGGCCGCGAAGATCTCGGGGTGAGGCACGCAGACCCGGCTGGCGTCGCCCTCGACGGGGCTACGGTCCAGGCGGAAGCTCTGGCCGGTCTTCAGCCGCACCCGGCCGTCGGCGAATTCCCCCAGCCGCAGCTTGGGGCCCTGCAGGTCGGCCAGCACCGCCAGCGGCCGGCCCACCAGGGCCTCGACGGCCCGGACATTGGCGATGGTGCGGGCGTGGTCCCGGTGGCCGCCATGGCTGAAATTGACCCGGAAGACATCGGCGCCAGCCTCGGCCAGGGCGCGGATCTGGGCCGGCTCGCGGCTGGCGGGACCGAGGGTCGCCACAATGCGGGCGTGTCGGGCGCGGATCATCGGGCCTGCCTACCAAATCGCGTTGCGCTCATGAGATCGATCACTATCAAAAGACGTTCCTGTGGTCAGGGCGCATCTGTGGGCGAGCGCCGCGAACCGATCACCACCCACGAGGATTCGGCCCATATGACCCAGACTCTCGACCTCTTTCCTATCGGCAACTGCGCCGCCAGCGCCCTGATCGACCGTCGCGGCCGATTTGTCTGGGCCTGCGCGCCTCGGGTCGACGGCGATCCGGCCTTCTGCGCCCTGCTGTCGGGGGAAAAGTCGGAGGATCAGGGGTTCTGGGCCATCGAGGTGGAGGACATGGCCAGCGTGCGGCAGAGCTATGTCCGCAACACCCCGATCCTGGTGACCGAGATCACCGACAGGTCCGGGGCCGTGGTGGAGATCACCGACTTCTGCCCCCGCTACCGGCAGTTCGGGCGCATCTACCGGCCCATGGCCTTCATCCGCCGGGTGCGGCCCGTCAGCGGCGTCCCGCGCATCCGCATCAGGATGCGGCCGATGGTCAACTGGGGCGAGGCGCCGGCCATGGTGACCACCGGCTCCAACCACCTGCGCTATGTGGGTGGGGAGATGACGCTCAGGCTGACCACCGAGGCGCCGGTCTCCCACATCCACGACGAGCGCCTGTTCCGGTTGGAGGAGCCCTTCTCCATGTTCCTCGGCCCCGACGAGGGGTTCGACGCCGACATGGCCGCCACCACCGAGCGGATGCTGAGCGAGACCACCCACTATTGGCGGACCTGGGTGCGGACCCTGACCGTGCCGCTGGAATGGCAGGAGGCGGTGATCCGCGCGGCCATCACCCTGAAGCTCTGCGCCCACGAGGAAACCGGGGCCATCGTCGCGGCCCTGACCACCTCGATCCCCGAGCACGAGGGGAGCCAGCGCAACTGGGACTACCGCTACTGCTGGCTGCGGGACGCCTATTACGTGGTCCAGGCCCTGAACCGGTTGGGGGCCGCCGACCTGCTGGAAAACTACCTGGTCTATCTGCGCAACGTCATCGACAGCGCCAAGGGCGGCCACGTACAGCCCCTCTACGGGGTGGGGCTGGAGCCCTCCCTGGTGGAGCGGTTCGCCGAGCACTTGCCGGGCTATCGCGGCATGGGGCCGGTGCGGGTGGGCAACCAGGCCCACGAGCATCTGCAGCACGACGTCTATGGCCAGATCGTGCTCTCCACCGTCCAGGCCTTCTTCGACCAGCGGCTGTTTAGGCCGGCCACGGTGGAGGACTTCCGCGCCCTGGAGCCGGTGGGGGAACGGGCCTTCGAACTACACGACAAGCCCGACGCCTCGCTGTGGGAGTTCCGCGGGCGGGAGAACGTCCATACCTATTCGGCGGTGATGTGCTGGGCCGCCTGCGACCGGCTGGGCAATGCAGCCAAGCAGCTGGGCTTGATGGAGCGGGCCGACTTCTGGAACAATCGCGCGGCCCAGGTGCGGCAGACCATCGAGACCGGCGCCTGGAACGAGAAGCTCGGCCGCTTCGCCGCCACCTTCGGCGGCGACGAGCTGGACGCCTCCCTGCTGCAGCTGGTGGACGTGCGGTTCGTGGCGCCTGAGGATCCCCGCATGGCGGCCACCATCAAGGCGGTGGAAGAGGGGCTGCGGCGCGGCCCCTACATGCTGCGCTACGCCGTGCCCGACGACTTCGGCGAGCCCAAGACCGCCTTCAACATCTGCACCTTCTGGCTGATCGAGGTGCTGCACATGTCGGGCCGCGCCCAGGAGGCGCGCGACCTGTTCGAGGAGATGCTGGGCCGGCGGACGGCCGCGGGCCTGCTGTCGGAGGACATCACCCTCGACGGCGCTGAGCTCTGGGGCAACTATCCCCAGACCTACTCTCTGGTCGGCCTGATCAATTGCGCCAATATGCTGAGCAAGCCCTGGACCAGCGTCCGGTGAATCCTTCCGCCTGACCTGCCCTAGTCGTACCAGGCCCGCTCGGAGCGCTCAATCAGGGCGAAGGCGCCCGAGGGGCCCCAGCTGCCCGCCGCATAGGGTCGGGGCGCCATGCCGCTGTCGGCCCAGGCGGCCTCAATGCCGTCGATCCAGGTCCAGGCCTGCTCCACCTCGTCGCGGCGCACGAACAGCGTGCCGGCGCCGTGCATGACGTCCAGCAGCAGGCGCTCATAGGCGATGCGCCGCCGGGCGTTGGGGCCGGAATAGGCCCGCAGCAGGGAAAGGGACAGGGGCAGGGACTGCAGGCGCATGCCGCCGTGGGTCAGGCCCGGCGCCTGGTTCATCAGGGTCAGCTCGATGTCCTCGTCCGGCTGCAGGTCGATCACCAGCCGGTTGGCCACCAGGTCGGCCTTGGCGCCGTCGCCGAAGATGGAGTGGGGCACCGGTTTGAACTGGATGGCGATCTGGGTGCGCCGCTCGGGCAGGCGCTTGCCGGTGCGCAGGAAGAAGGGCACCCCCGCCCAGCGCCAGTTGTCGATATCGGCGCGCAGGGCCACGAAGGTCTCGGTGTTGCTGGCCTGGCCGCGCTCGCTCTCATAGCCCGCCGCCGAGGCGCCCCCCACCACGCCGGGGGTATACTGGCCGCGGACACTGATCGAGGCGACCTCGGCCCGGGTGATGGGTCGCAGGGAGCGCAGCACCTTGACCTTCTCGTTGCGCAGGGACTCCGGCGCCATGTCCGAGGGCGGCTCCATGGCCACCAGGCAGAGCAGCTGGAGCATGTGGTTTTGCACCATGTCGCGCAGGGCGCCGTACTCGTCGTAATAGGGCCAGCGGTCGCCGACGCCGTCGGTCTCGGCCACCGTGATCTGCACGTGGTCGATGGTCAGGTTGTTCCACAGCGGCTCGAACAGGGTGTTGGCGAAGCGCAGGGCGATGAGGTTCTGCACCGTCTCCTTGCCCAGATAGTGGTCGATGCGGAAGACGCTCTCCTCGGGGAAGACCGCGCCGACGGCGTCGTTGATCACCTTGGAGCTTTCCAGATCGCGGCCGATGGGCTTTTCCAGCACGATCCGCGCCGAGGGCCCGCCCAGGCCCGCGGCCCCCAACGCGCCGCAGACGCGGCCATAAAGGCTGGGCGACAGGGCCAGGTAGAAGATCGGGGTCTTGGCCGGACCCATGGCCGTCTTCAGGGCCTGGGTTCCCGCGGGCTGGGTGGCGTCGCCGCCGACATAGTCCAGGCGCTGGGCGAAGCGGTTCCAGACCTTGTCGTCGACGCCGCCGGCGCGGGACTTCACCGTCTCGCGCACCTGGGCGGCGAAGGCCTCGCGCGTCATTTCGGCCCGGGCGGTGGCGATGATCTTGAAGTCGGCGGCCAGGAAGCCGTCGGCGTCGAGGAAGTACAGCGACGGAAACAGCATCCGCTGGGCGAGGTCGCCCGTGCCGCCGAACAGGACGATCACGTCGGCCAGGGGGGATTTCGCCATCGCGTCACCTTTCGCGGAGCCGGGGGTTCAAACCGCGCATAGCGGCGTTCGCCCCTGCAACGTCAAGCCCTGGTCATTCGTTCTAACGCCACGACGAAAGGATCGAACCCCCGCGTCATGCGTTAAGCTTGGCGTGACCGGGGCGAAGGAATTCATGGCGATCGCCGAACTCGACATCCGGCCTGACGCGCCGCCCGCGCCCCTAGCGCTGGCGAACACGGCCCTGTTCCTGGATCTGGACGGCACGCTCGCCCCCATCGCCGCCCGGCCGCAGGACGTGACCCCCGATCCGCGCCGGACCAGCATCCTCGAAGCCCTGCTCGGCGCCCTGGACGGCCGGCTGGCCGTGGTGAGCGGCCGGACCCTGGCCGACGTGGACCGCATCCTGGAGGGCCGGGTTCCCGCCGTGGCCGCCGTCCATGGCCTGGTGCGCCGCGACGCCGACGGCGAGGTCGCCCAGACCGCGCCGCACCCCGCCCTGCCGCAGGCCCTGGCCGACCTGCGCCGCTTCGCCGACGCCCACCCCGGCCTGCTTGTGGAGGACAAGGATGTCAGCGCCACCCTGCACTATCGCGGCGCCCCCGATCAGGCCGGCGCCGCCCGCGCCGAGGCCGCGCGTATCGCGGCCATGACGGGCCTCGCCCTGCAACCCGGCGACATGGTGTGGGAGCTGCGCACCCCTGGCGCCAGCAAGGGCGACAGCGTGGCCGCCTTCCTGACCCAACCCCCCTTCGCCGGCGCCACGCCGGTGTTCGTGGGCGACGACCTTACCGACGAGGACGGCTTCACCGCAGCTCGCGCCCTGGGCGGCTTCGGCGTGCTGGTGGGCCCTGCCCGGGCCACCGCCGCGCGCCTGCGGCTGGAAAACGTGGACGCCGCGCTCGCCTGGCTGGAGGCCGCCCGATGAGCCGGCTGATCGTCGTCTCCAACCGGGTCAACCCACCCACCGGCAAGGGGGACGAGACGGTCGGCGGCCTGGCCATGGCGCTGTCGGCGGCCCTGCGGGAATATTCCGGCCTGTGGTTCGGCTGGAGCGGCAAGACCACGCCGGAGTTCACCGGCCATCTGAACCTGGAACGTTGCGACGGGGTGACGGTGGCCACCATCGACCTCGAGGAATCCGACCTCAACGAGTACTATAACGGCTACGCCAACAAGACTCTCTGGCCCCTGTTCCACTACCGCCAGGACCTGACCGCCTACGATCGGTCATACGGCGAGGGCTATGAGCGAGTGAACCAGCGTTTCGCCGAGACCCTGGCGCCGCTGATCGAGCCCGACGACCTGATCTGGGTCCACGACTACCACCTGATCCCGCTGGCGCGCGAACTGCGCAAGCTGGGGATCAAGAACCGCATCGGCTTCTTCCTGCACATCCCCTGGCCGGCCCATCAGCTGATGGTCACCCTGCCCGGCCACCAGAAGCTGGTGCAGTCGCTGTTCGACTACGACCTGGTGGGCTTCCAGACGCCGGAGTACCGCCAGGCCTTCGAGGAATACGTCCTGACCGAGGCGCGCGGCGCGGCCGTGGGCCGCAACGACCTGCGGGCCTTCGGCCGCACGGTGAAGGTGGGCGCCTTCCCCATCGGCATCGACGCCGCCGAGTTCGCGGAGATGGCCAAGAGCGACCGAGCCTGGCGCACCTATGACGTGATGATGGCCCATACCGCCTTCCGCAGCCTGATCGTGGGCGTTGACCGGCTGGACTATTCCAAGGGGCTGGAGGAGCGGTTCGTCGGCTTCGAGCACTTCCTGGCCGCCCATCCGGAGTTGGTCCGCGAGGTCCTGATGCTGCAGATCGCCCCGGTGAGCCGTGAGGGC
Organism: Pseudomonadota bacterium; assembly: GCA_040388315.1. Taxonomy (GTDB): domain Bacteria; phylum Pseudomonadota; class Alphaproteobacteria; order Caulobacterales; family Caulobacteraceae; genus Phenylobacterium. The sequence continues at coordinate 24,619 of JAZKBZ010000120.1, read as the reverse complement.
GTCGAGGCCTACCAGGAGATCCGCGGACGGCTGGACGCCCTGTCGGGCCGCATCAACGGCGAGTATGCCGACATCGACCGCAACCCGGTCCGCTACGTGAACAAGAACTACCGCCGCGACGAGTTGGCCGGGATCTACCGCGCCGCCCGGGTGGGGCTGGTGACGCCCCTGCGCGACGGCATGAACCTGGTGGCCAAGGAGTATGTCGCCGCCCAGGATCCCGAGAATCCCGGGGTGCTGATCCTGTCGCGGTTCGCCGGGGCGGCCAACCAGCTCAAGCAGGCCCTGATCGTCAATCCCAACAGCCCCGAAGAGATCGCCGACGCCCTGCAGCGGGCGCTCGCCATGCCGCTCGCCGAGCGCAAGGAGCGCTGGCGGATGATGTTCGACAATGTCCGCCGCGAGGACGTCAGCGCCTGGCGGGACTCCTTTGTCAGCGCCCTGGAGGACATCCGGGAGATTCACACGGCGCTGGCCAGCTAGGCGGTCGCCTCAGTCGGGATGGTTGGCGGCGCTGGCCGGGGCGACGTGGGGCGGGAAGGCCTGGCCGATGGGAGCGTATTTGGCGCGCGCCGCCTCGATGCGGGCGACCATGTCGGCGGCCGCCTCCGGATGCAGGGCCGCGACGCTGTAATTCTCCCCGGGATCGAGCCTCATGTCGAAGAGCAGGGGATAGCGGTCCAGCGGGATGTCCATGGTCCGGTAGTAGGACCGAACCACATACTTCCAGCGCGCCGTGCGCACCGCCGCCACATGGGTGTTGTCGAACAGCACGATCTGATCGTGGGGCGAGGCCGCGCCTTGGGTCATCACCGCGCTGAGGTCGGCGCCGTCCAGTTCGCGGTCCGCCGGGGCGGCGATCCCGGCCATGGCCAGCAGGGTCGGCAGCAGATCGAGATTGCTGGACAGGGCGTCTGTCACCACCCCGGCCGGCAGGGTTCCTGGCTGGCGGGCGATGAAGGGCACGCGGAAGCCCCCGTCCCAGGCCGAGCCGCCCTTGCGGTCGCGGAACGGCCCCGAGGAGCCCTCGAACCAGGGGCCGTTGTCGGAGGTGAAGATCACCAGGGTGTCTTCCTCCAGGCCCAGCGCCTTCAGGCGCGCAAGCAGCCGGCCAACATTGAGGTCGATCTCCTCCACCACCTCGCCATAGGCCCCGGCCGGCGAGCCGGTGAGGTCGTCGGGATTGGGGCGCAGGGGAACATGGGGCGCGGTGAGGGCTGTCAGGGCGAAGAAGGGCCGGTCGCGATTCTGCTCGGCGAAGGCGAGCGTCTGTTCGAAGAAATTCTGGGTCAGCCTGGCGAAGTCGACCCTGGCCTCGGTGACCTCCACGGCCGCGCCGTCACCGGCGTAGAGGGAGAGGGGGCGCATGTCGTGGCTGTAGGGCAGGCCGTAGAAGCGGTCGAAGCCGTAGGCGGTCGGCGGCCAGTGGGGCGCCACGTGGCCCAGGTGCCACTTGCCGATCAGGGCGCTGGTATAGGCCTCCCCCAGCGCCTTGGGGATGGTGATCTCGCTGAGCGGCAGGCCGGTGGTGTCGGCGGGCTGGATCACCTCGTGGGCCAGGCCCGAGCGGATGGCGTAGCGCCCGGTGAGCAGGCCGGCGCGGGACGGGGTGCAGACATTGGCCGAGGCGTAGAAGTCGGTGAACCTTACCCCCTCGGCGGCCATGCGGTCGAGGTTAGGCGTGCGGATGATGGCGCCGCCGTCGCAGCCAATGTCCCCATAGCCGAGGTCGTCGGCCAGGATGAGGATGAAGTTGGGCGGGCGCTTGGACATCATTGGCTCAGGGACAGGGTGGGGAGGGCGAGGGCCTCCTGGGCGTCGAGGCGGGACTTGCGGAAGCCAGTGCGCACGCCGCCGGGGGCGCCGAACTCCATCAGCTGGTCGGACCTGGGATCATAGGCGGGCCAGTCGCAGCTGGGCTTGCCGGTCTTGGCGAAGGCTGTCCAGCAGCCGTGCATCAGGGTGGCCATGGCCTGGTCATCGGGCTTGATCAGGCTGAGCGGCGTGCGGCGGCCCCAGTACTCGAAGACGTACTGGATTTCCGCGGCGTGGAAGGCCCGGGTCACCATCGGGCGGAAGCGGGAGCCCACATAGGAGAAATAGTAGAGCCAGGCCGGCTTGCCCCCCGAGGCGCGGGCGGCGATCCAGCGGGCGGGCGCCCCCATGGCGCGGTCGGTGAAGACCGCGCGGGCCAGGGCCGCGTCCCCTTGGGCGGCCTCCTCGGCATAGATGACGCGCACCCCGGCCGGGAGGGCCGCCCCCAGCTTGGCCGGGTCCTGGCCGAACTCGCCCATCAGCGAGTCCTCGCCGGAATTGGAGCCGATGATCAGGGGCACGTCATTGGCGCGGCCCGAGGCGAAGGCCTGGGCCGGAGTCTCCTTCATCAGCCTGCCGTCCACGAAGGGGCCGAAGCTTCCCTCGACCTTGGCGATCAGGTCGTCGGCCGACACGGCGCGGAGTTGGTCGGCGGTGGGGCTGGAGAGGCCAAGGATCTCGGCGGCCTTCACCCCCTCGGCTTCCTTGGCGGCCAGGGTGACGGGCGGCGACCAGCCGCCGCCCGACTGCACCACCGCCTTCTGGTAGAGCCCCTTGGCCCGGGGCGTGGCCAGCAGGGCGAGCGTGCTGCCGCCCCCGGCGCTCTCGCCGAAGACGGTGACGTTGCGGGGGTCGCCCCCGAAGGCCTTGATATTGCGCTTGACCCATTCCAGGGCCGCGATCTGGTCCATCAGGCCGTAATTGCCCACGGCCTCGCCGGGCTTGGCGGCCGAGGTGAGGGCCGGGTGGGCGAAGGACCCCAGGGGCCCCAGGCGATAGTTGATGGCCACCAGCACCACCCCGTCGCGGGCGAAGTTGGCGCCGTCGAAGATCCAGCCGGCGCCGTAGCGGTGCGAGCCGCCGTGGATCCAGACCATGACCGGGGCCTTGCGGGCGCCCTTGGGCGCGAAGACGTTGAGTTGCAGGCAGTCCTCGCTGACCGGGCCGTTGGCGCCGGCCATGTTCGGGGCGCCGTCGGGGCGCATGGGCTGGGGACAGGAGACCCCGGCCTTGGTCCCGTCCCGCTCGCCGCTCCAGGCCGGAGCGCGGGCCGGCGGCGCCCAGCGCAGGGGACCCACGGGGGCGGCGGCGTAGGGAATGTTGCGCCAGGCGTCGACCTGGCCGGTCTCGACGCCGAGGACGGCGCCACCCTCCACCGTGACCTTGACCGGCTCGGCCAGGGCCGGGGCGGCGAGGAGCGCCAGGATCGTGGAGAGCACGGCGAGCTTCATGGAATCCCCCGAAATGGCGGTGGCCTGAAAATGCGGGTGGCCGGTCTGCTTATGGGGCCGAACCATTCGCCGGGCGCGGGGTCTGGTCAAGCTTGAGCGTGGGGGTTCAGTGGAAATCGCGGCTGTGGATCAGGCCGCCGGCCTTACGGCCGGAGTCGGCGGCCGGCCCCTCGTCGCGCAGGCGGGCCGCATAGTGGGAGAGGTCAGTGAAACTCTTGGCCACCAGGTGGACCACGTCGCTCTCGATCTGCAGCTGGCCGTGGACCTGCAGCAGGGTGGCGGTCATCACCAGGCGGCGATTGGCGTCGAAGGCGTCCTTCCAGATGACGATGTTGGCGATCCCGGTCTCGTCCTCCAGGGTCATGAACACCACCCCCTTGGCGGTGCCCGGCCGCTGGCGCACCAGGACGATGCCGGCCACCGAGGTCCAGCGCCGGTCGCGCATGTGTTTCAGGGCCGCCGCCGGAACCGCCCCGGCCTGGGCCAGCTCGTCGCGGAAGAAGGCGCAGGGGTGGGCCTTCAGGGACAGGCGCGTGGTGCGGTAGTCCTCGGTGACGTTCATGGGCAGGCTCATCAGGGGCAGCTCCACCTGCACCTCCGGACGGCCCATCCCGGCCAGCAGGGGCGCCTCGGTCTCCACCCTGGCCTCCCCCAGCAGGCCCTTCACCGCCCACAGGGCCTGGCGGCGGTCGAGCCCCAGGGCTGCGAAGGCGTCGGCCTCGGCCAGCAGCTCCATGGCCCGGCGCGAGAGCCCGCGGGCGAACCCCTCCACCGTGCGCACGCCCGCCGCGCGCATCTCCTTCAGGGTCAGGGCGTCGGCCTCCTTGAAGCCCTTGATCTGTCGCAGCCCCAGGCGCACCGCCCGCAGGCGCCGGCCCTCCAGGGGCTCCAGGGTGCAGTCCCAGTCGCTGGCCAGGACGTCCGGGGCGCGGACCTCCACCCCGTGTTCGCGGGCGTCGCGGACCAGCTGGGCCGGCTGGTAGAAGCCCATGGGCTGGCTGTTGAGCAGGGCGGCGCAGAAGGCGTCGGGCCATTTCCACTTCACCCAGGCCGAGGCGTAGACCAGCAGGGCGAAGCTGATGGCGTGGCTTTCGGGGAAACCGTAGGAGCCGAAACCCTCGATCTGGTGGAAGCAGTCCTCGACGAACTGCGGCTCGTAGCCCCGGGCCCGCATCCCCTCGATGAACTTGGCGCCATACTCCCCGACATTGCCGTGGTGGCGGAAGGTGGCCATGGCCCGGCGCAGGCCGTCGGCGTCGTTCTCGGTGAACCGGGCGCCCTCGATGGCGATCCGCATGGCCTGCTCCTGGAAGAGCGGCACCCCCAGGGTCTTGCCGAGGATCTTCTCCAGCTCGTCCTGGGGAAATTCCGGCGACGGGCGCGGATAGGTCACCTGGGACGGATCGGCCCGGCGCTTCAGATAGGGATGGACCATGTTGCCCTGGATAGGACCCGGCCGGACGATGGCGACCTCGATCACCAGGTCGTAGAACTTCCGGGGCCTCAGCCTCGGCAGCATCGACATCTGGGCCCGGCTCTCCACCTGGAAGACGCCGATGGAGTCGGCCTTGCAGAGCATGTCGTAGACCTCGGGGACCTCCTGGGGGATGTGGGCGATGTCGGTGATGGGTGTCCCGTCCTCCCGGGGCGGCAGCATCGCGAAGCTGCGCTTGAGCGCCGTCAGCATGCCGAGCGCCAGGACGTCGACCTTCATCAGCTGCAGGGCGTCGATGTCGTCCTTGTCCCACTCGATGAAGGTGCGGTCCTTCATGGCGGCGTTGCCGATGGGCACGGTCTCGTCCAAGCGCCGCTTGGTGAGCACGTAGCCCCCCACGTGCTGTGACAGGTGGCGGGGGAATTTCAGCAGCTCCTGGGCCAGCGCCGTGGTCCGGCGGATCTCGGGGTTGGCGGGGTCCAGCCCCACCTGGCGGATGTGGTCGTCGGGAACCATGTCGCCCCAGCTTCCCCAGACCGTGCCGGCCAGCGCGGCGGTGACGTCCTCGGTGAGGCCCAGCGCCTTGCCCACCTGGCGGATGGCCATGCGCGGGCGGTAGTGGATGACGGTGGCGACGATGGCCGCCCGCTCGCGGCTGTAGCGGCGATAGACGTACTGCATCACCTCCTCGCGCCGCGTGTGCTCGAAATCCACATCGATGTCCGGCGGCTCGCCGCGCTTCTCGGAGATGAAGCGGGAAAACAGCAGGTCCTGGTCGGCCTTGGTGGGGTCCACCGCGGTGATGCCCAGGCAGAAGCAGACGCAGGAATTGGCCGCAGAGCCGCGGCCCTGGCAGAGGATGCCCTCATCCCTGGCCCATTTGACGATGTCGTGGACGGTGAGGAAGTAGTTGGCGAAGGCCAGCTTCTCGATCAGGTCCAGCTCGTGGGCGATGGTGGCCCGCTCCTTCTCCCCCATGCCGGTGGAGAACCGCCACCTGGCGCCATCCCAGGTCAGGTCGCGCAGGTGCTGGATGGCGGTCTTGCCCGGCGGCACCGGCTCGTCGGGATATTCGTACTTGAGCTGGCCGAGATCGAAGCCGATGCGGTCGGCGATCTCGGCGCTGCGTTCCACCGCGCCTGGGAAGCGGGCGAACAGGCGGGCCATCTCCTCTGACCCCTTGAGGTGGCGCTCGGCGTTGGCCTCCAGGCGCAGGCCGGCCTCCTGGATGGCGCAGGTCTCGCGGATGCAGGTGACCACGTCCTGCAGGGCCCGGCGCTCGGGGCCGTGATAGAGAACGTCGTTGGTGGCCACCATCGGCGCCCCGCTGGCCTGCGCCAGGGCCGCCAGCTTCGACAGCCGGTGGACGTCCCGCGCGCCATAGGGCCGCGACGCCGCCAGCCAGACCGAGCCCCTCAGGGCCCCGGCGATCCGCGCCAGATCGGCCTCGAAGACCGCGTCCAGCCGGGGTGGCGGGACCACCAGGGTGAGCTGGCCCTCCGCATGCTGCAGGTAGTCCTCCCAGTGCAGTTCGCACTGGCCCTTGATCGAGCGCCTCTGGCCCACGGTGAGCAGGCGGGTCAGGCGGCCATAGGCCTCGCGGTCGGAGGGGTAGCAGAGCAGGGAGGGGGTGCGGTCGGCGAAATCCAGGCGACAACCGGTGAAGGCCTTGAACCCCGCGCCCGGTCCCAGGTCGCGGGCCGCCGACCAGGCGCGCACCACGCCGGCCAGGCTGTTGCGGTCGACGACGCCGATGGCCTCCAGGCCCAGGGCCGCGGCGGTCTGGACCAGTTCGTGCGGGTGGGAAGCCCCGCGGAGGAAGGAGAAGTTGGTGGTGGCCTGCAACTCGATATAGCGGGTCATGCGAACAGCCCGTGCAGCCACCATCTGGGCGCCACCCCCTCGGCGTAGAGACCGGCGCGGAACAGCCAGAAGCGGCCGCCGGCCTCGTCCTCCACCCGATAGTAGTCGCGAATGTGATCTGTCCGGACCTCGTCGATGGCCCCGCGCCACCACTCCTCGCCGATCCGCTCGGGTCCCTCGGCGCGGCGCACGCGGTGCAGCTGGCCCCGCCAGCGGAACTGCAGGGGCGGATCGTCGGGGACGGGGGCGGAGACGAATTCCAGGGGCTCGGGGCGGCGGAACAGGCGCAGGGGCCGGGGCCGCTCGGGGTCCCAGCCGGCGAGCGGCGGCGCCATCGGCGGTCCCGGGGCGGCGGACTGTTCGGGCACGTGGCTTTCCACGGCGCGCGCCTTCCAGACCCGGTCCTCCCCCAGCCGGTTGACCAGCCGGTCGATCAGGGGGGCGAGGCCCTCGGCGCTGGTGGCCTCGAGCAGGGAATCCAGCCGCGCCTGGCGGCCGGAGACCGGCTCCACCTCGGCCGCCTCCAGGGTCACCACCTCGATCCCGAAGCCGGGGTCGATGGTCTCCAGCTTCGGCGCGAACAGCTTGGCGATGCGGGCCGGGTCCCGGGCCGCCAGGGACAGGCCGACGGTGAGCGGCGCGACATGGCCGTCCAGCCGGTGGAAGCAGAGCTCGAAGCGCCGCGCTCCCTGCCCCTCCGTCTCCAGCCGCCGGCAGAGCTTGGCGGTCACGTCGAAGGCGACCCGGGCCATGTCCTCCGGCGTGCTGATGGGCTCGGCGAAGGCCAGCCTCGCGAACCAGGGATTGGGCGGACGGCGGAAGGTGAGCGCCTCCTTGGAGCGCCCCAGGGCCTGGTCGATACGGGTCAGGGTCTCGATCCCGAACCGGCGGGCGAGCGGCGCGCGGGGGATGACGAAGAGCTGGGCCAGGGCCTTCAGCCCCAGGCGGTCGATCTGGGCGGCGGTCTCCGGCGCCAGCCGCAGGGCCGCCGGCGGCAGGGGGGCCAGCAGGCTGATCTGCCGGCCAGGTTCGGCGATGGCGCCGTCCTGGCCATAATGGGCGAGCGCCCAGGCCGCGCCGGGGGTGTCGGCGATGGCGGCGCGGAAGGCCAGGCCATTGGCCGTGAGCCGGGTCTGGAAGTCGGCCAGCAGCCGGGCCTCCCCGCCCCACAGGTGGGCGACCCCGCTGATGTCGAGGAACAGGCCGTCGGGTTCGTCGGCGGCGACGGCGGGGGAGAAGCGCACGCACCAGTCTGTCAGGGCCGACAGGGCCTGGGCGTCGGCCTCCGGCTCGGCCTCGGCGGTGACCAGCTCCGGGGCGATGGCCGCAGCGTCGGCAGCCTTCTGACCCACGAACAGGCCAAGCTTGCGCCCCGCCCGGTCCACGGCGGCCAGGCGGCGCGTGCCCCGGGCCTGCTCGATCAAAGCAAAGGGGCTAGCCGGCGCGTCGGAGGGGTTGCGCCGGCGCCAGTTGGAGATCGCCCAGAGGGGCGACCAGGCGCAGAGGATGCGTGCCATCAGAAGCCTCATAGGTGAAGGCGTCGCCAGCCTCGAACAGCCAGGCGCCGGTGCGGCCGCCGCGGCAGCGTTCCAGGGTCGCCGCCCAGCGGGGCGGCCCCAGGCCGAATTCCCCCGGCTCCGGCTCGCTGGCGGCGGGGGCGACCCGCCAGCGGCTGGCCGCCGCCGAGCCGCTCGCGGCCCTGGCCTTGCCCCCATAGGGCCGCCTGCGGATGACGAAACCGGTGGCGCCGCGCTTCTCGCAGGCCAGTTGCAGCCGCCGCCCGGCGGTCAGGCTGACCGCCTCCACCTCGGCGAAGACCGCGGCGACGCCGGGGGTGGAAAGGGCGTCTTCGGCCACGGCCAGAGCCTCGGCCTCGTCGCGGGCGCAGACCTGGATCAGCCGCTCGGCCGGAAAGCCCAGCCCCACCAGACCGGGCGCGAAGAGGTCGTCGCGGCGCAGGATCCAGACCGCCTCCCCGCGCCGAGCCAGGGGCGCGGCCATGAGGGCGGCGAAGCCGGCGGGACAGGCGGCGGTCTCGGCCTCCAACCCTTCCCCCCCGAACTCGTGCCAGCAGCCCAAGGGCAGGCCGCCGCCCAGGAAACAGTCGTCCAGCCGGGGATCGCCGAAGGGCAGGGATTCGGAGTCCCCCCGTCCGCCCGCCTCGAGGGTGGCGATCTTCGCCTTGAGAGCGGCGAGCCGCTCATCGCGAAAACCGGACATGGCTTCCTGTTCCTTTGTTCCTATTTTGTTCTAGGCTTGGGTGCGGAAGAGTCAATCACCCCAGGGTGGAGCCGGTTCCCCCTTCCAACCCAGACGCAGGGACTCGCCCAATCGGCGCGGCGGCGTATGATCGGGTTCCTGACCAGAACGGGGGTTCCCGTGTCCGACGCCATCCAGCTTCTCATCGGCACCCGCAAGGGGGCCTGGATCTATCGCAGCGACGCCGGCCGGCGGACCTGGTCCGTCCAGGGCCCGATCTTCCTGGGCCAGATCGTCAACCACCTGGTGCTCGATCCCCGGGACGGGCGCACCCTGCTGATGGCGGCCAAGACCGGCCATCTGGGTCCCACCATCTTCAAGTCCGTGGACGGCGGGACGACCTGGACCGAGGCCCGGCGGCCCCCGGCCTTCCCCAAGTCGGCCGACCCGGCCACCGCACGCGCGGTGGACCACACCTTCTGGCTCCAGCCTGGCCACGCCAGCGAGCCCGATGTCTGGTGGGCCGGAGTCTCGCCCCCGGGCCTGTTCGTCAGCCGCGACGCCGGGGAGACCTGGGACAGCGTCGAGGGCTTCAACGAGCACCCCATGTACTGGAAGTGGGCGCCTCCCGAGGCCGGCACCCCGGACGGCGCCCTGCTGAACCAGATCGTCATCGATCCCCGCGACCCCGCACACATCTATGTGGCCACCTCCAGCGGCGGGGTGTTCGAGAGCACCGACCGGGCGAAGACCTGGGCGCCCCTGAACCAGGGGGTGGAGGCCAATTTCATGCCCGACCCCTATCCGGAATACGGCCAGGACGCCCACTACATCGCGCTGGCCCCCACCAAGCCCGACCGGATCTGGCAGCAGAACCACTGCGGGATCTACCGACTGGACCGGCCGGGCGTCGCCTGGGAGCGGATCGGCAAGGCCATGCCGGCCGAGATCGGCGACATCGGCTTCACCATCATCCCCCATCCCCGCGACGCCGACACCGCCTGGGTCTTCCCCATGGACGGCACCGACGTCTGGCCGCGCACCAGTCCCGGCGGCAGGCCGGCGGTCTATCGGACGACAGACGCGGGGGCGAACTGGACCCGGCAGGATCGCGGCTTCCCCGCCGACCAGGCCTGGTTCACCATCAAGCGCCAGGCCTTCTGCGCCGACGCCAACACCCCCGTGGGACTCTATCTTGGCGCCACCAACGGCGAGGTCTGGATGAGCGGGGACGAGGGCGAAACCTGGCGGTCCATCGCCGCCCACCTGCCGGAAATCTATTCGGTCACCGCCGCGCCGCTGTGATGATCTCCGTCCTGATCCCCAGCCAGCTGCAGTCCTACACCGAGGGCGTCGCGCGCCTGCAGGCCGTCGGCGGCACGGTGGACGGGGTGCTGGAGGATCTGGACCGCCGCTTCCCGGGCCTGCGCTTCCGGGTGATCGACGAGCAGGACCGGGTGCGCCGCCACATGCGGGTCTTCGCCAATGGCGCGCCGGTGGCCGACCTGGCCACCCCCCTGCGCGACGGCGACGAGGTGCTAATCTTCGGGGCGCTCAGCGGGGGCTAGAGCGTGAACGGACACGCTCTAGGCGGGGCGAACCTCCTGCGGCTCCGGGTCGATGGCGAACCGCACGGCGTCGACCGTCGCGCGCCCCTCAATCCAGGCGCGTGCGATGCGATGGCCGCCGTCCATCAGCTGGCCGTCGGCAGAGAAGATGATGGGATAGGAAAGGTCGGCGGCCAGGATCCGCCGGACATGCCCGGCGACATCGCGCAGGCTGGGCGCCTGGCCCCGAAACCAGCAATCCTGGTCGAACTCGGGGATGTCGGCGATCGTGATCTGGAACACTGGCAGGCCCGCGGCCGCCGCCCACAGCGTCTCCGTGAGCCAATAGGCCCGGCCACCGGGAACCGCGTGGGAATGGCGCTCGGGAGACGACATGGACGACAGCCTCACAGGGAGACCGCCGCCCATCAAGTCTCAAATCAGAAGCGAAGCGTGCGGGCTTCCTTCACGTGCGGCAGGGCGCGGATCTTGGTGATCAGGGCTTCCGACGGTTCCTGATCGACGCCCACCAGGGCGATGGCGTCCTCACCGGCGGAGACCCGGCCCAGGTTGAAGGTGGCGATGTTGACGTTGGCGTCGGCCAGGATGGCGCCCAGATTGCCGATGAAGCCCGGCTTATCGAGGTTGTTCACATAGAGCATGGTCGCGCCGAAGGGGGCGTCCAGGTCCATGCCCTTGACCTCGATGATGCGCGGCGTGCCCGCCATCACCGAGCCGGCGAAGGAGCGCTTGCCCATGGCCGTGGTGACGGTGATCCGCACCAGGCTCTCATAGATGGGACTGTCGTCCTGCTTGCTCTCCGACACCGTGATGCCGCGCTCCTTGGCCACGGCCGGGGCCGAGACCATGTTGACGTCCTCCAGCATCGGCCGCAGGACGCCGGCCAGGGCGGCGGCGGTGAGCGGACGGGTGTTGAGGTTGGCGACCTCGCCCTCGTAGGCGATGTCCACGGCCTTGACCTCGACGTCGACCATCTGGCCGGCGAAGGCGCCCAGGCGTTCGGCCAGGGCCACGAAGGGCCGCAGCTTCGGCGCCTCGTCGGCGGTGACCGAGGGGCTGTTGAGGGCATTGGAGACCGCGCCGGTGAGCAGGTAGTCGCTCATCTGCTCGGCCACCTGCAGGGCGACGTTTTCCTGCGCTTCCATGGTGGACGCGCCCAGGTGCGGGGTGGCGATGAAGTTCTCGGCGCCGAACAGCACGTTGTCCTTGGCCGGCTCCTCGACGAACACGTCGAAGGCCGCGCCGCCGATGTGACCGTCGTCCAGGCCCTTGCGCAGGGCCGCTTCGTCGACCAGGCCGCCGCGGGCGCAGTTGACGATCAGCACGCCCTTCTTGGTCTTGGCCAGGTTCTCGGCCGACAGGATGTTGCGGGTCTTGTCGGTGAGCGGGGTGTGCAGGGTGATGACGTCGGCGCGGGCCAGCAGCTCTTCCAGCTCGACCTTCTCGACGCCGATCTCGACGGCGCGTTCAGCCGACAGGAAGGGGTCGTAGGCGACGACCTTCATCTTCAGGCCGTTGGCGCGGTCGGCGACGATGCCGCCGATGTTGCCGGCGCCGATCAGACCCAGGGTCTTGGCGTAGAGCTCCACGCCCATGAAGCGGTTCTTCTCCCACTTGCCGGCCTGGGTGGAGGCGTCGGCGGCCGGCAGCTGGCGGGCGAGCGCGAACATCATGGCGATGGCGTGCTCGGCGGTGGTGATCGAGTTGCCGAAGGGGGTGTTCATCACCACGATCCCCTTGGAGGTCGCCGCGGGGATGTCGACATTGTCGACGCCGATGCCGGCGCGGCCGATGACCTTCAGGTTCGCAGCGGCGGCGATGACGTCCTTGTCGGCCTTGGTGGCCGAGCGGACGGCCAGGCCGTCATACTGGTCGATGATCTTGAGCAGCTCGTCCTTGGTCAGGCCGGTCTTCACGTCGGCGTCGACGCCGCGTTGCTTGAAGATGTCGATGGCGGCGGGGCTGAGCTTGTCGGCGATGAGAACGCGGGGCATGGGGCAGTGTCCTTGAGATTTGGGTGTGCGCTCCCGGCGCCGGCGCATGCGGCGGTCCGGGCGGCGGGAGCGCTAGGGCCTTAGGCGGCTTGCAGGTCGGCGATGGTGGAGGCGAAGGCCCAGTCGAGCCAGGGCGTCAGGGCCTCCAGGTCGGAGGTCTCCACCGTGGCGCCGCACCAGATCCGAAGACCCGCCGGAGCGTCGCGATAGCCGCCGATGTCCAGGGCCACGCCTTCCTTTTCGAGGAGGGCGGCCAGCTTCTTGGCGAAGTCGGCCTGAGCGTCGTCGGACAGGGCCGTGACGGTGGGATCGACCACCTTCAGGCAGACCGAGGTGTTGGACCGGGTCGCCGGATCGGCGGCCAGGAACTCCACCCACGGGGTCTTGGCGACCCAGTCGGCCAGCGCCCCCAGATTGGCGTCGGCGCGGCGCTGCATCTCGGGCAGGCCGCCGATGGAAGCGGCCCACTTCAGCGCGTCGATGGCGTCTTCCACGCAGAGCATGGAGGGGGTGTTGATGGTGGCGCCCTCGAAGATGTCGAGGCTGACCTTGCCGCCCTTAGTCATGCGGAACAGCTTCGGCATCGGCCAGGCGGGCGTGTAGCTTTCAAGCCTCGCGACCGCGCGGGGGCCGAGGATCAGGACGCCGTGCGCGCCCTCCCCGCCGAGCGCCTTCTGCCAGGAGAAGGTGACGACATCGAGCTTGGCCCAGTCCAGCGCCTGGGCGAAGGCGGCGCTGGTGGCGTCGCAGATGACGATCCCCTCGCGGTCGGCGGCGATGAAGTCGGCATTGGGAACCCGCACCCCCGAGGTGGTGCCGTTCCAGGTGAAGACCAGGTCGGCGTCCTTGCGCACCTTGGTCAGGTCCGGCAGGGCGCCATAGGGGGCGTCCAGCACCTCGGCGGGCAGCTTCAGCTGCTTGACCACGTCGGTGACCCAGTCCTTGCCGAAGCTCTCGAAGGCCAGCAGCTGCACCGGCTTGGGGCCGAGCATGGACCACAGGGCCATCTCCACCGCGCCGGTGTCCGAGCCGGCGACGATGCCGATCAGATAGTCGTCGGGAACCTGAAGCACCTGCCGGGTGCGGTCGATGGCTTCCTTCAGACGCGCCTTGCCCAGCTTGGAGCGGTGCGAGCGGCCGAGGACCGCATTCTGGAGATTTTGGGGATTCCATCCGGGGCGCTTGGCGCAGGGGCCGGAAGAGAATTCGGGGCGAGCCGGACGCATGGCCGGCTTGGCGAAGGTGTTCATAGCGATGTCTCCCATCCTTACAGATGAGCGGCGCCCCGTTGGGGGGGCGTGGCCCGCCGCGCAAAAACTCCGGTTTGTCGGCCAGGGCAAGCGTAATTTTTCGAAAGACAGATTGAGCGGGGGCGGGAACGCGCGGGCTTGGCCTGGACGCCAGGGCGTGATTCCTGGCCCTGCGGCCCCCGCCGCCGGAGCCGCCATGACCCGCCCCAAACCCATAGACTGGCTGGTTCTCGCCGCCCTGGTGGTCACCTGGGGATCGGCCTTCGCGGCCCTGAAGATCGCCGTGGCCCATATCCCGCCGTTCTGGAACACCGCCCTGCGGCTATGGATCGCGGTGGCGACCCTGGCCATCGTCCTGGGGCTCCAGCGCCAAGCCCTGCCCGGCTGGCGCGACCGCGCCTGGCGGTTCTACGCCTTCAACGGCCTGGTGGGGATGGCGGTCCCCTTCGCCCTCTTCGCGCTGGCCGCCGAGCGCTTGCCCTCGGCGGTCAACGCCATCTGCAACGGCGCCTCGCCAATCTTCACCGCGGCGCTGGCCCACGCCTTCGTCTCGGGCGAACAACTCACGGCGCGCAAGGCTGGCGGGGTGGGCCTGGGCTTCGTCGGCCTGCTGGTGCTGGTGGGGCCGCGCCTGACCGGGGGTATGACGCTTGAGGCCCTGGCCCTGATCGGCGCTCTGACCGGAGCGGCCCTCTACGCGGTCTCCAACGTGGTGACCAAGCGCGCGCCGCCGGTGCCCTCGGCGGTGGGCGCCCTGATGATGTGCGCCTGGGGGGCGGTGTTCGCCACGATCGCGGCGGTGTTCACCGGGCCCTTCCCGGCCTGGCCGCCCCTGTCCTCGGTGATCGCGGTGACCGCCCAGGGGGTGTTCCCCACGGCGCTGGCCACCATCGGCTATGTCTATCTGATCCAGCGGCGGGGGCCGGTGTTCCTGTCCATGGCCATCTACATGGCGCCGCTCTGGGCGACGGCGGTGGGGGTTTTGTTCCTGGCCGAGCGGCTCAACTGGACGGCCTTCGCGGCCCTGGCCCTGATCCTCGGCGGCGTGGCCCTGGCGACCCTGGCGCCGGGAGTCAGACGAAAGGCCTAGGCGGGGCGCTGGCGCAAATGGGCGACTGTCCCGGCCAGGATGCCGATCAGGGTTCCCCAGGTGACCAGATTGTTGATCACCGCATAGGTGAACCCAGGACTAAGCTTGGTGACAAAGAAGTATGCGTGGAGACTGAACTGCACGCCCTGCAGCAGCATCACCGCTCCAATCCACAAACTGGCGTAGCGGATGGCAAGCACCAGGAAACCCAGGGCCAGCAAGCCATCAAGGACCAAATGAGGGTTGGGACGCGCCAACTCGGGCACGAGTTCATTAACCACAACAAAGGCTGCGGAGATGAGGAGGGTCAAGCCCGCACCAAAACGCTCGGCCGGGCCGCCCTTAAGCAACCCAAACGCACAGACCGCGATGATGGCGACCCAAAGAATCTGGGCTGAAAGTGTTGTCGGCATGTCCTGCGCCCCTAACAGCCATTAGGGACGCAGGACTAGTTAAACTATTGCAACCAAGTCGGCTCAGCCGACCTCGCGCATGGTGGTCTTGTCCACCTTGCGCATGAATTGCGGCGGCTTGTTTTCCGCGCCACCGAGGGTGGTGCGGATGCCGAGGCGGAGCTTGGCTTCGGCCAGTTCATTGTGAACGCCGACCATGGCGGTCCGGGCCTCGCCCAGGGCCTTGATGGCTTCCACCATCTTCACCTGAACGTCGTCGGCGAACACCAGCGAGGTGCCCACGTCGGAACGGGCCTTGAGCAGGTCCGCCATCAGTTCGGTGGCTTCGATCATCGCCGCGTCGACCGCAGCTTCCGTCGTGAACAACTTGGTCGCCACGCGTTGCGCGACAAAGGCCTTTTCCATGGGGGTGCCCCTTCCAGAGGATTAACTCAACGTAGCAAAGGTAAACCAGAGGTTAAGCTTGGTCCAAGGGATTCACACTTCGTTAACTGCGACAACTACGCGCACAAGTTGCGACTGTGTCGGCGAAGACACAGATTCTCCCGATGGGCGAGTACTTGGAAGCGAAGCGTTAGGAGAATTGGCCTAAAGGCGAATGCTGGACGGGACTTCGCACCTCATGACCCAACAACTTCGCGCGGCCGGAACTGCACACAACGCAACGTTCCATGCGCGCGTGGCGGGTATTGCGCTGGTCACCACGATGGTCGTGCTGATCGCCGCCTGTCTCACCTTCATGCTCCAGCAGTGGGCCGTGGCGCGCGAGCAGAGCCACCTGAGCCACACCGCCCTGTCGGAGATCACCGCCAGCGCCGTGGGCCCGGCCCTCTCGGCGCAGGACTTCGCCGCCGCCCACTCCACCATCTCGGCCCTGGCCCAGGCTCAGTCGGTCACCGGCGCCAGGCTGCTGGACGGAACCGGCGAGACGGTGGCCGTCTATCGCCGCGCCAGCGCCGCCAGCCCCGGGACCGACGTGATCCACGCCCCGGTCAAGCTCCAGGGCCTGCGGGTCGGCGAACTGGTGGTCAGCGTCGCCCCACCGGCGCTCGGCGCCATGCTGCCCCAGTTCATCGCGCTCACCGGCGCCCTCTTCTTCGGCGGTGTCGGGGTGGCCCTGTTCCTGGCCCGCGGTCTGGCCCACCGGGTCATCGCGCCGGTGCAGAAGCTTTCGGACGCCATGCACGACGTGGCCGCCAATGGCAGCTTCGCGCCCGTCCAGGTGGAGGCTCAGGACGCCCTGTTCCGCAGCCTGACCGCCAGCTTCAACCACCTGCTGGAGAAACTGGACGCCCGTGAACAGGCCCTGCAGCGGACCCTGCAGGAACTGGTGGAGGCCCGCGACGCGGCCAACGCCGCCAATACTTTGAAATCCCAGTTCCTGGCCAATATGAGCCACGAGATCCGCACGCCGCTGAACGGCGTCTTGGCCATGGCCGAGGTCATGTCGATGAGCGACCTGGCGCCGGTGCAGCGCGAACGCCTGGACGTCATCCGTCAGTCGGGCGGCCTGCTGCTGGCCGTGCTGAACGACGTGCTGGATCTGTCGAAGATCGAGGCCGGGAAGCTGGCCCTGCTGGTCGACGATTTCGACCTCGAGGCGGCGATCGCCCCGACCTGCGAGAGCTTCTCGGTGATCGCCGACGCCAAGAACCTGGATCTCAAGATCGAGGTGGCCGAGGCCGCTCGCGGCGCCTGGCGCGGCGACGCCGACCGCATCCGCCAGATCGTCGGCAACCTGCTCTCCAACGCCGTGAAATTCACCCTGCAGGGCGAGGTTTCCGCCAGCTTCGACGTGGTGTCCGACAGCGGCGCGCTGCGGCTCACCGTGCGCGACTCCGGGGTCGGGATCGCGGTCGAGAAGCAGGCCAGCCTGTTCGAGAAATTCACCCAGGCCGACAATTCCGCCACCCGCCGGTTCGGCGGCACGGGCCTGGGCCTGGCCATCTGCCGCGAGCTCACCCAGATGATGGGCGGGGCGATCTGGGTCGATAGCCGCGAAGGCAAGGGTTCGACCTTCACCGTCGAGCTGCCCCTGGAACGGGGCGAGGCGGTCACCGCGACATCGGCGCCCGCGCCGCCGACCGACAGCGCCGAGGACGGCGCCCTGCGCCTGCTGGCCGCCGAGGACAATCCCACCAACCAGCAGGTCCTGGCCGCGGTCATGGGTTCGCTCGGCCTCGAGATCGACATCGTGGCCGACGGCAAGCTGGCCTTCGAGGCCTGGCGGGACGGGGCCTACGACCTGATCCTGATGGACATCCAGATGCCCGTCATGGACGGCATCGACTCCGCCCGCGCCATCCGCGCCGCCGAGCGCGAACAGGGCCGGTCGCGCACCCCGATCGTGGCGCTCACCGCCAACGCCCTCTCCCATCAGGTGGAGGAATATCTCGCCGCCGGGATGGACGGCCACGTAGCCAAGCCTATCGAGATCGCCAAGCTCTACGAAGCCATCAGCCTCGCCCTCAACGAGGCGGCCCAGAACGCCGCGGCGGCCACCATGGCGAACTCCTCAGCCGCCTAGGGCGTGACAGACAGGCTCCAGCCAAGCTGAACGCCAGACAACGGCGGCCTCAGATCGGTTTCAGGTTCGAAATGCTCTTCTTCTCCTCAACGACGCCCTCCGGCGCCGCTGGACATCCAAGGAGGATGGAAGATGAAGAAGATTCTGATTTCGATCGCGGCAGCTTCCGCCCTGGCCGCGGCTGTCACCCCCGCCGCCGCCCAAACCTATGGCGGCTATGATCGTGGCGACCGCCATGACGATCGAGGCGGCCGCTACGACGACCGCGGCGGGCCCCACGGCATCGTGCGCGGCGACGATCTGCAGGTTCGCATCAACCGCGCCGAACGCTCCGGCCAGATCAGCCGCCGTGAAGCCTTCCGCCTGCGCGAGCAACTCCGCCTGACCGAACGCCTGTCCTGGCGGTACCGCGCCGACGGCGTGGTGACCCGCTGGGAGCGCGCCGACCTGGATCGCCGCTTCGACTCCATCCGCATGCAGCTGCGCTACGAGCGCAATGATCGGTATTACGGCGCGGGCTACGGCGGCTACCGCCGCTAAAGCCACCGGCCCCATGACGACGACGCCCCCGCCCTCCCCGGCGGGGGCGTTTTTCGTGGCCCCGCTCCCGGGCGGCGCGACATTCCGCCGCGCCGCCCGGCCGCACCCCCCGGGATTCACCCAAGCTTAGCTTACGCGGCGTCTATTGGCATAACGCCATTCGCCGAGATTCACGACATGCGGCCCGCGGCTGCGACCCACTCGTCCGACCTGATGGAGGTCATCGCGGCGCGCCGGGCCCAGGCGCGGATGCGAGCGGGCTTGGCTATTGGCCTGACTCTCGGCTTTGGAACCATCACCGGCTGGACCTGGGCCCTGGTGTGGCTGGCCCTCTATGGAAGCCTGCAGGCGGTGGAGTACTTCCTCCTCGGCCGCCGGACGCCGCCCACCTGGGCCGCGCTCACCCTGCTGTTCACCAATGGCGTGGTGTTCGGCGCCTTCGCCGCCGCCGGCCCGCTCCGCGACGGGGTCTTCGGCCTGGCCTGCTGGATCTGCCTGCTCTGCGGAGGCCAGCTCAACTCGGCCCTCACCAGCCAGAAATCGCGCCTGGCCTTCCTGGCGGCCTCGAGCCCCTTCGCGGTCTACCTGGCCACGATCCCCTTCGTCGCCCTCTGGCTGGGGGCAAAGGTCCACCAGGCGCTCGCCCTCGCCGCCGCCGCGGTGCTGATCGTCGTCTTCACTCACATGATCTGGCGGGCCGCCGCCCGGGCCCTGGTGGCCGAGAGCGAGGCCCGCGCCCGGGCCGAAGCCGCCGACGCGGCCAAGTCGGCCTTCGTGGCCATGGTCAGCCATGAGCTGCGCACCCCCATCAGCGCCATCCTGGCCGGCGCCGCCGAGGCCCGCGGCGCCCGCTCCGAAGCGTCGCGGGAGTCGAACCTGGAGCTGATCTCCTCCTCCAGCCGGATGATGCGGGCCCTGCTGGACGACCTGCTGGACCTCTCCAAGATCGAGGCCGGCCGCATGGGGGTGGAAACCATCGCCTTCGACCTGCGGCGGCTACTGCTGGAGACCGTGCGGTTCTGGGCGCCGGTGGCCCGCGGCCGCGGCCTGGCCTTCCGCCTGGAGGGCGCCCACAGCCTGCCGGCCCGGGTCGAGGGCGACCCCACCCGCGTCCGCCAGATCCTCAACAACCTGCTCTCCAACGCGCTCAAGTTCACCGAGACCGGCGCCATCACCCTGCGCATGGCCGCCGCCCCCGGCGCGGACGGGGTCTGGGACATCGCCCTGGAGATCGCCGACACCGGCGCCGGCATGACAGCCGAGCAGATGGGCGGCCTGTTCACCGCCTATGGCCAACTCAGCCAAAGCGTCGCCCGCACCCATGGCGGCACGGGCCTTGGCCTCAATATCAGCCGCGAGCTGGCCCGCCTGATGGGGGGCGACCTGACGGCCAGCAGCTCGCCGGGCCAGGGCTCGACCTTCCGCCTGGCCCTTGAGCTTGCGGCCGCCCAGGCGGTTGCCACCGCCCCGGCGCCCGCGCCGACCCAGACCGGGCTCAGGGTGCTGATCGTCGACGACCACGAGATCAACCGGCGCGCCTTCACCCTGATCCTGCAGGGGGCCGTGGACACCATCGCCACGGCGCAGAACGGCCAGGAGGCCCTGGACACCCTGGCCCTGGAGCGCTTCGACCTCGTCCTGATGGACCTCAACATGCCGCGGATGGGCGGGCTGGAGGCGGTGGGAATCCTGCGCGCCACGCCCGGCCCCAACCAGCGCACCCCGGTGATCGCGCTCACCGCCTCGGCGGGTCACGCCGAGGTCAGCCTCTGTCTGGCCGCCGGCATGAACGCCTTCGTCATGAAGCCCGTCGAGGCCGCCGAGCTGTTCCGCGCCATCGAGGGCGTCCTGGACGCCAACCCCGCCGCCGCTGTCGTCGCCGCGGCCTAGCGCCGACCCGCGTTTTCTCCTAACAGCCGGCTCTCCAGCGGAGGGAGGCGGTCATGGAAATCCGGCGCACCAGCGGCTACACGGTCAGCGACGCGCCAGCGCGGTTCGACATCGCGCGCGCCTATCATTGGATCTCCGCCGAGAGCTACTGGGGGACCGGCATCCCCCGGGCCACCTTCGAGAAGGCCGTGGCCGGCAGCCTGACCATCGGGGTCTACGCGCCGGACGGGACCATGGCCGGCATGGCCCGGGTGGTCACCGACCGCGCCACCTTCGGCTGGATCTGCGACGTCTATGTGGACGCCGCCCATCGCGGGGCGGGGCTGGGCAAGGCGATCATGGCCTTCATCACCGACCACCCGGACCTGCAGGGCTTCCGGCGCATGCACCTGGCCACCCGCGACGCCCACGGCCTCTACGCCCAGTACGGCTTCGGGCCGCTGACCGGCGCCGACCGCTGGATGGAGATCCGCAAGACCTATTCCTGAGGAATGACGGTCAGTTCCGGCCAGCGCCGCTGGGCGGCCTCGGCGGTGCGGGCGAAGCCGCTGACCTTGCGATTGGGATTGGCGCGGTAGGCCATGGAGAACAGGTCCTCCAGGCCGAAGGGCGCCAGCAGGGTCATGGCGCCGTCGGCCTCCAGGCGGGCGGCCACGGCGTTGAGCGGGCTGGCGAACCGGGACAGGGCGTCGGCGCTGGAGACCAAGGGGGGGCCGTAGGGCTCGCCGAACTTGGCCTCGAACCACAGGTGCACCCGGGCCTGGTTGCGCACCTCCACCATCTCGCGGAAGGGCGGCTCGAAGGCCTGCGCCACCTTGCGGATCACCGCGTCCTCGGCCTCGTAGGAGGTGTCGGGGTCGAAATAGGCCAGGTCGTAGTCCTTGATGCCGTGGTCGGCGGGGCGGCCCGTCAAGTGGTTCAGGACCGGCTGGTAGATGGCCCCGGAGAAGACCAGCCAGTCGGGCAGGTCCAGGGGCCGGGCGGTCTCCATCACGTGCATCAGGCCGGGCGTGGCCCGCAGGATGGCCTCCAGCTCGTCGCGGTGTCTCACGCCTTGCCCCGCAAGGGCCAGGCGTGGTCGAGGGGGCCGTGGCCGGCGCCGAAGCCGGGAGCCTGGCGCAGGGCCTCGTGGACATAGGCCCAGGCCCGGGCGACGGCCTGGGGCAGGTCCAGGCCCTGGGCGAGGCCCGTGGCCACGGCCGAGGCCAGGGTGCAGCCGGTGCCGTGGGTGTGGCGGGTCTCCAGGCGCTCGCCCTCGAAGGTGGTCTCGCCGGCGGGCGTCATCAGGATGTCGATCACCCGGGGCCCCTCGACGTGGCCGCCCTTCATCAGCACCGCCTTGGCCCCCAGGGCCAGCAGGGCCTCGCCGGCGCGGCGGAGGTCGTCGGGGGTCTCCACCGCCAGGCCGGTCAGGGCCTGGGCCTCGGGGGCGTTGGGGGTCAGCAGGAAGGCCCGGGGGACCATCAGGGACCGCACCGCCTCGATCGCCGTGGCGGCCAGCAGGTTGGCGCCGCCCTTGGCCACCATGACCGGGTCGACGACGGCCGGAGCCCTTGTGGACTCAAGGATCGCGGCCACTCGCTCCACCATCTCCACGTCGCCCAGCATGCCGGTCTTGAGGGCGTCGGCGCCGATGTCGTCGAGGACGGCGCGGGCCTGGGCCTCCACCAGCGAGGGCGGGATGGGGTGGACGCCGGTGACCCCCAGGGTGTTCTGGACGGTGATGGCGGTGACGGCGGTGGCGGCGTAGCCGCCGAGCGCGGTGACAGTCTTGATGTCGGCCTGGATCCCGGCCCCGCCGCCGGAGTCGGAGCCGGCGATGATGAGGACGCGTCCGCGATATTCGGCCATCTGCGAGGAAATACAGGATTCGTCGGTTGTCGTGGATGGAAGACTCGGGTGGTCTCGCCCCATGAGCACCGACATCAAGACCGCCGTCGTCACCGGGGCCGGGTCCGGGATCGGCCGGGCGAGCGCGCTAGCCCTTGTGGAGGCTGGGTTTCACGTTTTCCTGGCCGGGCGCCGACTTGGCGAGCTGGAGGAGACGGCTCGACGAACGAAGGCCGACAAGTGCACGACGATCGCCACCGATGTGAGCGACGAGGCCCAGGTCCTGGCGCTGTTTTCCCAGGTGCGGGAACGGTTTGGCCGGCTGGACCTGCTGTTCAACAACGCGGGCACGGGTGCGCCGCCCGTGCCGATGGAGGACCTCAGTCTCGCCCAGTGGCGCCGCGTGGTGGATGTGAACCTGACCGGCGCCTTCCTCTGCACCCAGGGGGCCATCCGGATCATGAAGGCCCAGGACCCCAGGGGCGGGCGGATCATCAACAACGGCTCGATCTCGGCCCACAGCCCCCGGCCGCGGTCGGTCGCCTACACCGCCACCAAGCACGCCATCACCGGGCTCACCAAGTCCACGGCCCTGGACGGGCGGGCCTTCGACATCGCCTGTTCCCAGATCGACATCGGCAACGCGGCCACCGAGATGACCGCGGCCATGGCGCGCGGCGTGCCCCAGGCCGACGGGACCCTGGCCCCCGAGCCGATGATGGACGTCAAGGCCGTGGCCGACGCCGTGGTGTTCATGGCCAGCCTGCCGCTGGACGCCAATGTCCAGTTCATGACGGTGATGGCCACCAAGATGCCGTTCATCGGGCGGGGGTAGGCCGGATCTCCTCCTCTCCCGCTTGCGGGAGAGGTCGGGTGAGGGCTCTTTCCGAAGGGCCGTCGTCGCTCCGATCTCGGCAAGACCTCCGCTGCGCGGAGGCCCCCTCACCCGACCTCTCCCCCTGACGGGGGCGAGGAGGAGTCAGCGGACAGCCGCCCACACCTTCAGCGCCTGGACCGTCTCGGCGACGTCGTGGACTCGGACGGCGGCGACGCCGGCCGAGGCGCCGGCGAGCGCGCAGGCGAGTGAGCCGCCGAGGCGGTGGGCGGGGTCTTTCGCCGCCGGGTCGAGGCGGGCGAGGAAGCTCTTGCGGCTGACCCCCAGCAGGACGGGGAAGCCGAGGGCGACGACCCGATCCAGGGCGGAGAGCAGGGCGAGGTTGTGGGCCAGGGTCTTGCCGAAGCCGATACCGGGATCGAGCCAGATGCGGTCGCGGGCCACCCCGGCGGCCAGGGCCGCCTCGGCGCGGCCCATCAGGAAGTCGCAGACCTCGGCGACCACATCGTCATAGCGCGGGGCGGCCTGCATGGTGCGGGGCTCGCCCTGCATGTGCATGAGGATCACCTCGCAGGCCAGCTCGGCGGCCAGCTCGGGGGCGCCGGGGGCCGACAGCGCGGTGATGTCGTTCCAGATCGAGGCGCCGGCCGCCACCGCCGCGCGGGCCACGCCGGGCTTCACCGTGTCGACGGAGATGGGGAGGCTGGAGCGGGCGCGGAGCTGGGCGATCAGGGGGACCACCCGGGCGATCTCCTGGTCCTCCCCCACCGGTTCGGCGCCGGGGCGGGAGGACTCCCCGCCGATGTCGAGGATGTCGGCTCCCTCCCCCGCCAGCCGCAGGGCGTGGGCCAGGCCAGCGTCGGGGTCGAGATAGAGGCCGCCGTCGGAGAAGCTGTCGGGGGTGGCGTTGACGATCCCCATCACCCGCACGGGCGCGACCGCTCTAGAGGGCGGAGGCGAGGACCGTGTCGGCGGGGTCGATCTTCCAGGCGGTGGCGAGGTCATAGGCCGTGCAGCTAGCAGACCGGCGCACGGAGTCGAAGTCCACCCGCACGTCGACGGTGTCCAGCACCCGGCCGGCGGCGTCGAGATGCTGCACCCGAACCCTGCGGACCGGCAGGCCGGCATGGCCCGCCTGGCGGCAGATCATGCCATGGGCGCGGACGCCCGAGGCCGTGGCCAGCAGGTCGGGCCGGGCCAAGTGGTAGCCATGGCGGGCCTCGACCTGGCTGCGAACCGGCAGCACCCGGGCATGGCCATAGGGCGCGGCCAGGGCGGGCGCCGCGGCCGCCAGGAAGCCCGCGGCCATCAGGAGGGTGAACAGACGGGTCATGGCGTTTCCTCAATAAGGACAGTCGTCCAGCCCCGGTGCAAGGACAGGGCCCCGGGGACGATGCGCGCCAATCCACCCGCCAGGCGGGCGCCACGCCCGAATGCCGTGCAGGAACAGGGAATCCGCACTCAAATTGCATCCCAAAACGGGAATGCGCCTCCATTCCGTCATCAGATGGTGCTATTCGGCATCGGATCGAGCGGGGGGTCGCCATGATCGTTAACCCGGTGCGCCTTTACAAACGTTGGCAGCGACTCAACCAGGAGGCGCTCGAGGAAGCTCAGATGCTTCGGCGCCGCCACGGCGAGAGCGCCCTGGAGGCGGCCCGCGCCAAGCTGGCCCGCGACGACCTCTCCAGCTGGGGCCGCCGGATCATGCAGCAGGCCGTGAAGATGCTGGAGAAGTCGCCGGTCTAGAAGGGTGGGGCGAGACCGTCCCCCTCTTCCGCACACGGGCGAAACCCGCAAGACAGCGCACCCACAAGCTGACGTTTGCCGACATCTGTCGAAACTGGACCTTGTCGAGGTCCGAGAAGGGTGATGGGGTGGACGCCCCCGGACGGCATCGACGTGCCAGAGTGAGGTGT